>JBJEXV010000072.1:1510-19817 GCA_051886175.1 Candidatus Coprovivens sp. | reverse complement strand
TGTAGAGAACAGATAAGATTGGAATCTCCATTAGGGTTCTTTGAAATAGCATAAATTTGGTAAGAGATGAATTTATGAAGTGGCCGATGAGGCCACTTTTTGTTTATAAATAAAGTATGATAGGATATTTTAAAACTGTAAAAGCTGGTATACAAGGTGATAGTGGAGTCCAACGAATTATAAACAAAAAAGAAATTATTAACTTTGGTGTTGATAATGTATCTTATAATAATGTATCTTATAATTCAGATGCAATTACTGAAGCTCAAGAAACATTAGCAGAAAAGATTGCTAATGGTGAATATGTAGAACCGTATAATTGGAAGAATAATACTGAATCCAATGCAACTAAAGAAGGTAAAGGATATTTAAAGATTGGTTCAGATGAAACAACAAACCCTGAAAAATCTAAGTATTTCTGGGTTGAAGAGTTAAAGAATTGGTGCACATATAGAGTATGGGCTGGTTGTCCATTAACTTTAAGTGGTGTTTTATGGATAGTGACAATAAAAGTAAATGGTATTACAACAACATTTACATGGACTTTTACAAAATCTGATGGTAAATATGGAGATGCATCAGAAGATATTGACCAAAGTTTTATAAACAAATATAAAGAAGATGTTTATAATAAAATTAAAACAATGACTTTTGATGATTCCATTAAAGCAGCAGAAGCATTACCTATTAAACAATCCGCTGATTCTTCAAATTGTTCATTCAATGCACAAGTAAATGCAACTGAAAAAGGATATAATGATTCAATTGTATTTGAAAATGGTGGTTGGGTCACACATCCAGAAAGATCATATTTTAAAGATGTAGGTGAGACAGCATTACAACTTTGTGTATGGAATGGTATTGATGCTTTTGTTCCTATCAATTCATTTATTATTGACTCAGGATATAAGGAAGTAGCAATACTTCAAAATCAAATCATTGGATATAAAGCCGCATTAAATGGTAAGATTGTAAAACATAGAGGTGTTTATAATTATAATGTATCACAAGATCTTTGTACAAAATATAATGGAAATCCTCAATGGTATTTCTCTTATGACCCAAATGCTAGTTTAAATGGTTTATATAAAGGTCAAAGTTGGTATCAATCACCTATATCAATTTTGCATGCACTTATCTTAGAAACAAACAAAAATTATTCTATCTATGACAAAACAAGTTTCCAATGTAGAAGACTTAGTAAACCTTATTATGCATATTATGCTAATAAGAGTGATACTATGCAAGATCGGTCTGGTTTTTATATTGCAAAGGATAGAGCAGCAGTTAGACAAGGTATGTCAACTGGAAATCCAGGAGTATTTAGAACTGCAACCGGTGAATTGGCTTTAGCTACCATGTTAGTTTATGGTGGAGTTATTTGGTTATATGGTGAACATGGTAATGGTTTTGATACAGCTCCAATAAATTTCTTAAATGATATTTGTAAGGAATTCTTTGGTGATGGATTGAATAAAACATGTGCTCAACATTGGTTGAAGATTAATGACAATATAAATACAAATGATGAAATGCCATCTGGTGATATTCAAACATTATATGAAACATCATTGGATAAAACCTTAAATCCACAGATGGATAAGACTACAGAAGATAATTTAAGTATGTCATTGACAACTGAAGATGTAGCTGTAGAAATCGAAGAAGAAAAGAAACCTGACTATGCAGTAAAGTGGTAATATGAGTTCATTTATTTTTAACGAATTTAAAAAGAGATACTTAAACGGTGAAGTAAAGAATGAAGGTGCTAAGTGGACATTCACTCCTGTTAAGAAAGATTTTATTGATAAGCTTAACAGTGAGAATATCAAGCCTGAACAGTTTAAGACTAAGAAATCTATTGAATCATTCTTGGAAAACAAGGGTGGTTATAATAAATTGGTTTCTGATTTATACCAAGTTGAATATGAATATTCAAAATTAGTTGAAGCAAAGTATTCAAATAAACCTGCATATATTACACAAGAAAATTTTGCTGAATTCGCAAAAGCAAATCCAAAAGAAATAAACTTATGGAATTTCTTTTTTACTGTTGGCCAAGCCGATAGTTATTTTTGTGGAAGAGGTGGTTTCTATTATGTTAAGACAAAAGAAGAATTAAAATGGTGTGCTAATCGTGTTAATGGTGATAATGATGATGGTGAAAGAAGTGATAACTTCAATAATCATATCAATATCGTTTTAGGTGATGATATTGGTGAAAAAGAAGGTAAGACAGAAATTAACTTCTGTATTGGTCGTTATCCTGATAGACCATTTGAAGGTTTATTATTTGGTAATGGTTATGTATTCCAAAATATCAGATTTATTGTTAACAAGGATGTTAATGGTATAGTTGGACACTTAGGTCACTATGGTGTAATCAATAATATTAATATCTTTGGTAATACAGAAGTTGTATGTCAAAAGAAAATTAACCTAGCACATATTAAGAATGTCGGTACCGATATTTGTTTCGGTGGTATTTGTGGTATTAATAGAGGCCTAATACAACATTCACGTTTCTCATCATTAAGTAAAGACCAACAGAATTTTATACCAACAGTCACATTTAAAGGTTTCGTTCCACAAGTTTATACAGTTCAGAATAAGACTGAAAATGTAAATGTTCCTGTCACAGATAGTAAGGATAATGAATTCTATCCTAATTATTTCTGTATTAACTCACCAGGTAATATCATTCCTTATGTTGGTTATTTCAACGAAGGTTGTCCAGCTGTTGTATCAGGAAGAGAATTTAGTAAACCTGGTTTCTGGCTAGATGATGTAAATGATAAGAATACAGATTGGAATGGTACTTTATTATATGGTGATAATCAAGATGAAAAAGATGGTGTACCAGCAGATGCAAAAGGTTATGGTAATCAGTTCTATTTTGACCATGATAATTTAAAGAATACTGCACAGTCATTAGGTTTAACTTCTATTAGAGATGCAAAATTAGGATTTAATTCTATTGACCATTATGATAAATCGCTATTAAAAACTCACCAGAATTGTCATGCTATTACAAACAACTGGGTAAATAGACCACTTAAGATGCACCAATTTGCTCGCGCAGCTTATTATGTTTCTCCATTTTGTGGATGGAATAAGGGTACTATTGAAGATTGTGAATCAAAAGCTAAAGCAGTTTTCGAAGGAACTTTCGTAGGTTTCTGTGGTGGTCTAGTAGGTAAATCTGCTGGTGGTAAAATTGTAGGATGTAATGCTTATATTTCACCAAACGATGATGATAAATGTTCACGTGATATTTTCATAGTATCTGCTGCAACTAACATTTCTGAAAATTCACCATTGATTGATTTTAGAAATGATTTACAAACATTTAAAAACGTTTATCACCAAGATAGTGATGATATTGCAAATAGAGCTTTAACATCAAATGAATATACTCAAGCAAATTCTGCAGCAGCAATTTCAGCAGATTATATGAAGAGTAATGCAGATGTGTTAACATGGGAAGGTTCAACAATAGGAGATTATCAAGATACTATTGGTGTAAATCATTGCCCATGGTATAATAAAGTTCAAGGTTTAATGTTGCAGTTTAATGGATTGTCTGCTGAAAGTTCATCTATAAAAACTGCTACATATACATTTGATAGTTCATCTGCTGTACCAGCTTCTAATGATTATAATGTAGTAGATGGAAACTCTGCATTAAACATTTATAATGATGCAATGTCAACTGGTTCATTTACTTCTGGTGAAGGATATATATTCTCAGAAACTTCAACAAATGGTGGTAAATCAAAGATTTATACAGGTAATAGAATTCATAAAACATTTTATGACCAATATAAGTTTAGTGGTGATGCTAATAAACCTGCTTATGATTTTGCAAGTGGTGTTTCTGCAGTATGGTACCCACTAATTCCAAATGCAGATGCACTTGTATATACAGATTTCAAGTATGATCCTGATACTAACTGTTATGTTGTTAAAAATGCACAATTCAAATTGGGTTGTGGTTATACAGTAGTTCCTAATCAGGATTGGATTCAGAGTGGTAATAAGTCTCATGAAAATTACATTGTAGATGAAGTATATCCAGATTTCTATAATGCAGATGGTTCATATCTATTAAGAACTCAGAAGGATTCTAAGTTCAACCATCCACTTCCTAATAATGCTCATTATACAGATACTTCATGGAATTCTACAACTAATGTAATTTACAATGTAAAGATTGAAAGATTAAATGCACCAAATGGTAATTTTACATGTGGTATTGAATTTGATCAGAATGCATCATTCAATGAGATCTTCTATAAAAATTCAGTAGACTTTACTTCTGCTGCATATATTTCAGTTCCAACTGTAATTATTGATGAAATTTATTTAGCACCATTTACACAAGATGGTAAGAATAATGATATTCAAAAATATATCAATAATGAAACTGAATATATTGAAGGTATGCCTCTAGCTGTCACAAAGATGAAAGGCATTCATGTTAAGAATAGATATAGTCATATTACTCCTAGAATAGATGGAGCTACTAAGACTGTTATTACAATTTCTGATTATGAATTTACAATTAAGGCAATTGGTAATAATGGAGCTAATCATTCTAAAGATGATATTGCAAAACAATATGCAAATATAGGAGATAAAAATCCTCAACAAGCATATAGTAGTTATCTGTTTGGTTCAAATTATTCTATGGAAGTCCAATCAAGAGCACATGTATTTATAGGAAACTGTGCATATACAAGTATATTTGAATTACCATCAGATACAAGTAATAACCCATTTACATCTATGTTTAAACCTCAGTATAAATTAGATGTAAAAGTTGGTTCTATAGGTGAATCATTTAGAACAGAATTACAATCAATCTATAACGTAGGTGGTTTGATTGGTTCATTGTCTATTGCTCCACAAGTCACAGAAATTTATAATACTTCTGCATTCTTGGATAATCATATTTCAGAAGGTTTAATTGTAAGTGGAAATTCTGCAAAATCTGCAGCTGATTATATCTGGAATGATGTAAGTTCTAAGAACTATGCATTCTTAGATAGATTTGGTGGTCTTGCTGCAATTTGTGAATTTAATACATCTAATATTGGTGATGATGCACCATGTCCAATTGTATGTAGTAATGTAAATGTTCATTATGAAGAAGAAACTGCTGCACAAAAACCTTGGGATAGTGTAGATACTTCAGTAAACTCTGCATTCTATAAGAAGAGAGATTTCTATGGACCAATTCAATTGAATGGTGATAATGCTACATGTCCATTTGGAATTGGTTCTCCAATTGTTGCAGAAATTAAACCAACATATAACATGTTCCCAGGTATCAATAGTTATATCAATACTTGGAAGGGTGATCAGCCAGATGCAATAGAGACAGATCATAATACTGCACCACAAGAAGTCCATGGTTATGCATATTATGGTGCATATTCAAATGACTTAGGTTTAATGTATAATGATTATAACTTAGGTTTGTATACATTAGATTTGAACGTTGATACTCCTGTAAAGAACATGATGGTTGACTCAAATGCAGGTAATACAGATACGTATGCATATAAGTATGGTTGGATGCCAGGCTTGAATATTGCAAATGCAAAGAATGAAGGTGGTCTTCCATTCTTAGCACAGAACCTATTTAGAGGAATTAATGTTAAACAAAATTATTATGGTTATATCGATCCTAATAATCCTACTAATATAATTCAAGGCGCTGGTTATAGAAGATCACTAAATGCTTTGGCAACTGTTCATTATCCAGCTTCTATTTGTAGAGATATATCATTAACACAAGATCATAGACACGTATATAGTAAGAAATCTTATAGCTATACTTATAGCTATGCTACTTATAAATATGCAACGTCTAAACATGAATCAACATATTCATATTTTGGTTCTTCATTAGCTATTGATTATAATCATTCAGGTAAGAACATTTATAATGATTTATACATTTCATATCAGAGTGATTGGTCAGTATGTCCAACAACTGGACCTAATTTGTCAAATGCAAAGTTGCCAAATTATTCAAGAGATTATTTTAAGACACATGATGAAATAGACCAATTCTTTACATATACGTATTCAGCAACTTCTGCAAGTTATGATAAAGATGGTAATTTGAAGAAGTTAGGTGAATTGAAATATGATGTAAACTTTGCATTGTCTAATGATGGTAAGGTTGGTTATTGGATTACAGACCCAATTAAGGGAGTATCTGGTGAAAACTTTGTTTATAATAATAACATAATTCACTTAGGTATAACAAAGTCACCTGAACAGATTAGAAAAGAAATCATTGAAAATAATGGTGTATGTTATACATCAGCATTGTCAGGTGATTCATTTGATGGTCTATATGTTTATGATGAAGATGGTAATAACATAATGTATATAGATACAAGTGTAGGTGACTGTGATGGTCTAAGTACTTGGTCTATGCAATTGCCAGAAGGTAAATTCGGAAACCAAACTAAGGGTTGTATCTTGGAGATTAAGTAATGTCAGATAAACAAATGAAATATGTTTTTAAAAAATTCAAGTTTATGCTTGGCGCTCGAGCGATAGATTGGAATAGACCATTCACAGTCTATCTTTCTCCATTATTGTCTTCAGATGATAGAAATAAGATTGATAATTTTAATAATAAAGAAAATTGGATAAATAAATACAACTTATTCAAGATTGGTGAAATGTTAAATCCATCATTTGAAAGTATAAACAGTAGAACTGGTATGGAGTCTGATTCTTGTTATGAAGAAATGGAATATATGCCAGCTTCAGCTGTAATCTTTTCTAAAGAATGTCCACCTACTTGTTGGGTAAAAAGAGATTATGAATATTCTCAATATGGCATAACTCCAAATGCAGTAAAAGATACAATCAAATCCGGCTCAAATATAGAATACTTTAATTCTGAATATTGGAATTTGAATTATGGTTTTGCACCAGAATTTGTGCAAGAAGAATACGATAGTTATAATTTGAAGACAACTCCATTAACTGAAGATGTAATTAAAGTTATAGGTGGTGATAATGCTATTTCAGCATCAAGCACAGTAAATGATAAATCTACTAAGCATCACATGTGTGGATATGGTATTATGATAACTACTGTTCATAAAGATGCACCAGCAAAAAATTGGAAACCTGAACAAGAAATTCCAGTAGCTTATATTGAATTTGATAGATTCCATGATGCAAAGAATGGAATAATGAATATTATATGGAATAACAATGGATTTTTGAGGTTAGAATAATGGCAGATACAAAAATATCATCATATCCTTGGTTATGTTCAACATTGTCAGGTTATCATGACGATTGTTATTCTGATGCGCAAGGTTTAGTATCTGACCAAGATGCTGCAGAACAAGATATAGCAACAGAAGATGCGTATGGTAAATATGGTTTGAAACTTGTTTATTATGCAGTTTCTAAAGATTTAGAAAGAGACCAATTATTCGCTGAAGACCAATTAAGATGGATTTTAAGAAGTTGGTATTTCATAGGATATACAAATTCAATTCCTCCTAATGTAAGATCATATCAATTACAAGGTATTTGGGGTGAAGATATGATGACCTTATATGTAGGTAAAGGAAGTTTTAAGTATTATTCAAGATATGGTGGTTCTGATAAAAATACACCAGATGTTTATGATACATGGGAACCTAAGATTGATGATATAATCTACTTACCTTATAATGGAATATTCTACCAAATTAGAGATGTAAAATATTGGGATGAAGCTTTTGGTTTAAAGTCACATACTTATACATTGACACTTAAGGTTTACAAGGATGATAAATATACTATTGCAGATAATCCTACAATTCCTAAGGATGATCCAATTTGGGATATTGCACCAAGTGCAGCGCCAGCGCAATATCAATACAATGATATTTTGAAATTGAATGATATTGTTGAAGAACATCCAAATGCAAATGTATATGACGTTGAATATAAACATAAGGAAAAAATCGAGGAAAAAACAACTATAGATCCTTTCACAGGATGGTAAAAAAATGAGTATATTTAGTGGTAATTATTTACAAGGCTGTTTTAAGCCGGAACATCCTGAAAAGTGTTTAAATTATAATGGTAGAATGCCAAGAGCAAAACCTATTACATTTAGAAGTTCTTGGGAAAAGATTTTTTGCAACTTCTGTGATAGAACAAATTCTGTAATTGAATGGGGTTCTGAAGTATTGGAGGTTCCATATTATTCACAGATTGATGGAAAGAATCATGTATATGTGACTGATTTTTTATTTGTTTGTAAAGATAAAGATGGACAAATAAAGAAGTATATTTTGGAAGTAAAGCCAGAAAGTCAAACACCTATATTGAATGAGGCTGGTCAGATTAAATATCCAGATCCACCACAAAAGAAATCAAAGAAGGCAATAGAAAATTGGCAGGAGAGATGTAATACATTGAGAAGAAACTATGAGAAGTGGGAAGCTGCAAAACGTTGGTGTCGACAACATGGTTATCTTTTTAAGGTATTGACAGAAGAACAGTTTGGATTGAAATATAGGTGAATATAAATACTTAGAGGTTAATTTATGGAAGGTGATATATTTGATACATTGAAAAATGAGTTTAATATAGAAGAAGAAAAGGCAGAAGCTGTTTCTGAATCTCCTAAGTATATTGAAAAAGTAGAAGAAAAATTAAAAAATCAGAAGTATAATATTGATGATATAGAATACATGAAGACAGAGCTAATGTCTTTGATTGCTACAAATCAGACTGTATTAGCAGGATTGGCAGATCAATTGAAGATAGGTTGTCCTCCACACATGTATGATGTATTTAGAAATTTAACAGAAACAATTAGTAATCAGATTATGAAGTTGTTCCAGCTTCATAAACAAATGACTGATTATCAAGTTGTAGAAACTAATGAAAACTTACGTAAAGAGGCATTAGAACAAAAAGAACGTATTGCGCAAATGCGTCATTCTAAGCCAGGAACAATGAATACTCAAATAAATGCATATACAATGGATTCTAGCCAAACATTAGATCTAATTCAGAACATGATAAATAAGGCAAAGGAAAATTCTCTTCAATTAAAGGATGAACAGCCAGAATTTGATTTAAGTTAATAGGTATATAAGTTGTTGTATTCAGTTTTTTATAAAATCGAAAATAGAGATGAGTATTTTGAACGTTTCTTTGAAAAGTATAAGAAACAGCTTTCTGTCTCATATATCGAAATTACTCGAGAAAAGATGGAAGATTTAATGGAAACTCTCGTCCAGATGATAATAAATAAAGATAAAGAGGGTTTACTAATTATATTGACTCGTTCTAATACAAAAACGGCAAGAACATTTTTTAATTATCTTACTTGTTCCAATATTAGAAATTCAAATAAGGACGTTATACTTTCTAGATTAGACGAGGTTTTAGATTAAAGAGGAGTAATATGAAAAACTTAACCGATATTTTAGGTGAAATAACAAGTAAGACTATTACTTTATCAGATAAACTTGATAAACAGTTCTTATTTGAAGAAGATGACTTTGGAGGAGATGACGCTGGTGGAGACGACATGGGCGGTGGAGATGATATGGGTGGAGGAGATGACCCATTTGGAGATGATGGAGGTGGAGGTGATCCATTTGGTGATGATGCTGGAGGAGGTGGAGCCGGTGGTGATGGTGGATCAGATGGTGAAGCGGAAGATGACGGTAAATCCGAAGATGATAAGAAAAAAGAAGAATTGGATTTAGATGGACATGAAGACGACCCTGATTTTACATTTGGAAAGAAGAACAAAGATGATGTGACTTTGCCAGATGAACCTGCAGCAGGAACAATGTTTGATTTAGATGAAGTAATGCAAGCAACAGCTTCATTAGTATCTACTTTATCTGAAGACCAATTAGTTGAATATAAACAAGTCAAGAAATGTGTGGAACTTATTTTTAATGGAAAAATCTTGAAACCTGAAGATTTGGAATTTAAGAATGTTCAGAATGCAATTTTCTTGGTAGAAAATATCTGTAAAAAGTTGGATATTAAAACAAGTGCATACTTAATTAGAAAGTTGAAAGAGCCACTAATTCTAAAGCGTGATGAAATCAAGCAGGATATAGCTGACCAAAAGAATGATTTGAATACATCTCGTGATGCAGTAATTAAATTGGACACTATCGATATTTCTGATAAGTAAAAAACTAGAATCATATTTTAAAAACACTGGTTGACAAAGTCCAGTGTTTTTATTATATTTTCAAAAAGGAGTAAAAAATGTCTAATTCTTGGGATAATGTATTATTACAATTAACGTCTAAATTAAACACGGTTGCACGTGATTATAATCTGCCTATTATATGTTTTGTAGAAGGAGATAACGTAAAAAATCGAGAAATTTTTGTGAAATTTCTGAATGTCACAAATTTGGAAAGGTTTATTCCATGTGCACGTAAACACTTTAATGAAGTGAAAGAAAATAAAAGTAATATCATTAAAATATTTGATTATTCTAAATTAAAGAAAAATTCAAAATTGTATAATAAGACAGAAGCGTATAAGAAAAATATAGAAGACTTCTATAATGATTTTATAGATTTCTGTCAAGTATTAAACGAGGAAGTATGATGACAGCTGATGTATTCGCAATTTGGAAATTCAAGAATATTGAAGGTTTAATTGAATGCAATGGTTATGATTTCCAAACAACTAAAATTAAGAAAGGTTTAGAAACATATTTTATTAAATATGATTTTAAAACAGAAAAAGCAACTATTGAAAAAGTGGATAATTTGTTTTTACCAGTCACTGTTCCATTTTCTAAATTAAGAGAAGAACTAGTAAAACTAGGACTTTGGCAAGCAAGAAAAGAAGTTCACTCAAGTGTATTATCAAGAATAGATGATGTTATTTAATGATGATTGTTTAAACGCAATGAAATCAATTGCTGATAATTCAGTCGATATGGTTTTATGCGATTTACCCTATGGAACAACAAAATGTCAATGGGATGTAGTAATTCCATTTGAAGATCTATGGAAAGAATATAATCGTGTTTGCAAACCAAACGCGGCAATTGTTTTGTTTGGACAAGAACCTTTCTCATCTATGCTTAGGATGAGTAATTTAAAAGATTACAAATACGATTTATATTGGGAAAAAGAAGCACCAACAAACGTATTACAATTAAAGAAACGTTTTGGAAAGAACATTGAAACTATATCAGTATTCTATAAGAAACAATGCACTTACAATCCACAGAAATATAAACACGAAGGAAAGCTTGTTAAGAATACTGTAAAAGGTAAGTTTGGAAAGTTATCTTCAGATAATCAAATCAAACCTATAGAATATATAGATGATGGTACCCGTTATCCAAAACAAGTATTAAGATTTAATAGAGTAGATAAACATCATATAGTTCATCCAACTCAAAAACCAGTTGAATTATTAGAATATCTTATCAAGTCCTTTACAAATGAAGGAGATACTGTATTAGATAATTGTATGGGGAGCGGTTCAACTGGAGTTGCATGCAAAAACTTAAATAGAAACTTTATTGGAATAGAAAAAGAATTAACTTATTTTGAAATAGCTAAAGAGCGTATAGATGGTTCATGTAATTTGTTTAACAAAATCGTATAATTATTTAGACTTTAAAGATTGGTTCAAATGGTATTTAAAATTAGGATGTTTCATTCATATTATCGATAATGATTCATCTATACCTATATTTGATTTTGTAAGTAGTTATTTGAAATTAGGCATGCCATATCATAATGATATAAATCTAAATGTCACTTATGATAAGATTGAAGGTTGGCCAAATCAATACAAGTTATATGAAGAAATAATGAAAGATAACCGATATGGTTTCCAAGAAAATGATATAATATATTTCTTGGATGATGACGAGTATTTGTGGTATAAGCATTCAGCAATGGATGTAATTAGTTATCCAAATTTGGAAGCTGCGTTAGATAGTCAGTTTAGACAATTGGATTGTGTATTAGTTCCACAAATATTGATGAGTTCAAAAAATCTTCCATCATCAAGAAATGGAAGTTTAATAAAAGATAATTATTATAGACGTAATGATTATACAACACAAGGAAAAGCATTTTTTCGTTATCATAGTGGTGTAAAATATAAATTTTTTAAGAAGAATGATAAAGAAAATGGTCATGTTCCATGGATTAATGGAATAAGAATATCAGAAGTTGTAGGTTCAGGTGTATCAAAAACAACTTATGGTATTACTGATTATACTGGACCAGTAAGACTTTATCATTATCATTTAAAATCTCAAGCAGATTGGAATTTGAAAATCGAAAGAGGTTCTGCTGCAGTTGATCATCAATGGTATGACAAAGATGTTAGAAAAGACCCTTATTATAGTGGATATTCCGTTCCTGATTTTACAATGTTGTATTGTGCAGATAATGAAAATTATCTATTAAATACAATTATAGAACATGCTTGGGACGAGATAATAAAACATGATAGCAAAATTTAATTATTCTTTACAAGAAATGCGAAAAGATAGATACTATGCCTTTAGGCTGGTCTGTGAATTTTCGCTATATTTAAAATATATTAAGAGGTATAAATGGAAATAGAACTATTAAGTGGAACTACTGAAAATCCTTTATCAACTATTGGGGAGAGAGCTGGACTCTGTTGGAATTCTCCTATTAACGATAAAGAGAAGAATGTAAAACGTGCAGTAGAATGTATTAAATCTGGTCATGGAAGAACTCTTGAATTTGTTAATATTGAATTGGTATTATCAAATGCATCAGCGCGAGTAATGAGAGAAGTATACACTCATATTGGGGGAGCACCTACACGTTTACAATCTTCTACTCGTTATGTTTCAGAACAGAAGGGATTTGAGTATTTTGAACCTAAGAAGATTTCAGATAATCTAGCAGCAAAGACAATGTATACTGATGTAATGTCTACTATTCAAAATGTATATAATGGATTGGTCGAAGCAGGAATTCCAGTAGAAGATGCAGCAAATATTCTTCCTCTTGGAATAAATAGTAAAATGATTCTTAAATGTAATCTTAGAATGTTAATTAATTTCTGTAATCAAAGACTTTGTCATAGAGCATATCATGAAATTAGAAAGTTTACACAAGAATTGGTTAAGATGCTTAAGGCGAAGAATGATGAATGGAAATGGATTGCTGAAAATCTACTTGTTCCAAAATGTGAAATTTATAAGTATCTAAATGAAAATCTATGTTTCTGTCAGGAAAAATTCTGTTGTGGAAAACATCAAAGGATAGATAAAATTCAGATTTTGAAATGAAGATAGTTTATAGTCTTCCCAAAGTTCTTTCTTTAAAGCTAGAACATGATTATACACAAAACGTGAACAACCGAGAGTTCTGTCTATGATAACCCTTTGTTCCTTGCTTGGGTATAACCTAACTTCTAGTCCTTTTTTCATATTAAAAATCCTAATGTGGTAATGACACAATAGGACTAAGCTAATACTAGCTTTTGAAATTCTTATTCCTATTATTAGAACCACAACTTTCCAATAATCTATATTATATTTATATAAGTTTCTTTTTAAAAATTGTATTTTTAGTGCTAATTCATATCACCATGCTAAAGCATGGGATTTTTCTTGACACAGATATATAAATATATTGAGGTATTAAGTTATGAATAAATTTAGAATATATGATGATGAATTTCAAGAATATGAACATTTAGTCTTTAAATCGCTTGTAGAAGATTTTAATGTCATAGATGATAGAGGTCCAAAATTTTATACTGCTGAAAGTTTAGTATTGCAAGGTTCATATATATTGTTGGCTGATCTGAATGATGATATATCACCTATAGAATCAGCAAAAAATCTTATTGAAATGAAATTAGAAAATAGTCCTGAATTTTTTAATAACTGTTCTTCATTCAAATATGAAGATTTTTATGTTAAAGAATCTGTAATGAAAAAGTATTATGGTGAACATAGATTCGCTAATATGTCAGCAAACAGAAGTAATAATATTTCGAAAAATAAAAATTATGTAGGATTAAAACAACGTTATTGGAGAATTGATGAATCTGGTTTGAATAGGATTCGTAAACATTCTGATAATGGGATGATCATTGTGTCTGCTAATAAAAGTGGAATCTTTTATTCAAATGAAAATATTTCTCTTGAAGATGAATATGAAGAATGGTTATCAAAAAACAATTTTGATGATTCTGAAAAACAGCGTATGTTGTTTTTGAAAGAAAGAAATAGGTCAGCTGATAGACAACTAGAAATGGAAATAAAAAAACATGGATATTCATTTAGTCGTGTATTTGGTGGATATAAAGATTTAGACAACAATACAGATAGTTATGAACCCTCGTTTATTGTCTATTCAACTACTAAATCTGGAGATCTAGTTGATTTTGATGAACTTGAAGATTTTGCAATTCAAATGTGTAAGAAATTCAAACAAGATTCTGTTTATGTACAAAGACCTGGTGAAACACCTGTTTATATTGATATGAACGGTAATCAGGTTAATAGTGATTCTTCAAAGAAGATGAAATTTAATAATGATCATGAAGAATTTTTTACAACGACTAAACGAAAGAAGAATAACAATAAACGATTTACATCTGACATTCGTTTTGAAAATTTTTATACAGAAAGTGCATCTATTATGGAAATTAGAAAACGTTCATCCTATGGTGAAATTTTTTTAATGCCACATGTTGGAAAGATTCAGTGAAATAGAACAAATGATTAGAGAATTGTATGCGCATGCGATATTATAATACCTCAATGACATTATTAATCTATTTGTAACTGTATGAACTAATTATGTTTAAATAGTTAAATATTTTAAAAATCAATAATTTTTAATATGTGATTTGTTTAAATGATATAGGTTTCCTATATCATTTTTGTTTATATTTTGTTTATAAAATTTTACATAAAAATAGGTTGACAGTAGTTTAAAATGTTATTATATTTATTAACAAACACTATTTTAAATGAAAGGATTACTCAAAAATAATATGAGAAAGATTAATTTAATAAAATCATTAACTAATATTAAACAAAAATTTAAGCGATTTAAAAGAAAACATTATCAAATTGTTAATTTATTTATTACATCAGTATTTTTTATTATTATTTGTTTTGTAATTATGTTCTATCAAACATATTTATCAAATATACAGAGATTAGAGAATAAAAAAGTTTCAGAGGATTTATATAATGATATTCTTGCAAGACAAGATTCTCTTTTCAATGAAATAGAACATTTAAAGATTGGTATAAGTTATGCAACTCAAAGAACATATAAAGTCACACGAGTTGCGAATGTTATTAAAGAAATAAGGCATATTTCTGAAATAGAGGCTATTAAACTAGCTTCATTATTATATGATGAAAGTGAAAGAGTTGGTATTGACTTTTCTTATGTTCTTGCGATCGTTCATACTGAAAGTCATTTTAACAATAAAGCAATATCAAATGTTGGTGCTCAAGGAATTATGCAGATTATGCCTATGACGTTCATTTCAGTTGCTAAGATTTATGGATATGATTATTTGGAAACAGATATTACTGATCTGAAGAAGAATATTAGAATTGGAACATTATTTCTTCATAGGCTTAAATTAAAACTTGGTTCTTATGATTTGGCTTCTGTTGCTTATAATGGTGGTCCTAAAGTAGCAGCAAATTATAAAAGGTTAATGGCAGGTGACATTACAGCATTCGTTCCAGAAGAAACACAAAACTACGTAGTGACAGTTAATTCTTATAGAAAATATTATAGAAAAATCCTAGGAGAATAGGTATTAGAATAGTTGTTAGATATAATTTTCTGTAAACATATTTTTATTTAAATAATGGTTGACAAGAGTGTAAAAGACTATCATTCTGCGATTGAAACTGAAGATATGTGTGTAGATGGATATGGACTATGTTATAATGATACAATAGGTGAAAATAAGTGTGTAGTTCAGGTTAACTATCATGTAGATACTATGAATGAGATTGAATACTCGGCATTGGCAAGGACTTTTACATAAGGAGTAATGGAATTCGGAGTTAATCCAAATATTGATAATTGCATTATTCTGTTTAGTTCGTGTAAAGGTGCTAACTATAAAGCACATAATGTTTTAAAAAATACATTATTTGAAATCAATAATAAGAAAATTGATAATGAAATCAATAATGTTCAATTTTGGAATGAATTTGTAAAATTGTTTTAGAAAGGAAAGAATAATATGGATAAAATAATTGAAAATAAAATTAATGAATTGACAAAATATGCTTTTGAATCTTATTCAAAAATTGACTTTGTTGATTTGACCGATATGTTGAATTATAGAACTGTTGAATTTAATAATGTTGGTAAAGATAGTTTGGAAGAAAAATATATTAGACATTCACCAGGTGATTATGAATGTAAAGAAATCCAACAATATGTTTATGTTGTGTATTTGGAAGCATTAGATAGATTTAAGGATGAATATTCAGCATGGTTAGTAGATAATGAAAATAATCCTGATGATTATGAGGGATTTGGCGAATACTATAATCATTGTAGTGGTATTCATGTAAAAGTATATGTTGATTCAGTAGAATTTAATTATATTCCAATTTCAACATACAGTTCAAATGAAGATGAATGAAAAATTGAAAAAGATACATGAAGAATTTGAAGTTATCGTGCAATCAGCCATTGTAAACATAATTTTACAAAAAGAAGGGTTTCCAAGACCCTTCTTTTTTGGTATATTTTACTTGTAAAAATAAAAGAGGTCAAACAATGGAAGTTCAAATCAAATATCAAATTATAGATGGCGCTAATACTCAGATTAAAAATGTTGATGATATTTTCACTGCTGTCCATTTTATTGACGATTTGAAAAAGCGTTGGCCTAATATGCTCTATCAAATTGCTATTTTTACTACTCTTGCCGATATGATTATTGCTGGAAATACTCTTAAGAAAATGTAAAAAAAGTTTTACAAAACTAAGGGTTGACAAAACATTCAGAAATAACTATATTTTACTTGTTAAAAGAAATTAAAGAGGAATTTAAAATGGTTGATAATTTCGAACTCATCAAGAACTATATTGAAAAGCAGATGATTGACCGTGAAGATGGTGATTGCTACTACGTTCAGCTTCTTCGCCGTCAGGCTGATGATCCTATGAAGAATGGTGTTAAGGATCCGAAGTATCATGGAAACATGCACTCTCGCTCTATTAAGGACTATCTGATTAAGTCCCCTGAGCACCTCGAAGATGTGAAGGAAGATATTATTGCGCTTTGCAACATGTTTAATGTTCGCGCATATATCCGTCTCAATAAGCGTAATTACAAGAACATTGCACTTGAAATGATGAAGCACATTGCTGAACAGTGTGCATCTGGCGAAACTTATTCTTCTCCGTTCCGTCTTGTGGCTTCTGCATGTGGTCAGTGTTGTCAGGCAGGAAAGGACAAGACTTGGATTGTCGACCTTGATAAGGAATATTTGCCTTATGAACGTGAAATTATCGACATGATTTGCGAATGTGAACCGCATAAGCAGCAAATTCAGAAAGAAATTGAACTTTCACATGGAAGCGCTTGCCTCGGAATTATCTACGGAAAGTCTAATGAAGAAACGAAAAAGAAGTATATTGCCCGCAATTTCTTCATTGTGCCGACTAAGAGTGGAAAGCATATCGTGTGTAAGCCGTTCAATAAGATGACTTTCCAGCAGAGTTGGGAAAAGTCTGAAAATCTTAAGAACATGAAAATGCTCGATGTGCATAAGGACAACCCAGTAATTTTGTATGTTCCAGATTGTGCTTATCATTAATTATAAATATAATAAATGGTTTAATATGTGAAGGTCTTAAACTATTTTATAATTGTTAAATTTTTATGCTCAATGAGCACTACGCAGTTGGAATGACCTTCACAATAGTTTCAACTGCGTATATTTTTATTGGAGTGAAGGCCATGTGTAATTGTTTAGAATGTAATGAAGAGTTTGATAGTAAATCAAAACTAAGTAGACATATTTTTTTTATACACAAATTAACGAGCAAAGAGTATTATGATAAATTTTTTAAACAACCTGGTGAAGGATTTTGTTTATATTGTGGTAAACCAACAGAATTTAAAAATTTAAAAAGAGGTTATAAAAAATCATGTTGTAAAAAACATGAAAGATTGTGTGCTGGTTTAACAATTGAAAAGAAATTTGGTAATTATAGATTTATTATAAACTAAATTAACGAAACAACAAATTTAAACTAAAAATCAA
>JBJEXV010000072.1:0-1410 GCA_051886175.1 Candidatus Coprovivens sp. | reverse complement strand
TATAGATTTATTATAAACTAAATTAACGAAACAACAAATTTAAACTAAAAATCAAACAATAAACAAAAAAGGAAAAACATAATATGTCAAAATCAAAAATTCTCGCCGTTGTAACCGTCGTCGTGCTCATTCTTCTTGGCGTATTCGCTGGAAAGATGGTGGGTTATAAGCAGTCAACTGAATTGCTTGTTAAGCAGTCTCCATTTGGCACACTTAGTTGTGTAGAGGGTCAGGGTCTTTATTTCAAGGGCTTTGCATCCATCTATAAGTATGACCTCGCAAAGTCCTTCTATTTCAATAGTTCTACTGAGAAGGTAGATGATCATGGTTGGGAAGGAGATGAAGATGATGAAGACGATATTTCAGTCACTCTGTCTCGAAATGCTAACGCAGATATTTCCGGTTATCTTATGTATGAGCTTCCAACTGACTGTGATAAGTTGATTGAACTGCATAAGAACCAGCGTAGTGATAAGGGAATTAAGCATAATCTAGTTCGAAATGCCGTTCTCTCTGCAGTTCGTAAGACCGCTCCATTGTTTACTGCTGAAGAAGCTAAGGTTACAAAGATTGCAGAATTCCGTCGTCTGGCTGAAGACCAGCTTGTTGAAGGTGAATACTTGACTACAATTGAAGTCCTTAAGGAAAAGGCTGGTGAAGATGAAGTTGATTCTACTGGTAAGGTAATTAAGAAGGCTGAAGTTCAGGAATATCGTGTCACTAAACTGAAGTTGGATAAGGATGGTCACCGAATTATTACTAAGAAGTCTCCAATTACTCAGTATGGTATTGTTGTAAAGCAGTTGGAAATTCAGAACGTAAAATTGGATCCTAAGGCTCAGCAACAGTTGGATATTGTTAAGGAACGTGAAATGCAGCGTGTAGCAAATGCAACTGCTGCTGAGACAGCAAAGCAGAAGGCTATTACCGCAAAGGCAGAAGGTGATGCTCGTATCGCAGAAGCTAAGGCTACTCAGGAAGTTCAGAAGATGACTGAAGTGACTATGGCTGAAAAGGAAAAGGCAGTTGCTATTTTGAATGCTGAACGTGAAAAGGAAGTTGCTCGTCTAAATGCATTAAAGGCTATTGAAGATGCAAAGAGAATTAAGGCAGAAGGTGAAGCAGAAGCAGCCGCCAACCGAGCAAAGGTTGCCGCTGGTTTGTCACCACAGGAACGTGCCGAATGGGATTATAAGACAAAGGTTGGTGTTGCTGAAGCTCTCGCCAAGTCCTCTCATCCACTTGTACCAGAAATCATGATGACTGGTGATGGCAAGAATGGTGGTGCTGGAACTGCAATGGACGCTGTCGGTCTTAACATGCTTATGGATTTGACTACAAAACTGTCCAATAAGTAATTGAAATCTTTTGAAAGCCCTACATTGTTGAAAGATTTTGATAGGGCTTTTT
>JBJEXV010000071.1:0-19980 GCA_051886175.1 Candidatus Coprovivens sp. | reverse complement strand
TTGTAAAGTCTTTCTTTTTATTCTTTTTCTACTGTAACGAATCTAATTGAATGAATCTTTTGTTCAGTAATAGGTTTGTCATAGTAATCAGTTTCTACTGATGCTATTTTGTCTACTGTAGACATACCAGCGAATACTTTACCAAATGAAGCATAATCTCCATCTAAGTATGTTGAATCTTCATGAACAATGAAGAATTGGCTTGATGCTGAGTTTGGATCATTAGCACGTGCCATTGAGATAACTCCTCTAGTATGTGATAAATCATTTTTTACACCATTTGATTTAAATTCACCTTTGATTGTTGGAGTTGTATCATCACCATAACCTGTACCAGTTGGATCTCCACCTTGAATCATAAATCCTTTAATAACTCTATGGAAGATTAATCCATCGTAGAATTTTTGTTCTACTAAGTTTTTGAAGTTTTCAATAGTTTTGGGAGTATCTGAGTTAGATAATACTACTAATATTATGTCTCCATTACTCATTTGGATTTTTACTCTATCAGTTACTTCATCAACTTGAGTAAATTTATAACCATCTACTGTTCCTGTTAAAATATCTTCTTTCACAATTTTTTCCTCCTCTTTTTGTGTTGTTTCTGTATCTACTTTCTTATTACCACAAGCAGATATAGTTAATATCATTAATAATAGTATGATAATTGGTTTTAGTTTTTTCATAATATCACCTTTAAATATATTATCAAATTATGGATTATTTTTAAAGGGTTTTATAATTTGGTATTTTTTTACATTGTAAATTATAGTTTTGTATTGTATAATTTTTATAGAACGAATGTTCGTTATCGGTGGTGGTGTTTATGGATAAGGAATTGTATCCAGAAAGACATATTTTAAGTATTGATTTAAAAAGTTTCTTCGCCTCTTGTGAATGTGTTGCAAGAGGTTTAGATCCTTTTAAGTTTCCTTTAGTAGTAGCTAATCCTAATCAAGGTGGAGGAGCTATTACTTTAGCGGTAACCCCCTATTTAAAGAAGCAAGGAGTTAAATCAAGAGGAAGAATATATGAAATACCGCAACATATAAAGTATAAAATTGTACCACCAAGAATGAGTTATTATATTCAAATGAGTGAAGCTGTTATTGATGTGTATTTAGATTTTGTAGCTAAGGAAGATTTACACGTCTACTCTATTGATGAATGTTTCTTAGATGTAACTGATTATTTAAAGATGTATAAGATGACTGATAGAGAGTTAGCTAAGAAGATCTTAGATGAAATCACTAAGAGAACTGGTTTAACAGCTAATTGTGGTATTGGACCTAATATATTACTTGCAAAGATTGCAATGGATGTAGAAGCTAAGTTATATAAAGATGGTATTGCGAAATGGACTTATGAAGATGTTCCTAATAAGTTATGGAAGATTAGTCCACTATCTAAGATGTGGGGTATTGGTCCAAGAATGGAAGTAAGATTAAATAAATTAGGTATCCGTTCTGTTGGTGATTTAGCTAAGTTTGATAAGAATAGATTAAAGGTGGCATTTGGTGTTAGAGGAGAAGAATTATGGGAACATGCCAATGGTATTGATTTATCAAGAATAAGTTCTTTTAAAGTTGTTCCTAAAGATAAATCTTATTCTAATAGCCAAGTTCTATTTAAAGATTATTATGGCAATAATGTTCATATTATTATAAGAGAAATGGTATCAGTGGTTTGTAAGAGATTGAGAGCTAATAATAAGGTTGGTAATGTAATTGGATTAGCTATTGGTTTTTCTAAGAATACTGGTGGTGGTTTTTATCATGTAATAAAGTTAGATAAGTTAACTGATAGTGAGAAAGATGTTTATGATACTTGTTCTATTATTTTTGATACTTATTATAATAATCAACCAATTAGAAAAGTTGGTGTCAGTGTTGGTGGTTTAACTACTAAAGAAAGTGTTCAATTGGATTTATTTACCAGTATTGAAGAAATAGAAAAAGAAGATAATAAGAATAAGGTAATTGATGAGATAACTAGTAAACACGGAAAGAATAGTCTTTTAAAAGCTTCTGCCCTACTTTCAGATTCAACTATAAAGGATAGGAATAAAAAGATTGGAGGTCATAATGCATGAGTACTAATCGTGGGATGATTAAGTGGGCACCATTTTCAGCGGTTGCTCCTGGTAGTGTTATGGTCAATGAGGTATTAGCAAAAAAGAATAAAGTTAAAATGCCAGTGTTATCTGATGATCAAATTGAAGAAATTAATAAAAAGATTACTACAGCATTTCATAATAAAGATATTATCAAAGTTAGGTATTATCGTAGTGGAAAATACTATGAAAAGCGTGGTATCATCGAAGAAATCGACGTAAATACGGCAAAAATCGTACTAAATGATGGGTTTTCGGTGTTTTTTTCACAAATTATTGAAATTTATTAAAAAAATACTTGCATGGCAATTAATAATGTGTTATTATTAATTTGCGCTTGGGGAATTAGCTCAGTTGGCTAGAGCACCTGCCTTGCACGCAGGGGGTCGCGGGTTCGAGTCCCACATTCTCCACCAAGTTGAAATTAACCACTGAAAAGTGGTTTTTTTATGTCTTTTTTTAAGAATTTACTTTATAATAAGTTTAGGTGGGTATTATGGAAACTGTTTATGATAAAAATAGAAAAGATACATTAATAGATGATATTAAAGAAATGAAAAAAGGAAGTTATGAAGAAATGTGGTTGATAACTGTTTATGGGTTAGCTTCATATTTTAAATCACTCTTCTCTTTTGGATTTAAAAGTAATGTTACTAAAGATAATATAAATGTAATAAAAGAAATGTTTGGTATTTTAAGTACTGAACGAAGATTATTAAATTATATATTAAAGAATATGGATTCGTTTCATGTTGAATCTACTGAAGATGTTATAAGTATGTTAGATTCTTTAAATGATAAAACAGTAGAATACTATTATCATGTAATTGAAGATATTGAAGATGCTGTAGATTGTGGTCAAGAGTTTAGAGGAACACGTCCTAGAAAAGAATTTGATACATTAACTCAAAGTGATTCATATGCTAGTGAAGTTGTTGCTTTAGCTTTAGATAAGAACGCTATTAAAGAGTTTTTAGGTTATGAAGAAGCATTTTGGAAGTTTGTAGAGGAACGTGAGAAACCAGATTTTAAAGTGAGTTATGAAACTGCTAGCCATATGGTTCAAGTTACAGCATTATATTCGGATGATATAGTTAGTGATGTAACATTCTTTATACCAGGTGTTGTTGATCTTAGAACTGCCCTACTTGCTTTACAGGCCTATCAAAAGATATATGCCATTTATAAATGTATTGGTAGATCTAAAGTTGATCTAGTCATAGGCGATGCTAAGAGTGAAGAATTTGAATCTAAGTATCTTCCTGCATTATGTAAAAAGTTAATTAATTAACAAAAAAAAGCAATCGATTGATTGCTTTTTTATTTGTTTAATTATTCTTCAGATTCTTCAACTGTTTCTTCCATTGCTGGAACTTCTTCTTCAGG
Source organism: Candidatus Coprovivens sp. (assembly GCA_051886175.1). Classification (GTDB taxonomy): domain Bacteria; phylum Bacillota_I; class Bacilli_A; order RF39; family UBA660; genus Coprovivens. Next base: position 16,481 of record JBJEXV010000071.1, on the reverse strand, counting down.
AGTTTCTGCTTCTAAAGCGAAGTCTAAAGACATGTCTTCATCATCTAATAATTGTTCTTCTAAGAATTCGCTAGGTTCGTCGCTCATGAACTCTTTTTCAAGTTGCATTTCGATATTAGAATATTGACTAGCTCCAGTACCAGCAGGAATTAATTTACCAAGGATAACGTTTTCTTTTAATCCTCTTAATTCATCTACTTTACCTTTGATAGAAGCTTCTGTTAGAACTCTAGTAGTTTCTTGGAATGATGCTGCAGATAACCATGAATCAGTTTCTAATGATGATTTAGTAATACCTAACATTACTGGACGTCCAGTTGCTGGTACTCCACCACTTAAGATTACTGGTTTATTAGCTTCATTGAAGTCATGAAGTGATACTGATAATCCTTCAACTAATCCTGTATCTCCACCATCTACTATTTTCATTTTAGAAATCATACGACGTACGATAACTTCGATATGTTTATCAGAGATATCAACACCTTGTGATTTATAAACTTTTTGAATTTCTTTAAGAATATAGCTTTCAGCAGTAATTGGGTCTGTTACAGCTAATAATTCTTTTGGACTTACTGAACCTTCAGTTAATTGTTCACCAGCTACTACTTCTTGTCCAAGTTCTACACGAACTTTAGAGTTATATAATGTAGTATGTTCGCGACTTTCAACTTCGTTTTCAATAACAATTTTGTGTTTTCCGTTAATAGCCTCAATGCTTGCTACTTTACCATTAATTTCAGCAATTGTAGCTTTAGCTTTAGGATTACGTGCTTCGAATAATTCTTCAACACGTGGAAGACCTTGAGTAATATCGGCGTCACCACCATGCGCAACTCCTCCTGAGTGGAATGTACGCATTGTTAATTGTGTACCTGGTTCACCAATTGATTGTGCTGCCATAACACCAACAGCTTCTCCAGTTTCAACTAGGTTACCTGTTGCTAAGTTACGTCCGTAACATTTTTGACATACACCATATTGGCTCTTACATGTTAATGCACTACGAATTTCAACTTTCTTAATACCGGCTTTGATAATCTTCTTAGCGATATTTTCGTTGATCATTTCGTCTTTTTCAACAATTAATTCTTTAGTTTCTGGATTAATTACTTTAGTAGCTGTATATCTACCTACGATACGATCTTCTAATGGTTCAATTATTGTTCCGCTCTTTTCATCGATGAAGTCTTCAACTACGATACCAGAAATAGCACCACAATCGTTTTCTCTAACGATGATATCTTGAGCAACGTCAACTAAACGACGAGTCATGTATCCAGAGTCAGCTGTACGTAACGCTGTATCGGCAGAACCTTTACGAGCACCGTGTGTACTTAAGAAGAATTCAGAAACGTTAAGACCATCGATGAAGTTTGATTTGATAGGAATTTCTACTGGTTGACCATTTGGTTTAGCCATACAACCACGCATACCTGCTAATTGTGTGAAGTTTCCTGCGTTACCACGAGCTCCTGAGTTCATCATCATGAAGATTGGGTTCTTGTGGTCACCACTACTGATTTGTTTTAATTCAGCTTCAACTGCATCTTTAGTGTTATTCCATACTTGGATGACGTTATTATATCTTTCTTCCTCAGTAATTAAACCTCTTTGGAATTGTTTGTTAATCTTATCAACTTTAGCTTGGCCATCTGCAATTTTTTCATCTTTATCTTTAGCAGATACGATGTCGAATGCAGATACTGTAATACCAGCTACTGTTGAATATTTAAATCCTAAATCTTTCATTGCGTCTAGAACACCTGAAGTTTCAGTTGTTTTATAACGTTTGAAGATTTGAGCGATTATTTGAGATAAGTTTTTCTTAATGAATGGTGCAACTGGTTCCATCTTAGCGATTTCTTCTTTAATATTGCTTCCCATTGGTAAGAAGAATTTACTTGGTGTAATATTTTCAATGTTTTCTTTACTTGCTTCATTAATATATGGGAATGAATCAGGTAAGATTTCATTGAATATTAATTTACCAGCAGTAGTTACTAAATATTTGTCTTTTTGTTCATCAGTAAATAATTTATATTTGAATGATTTAACAGGAAGAGCAATTCTAGTATGAAGTGTAATTTCTCTTCTTTCGTAAGCCATGATAGCTTCGTTAGAGTTTTTATAAACTTTACCTTCGTTTTCTTCTCCTGGTTCTTCGATTGATAAGTAGTAGTTACCTAATACCATATCTTGTGAAGGTGTAACAATTGGTTTTCCTGATTTTGGATCAAGAATGTTTTGTGCGCCTAACATTAGAAGTCTAGCTTCAGCTTTTGCTTCTTCTGATAATGGTACGTGAACAGCCATTTGGTCACCGTCGAAGTCAGCGTTGAATCCTGTACAAACTAATGGGTGAAGACGAATAGCCTTACCACCTACTAATTTAGGTTCGAATGCTTGAATACCAAGTCTATGTAGAGTTGGTGCACGGTTTAACATTACTGGATGTTCTGTAATACAATCTTCTACTACATCCCATACACATTCATCACGAGTTTCAATTAATTTCTTAGCTCCCTTAATATTGTGAGCAAGTCCTCTTTCTACTAATCCATTGATTACATGTGGTTTGAATAATTCTAAAGCCATTTCCTTAGGAATACCACATTGATACATCTTTAAGTTTGGTCCTACACAAATAACTGAACGACCAGAGTAGTCAACACGTTTTCCTAATAAGTTTTGACGGAAACGTCCTTGTTTACCTTTTAACATGCTTGATAATGATTTTAATGGTCTATTACTAGCAGATGTAATACTTCTTCCACGACGACCATTATCGAATAATGAGTCTACTGCTTCTTGAAGCATACGTTTTTCATTTTGTACGATGATAGTTGGAGCATTTAACTCAATTAACTTTTTAAGACGATTATTTCTATTAATAATTCTTCTATATAAGTCATTTAAGTCAGATGTAGCAAATCTACCACCATCTAATTGAATCATTGGTCTAATATCTGGTGGGATTACTGGAAGTGCTTCTAGTATCATCCATTCAGGTCTATTACCAGATTCTTCGAAAGCAACTAAACAATCTAAACGTTTAACTAAACGAATTCTCTTTTGTCCAGTTGTATCTTCTAATTCTTTTCTTAGTGCTTCTACTTCTGCATGAACATCTACTTCTTTAAGTAATTCTTGGATAGCTTCAGCACCCATTCCAACTTTGAATGTATTTCCGTATTTTTCATAGTAAGCACGGTATTCTTTGTCAGAAAGTGTTTGTTTTTTCTCTAAAGGAGCTTGTCCTGGATCAATAACAACATAACTTACGAAATATAGAACTTCTTCTAAATCTCTTGGAGACATGTCTAATACTAGACCCATTTTTGATGGAACACCTTTAAAGAACCAAATGTGTGAACATGGAGAAGCAAGTTCAATATGTCCCATACGTTCACGACGTACTTTAGAACTAGTAACTTCTACTCCACATCTATCACATACTACATTTTTATATCTTAATCTCTTGTATTTTCCACAAGAACATTCGAAATCCTTTGATGGTCCGAAAATCTTTTCACAGAACAATCCATCACGTTCTGGTTTTAAAGTACGGTAGTTGATAGTTTCAGGTTTTTTAACTTCACCGAAAGACCAACTTCTAATTTTTTCAGGAGATGCAATTCCTATTTTGATACCTTTGAAATTGTTAGCATCTATCATAGCATTTCACCTTCCTCTTCTAAATCTTCTGGGAATTCTAAGTCATCTAAATCACTTTCGAATTCATCTTCTTCCTCTTCATATTCAGGATCTTCTTCTCCTTCTTCAGTAGGAAGTTCATCTATAACTGGAATTTCTTTTCCAATTTCGTTTATTGATACTGTATCTTCAGCTTCATCATCATCTACTTCTAGATCTTGAATATCACAGAATTCTCCATCTTGAGTTTGAACTTGTAAGTCTAATCCTAAAGCTTGGAATTCTTTTAATAATACTCTGAATGACTCAGGGATACCAGCTTGACTAATTACTTTACCTTTAACGATAGATTCATAAACTTTAACACGGCCTACTACGTCATCTGACTTAACAGTCATCATTTCTTGTAGAACATGAGAAGCACCATAAGCATATAATGCCCAAACTTCCATTTCTCCGAATCTTTGTCCACCAAATTGAGCTTTACCTCCAAGTGGTTGTTGAGTAACTAATGAGTATGGTCCTGTGGAACGAGCATGTAATTTATCATCAACCATGTGATGTAATTTAATCATGTACATAACACCAACAGATACTCTGTTTTCGAATGGTTCACCAGTACGTCCATTGTATAGAATTGTTTTTCCATCTGGATCAATACCTGCTGCAGCTAATTCTTCGCTAATGTCAGCCATGCTAGCACCATCGAATACTGGAGTTGCATAATGTAAACCTAATTTTTTACCAGCCATACCTAAGTGTAATTCTAGGATTTGTCCAATGTTCATACGTGATGGAACACCTTGTGGGTTAAGAACAATATCAACTGGTCTACCATCTGGTAAATATGGCATATCTTCTTCAGGTAAGATCAATGAGATAACACCTTTGTTTCCGTGGCGTCCTGACATTTTGTCTCCTACTTGAATCTTACGTTTTTGAATAATATATACACGAATTACTTTTGAAACACCTGCAGGTAGTTCATCAGAATTTTCTTTTGTATAAATCTTAACATCATGAACGATTCCGCCAGCTCCATGGTCAACTCTTAATGAAGTATCTCTAACTTCACGAGTTTTTTCTCCGAAGATAGCATGTAATAATTTTTCTTCACTTGTTAATTCTTGTACTCCTTTTGGAGTTACTTTACCAACTAAGATATCACCATCTTTAACTTCAGTACCGATTCTTACGATACCATTAGCATCAAGATTTTTACGAGCTTCTTCTCCAACGTTAGGAATATCTCTTGTGATTTCTTCTGGTCCTAATTTTGTATCACGGCAATCAATGTCGTAATGTTCAATATGTAGAGATGTATAAACATCTTCTTTAACTAATCTTTCATTTAATACAACTGCATCTTCATAGTTATATCCATTACATGTCATGAATGCAATAACCATGTTTTTACCTAATGCAAGTTCACCTTTATCTGTTGATGGTCCATCAGCGATTACTTCACCACGAGTAACTTTGTCACCTTTTTTAACTAAAGGTCTATGGTTAATGTTAGAAGCATCATTACTTCTTTCGAAGTTTGCTAAATGATAGATATCTTCTCCACCAGCAGTTTTTACTTTAATTTGTTTTCCGTCAGCGTATTCTACTACACCGTCTGCTTTACAAACTACAGTTGATCCTGAGTCACGAGCAGCGATATATTCCATACCAGTTCCAACAATTGGAGCTTCTGTTGTAAGAAGAGGAACTGCTTGACGTTGCATGTTGGCACCCATTAGGGCACGTGTTGCGTCGTCGTGTTCTAGGAATGGAATACAACTTGTTGTAATTGAAACGATTTGGTTAGGAGCTACATCAACGAAGTTAACTTTTTCCTTTTCAACCATAACTGTTTCACCGTTTAGACGAGCAATAACTTTGTCTTCAACGATTGTATTGTTTTTGTCTAATTCTAATGTAGCTTGAGAAATGTAATAGTCTGATTCTTCATCAGCAGTTAAGTATACGATTTCATCAGTTAATTTAGAATCAACTACTTTACGATATGGAGTCATAATGAAACCATAATCATTTATCTTAGCGTATGATGCTAGAGATGTGATAAGACCGATGTTTTGTCCTTCTGGTGATTCGATTGGACAGATACGTCCGTAGTGACTTGGGTTAACGTCACGAACTTCCATACCAGCACGTTCACGAGATAGACCTCCTGGTCCTAAGCATGATAAACGTCTCTTATCTGTTAATTCAGCAATTGGGTTAATTTGATCCATGAATTTTGATAATTGTGAACTACCAAAGAATTCTTTTAAGCATGCAGTAACTGGACGAATGTTAATTAAAGTTTTTGGAGTAACTGTCTCAAGTTCTTGAGTAGTCATTCTTTCTCTAATAACTCTTTCCATACGTGACATACCTACACGGAATTGAGTTTGGATTAATTCTCCAACTTGACGAACACGTCTATTACCTAAATGGTCGATTTCATCATCATTACCAATTCCATATTGTAAATTTAAATAATATGAAACTGATGCATAGATATCAGAAATTGTTAAACGACGAGTTTCAATTGTTTGATCATTACCGATAATTTTGTGAATTTTTGTTTCATCATCTTTATCATATACAAGAACCTCTTGTACTTTGTTGTATTCATCTAATTCTTCGTTGATGATTATTTCGTGTACACCATAACCAGCTTCGAATAATGGACGAATACTTTCTAATATTTCTTTAGTAATAACTGTACCTTCAGCTACTACAACTTTTTTACCATCTTTGATGTCTTGAGCTATTTTTTGACCTAATAATCTATCTAGTACGTTTAATTTCTTATTGAATTTATAACGTCCTACTTTTTGTAAGTCATAACGGAACTTGTCGAAGAAACGTGTAATTAATTGGTTCTTTGCAGAATCAAGTGTTGCAGGTTCTCCTGGTCTTAATTTTTCATAAATTTCAATTAATGCTTCATCTGAGTTTTTAGTATTATCTTTTTCTAAAGTATTTATTAAGTATTGGTCTTCACCAAATGCTGCTAAAATATCTTCATTAGATGATAGTCCTAATGCTCTTAAGAATGCAGTAATTGTAACTTTACGAGTTCTATCAATACGAACGTAGAAGATATCTCTTGCATCTAATTCGTATTCTAACCAAGTTCCTTTGTTAGGGATAATTTCACCAGAAATAATTCTTCTACCATTTTTGTCGATTTCCTTTTTGTAATAAACAGATGGAGATCTTACTAATTGAGAAACGATAACACGTTCAGCTCCATTAATAATAAATGTTCCAGCTTCTGTCATTAAAGGTAAGTCGCCTAAGAAGATTTCTTGTTCTTTAACTTCACCTGTTTCGTGAATGAACACACGAGCTTGTACTTTTAAAGGAGCTGCGTAGTTTACCATACGTTCTTTAGCTTCTTTAACAGTATATCTTGGTTCTTCGAAATAGTAATCACCAAGTTCAAGTGAAATATTACCAGTGAAACTTTCTACTGGGAATAAATCGTCAAATACTTCTTTAATCCCTTCTTCTAAAAATCTTTGGTAAGATTTTTTTTGAATTTCTAATAAGTCAGTCAATGCCAAGGTGTTTTTAATTTTAGAGAATGTTGCTCTTTCTCTGTGGTCACCAAATTTTTCTATTTTGTATGCCATTTTGTGTCTCACCCCTATACCTAAATTTAGTGTTGTTTGCAACGAAAAAACAATACGTCACCAATGTTTAATTTTAAATGATGTAAAGTTTCTTGTCAACGGTTTTCGGCCCTTACAATATAAAAGCCTTTGCTCTTTTCTACTACTTCACAATTGTACTTTTCTTCCAAATGTTTGATAGTACTTTTAGCCCCTTGATCTTTTCTGATAACAAACCAAAGCTCACCACCAACTTTAAGGTGCTCTCTTGCCTCATCCAAGATGCCGTACACTACATCTTTACCCGCTCTTATTGGGGGATTCGTTATGATTAAATCATATATATCAGTAATATTTGAGTAAATATTACTTTCTAACACTTGAGCAGTTACTTGATTGTGCTCACAATTTTTCTCTGTTAAGTGTAGAGCTCTTTTATTAACGTCACACATTGTGACTTCATATCCTAGGATACTGGCTATTGCAATACCCATGTATCCATAGCCACATCCCACATCTAATATTTTCAAATTACCTGGACTTTTATGCTTGAAAAAAGTCTCCAATAATAAGCTACTTCCAAAATCTAACTTATCTTTAGAGAACACTCCATTATCACTGAAAAATGTTAATTCAGTGTCTTTATATTTATAAGTGATTTTTCGTAACTCGCTTTTTAAATTTTCATTGTTCGTAAAATAATGTTCCAAAAAATCACCCAATTTCATTCGTTTTTTAGTTATAAGACAAAATATATAATTCAATTATATATTTATTAACTTGTAAAGTCAATAAATGTTCCAATATTTTACTATGTTTTTTTGGTTTTGGCAAGTTCTTTTTGTAATAAAAAAAGATTTATTCGATTGTGAATAAATCTTTTGAGTTAATTTCGTTTCTAAAGTATGTAACTTTGTCTGTCCAATACGTGCTTGGATTTCCTAAATGACCATTAACATATATTGATGAGAATGCTGTTAATCCTTCGTATGTAGTTATATCTCCACCTGCTCTAATAGCAATGTTTCTTACTGATATAACGTGACCAATTATTCCAGCTTCTAATGAAATGAATTTTTTCCAACCGTTTAGTCCTTTGTGACCACCGATGTTATTACTGAATTGGAATAAGTTACTTGTTTTAACACCAGATTCATGATATGAGATTGCTAATACTGTTGCTTTATCTACTCCAAACAAATCTGAAATATAACCAACGTATTGTTCGAATGTCATTCCGTTACTCATGATTATGTTTCCAGCTTCGTCATATCTTCTTGTTGTTTGTGGTACTTCACTAAGACGTATTTCTGGAATTGAGGAACCATATCTTTCTGGATAAGTATATAGATCTTTTACAAAGAAGATAATTCCTGCTTCTTCTGATGTCATATTACCTGCTGGTGGCATGTAATATGGTGTAGAAATAATATGTGTTGTTTGATATAACTCACTACGATAGTTATCTGTATAATAACGAGCTATTTCTACTGCTCTTGTAGTGTTAAGGTTATATAAACCTGCATAGTATTCTATCATTTGATCTTTTTTTATCTCAGATACTCTTTTAGTTAATTCTTCAACATAAATATTATCTGTTAATAAGCTTTTTTTCTCTTCTCCACTTTCTGGAGTTACTTCGATAACATTATTAGTTAATGTATCTTCTTTCTCAACTTCTTTGGCTAATGCTGTATTTTGACTTAGTATGTATGTGAATGCTAAGAATGATACGATTATAGCTATTGGAAAACTAATAATAAATTGTTTTCTTAAACGAAGTTTCGTTCTTTTTTTTATCATACGACTTCTCCTCTGTATGTAATAATTGTACTTGATATTTTTTTAGAAGTCAAACGTCTAGAAATTATTTAAATAATTCTGTAAAGTTACCATTTACAAACACTGGTACTTCTTCACCTTGATGTGTAAACCCAATAATTGATAGGTCTTCTGTACCGATCATAAAGTCAACATGGTTGTCTGATTTATTTAAACCTAGTGCAGTTAATTCTTCTTTTGTTTTGTTTGGTCCATCTATTACACATTCTGGGAATGAATCACCTAGTGCTAGGTGACAAGAGGCATTTTCATCAAATAATGTTTCTTGGAATACGATGTTTAATTGGTTAATAGCTGATGAATATTCAACTAGAGCAACTTCTCCTAAGTAATCTGAGTTTTCGCATGAATGAATCATTTCGTTTAGCATCTCTGCTCCACTCTCAGCACTGGATGATACTGCTTTACCATTTTCAAATGTAATACTGAAGTTATCTATTACTACACCTTGGTATGATAATGGTTTTGAACTATATACTGTACCATGTGCTGAATCACGTAATGGTGAACAGAATACTTCCTCAGTTGGGAAGTTTACTAATACTCCTGTACCGTTTTGTAATGTTTCTAAACCGCTATGCCAAATATGGTTTTCTGGTAAAGATATTTCAAAGTTAGTACCTTTAGAGTTTGTATATTTTAGTTTTGTAAAGTTATATTCATTTAGTTTGTCACAACGTTTAGATAGAAGGTCTATTTTTTCATTCCATAATGTTGATGGGTTTTCTTCTTTTATATGACATACTGTAAAGATTTTATCCCATAGTTCTGCAACTGCATCTTCTGATTCTGGAAATAATTCTTTAGCCCATGCAGTAGTTGGAACGCAAGCAATACACCATGGTACTAAGCTTTGATCACGTAAGTCATCAAAATGTTTTCTTGTTTTGAAAGCATACATTGTTATTTCGCTATTCTTTTTAGCGTCGATATCTTTCATTAGTCCTGGTGTTTCGGATGCTAGCATTAGGAATGCTGCACCACGATCAGCATATTCATTCCATATTGCTTTATTATATAGTTCTGTTTTCTTTAATTCTTCTATAGTTAAATTTAATAAAGCATCATGTTTTAGATATGGATCTGATAAATCAAAGTATATATCTTTAACCCCTATTTCATAAGCAACATTTGCTACTACTCTAACGAAGTCTCTTCTTTCAACGTTAGCACTTATAAATAGTGGTTGGTTTTCTTTTATTTTTAAGCAACTTTTTAATAATACTTCTGCATATTTTTTATGTAATTCGTTCATATTATCTCTTCTTTCTTGTTTTATTATATCATAATAAAAGCTAGTTTATACTAACTAGCTTTATTAACAGGTATTAATCTTCCACCACCTGGCAGGTAGATTGTTCTTCCATTTAATTCGGGATTGTTTGGTGAATTATAATAGATATTATAACCATTAGAATATATGTAATAAGTTGGGCTAGTATTTCTTTGGAATTGTAATTTATTAATATATGAATGACCAGTTACATACCATTTAGATGTTTTATCTAAGATTATATCCACTGATTGTGATTCATTATTACCATTAACTGTTCCAGTATATATTACGTTATTTAAGTTTATTCTTGCTTCACTATTTGTATCTACTAATATATTACCTTTGATTGTTGTATCAGTAATTGTTAGTGTTGTTGTTTTAGGTTTGTAGTCATTTGATGTTACAACATTTAATAATGTTTCTTTACCATACGTAATACTGTTCTTATCTAAGTTTATTTTTGAATTTGTATTTTCAACATATAGTAATGGTGTTGTTGTAAAGTATTCGCTTATATTATTTGCTTTTATTGTATTGTTTTCTAAGAATAATTGAGCATTAGTATAATCAGAATATTCTTCTTCAGTACTTGTTATAGTAAATATTCCTTTTTTATCTTCTAGTAAGTTAGTTTCTAGAATTGAATTATTAATAGTTAATTTATTAGCTTGGAATATTGTTGCTATATTAGTATTAGTTGTTGCAGTTATGTTATTAGCATCTATGTTAGAAGCTGATGAAAATAATTCTGATGATTTACCTGTTGTACTAATAGTACTATCTTTTATTGTTAATTCACTATTATCTTTAGTTACTATACCTTTTGAATTATCTTTAGTAGTAGTGATATTTACGTTATTTAGTTCTACTATAGTATTTATTTTAGTAGCATAAATAGCTGATGAATCTTTATTATTCGATGTAATGTTGCTATCTTGGATAGTTACTTTAGATGAATTAGTTGCTAGAACACAATTATTTACTTCTTCTTTTTCGCTAGTGAGTTTACCTGATGTTTTTGTAATATCTAGGTTTGTTCCAATATATGTTGCTTCATCTGTTATTTTTAATACTGATTCATTTTGTTTTAAGCTTTCGTATACTTTATCTAGTTCTTCTGTTTCTTTATTTATTACATGGAATGCTTGTTCTTTTTTTAATGCTTTAATTTCAAATGATTTACCATTTAAGTAATTTTTATCTGAATAATTTATTGTTGTTAATAATATAGTTTCTGACAGTATAATTACTAATAAGGCATATGTAAATGATACTTTAAATGAATTAATATTTTTTATTCCACCAAAGAATACCATTGTTGCATATATTATTAGAACAAATGCAGCAGATAAAATAACTGATGATGTTACGATTACTCCTAATTCTTTTTTAGTGTAAGAATTAGTTTCTTCTTCTACTTCAGTATTTTCACCTTCAGGGTTTTCTTCCTCAGGCATCTCTTCTACCGCTTCTGATTCTGTGAATTTTAATTCTACTACTCTATCTTGCGCAGATGTAATAGTATTTTCTATTGTTGTTATTGAACCGTACATTAAAAGGAATGATATAACGATTGCAATGATACTAATTATTTTCTTTTTCATTACTATCCTCCTTAACATAAAACGTTTTCTATTTTAACATAAAAATGGTGTTAATTAAAGAAAATAAAAAAAAGATAATGTGAAAATTATCTTTTTTGACTATTTCTTAACGCCATTGTGTAATGTGACTTGTCAAACATTTGCCATGGTGTGAACTCTCCATCTTCAGTATGACCACTTATAGCAAAGTGAGTGAAATCACCTTTTTCTAAGAATTCTTGTCTTTCTTCTAATCTTTTTAAAATACCTTTTATAACACTTAACCATACTTGATCAGGTATTGCTTTGTATTGTTCTGGAATGTATTTTTCAAAGTATTCGGGATTAAGTCCAATTGATTGTAAGAATGCTACTCTATCTAATCTTGTTTTGACATAAGCTTCATCATCTATTTGGAATGTTTGGTAATCTTTAAAGTTACCAACACAACATTTTCTTAAATCAAACCAAGGAATGTAATATCTTTCGTGAGTACATATGCTTTTTGATACTTCTCTTCCGTCAAAACCTTGACCTACAGCATCTATGTATACACATTCTCCTAAGTCTACTCCTACTGATATTCCAGCATGACGGGCATAACGAGCACTATTTGTTCCTTCTATATCAAATAATACTACTACACCTTGTTCATCTTTTTCTTTTATCTTACGTATTGTTTCTGGAAAGTCGTCAATTGGTCCTGCATTTTCTACTCCAGTAATTAAACTACGTGTTTTTAATGAATCTACTCTATTTGCTTGTAATGTTTTTACTAATGCAATATTGTCATAGAAATCTTTTTCACTATTAATAATGGTTAAGTTTCTTACTGGACTTATTTCTGGAAAGAATTCAAGTAAGTTTAACATATCACTTGTACGATAATATTGTCTCATTAATGGTATGTCTTCAACATTGTTTATATTTAACATAAGATATCATCTCTTTTATTTCAAAGTTAAGTTTTGATCTTTTGTTTTAGCAAATTTTCTGACTATTGATATTAATATTTCAGTTGTTTTTTCAATATCTTCAAAACAAATATATTCGTATACACTATGGAAGTTATGACCACCTGTTCCTAAGTTAGGACATGGTATTCCATTAAAGCTAATACGAGTTCCATCAGTTCCTCCACGTATAGCTTTTATAAATGGTGTTATACCTGTTCCACTTATTGCTTGTTTAGTTTGATCTATTAGTGATGGATATTGGTTTATTATTTCTAACATATTACGATATGTATCTTTAATAGTTAGTTCTATACAATTATTATATTTTTGATTTAATTTAGATATTATATCTTCTAATATTTGTTTTCTTTTTTGAAAATTAGTTATATCAAAATCTCTTATTAAATATTTCATTGTAGATGAAGATACATCACCAGTTATACTATCTAAATGAAAGAAACCTTCATATAATTCAGTTGTTTCTGGTATTTCTTCTGGTAATAATGAATTGATTATAGTTGCTATACGACCAGCATTAATCATTACACCTTTTGCTGTTCCACAATGAGATGGTGTTCCAGTTATTTTGATAGTAGCAGTTGCTGCATTAAAGTTTTCGTATGCAAATTCACCTACTTTACTTCCATCTACTGTATAAGCGATATCTGGATTAAATATTTGATAGTTAATATTTTCTGTACCTAATCCAACTTCTTCATCTGGTGTAAAACATACTTGGATATCTCCATGTTCTTCTTTAGTAGTTGAGAAGTATTCTAGTAAAGACATTATTTCAGCAATACCAGCTTTATCATCAGCACCTAGAAGTGTTGTTCCATCTGTTGTTATTAACGTTTTACCTATATGATTTTTTAGGTCTGGGTATTGTGATACAGATAATGTAACCTTATCATTTAATGGAACATCTTGACCATCATAACTATGATGAAATATTGGATTAATATTAGAACCTTTTGCATCTTTACTTGTATCCATATGAGCTAAGAAACCTATTTTAGGTAATGATGGATTACCTTTTAATGTTGCATAGACATAACAGTTTTGTTCATCATATGTAATATCGCTTATATTTAGTTCACTTAATTCTTCAATTAGTATTCTTGCTAAAGTATGTTGATTGTGATTAGTTGGATTTGTTTCAATACTAGAATCCGACGTTGTATCTATTGTTATATATTTTAAAAATCTTTTTATTGTATCCATAAGCATCCCTCGTATTTTGTTAGTATACCATATAAAATAATATATTCAATATAATTATTTATTAAATAAAAAACAACATTATAAGTTGTGTTTATAATGTTGTTGTATCTTGGTTATCTATTGGTATTCCATTATCTTCTAAACGAGTTACATTTTTCATTAATTGAGTTATTTGTAATAGTAATAAGTACATATGACTTTGGTCTGATGGTAAGTTATTAATTAATAAGAAGTTATTTTCTAATTCTAAAGCTTTTTCAAAGTCATAACAAGCAACTGCTTCACTAACTGTTTCTGCTTCAATTGGTATTATTGTTGGTAATGTACCATTTTCAAATATTTCAATAATAGCTCTTACTATGATTAGAATATTAAATTCGTCACTTCTTAGTTCTCTTTCTAATTCAGTAGCTTCTAACATAGCAACTATTTCTCTATATCTTTTTTTCTTTACTTTATCTAATAATTCATGTTTATATTTATCATGTTTACCAATTATTCCTCTTAACAATGATTTTATTATTACTCTATGTACTGTATAATCATGATCTTCTGATATGAAATCATTTAATCTTTCAATAGCAAATTTATATTTGCTTTTTAATATTAAGCTAACTACTTCATTTTCTTGTCTTTGATGTTTATCTGGTTTTTTATGAATCATAAGACTTTTATCTTGTTTTATGTTTTCTAATTTTTCTTGATATATGGGAGGTACTTCACTTACTTGACTAAGTAAGTATAAATATATTTTATAATCTTTTCTTAAGTGTTCATTTGTACTTACGTTTTCTAAAGCATATAGGTATTCATATGCAGCAGGATAGTTATGTGTATTAACAGCGTGGTAGAAAAGTTGTAAACATGTATCTCTATGTTTTGGTTTTATTTTGTAACATAGTTCAAAGATACCTAATGCTGTTCTTTTATTACCTAGTAATAAGTTATTATAACCGAATACAAATAGTTTTTTTACTGGTGATAGTAAGTATGCACTAGAATCATTTTGATATATTAAATCATTATCTAGCATACCTTGTATTTGTTCATCGGTTACACCTAGTTCGTTTAGTTTTGATTTAGATGCTAGTATTCTATTTTGTTGTAGTTCATATAAAGTACATAATGCTTCTAAGTACATATTAATCCCCCTCTTTTTATGTGGGTGTTATTATAACTTATAATTTTATTTTTAACAAATATAAATATAAAAACTCAAGTTTATACTTGAGTTAGTTATTTTTAAGTTTTTGACAATATTGTGTGCAAAGTTTATCAGTACATTCAGAACATCTAAGAGCGATATTTGTCATTTCTGTAAATCTTTCTGGATATATTAATACATATAGTTCCCATATTAGCCATGCTAGTACTGCTAGTACTACTAATGATATAGCAAAGAAACCACCACAGAAAATTAATGGTGCGAACATCATTAGGTGATCCCAGTTAAATATTCGACATGTAGTACAACATTTATTTTTCATAATAAGACGGAATGGGCACCATATTAGTACACATATTAAATCACATACATAGAAGAATATTGATATCATAAATAACCAGGTTTTATTTATAATACCTAGATAATATAGAATACCTATTAGTATTATTACTAAGGTCATATAATAAACACTTTATATGCTCCTGAGGTAATTACTTTAATATAATTTTTTAATGTTTTAGTATTTATTTTGTCACGGATTGGTTTGAATCTATTTTTAAATAGTTTTTGTGAACCAAGTGCTAATTTGTTTTTTAATGGAATTATTTGAAGTATCATATCATATACCCATATAAACCATAATATATGGAAGATATGGAACCCTTTAAAGAAGTTCATTCCTTCTAATATATTAAATGCACTTGGCTTTATAAAACATAAGATCAAACATAATATAAATACTAATATACGACCAATTAGACGTATAAAGTAACTTTTTCTTGTTGGTGACATAAGACTACCTCCACTACTATTTTTCAGTTATAACATATTATTTTATAGTGAAAGTACCTTTTTCAAATATGTCATTTATATTGCAATTAATATCTATTAAATGTTGGATAACTGCACCAGCTACTGCTGATAATAAAAGTTTTGCAATATTAGATAAGTTATCTATTGTTTCTATTTGATCTGTAGCCATTTCATTAAGTTTGAATGTTTTTCCTTTTAATTCTCCAAAGTATTCTGATAAAGCCCATTCTATTTGATAATCTTTATCATTTACTTTTATATCTATAATTTGTGACACGTTAAATCTCCTTTATAAATTGTAATTTATCCTTTATATAAATAAAAAGTAGGACATAATCCTACTTAATTTCAATA
>JBJEXV010000070.1:0-20144 GCA_051886175.1 Candidatus Coprovivens sp. | reverse complement strand
CAAAAATAAAAGCATACACTTTTTTTTGTGTACACTTTTATATTACAACTTCACTTAAAAAGCCCCTTTTTTATTTACAATAAGTTACATTCATAATCAAATAATAACTCATTTACTTTATTAATATCATATATCTTTTCTATTAAACAAAACCTAATTATTAAATCAAATACATTATTCTTAGGTAATGCATAACTAGCACTACTTAATAATTCTTCCATCTCATTTTCATCTAATTCTAATGATAAACCTAATTTAATAACTGTCTCCTTAGTAGGATGATAATCAACATCACTTCTTATCTTACTAAATAATCTTCTATCTATATTAACTTTATTATATACATCACTATCTTTTAAATTACGTTCATCAATTAACTTAAACAATAACTTTTGAAACTTATTATCTTCCTTATTCTCATTAATATAATCATCTATGCTACCTATACAACATTCACTATATAAAGTAGGTGGAGCAGTTCTACACTTTCTCATAGTTTCAAAAGTTTGTTCCATATACATATCAATATATAATCTTAACTTTTCTTTCATAAATGTCTCCTCCAATGCGACCAAATAACATCCATAACTTAGTATTATTATATCAAGAAAGAAGGAAATATAATGAAAAAAATAAACAAAAAATTAGATGTAGTATTTCTACTAGATAGAAGTGGTTCAATGCAAAATTGCATTGAAGACACAATTGGAGGTTACAATTCATACCTAGAAAAACAAAGAAAGAATAAAAATACATTAATAACTACAGTATTATTCGATGATCAATACGAACTATTGCATAATAGAGTAGAGATAGACAAAGTTAATGACATTACTAAAGAAGAATACTATACAAGGGGATGTACAGCATTACTTGATGCTATTGGCGAATCCATAACAATGATGGATAAAAGCAAGAGTGAAAAAGCACTATTCATTATTACAACAGATGGCTTAGAAAATGCATCTCATAAGTACACTAAGAACCAAATAAAAGAAATGATAGAAGGACACAATAATTGGGAATTCATCTATATTGGAGCTAATATCGATTCATATGCCGAAGCATCACAAATAGGTATTAGAAGAAATAACATTGCAAACTACGAACAATCTAGTACTGGTGTAAAAGACTTATTCTGTGCAATCGATGAAGCAACTTGTGAAATGCAAAAATGTTCTTCTATCGGTAGTGCCAACTGGAAAAGAAAACTAGACAATTTCATTGAAAACAATCAAGAATAATCACACTAAATACTCATATTTATGATATTATAAATATAGGAGTTGATATCATGCTAAAAAAACTATTTGGGGGATTATTTACAATAATACTATTATTATTAATAACTACATTATCACTAGTACTTGTAGTAAGAAACGTAACTAGTAAAGATACAATAAATGATATGTTAAATATCTTTGCTACAAACAATAATGAAACGATAAATACCGATGATATAACAGTAGAAGAAAACATGAGTGAAACAAATATAGTTGATACAATCTTAAATGAAGTATTAGATGAAACTTCAATACCAAACGAAGTAATCGATTATATTGAATCAGATGAAGTAAGTAATTACCTAAATGAATATATAACTCAATATTTCCAATACACAATAGGTATGGCAGAAATGCCAGTATTCAACTCACCAGAACTTAATGAATTAATTAACACTGGTATTGAAGAATATGAAAACACTACTGGTAATGAAGTAGACAAAGAAGAAATAGATAATATAATTACTACTATAGATGAAACAGTATCAGAAATTGAAATACCATCTAATAAATATATTGATACAGCAAAACAAATACTAAGAGTATGTTTTGATAATAGAACAATCTATATAATGATTGGTTTAATAATTGTTATCAACATTATCATAGCAATATTAGTAGGTATACGTTCAATGTTTAAAAGATTATCTATTATATTAGTAATTGATGGTTTATTACTATTTGGTGCTTCTTTAGCTCTTACATTCCTAAGCTATAATGAAATAGTAAATAGTATGTTAAAAATAACTATAAAATCAATTAATACATTAGCTTATACAATATTTGGAATCGGAGTTTCAATCTACATATTATTAATCTTTATAAATCCTAAAAAGACAGTTAAAGAGAATGTAGTAGAAGAGATAGAAACTAAAGAAGAACCAAAAGAAGAAAAAAAGAAAAGAACAAAAACTAAAAAAGACCAAGAAAAAAAGTAGTTATCATTTGATAACTACTTTTCATTTGTCCATTTCCAGTTAACAACTTCATCAGTGTCAACACCTTTATCATGGATATATTCCTTATGTTCTAATAACTTATCATTCATTAACTTAGATAAGTAAACACCTTTACTTCCTAAATTAGGAACAATCTTACAAGCTTCTATTACTAAATGATATCTATCAATTTCATTTTGAACTCTCATATCAAATGGAGTAGTAATAGCACCTTCTTCCATATATCCTTTAACTACCATATTCTTATTGAATCTATCATATGTTAATTCTCTAATTAAACCAGGATATCCATGGAAGTTGAAGATAATTGGAATCTTCTTAGTAAATAATGCATTATAATCATCATCATTTAAACCATGTGGATGATCTGATTTTAATTTAAATAAATCAACAACATTTATAAATCTTATTTTTAATTTTGGTAGATGTTCTCTTAATATTGATACAGCTGCTAATGCTTCTATAGTAGGTTCACATCCAGCACAAGCCATAATTAAATCTGGTTCACTTTCTTGATCATTACTTGCAAAATCCCAAATTCCAATACCTTGTTTAAAATGCTTTTGTGCTTGATCCATATTTAAGAATTGAGTTCTAACGTGTTTAGAAGCAACAATTGCATTAATTCTATTCTTAGTACCTAAACAATGAGCCACAGTACATAATAACGTATTAGCATCAGCTGGTAAATAAATTCTTGCAATATCACCTTTCTTAGTAGCTAAGTGATTTAAGAAACCAGGTTCTTGATGTGTATAACCATTGTGGTCTTGTTGCCATACATAACTAGTTAAAATATAGTTAAGTGATGCAATATCTTCTCTCCAAGGTAAATCATTAACAATCTTTAACCATTTACTATGTTGACTTGTCATTGAATCTATTACTCTAGAGAATGCTTCATAAGTAGAGAAGAAACCATGTCTACCAGTTAATAAATAACCTTCTAACCAAGCTTGACACATATTTTCAGATAACATACTATCCATAACTCTACCATTCTTAGCTAAGAATTCATCATTATCTTTCATGTTACCCATCCAAGTTCTATTTTCAGCTTCAAATGTATGTTTTAATCTATTTGACATTGTTTCATCAGGTCCAAATATTCTAAAGTTTCTATTATGTTGATTTAATCTAAATACTTCAGCAATATATTTACCTAATTCAATCATATCTTGTTTTTCAGTAACACCAGGTTCTACTTCAACAGCAAACTTTCTTACATCAGGTAATATTAAATCTTTTAATAACTTACCACCATTTGCATATAAAGAACTACCCATACGTTTATTACCTTTAGGAGCCATTTCTTTTAATTCAGGAATTAACTTACCATCATCAGTAAATAACTCTTCAGGTTTATAACTTCTTAACCAATCTTCTAATAATTTTAAGTGTTCTTCCTTAGACATATCAATTGGAACTTGGTGTGCTCTAAATGTACCCTCAATTTCATTTCCATCTACTTCTTTAGGTCCAGTCCATCCTTTAGGAGTTCTTAAAATAATCATTGGCCATAAAGGTCTATCTAAAATATTTTTATTTCTTGCATTATCTTGAATACCTTTAATCTTTTCAATACATGTATCTAATGCTTTAGACATCTTATCATGCATTTCCATTGGATCATCACCAGCAACTATTAAAGGCTCCCATCCATAACCATGGAATAAACTTACTAATTCAACTTCACTAATTCTTGAAAGAATAGTAGGGTTACTAATTTTATAACCATTTAAATGTAAGATAGGTAATACAGCACCATCATATTTAGGATTTAAGAATTTATTTGAATGCCAAGAAGTAGCTAAACTACCAGTTTCAGCTTCACCATCACCAACTACTACAGCAGCAATTAAATTTGGATTATCAAATACAGCACCAAATCCATGAGCTAAACTATATCCTAATTCTCCACCTTCATTAATTGATCCAGGAGTTTCTGGAGCAACGTGACTTGATATACCACCAGGGAATGAGAATTGTTTAAATAACTTCTTTAAACCTTCTAAATCTTCAGATACAGATGGATATATTTCACTATAAGTACCTTCCATATATACATGAGATACAACTGAGTTGCCACCATGACCAGGACCACTAATATATATCATATCTAAATCATATTTGTTAATAATTCTATTTAAATGAGTATATACAAAAGTTTGTCCAGGAACAGTTCCCCAGTGACCTACAATTTTCTTTTTAACATCATCTTTTTTTAGACTTCTTTTTAATAATGGATTATCTAATAAATAAAGTTGACAAGCAGATAAATAATTAGATGCTCTCCAGTACTTATCTAGCTTAGTTAAATAATCCTTAGTATCAAAATCTACCATAACCATTCTCCTTCTTATTATACTCTTATAGTATACCATAATAACTATTACAAGTAAATGAAACAAACTTAAAAAAACATTCTAAATTTTGACAAAAAATACCCACTTTTATATAATACAACCTAAGTCGGGTGATAGTTATGTTTGATAGAAAAAAATATGTCTTACAAAAGACAGCAAAATACGCATATTGTACAGCAATGCTAATAGCAATTATTAACCAAGCTGCCTCATTATCTAACACTAACTTTCCCTATACACAAAACGATATAAAAAATAATAAAGAATACGTATATGAATTACAAGAAATAAGAAAAGAAACACCTATTTTTCTTAATAAAGACTTATATAACGAACTAGAAGCCCAAGGTTTAGACTTAACTAATCCAGCTAGTATTAAATCAATAACTATAACAAACTCACTATTAAATACTAACTTTAGTGATTTAAAATACTTTCCAAACTTAACTAACTTACATATTGAAAACAATGATATTAACTTAGAAGACATTAAATATAACACTAACTTACTTAGTTTAGAACTAATTAATACTAAGATATCTAATCCATCATCTATACCTAATTCAGTATATAATCTAACTCTTCAAGATACAAAAGTAGATGATCAATCACTAACTATCCCATATAACACTAAATATCTTACATTAACTAACGTTCCATTCAATCATATCTACCTAAGAAACCCATTATCATTAAAAAAACTAAGTATAGTAGGTAACTGCTTCTTAGATATTAATAGTATAAAAGAATGTCATAACTTAGAAGCATTAAAAATAATTAGAGTACCTAACGTAGCAAACTCATGCTTACTTCCATCATTAACTTCACTAACTACATTAGAACTAGATGACTATGCTCCAATATGGTTAACTAAAGATACATATCATGAACTAGAACTAGATAACCAACAAATACTTAATGAAATAATAGAATTAAATATCTTAGCTCTAGATATAACTGCAAATTGTAAAACAGAAGAAGAACAAATAAAAGAAATATCTAAATATATTCTAAAAAAATTATCATATGATTCAGAGTTTACTAAACAAGAATTAAATGAATATAACGATAATCCAATAAACTATGGTTTAAATAAAAAAGAAGGAATATGTATTAACTATGCTTCATTATTTACAGCATTAGCTAATAGAGTAGGAATAGATACATATCAAATATATAGTTCTTCTCATACATGGAATATGTTCTATAAAGATGGCATTCCATCATTCATTGACTTAACTATGTTAGATACAAAAACTATTACAGAAGTATTAACTGAATATGGAATAGAACTACAAGAATTAGAACAAACCCAAAGTATAGAATTATTAGAATCTAATCAAGAACAAACTCTATACCATTACCAAATATCATTAAAAGAATTACTTCAAGATCCAGATTTATCAGTTTATACTGGTTTACCTAATAAAAATCCAAAAGAAACAAATGATATTGGTTATATAAAAAACAATGGTATAGCAATAGAATTTAATAAAAGATTATATTATGTAGAATATTCTTCATTAACACCATTAATAATGATGATTGCAATGCTTTCTTTATTCTTATCACTCACAAAAAAAGACTTAAATCGTCCATTATTATTACCACCAGAAGATACTGATTATATCTTAAAAAAGAAAAGGAAAGAACATACTAAAAACGAAAAATAACAAATTTTTCGCTTTTTATGATACAATGTAATAGTAGAGGCGATTTGAAATATAATAAGATGTATGTTATACTTGAAAAGCTTGAGGTGAAAAACTGATGAAAGATTCATTCAACTCCTGTATTCAGGATATAGTAAAAAATGAACAATTTAATAAATTAAAAGAAGAACTACACCATGGTATTACAAGATATGATCATTCATATCGTGTAGCTAAATGGACTCATATAATTGGTAAAGTGTTTAAAATGAAAAATCTAGAACAAACAACTAGAGCAGCATTATTACATGATTTCTATGTTAATAATGACTTAACTGGTAGTGGACCAAAAAGATTAAGAACACACCCAGAAGTCGCTTTAGAAAATAGTTTAAAATACTATGAACTAGATAATATTCAAAAAGATATTATTAAATCACATATGTTCCCATGTAATCTTACAATACCAAAATATAAAGAATCATGGTTAGTATCTACTGTTGATAAAGTAGTAGGAACATATGAAATGCTTAGATTTAAATCAGCATTATATATAGGAATTTACTTCTTATTCTTATTTGAATTAGTAGTAAGAACTAGATAATAAAATAGGACTATTTCAGTCCTTTTTTTTGTTATAATGATTTTGGTGATGTTATGAAAAAGAAAGTAGCTATTATAACTTTGATGTAGAAACATTAGTAAAAACATTTAATTAAAAAAATAGAAACTATACTGGTAAAATAACAGAAGAAAATCTAAATCACGATTATAGTGAAGCTTATAAACTACTAGATATAGAAAGAAACAAAACTCACGAATTCTTAAAACAAACTTTAAACGTAGAAGAACAATAAGTTCTTCTTTTTTTATAAAAAAATATTGTAACACGAACAAATGTATGTTATAATGAATTTGGTAAAGAGGTGGAATTATGAAAGGTAGAGTTAAATGGTGGAATACTAGTGGAGGTTATGGATTTATCGAATTAAATAGTGAAGATAGTATCTTTATATCTTTAACAAAAGAAGATAAAAAAGAAATAACTATTAGAGAAAATCAAGAAATAGAATTCGAAATAATCGATCAACCAAACGGTAAGTATATACATATCTTAAAACTACAAAGTGAGGCTTAAAAAACCTCACTTGTTTTCATACTAAAATTATGAAATATATCTAAATTATGATAAAATTAAATTAGATAACGCATAAAATATAAATAAATAATTAAACTATATATAGAGGTATAATATGAATATAACTAAAGAACAACTAAGTCCTGTTATTGATAAAAGATTTCCAAGATTAGCTAACTATTTAAAAACAAGTACACAATCTAAAACAAGTCTTATAATATTAGCTATTACTCATACATTACATAAAATATATTTAAATACAATAATAGATACTTATACAACTGATTACATCTTAAACTATTTAGAACTAAATTACATAACTAAATACATAAAAAATACGGATACTAAAACAGATATATCTACAATAAATCAACTAACTGATTTATTATCGTCAAAATACATAACTGAATTAGATCTTGAAAACCTACATGAACAAGAGTTAATCAACTTATTAAGACCATACGAAGATATATCTAATTTAAAAAATTTAAAACAAAACATCTTAAATACTTATAATGCTATAAAAAAAGAATATAAAGATTTAAAAATAATTTAATTAACATGTCACCAGACATGTTTTATTGTGTTATAATAAGTTAACCAACACATGTCCTCGTAGCTCAGTTGGATAGAGCAATCGCCTCCTAAGCGATAGGTCGGAAGTTCAAATCTTCTCGGGGACGCCATATAAACAATAAAGAATTAGTTATCTAATTCTTTTTTTATGATAAAATAAAACCAATAAAGGTGATACTATGATAAGAATAATCTACTTTGCCCATGGAACAACAACCGACAATGCTTATAAACTATGTAGTGGTTGGAAAGAAGCAATGCTTAATGACTTAGGTAAAGAACAAGCATTAAACTTAGGAAAAATTTCTAAAGAAAGAGGAGATAAGTTTGATACATTATTCACATCAGACTTAAAGCGTGCAATTGATTCATCTAACATAGCATTTCCTGAATACGAAAAAATAACTGATTCACGTTTAAGAGAATGTAACTATGGTGATTTAGATGGCGAATCTAAAAAACTAGTTATCTATGATGAACACATTGATTCACCATTTCCAAATGGTGAATCATTAAAAGAAGTTGAAAATAGAATCCGCGATTTTATTAATGACTTAAAAGAAAACCATGATGGCGAAACTATTGGTATAGTAGCTCATAGAGCACCACAACTAGCTTTGGAAGTAATAACAAAAAATATAACTTGGGAAGAAGCTATAAAAAACGACTGGCGAAGAACTGGAGATTGGCAACCAGGATGGGAATATATAATCGATTAAGAATTAATGAAAATTAATTCTTTTTTTATTTAGTTGTGTTATAATTTAATAGAATAGAGGAGTTCTTATTCATTAGGAGGAAAAAAGATGAATTGTAACAAATGTGGAACAGTTAATCCGGAAGGAACAAACTTCTGTGTTAACTGTGGAAATAATTTAAATAGTGTCGTAACACCAACTCCTGTAGTACCAGAAACACCTGAACTACCAGGATTAGCAGCACAACCTGCACCTGTAGCGCCAGCTCCAGTAGAAATGCCAGCACCAGCAGCACCAGCTCCAGTAGAAATGCCAGCACCAGCAGCAGTTGCAACACCATCGCCAGCTGTGGAAGAACCAACAGGTCCATTACTTGAACCTATTACACAACCACAACTAGCACCAAACTTACTTGCAACACAAGTAATACCAACAGTTGCTCCTGAAGCACCAGCTCCAGTTCCACCAATGGAACCAGTTGCACCAGCACCAGTTGCTGAAACACCGGTTGCACAACCTGCACCTGTAGCACCAACTCCAGTAGCACCTGTACAACCAACACCTGCACCAGCAGCTCCTACAGTAGCACCTGGAATGCCAGTACCTAAAAAAGGAATGAATAAAAAAATACTAATTCCAATTATTGCTGTAGCAGCAGTTGCCCTAATCGTAGTTGCCTTACTAGTAGTACCAAAAATACTTGGTGGTAGTGGAGCAGATGATTTAGCAAAAGCTAAAACAGTATTAGATACTGATCGTCCAATACCAATTAAAGAAGATGGTAAATATGGATTCATTTCAAGTAAAGGTAAAGTAATAATTGAACCTAAATACGAAGACGTTGGTGAATTCTATGGTGACTATGCAGTAGTAGCATTAGAAAATGATGATGACGATGCTTGGACAGATTACAAATACCAAGTTATCAATCAAAAAGGTAAAGAACAATTAGATGAAGCAGTATACCTAGAACCAGAATACTATCCCGAATATGGAATTTGGGTAATTGATGGAAAACTATACAATGATAGATTAAAACAAACTTCAGCTGAAGGCGAAGACATATCTTATATCGGTCAAGGTTACTTAACATATTCAAATATGGAAAAAGATAAATCTGGAATTATGACAGCTAGCGGTAAAAAAGTATGGTCATGGGACGGCTGGTCAATTGATGCTGACTTATCAGAAAATGATTATAGTGATGAAGACTTATATGCAATCGTAAGATCATACCTAGATGATGAACAAGAAGTAATCCTTTCACTTAAAAAGAAAAAAATCGTATATGAATTAGAAGACCATGATAATAACCAAATATCTGAAGAAGATAATGGAGTATTTTCAATCTTTGATACAAATACATATAAGACACATACAAGAATGTATTTTTATAACGGAAAACTTGCTTATGAAAGCAAAGACTCAGAATTAGAAGATATTAATATCTATGATTATGAACAACAAATCATTCAACTATATTATGGTTATGATTCTAATTATGATAGTGTATATGAATATTATGATGCTAAAAAAGGTAAAGAAGTAGATAAATCTACGTTAGAAGAAAAAAACGAATATGAAGATGAAGACTTATATGAATTAAAATATGGTTTCAAACCATTTGAAAGTTCTTATAAATACGGACTTATGTCAGGAGATAAAATCCTAGTACAAAGTAAATACGAAGACATTCACTTCCTAGAATACAATATCTTCTTATATATGAAAGAAGTAAAAAATAAAGAATTAGTATTATTCGAAACAGAAAAAGAAATGATTCTTATGAATGTTAACAATCAAAAAGAAATCGCTAAATTCGATGCTGATTATGTAGGAATGTATTCAAGTAGTTCATTCTTAAAACTTGAACAATATGAAGACTACCATGATACAGAAAAATATATTGTATACAATGTAATCACTGGTGAACAAAAAGAATTCGATGGCGATGTTAATATCGAATTAGGATCTAACTACATAACAGTAGAAGATGATGGCAAAATAACTTACTACAATACAAAACTAGAAAGCATTTATACTATAGAAGACTAAAAAACAAAATAGCAATATTTTGTTTTTTTTATAATTATTTTAAATAATATTTGTTATAATTAAATATAGAATAGGAGGAATATAAATGAATGATAAAAACATTAAATTAAAACCAATATCATTAAAAGTAAAAAATAAAACTCCTAAACAAAAAGAAACAAAACAGTATTATAACGAATCAATATTTTTAATATTACTATCAGTTGCATTACTATTAACTACAATATTCTTAATATCTGTAGTATTAAATGCTGATAAAAAAACAAATATATTTGAAAAAATAACTGATGAACCATCGTTAGATAATTCTGATAACTTATATAACAAATGGTTAACTGATAATAATAGTTTATTTATCTTTGGTAGCGATTTGAAATTCGCTTGGTATGATGATTCAACTGACTTAGAAAACAATTACTACCTAGGAACTTATACATATAAAACAAACAATGAAGCATTAATTGAAATGGGATACAGCCAAGATGAATTTAAACTAAACTTTCCTAATATATCTAATTTAGCTAATGTATATTCTATAAAAATAAAACCTACATTCTTATATCGTAATCACTTAAATGTAACTAATACGCAGTTACAAGAAAATGAAACTTGGTGGTTTATAATTATGATAGATGATGAAGGTAATACAGTTGCATATAACAAAACATTAGATCAAAGATATCACTTACAAGTAGAACAATAAAGTTCTACTTTTTATATACAATTAAAAACATACTTGATAATATATATAGTATTGTTAAATATTTTTAAATTAACAAAAATATATAAAAATATGATAATATTAAATTATATAAATATAAATAATTATCAAAAATACTATATTTGGTATTATAATAGAAGTAAGTGAGTACAAAATGTTTATATGTTTATAAACTAGTACAAGGAGTGAAATACATGAAAATATCATGGTTATATAGATTTTTAAGACCAATATTCACATTTTTAATGAAACTATTATTTAGACCTGTATATATTGGATTAGAAAATATTCCAAAAGAAGGAAGAGTAGTATTAGCAGGAAATCATACTGGCTATTTAGATTGTGGTTTCTTAATAAGTTCTACAAAAAGAACAATACATTTTTTAGCTAAAAAACAATTATTAGATGGTCCAAAAAAGATATTCTTTGGAAATATGGGTATTATTCCAGTAGACCGTTCAATACATGATAAAGGCGCTCTAAGTGCTGCTATTGAAGCTTTAGAACATGAAGAAATGATTGGTATCTTTCCAGAAGGAACAATTAATAGAACAGACGATGTAATAATGCCTTTTAAAATAGGGGCCGTAAAAATGGCTTACGAAGCTGATTGCGAAATAGTACCATTTGTTATTACAGGTAAATATAGATTATTCCAAAAAGAAAGACCAACTATTGAATTCTATAAACCAATTAAACCAAAACATAAAGATTTAGATATAGATAATAAAAAATTAATGAAAGTTGTTAGCGATGGGCTAATAGAAAAGAGGAAATAAATATGGGTATATTAGATATGAACTTTTTTAGCTTCATAGGATTTAAGAAAAAGCCAAATGCAAGATGGGCTAAATATTATAGTAAAAAAGAAATGAATTTAGACGTACCTAATATGTCTATATATCAACAATTAAAACAAAGATCACTAGATGGTAACTTTAAAGATAATATTGCTTTAGAATACTTTGGAACAAAAATAACATATAGTGAAATGTTTAAAAATATTGATAAAACTGCAAGAGCATTACGTAGCCAAGGTGTACGTAGAGGAGATGTTGTTACAGTATTATCAGCAAATATTCCAGAAGCATTATATTCATTCTATGCATTAAATAAAATTGGTGCAGTAGCTAATATGGTTCACCCATTATCTGGTGAAAATGAAATAAAAGAAGCATTACAAAGATATTCAACAGCAATGTTAATAGCAATGGATGTTTCATATGCTAAAGTAAAAAATATCATTGATGACACAGAAGTATATAAAACAATTATTATATCTGCTAAAGATTCAATGAATCCTTTATTAAAAATAGGTTATGAAATAACACAAGGACGTAAAGTTGAAAAACCAAAGAAGAGTAATAGAAACTTTATGTATTGGAAAGATTTTATCGCAACTGGTGAAAACTATACAAAAGATAAAGTTGCTGAAATAACAAAAAGAGATACACCTGCAGTTATCTTACATAGTGGTGGTACAACAGGAACACCAAAAGGTATCGTATTATCAAACGGTAACTTCAATGCTGCAGTAATCCAAACTTTAACAGTTTTAAACAATTTTTCAGAAAAAGATTCAGTACTAGCGATAATGCCAATCTTCCATGGATTTGGTTTATCAGTAAGCATTAATGACGTATTATCCTTGGGAGCTAAAGTTATCTTAATTCCTACATTTAAAGCTAGTGAATTCGATAAACTATTAACTAAACATAAACCAAGTGTATTAGTTGGAGTACCAACATTATTTGAAGCATTAATGTCTAACGAAAGAATGAAAGATGTTAACTTATCTCATGTTAAATTAATTGTATCTGGTGGAGATACATTAAATAAAGCACGTATTAAAAAATTAAACGACTTCTTACATGAACATGGAGCAAACGCAAGTTTACTACAAGGTTATGGTATGACAGAAGCAGTTGCAGCAGTATGCTTAGATCCATACTTTGCACCACGTCCTGGAACAATCGGAATTCCATTCCCAGGTAACTACATAAAAATAGTTAAGCCAGGTACACATATTGAAGCTGACGTTGATGAAGATGGTGAATTATGTATTTGTGGACCAACAGTTATGTTAGGTTACTATAATAATGAAGAAGAAACTAACTCAGCATTACATATCCATGATGATGGTAACGTATGGTTACATAGTGGAGATATTGCATCAATGGATAAAGATGGTTACATTACCTATAAACAAAGATTAAAACGTATGATAGTTACATCTGGATACAACGTATATCCTTCACAAATAGAAGAAGTAATAGAACGTCATCCAGGAGTTATGGACTGTTCAGTTATCGGAGTACCACATCCATATAAAATAGAAGTAGCAAAAGCATATATTGCACTTAAATCAGGATATAAAGATACTCCACAATTAAGACAAGAATTAATAGACTTATGTAAAAAGAATTTAGCTGCTTACTCAGTTCCAAAAGAATTTGAATTTAGAAAGAGTCTACCTAAAACATTAATTGGTAAAGTAGACTTTAGAAAACTACAACAAGAAAATATGGAAAAAAGAGCGGAGGAGAAGTATGGCAAATAAAAAACCAAAACGAAAGCATGAAACAGCATTTAAATTGTTTTCACCAATAATGAACGTTATTTTAAAACTATACTACAATCCAAAAATAGTTAATAAAGAAGCAATCCCTAAAGAAGGGCCAATTCTTATTGTATGTAATCATAAACACGTATTAGATCAATGCTTCGCAATCATGTCAACAAGAAGACCAATACGTTATATGGCTAAAAAAGAATACTTTGATGGTAAATTTGCTTGGTTCTTTAAACTAGCTGGTTGTATTCCAGTAGATCGTTCTATTCATGATGATAAAGCTAAAGCAGCTGCTTTAGAAGTATTAGAACTAGATGGAGCTGTAGGACTATTCCCAGAAGGAACAAGAAATAAGACTGATGACTTACTATTATTACCATTTAAATTTGGTACAGTATCAATGGCTCAAAAAACTGGAGCTACTATCGTCCCATGTGCTTTAACTGGTGATTATACATTCCGTAGTAAGAACTTAATGTTCAGTGTAGGAAAACCATTTAAAGTAGATAAAAAAGAGGATTTAGCAGAAGCTAACGACAAATTATACAAAGAAATGGAAAGACTAATGAAGAAAAACTTCAAAGAAAGTGGTAGAACACTTGAAGAAGAACTTGCTAGTCGTTGCCAAGATACTAAAAAAAAGGCTAAATAAAAGCCTTTTTTTAATGCCAAAATATAAGAAAAATTTGCATTTTTACTACTATATAGTATAATAATCCCCATAAAAAAGGGGGATACAACTATGACTATAACTGCACAAAGAAAACAAGAAATAAAAATTATATTATTGAAAGCTAAACCATATTTCAAAAAGGACGATATGTCTCCAGAATTAGAGATAACATTTGATTCAACAGAAAAAGAAATAACTACAGCCAAAAGATATATTGGGAAAAAATTACATCCAGACATATTAGCTAGAAGAACAGACTTAACTGAATATCAAAAGAAACAATTAACAAGACTATTAGCGGATACAAACGCTGCATTAGATGACCTTATGAGATATCTTAGAGAAAAACCATTAGATGTAAATGAACAAAAAAGAAAAAATATGTTACATACAATAAACACATTTATAAAAAGATATTCTTTACTACCACAAAATCAAATAATTAATTACTACGAATTATTTGCAATTAGTAGAAATTTACCAAGTGATCAAATACTTGCAACAATGCAATATAAAGATTTATCCGAATCACTATCTATGGCTAATATTGATTTAGTACCAGTAGATAAAAGAAGTCTATTTGAAAAATTAGTTCGTACATTTAATGAATTTGATAAAAACGTATTAAGAAGTAAAGAAGGACGTTATTATTATGATAGATTATTAGATAATGCATCTAAAAAAGAAGAACCTAAAAAAGAAGAACCAAAAAAAGATAAACCAAATCCATATAAAGATGAAATCAACAATATGTTACAAATGTATAATCAAATGTTACAAGATAACTTCGTTGATTATTATCAATTATTTAATATCGATTCTAAACAAACTAGATATCAAATATTAAATAGTCAAACTATCACTAAATTAGGTTACTTACTTAAACCAGAAAGATTTCAAGATTATGGCTTACATCAAGCATTACAAAAACTATTTAATAGCTTATGTAAAACATATGACTTATTTATCAAATGGACATTATCTAGTGATGAAAAGAAACAAGAATATGATAAAAGTGTAGCTGATTATTATAATAAACAAAAAGGAACAAGTTCAAAAGGAACAAGTTCAAAAGAAACACCAAAGAAAAAACAAAGAAAAGAAAGAGTAGAAACTGAATATCGTTATATCTTTGAAGAAACAAAAGTTAATCCAAAAGAAGTACTTTCATTAAAAGTTAAAAACTTATATAAAGCACTTGAACAAGGTATTGACGATTGGGGAGTATCAGTCACAGTATTAATGTTAAATAGATTATTCCAAATTAAGAGTATGGTTGCATTCGAACCAGAAATGATTAAACAAATGCAACCATATACAAGTGCTAAAGATATAAAAGAAATATATTATGAATTATTATCTAAATATCCATCATCAAATACTTTAGAATTAGCAGAAAAAGTAATGAATGCAATGTTAAGTAGAAAAGGATTAATCTTATCTGAAGCCTTAACACATACAGCTAATAGACATAGTATTTCTCAAGCAGTTACAGCTGTATATAAGTATCTTACTGAAAACGATGCTGGTTATATCTCAGGTGGTAATGAAACTACAATGGGACGTGAAAAAGTAATTATGGAAATATCTCCTGAATTTATTAAATACGTATTAGCAACAAGAGATAGTGGAAAACTATTATTACTAGACTTCCCAGCACATATGGATAACGAATATAATGATTTAGAATCATTAAATGAAGCAGTAAGAGAATTTATTAAAACTAAAAGAAAAGGATTTACACAATAAATCCTTTTTTTTAATGTACTAAACTACCAAAATATACTATAATAAATGAGTAAAGAAAAGGTGATTAAGATGAAAAAAAGTATTCCAATTACACTAATAACAGGTTATCTTGGTAGTGGTAAAACAACACTATTAAATAACATATTAAGAAACAATAAAGGATATAAAGTAGCAGTTATCGTAAATGATATCGGTGAAGTTAATATAGATGCAGATATTATTGCTAAAGATGGAATAGTAAGTGGTAAAGAAGAATCTTTATTAGCTTTAGAAAATGGATGTATTTGTTGTACATTAAGAACAGACTTAATAGAACAAATAAATGAAATAATAGAAGCTAAAAAATTTGATTACATTGTAATAGAAGCAAGTGGTATATGTGAACCAATTCCAATAGCTCAAACTATATGTGCTATGGAAGATGCATATGACGAATATAAAATGCCAAAACTATGTTATCTAGATTCTATTATCTCAGTAGTAGATGCTAAAAGAATGGCTGATGAATTTGCATCAGGTCAAGAACTACTAAATGATAATCCAGAAGAATCAATTACTAATTTAATAATTGAACAAATAGAATTTTGTAACACAATTATCTTAAATAAAGTAGATGAAGTAACTGAAAATGAATTACATATTGTAAAAGATGTTATTAAAACATTACAACCAAATGCTGATATAATCGAAACAAATTATTCTAAAGTAGAAGTAGGAGAATTACTTGCTCAAAAGAAATTTGATTTTGAACGTATTGCAACTTCAGCAGGATGGTATGAAGCAATCGAAAGTGATGAAGTAGAAGAACATCATCATGAAGAGGAACATGAGTGTCATTGTAACCATGAACATGATGAAGAGCATGAATGTCATTGCCATCACGATCATGACGGAGAACATCACTGCTGTTGTGGACACGACCACGAAGATGACCATGACCACGTTGCAGAATACGGTATAAACACATTTGTATACCAAAGAAGAGAACCAATGGATAGAAAAAAATTCTTTGATTACATTAGTAAACCATGGCCTAAAAAAATAATAAGAGCTAAAGGTATTACATACTTCAAAGATGAAAAAGATATGTCATATATGTTTGAACAAGCTGGTTCACTAAAAGACTTAACACCTGCTGGTCCATGGCTAGCTTGTGAATCACCAGACTTTGTAGAAGAAGTTCTAGAACAAAATCCTGAATTAGCTAAAGACTTTGATCCAATATATGGCGACCGTATGGTAAAAATAGTATTCATTGGATCAAACATCTCTGAAAAAGAAATAACAAAAGAACTAGATGAACTATAGAAAAGAGGAATAACATGACAAAACCATTAGTACTATGTATCCTTGATGGATGTGGAATTAGAAAAGAAACAGATGGAAATGCCTTTGCTAATGCTAACAAGCCAACAATCGATATGTTAATGAACAAATATCCAAACTCAATCCTAGAAGCATCTGGACCATATGTTGGTTTACCAGAAGGACAAATGGGAACAAGTGAAGTAGGGCACATGAACTTAGGTTCAGGTAGAGTTGCAATGCAACCACTTGAAGCCATAACAGCTTCTCTTGAAAATAAAGAATTATATAAAAATGAAAAAATACTAGAAGTAATCAACCATGTAAAAGAAAATAATTCAAACTTACATTTATATGGTTTACTATCTGATGGTGGAGTACATTCACATATAAACCATCTATTCGGATTACTAGATATATGTAAAGAAAATGGTTTAACAAACGTTTATATTGACGCTTGTTTAGATGGAAGAGATACATACGAAAAAAGTGCACTAACTTACTTAGACCAATTACAAGAAAAAATAAATGAACTAGGTATTGGTAAAATAAACATCATTACTGGTAGATATTATGGTATGGATAGAGATAATAACTTTGATAGAGTTAAACTAGCTTATGATGCCTTAGTATATGGCGAAGCAAAAGAATATAATACATACCAAGAACTAGTAGAAGAAAACTATAACAATGGTGTATTTGATGAATTTATAGTACCAGGTATTATAAATAAAATGCCATTACAAGATAATGATGGAATAATAGCATTTAACTTTAGAAAAGATAGATTAAGAGAAATGTTTACGTTGCTTTCTAATCCAACTGCTTATGAGAGTGATGCAAATGAAAAAGGATTAGAAGTAAAACACTTCAATAACTTAAAAACATTAACAATGTTCCCTGTAACAGAAACAGTTAAATCACTAAGAGCGTTTGAAGACTTAGATTTAAAAAATATCTTAGTTGATTACTTACATAATAATGGAATAAGTCAATTAAGAATTGCTGAAACAGAAAAATATCCACACGTAACATTCTTCTTTGATGGTGGAAAAGAAATAGAATACGATGATATGAAAAAAATTCTAATCCCATCACCAAAAGTAGCAACTTATGATTTAAAACCAGAAATGAGTGTTTACGAAGTAACAGATAGCTTCCTAAAAGAAGTAGCAAACTTTGATGTAACAATCATGAATCTAGCTAATGGTGATATGGTTGGACATACAGGTGTTTATGAAGCTGCTAAAAAAGCTGTTGAAGATATGGATATATGTATTTCTAAAATATATCAAAAAGTTATGGAATTAGAAGGAATATTAATTATTATAGCTGACCATGGTAACTGTGACATGATGTGGGATGAGAACAAACAACCAGTAACATCACACACAACAAATCCTGTACCTTGTATTATTACTAAAGAAGGAATAGAACTAAATAATGGTAAACTAGCAGATATCGCCCCAACAATGTTAGAACTACTTGGTTTACCAATACCTGAAGAAATGACAGGTAATTCATTAATAAAATAAGAATAGAATTAAATAGGGTGAATATATGGAAATATTAAAAGCAATATTCTTTGGTATCGTTGAAGGTATAACAGAATGGTTACCAATATCATCTACAGGACACTTAATCCTATTAGATGAATTTATAAAATTAAATGTATCAGATCACTTCTTTGAATTATTCGAAGTAGTAATTCAATTAGGAGCAATCCTAGCAGTAGTAGTGATGTATTTTAAAACTATCTGCCCATTCGGATTTGGTAAAAAGAAAAAAGAAAGAATTGCTACTTGGAACCTATGGGGTAAAATCTTAGTAGCATGTGTACCAGCAGCTATAATAGGTATCTTATTTGATGATTGGTTAACTGCTCACTTACATAATTCAACTATCGTATCATTAATGTTAATCATATATGGTATAGCATTTATAGTTATTGAATCAAAAGGATTAGGTAAACAAACTACTGAAGACTTAAACAAAATAACTTATAAACAAGCATTAGGAGTAGGAGCATTCCAATTACTATCATTAATACCTGGAACAAGTAGAAGTGGTTCAACAATCATTGGTGGCTTATTTTTAGGCCTAAAGAGAAGCGTAGCAGCAGAATTCACATTCTTCCTAGCAATTCCTGTAATGGTTGGAGCATCGCTTCTAAAACTATTAAAATACGTGTTAGAATTTGGACTAGCATTTGAAACAATGGAATTAATAATCCTAGGAGTAGGTTGCTTAGTAGCATTCCTAGTAAGTATCTTCATTATTAAATTCCTAATGAGTTACATAAGAAAACATGACTTCAAAGCATTCGGTTGGTATCGTATAGTACTAGGTATTATCGTACTACTATATTTCTTAATAACAAAATAAAAAGACACACAA
>JBJEXV010000069.1:0-4829 GCA_051886175.1 Candidatus Coprovivens sp. | reverse complement strand
ATTAAGCTGGTAAGGAGAATATTACATGATATAGCACATAGATGTTGTAGATTAGGTAAATCTATTGAAGACTGTGCTAAAGAAATTATTTTGACAATAAAATAAAAAAGAGGACTTTTTAGTCCTCTTATAAATATGATTAGATATGAGTGAACGTGAAGAATATACAGCAGAAACATACCCAAGTTTTGGTAAGAAATATGCCAATGAAAAAGCAATCATCAGTCTAACAAGTTGGAAGGCTAGAATAAATACAGTTTCTAAAACATTATTTAGTCTCTTGAATCAGTGTCCTGGTTTTCATATAGTCTTGGTATTGAGCGAAGAAGAATTTCCTAAGATGATGGATGAATTGCCTGATAATTTGAAGTTGTTCGTGGATAATGAACTTATTGAAATCTTGTGGGTGTATAAAAACTATAAGTCATTTAAGAAGGTACTTTTTACAATGGATAAGTACCATGATGTTCCTATCATTTCAGCAGATGATGACTGCATCTATACTTGCAATTATGCACAGATACTATATAATACTTGGCTTCAACATAAAGATTGCATTATTACAAATGATGGAATGCCTTATAGAAAATTTAGATTACAATGGGGAAGAGGCCCGAATACTCTTTATCCACCAAAATTCAGTTATTATACTGACTTTATCATTCATATTGTAGCAAATAAAATAAACATTTTTAGTGATGATGATTGCTTTTATGGTGTAGTTGCGGAAAAGATGAAAATACATTACATAGACTTAAATAAAAAATCTTTCTATGTATTTCATACACAAATAGAACCTTTTCACTTAAAGATAAAAGATTCATGTAATTATATAAATTATTTTAGAGAAAATATAGTTGCTTAACTAAAGTACTTCCAAATTATATCATACATTGTTTTATGATGAGGTTCATCATAAGCATGGCAAGAATTACTTAAAATGCCAATGACGTCTATCTGCGTATTATTAAACATCCATTCATAATAATATCTGTTTTTGTCAAGATGAAATGTTTTTAATAATTCTTTCGCACCGGCTGGGTTTATTATCCAGCCGTTTTGCCATGTAATCTTTTCTTTCCCAGTTAAGGGACAAGCGACAGTTGGTTTATCTGTGTTCACTGCTGCTAGATACTTTTTCAATTTTTCACCAGTAAATTCTTTTGCCCACATCATTCTAACTACACGCTGGCAATCTTCTGGTTTTGCATCTTTAGGAAAATTCACACTTTCATGCATCATAAAGTTTTTATAGTTAGAAGGAATTGGATTTCCACTTCCTTTAGTATGAAGGTATAAAACCGGCTCATTCAACCTAATAGATGTATCAAGCGCACATTTTATAGCAGGATATTCAAATTTACTTCCTGGAGGAGTTTGATGCACAACGAAAACTGAGTGTTCTTTATCTAGCCAAGAACGCATTTCTTGACAGATTTTCAACCCTTCTTCATTATCTAAACAACCTAAAATGCAAATCATATATCTATTCCTTTAATGTAGTTAAAATCATAGTTTGGAAATTCTTTTTTCCAGCTTTCTTGTAATTCAGGAATTGTTTGTAGGACTTTCAATTTATATAGGTCAGCTTTTTTATATTCTTTACCGTTTACATTTACTAAATTAAAATGTAAATCATTTCGTATTGCTACACCTTGCATTTCATTTTCTTCTATATCACGAAGTCCAACCATAAACACAATAGGTATATTGTCCTTAATCAAATATGGATGTAAGAAACTCTCATCGCATTTAGGACAAATTTTCTTTCTTAATTCAACGATTTTAGGTTCTAATGTTTCAAGTGGAAATGAATGTGGAGTAAAAGCACACTGTCCGATAAAATAATTTCTTAGAGAAGACTTAACACGGTTTTGTGTAATGGTATATTTTATTCCTTCCGTAATTTCAATAAGTCCGCCGCACCCACGATAATGCAAAACACAAGGTATTGGATTTCTATTATATTCGTCAAGAACTGCTGCAATCATCCTAGGGTCATAGAACATGTCATCATCTATAGAAATAACCATATCATCATTATGTTCTGGAAAAACATACCATCTCTTAAAACAGTATTCATTGTCTTTAATCCATTTAATTTGAACATTAAATGCTGAACAAATAGTCAATAAATCTTCTGGTAAATCTCTGTCTTTATTCGGAAATTCTTCTTCAGCAAGCCAAAGATAAAATATATCAGGTTTTACTGTTTGTGTCTTTAAAAAACGATATATTGCTTTTGCTACATACTGGATTCGTTTAGTCCAGCTTGTCATTGTTATCACGATTTTCATTTATAAACTCTTCTATTTCTTTTCGATAATGTTTATACAAATTATCTATCCAAGGTTCTTTATGTTTAATTACATAACTTTTAGTGACCAGATTTTCCTTTATCTTTTCAGAATGAAAAATTAAGCATGGATAATTATATTTTAAGCAAACATCAGCAAGTTTATTAAGTTGATCTGTAAATTCATTATCTTTTGCGTATATAGCAACGATAATGTTATTATCCATTCGTTTTACACGCTTATTATATTTTTCTAAAATATATTCCCAAGGTTTATTATAATAAACATTTACCCAATCAAGATGTTTAGAATCATTCATTATTCGTGGAACATTATCATTTTTATTAAAAACTATGTGTCCATTTCTAAATTTATACTTATCATCAATAACAGTGAAAAAATTATTTTTAAGTCCTTCTCCTTCTTTTTCTATCATTACATTAGTAAAATCTATTTTATCAAAGTTATCAACAAAATCTATAAACTTTTCAATTTCTATTCCTGTCCAAATAAAAGGATTTTGATATTCTGTTTTAAGTATATCTCTATAAATGAAACCGCCTAAACAATTATTTGTAATAATGTTCATAAACTATTCCAATCCTCTATTTCTTCCACACCAAGATAGTTTTTCCAAGATTTCTCACTAACGATTCTGCAAGTACTACCTATCCATCTAATCATTCTAGCCTGTTCCTGCATTGAACTCTCATAATAAAAATGTAAATTCAATAAAATCTTGCTTCGCATTATATAATTGTCTAAAATTGTACCCCAAGCATTTTGTAATACTACTACCTTATACTTCTTCTTTAACTCATTCAGTATCTTTGCTCTATGTTCATTCATTGACCCATAGAATAAGATGTCTATATCCTTCGCAACTGGCTTATAAACTGACCAGTCCTTGTAAGGTTTCAAAATATGTAGCTTAACATCTGATCTAATCAACTTCAAGACTTCTATATTCTGTTCGTCATAGTCCCAGACTTCATCTGCTTGTTTTAACCAAGCAAAATAACCCTTGTGCATGAACTGTCTTTGAGTTGCTGTCAAAGGTTCTTGATTAAAGACTATTACTTTATCAAACTTTTTCTTATAAAGGTCAATAGATTGTGTTCTTGAAAAATCGTGAG
Organism: Candidatus Coprovivens sp.; assembly: GCA_051886175.1. Classification (GTDB taxonomy): domain Bacteria; phylum Bacillota_I; class Bacilli_A; order RF39; family UBA660; genus Coprovivens. Next base: position 1,396 of record JBJEXV010000069.1, on the reverse strand, counting down.
CCCCGCAAATGATTACATTATTAGATTTATCGTCTTTAAATTCATTTCTTAATGAGTCTATTGTGTCATTAAATGCGGGATGAGATGATACAAAATTCATATTGTTTCTTTATCTTTAATTACATTCATTACTGGTTGTCTTAGCATATTTAAATACATTTTATGTGTTTCACTTGTATTATATCCATGACCACCAATTTGATTAAAAAATGTTAATTCATCACCTGTATAGACAATTGATCTTTTACTTATACATAAGAAATTATAGGCATACCACCAATCATCTTCATTTGTATTTATAATAGTCTCATTTAATTGTGTCCAAACGTTCTCAGTAAAGTAATGAACCTTATATAATGTTGCTCCACCTTTAACAACTGGTTGGTCACATAATGCTCCAGAAAATTTACCAAAACATATACATGCTTCAGGTAGCTTTTCACTAATAGCTAAAAACTTCTCTAACATATTATATTCATAAACAACATCATCATCAGCAGTAAATACATACAAATCTTTTTCATTCCAATACTTTTTAAGTGTTGGAATTAACTTTTTAAAAGATTTTACATTTGCACCAACCCAATTGATATTGATTGGATATATCTTTGTTAGTTCAATTAAATCTTGAGGTAAGTCATTTTCTTTATTAGGAAATTCTTCTTCAGAAAGATTTAATTCTATACTTCTTGGTTTTACTGTTTGTTTCAATAAAGACAAAATTGAAATAGAAACGTAATCAATACGTTTCTTCCAACTTGTCATAGTTACTACTATATCACTCATATTTTATATTACCTTGTACAATATATCTTGCATTTACAATGTGGACACCATGTTTGAATTACTTAATACATAAACTCATATTTTACCTAATACAAATGAATATGTTGTGTGTTAAGAAAAGCTTTTACACTATCAATGAAATTATACTTGGCTCTAAACATAATGTCAGTCCAAGCACCATCATCGTTATTCTGTGAGTTAGCCGTTTCAAGTGTCAATCCTAACGCTTCCCATTGCTTTTCAGTAAACTCAAACTTTTCTTCTTCCTGAAGACGAGTCAGAATCGATTCAAGTTCTTCTCTTAAGCCTTTTGACCCTACATAGACTGAATAATCATTCTTTGCATCAGTCAAATTCTTATAGTAGCAATAAGGCGTCCATTTAGAATCTGGACTATTTTCTTCCTTTCTCAACTATAAAATATACATGCAAATAAAAATAATCAAACAAAAAACAAATAAGATTTCTATAAGTGTCATTATCTAGTCCTCTCCTTGTTTCAATTCATTTCTTATTTCAATGAAATATCAATTTTCATTCTTATAAATCTTCTCTATTTTTCTGATAAATCCACCTGGATCCTTGAGCTCATCCAATTCATCTCTCCATT
>JBJEXV010000068.1:0-5016 GCA_051886175.1 Candidatus Coprovivens sp. | reverse complement strand
AAATAATAACATATAACAATCAACCTATTAAAGCCTTTTATCATTCCATGTCTAATGGCTATACAGATAGTTCTATTAATGTATTTAATGAACAATACGATTACTTAAACATAACAGAATCATACGAAGAAAACACAACAAGAACTATTACATTATCAAAACAATACTTCTGTACTAAATTAAATATAGATTGTTCTAACATAACCATTACCAATATAGAGAAAGATAAATCAAATAGAATAAAAACAATAACTATCAATAACAAACTATATAACGGAACAACACTAAGAAACTTGCTATCACTAAGATCAACTGACTTTACCATAAACATATTAGATGACTTAGTAGAAATAACCACAAATGGATATGGCCATGGAGTAGGAATGAGCCAATATGGTGCTAACCATATGGCTAATGACAATAAAACATATAAAGAAATACTATTACATTATTATCAAAATACAGAAATAACCAATATTTAGGTATATTTCTTTTTTTATTGGAAAAAACTATATATAGAAAGGAAATAATATGACAAGAAAAAGATTAAAAGACTGGGTACTACCATTACTAAGTGTATTTGTAGCAATAGGAGCAATCTTCTGTTACTTTCTATTATCATATATCTTTAACTATGATAACCAATTCAAAAATAGTATATTCACTACAGATGTATTAATAGAAGATACTATAACAGTAAATGAAGAAATTAATAAAACAATAATAAAACCATTTACGGATGAAAAAGTAACAATAAGTAAATACTATTATCATTCAAAAGATGATAATGAAAGACAAACCAATTCCTTAATTAAATATCAAAATATCTATATGCCAAATACAGGTATCCTTTATAGTTCAGATGAACAATTTAATGTAGTAGCTATTTCAGATGGAACAATAACTTCAATTAAAGAAGATGAAATTCTGGGATACATCATTGAAATAGAACATCAAAACAACTTAGTTACAATCTACCAAAGCGTTAGCAATGTAACATTAGAAGAAGGAACTAAAGTTAAACAAGGAGATGTAATAGCAACAAGCGGACCAAATAGTTTAGAAAACGAAAAAGCTAATTGCTTACACTTTGAAGTTTATAAAGATGGATCACTATTAAATCCTGAATCTATATATAACATTGAAATAGAAAACATAAACTAGTTTTCTATTTTAAATATCTACCTTAACACTAAGGTAGATATTTAAAATAAAGGAAGATAACATGAAAAGAAATACTATAAATATCCAAATCAACAATGACAACATACTATTCTATATTAATGATGAATATAAACGAGAACAAATACCATCATTATCTAATTACAAAATAACAAATAAAATAGACTTCATAGAACAATTAAGAACAATAATAGATAAATACAAAATAAATAATAAATTATTAACAGATAATATAAATATCATTATAGATAATACATACACCAAAGATGATAAAGATAAAATAATAGATATATTTAAAGAATTATCATTTAACAATATAAACTTAATAACAAATACAGATATACTACAAAAAAATAATAATGATTTAATAATAAATGTCTCTAATAACAATATTAAATTCTATCATAAATATAAAAATATAGATGAAAACATTTATTTTGACAAATATTTAGAAATATTAACCTTATACATAAAAGAATACATATCTAAATATAAAATAAAATGTATCAAATTGTATGGAGACTACAAAGATATGCAAAAACTTATTAACAAGTTAGAAAGAAAAGTACGTAAAGAAGTATATATTTATACACAAAGAGATATAATTCCACTATGCTATTTTATTGAATAATCCACCATATTATGCTAAAATTAAATTACGGAGGATGATGGATATGAAATTAAATATTCGTGGAGAAAAAGTTACAATAACTCCAGCAATGAAATCTTGCTTAAATGACAAAATGGCAAAATTGGATAAGTATTTTGAAAATCCAGAAGAAATAACAGCCAATGTCTTAGTAAGAATTAAAGGTTTAGAACAAATTATTGAAGTAACTGCTTTGACAAAGAAGTTCACTCTAAGAGCAGAGGATTCTAACGAAGATTTTTATGCAGCAGTTGACCTAGTAGTTGCTAAACTAGAAAGACAAATGAGAAAGAATAAAGAGAGATTAAATAATAAATATAAAAATGTAGAAAAGTTAGAATTTAACTTTAATTACGAAATAGAAGAAAATGAAGAAGACGAAGAGAATGTCAGCTTAATAGTTAAGAGAAAAAATATCTCAATGAAACCAATGGATGAAGAAGAAGCAATACTTCAAATCGAACTTCTAAATCACGATTTCTTTGTATTTAAAAATATTGATGAAGAATGCGTATCAGTTATCTATAAAAGAAAAGATGGTAACTATGGTATCATTAACATGAAATAAGGAGCTAAGCTCCTTTTTTTATTTGCTAACTAGACATTTAAGTGTTGAATTTAATCACAAAATAATCTACAATAAGAAATACGCGAGTATTTAAGCGAAAACAGTTTAATACTTTACATATTTTTGATATAATAGAACACGTGGAGGAATGCGATATGGGATTTTTTAGAGAATTAATCGATTCAGAATATAAAGAATTAAAAAGGTTTGAAAGAATAGCAAAAAAAATAGATGAACTAAGCGACGAAATGGCTGCATTAAGTGATGAAGAACTTAAAGCAAAAACAGCAGAATTCAAAAAACAACTAGAAGAAGGAGCAACACTAGAAGATTTAGTAGTTCCAGCATTTGCAGTTGTTAGAGAAGCAGCATATCGTGTAATTGGAGAAAAACCTTATTTTGTGCAAATAGTAGGTGGATTAGCAATTCACTATGGTAACATTGCTGAAATGAAAACTGGAGAAGGTAAAACTTTAACAGAAACAATGCCTACATACTTAAATGCATTAACAGGTAAAGGTGTACACATTGTAACAGTTAACGAATTCTTAGCAAAACGTGATTCAGAATGGATGGGTAACATTTTCAGATTCTTAGGATTAACTGTTGGATTAAATATGAGAGAAATGTCACCTCAACAAAAAAGAGATGCATACAACTGTGATGTTTTATACTCAACAAATAATGAAATTGGTTTCGACTACTTAAGAGATAACATGGTAGTTAGATCATCAGACAGAGTACAAAGACCACTTAACTTCTGTATTGTCGACGAAGTTGACTCAATCTTAATCGACGAAGCAAGAACACCATTAATTATTTCTGGTGGTAAAATAGATTCAAAAGATTTATATACTTCAGCTGATAGAGCAGTTAAGAGATTAAATGAAGATGACTACACAGTAGATGAAAAAACCAAGAGTGTTTCATTAACAGATAGTGGAGTAGAAAAAATTGAAAAAACTTTCAGAGTTAATAACTTATATGATTTAGAAAACGCAGTATTAGTACATCATTTAAACCAAGCATTAAAAGCTAACTATGGATTTAGAATAGACGTTGACTACGTAGTAGAAAACGATGCAATTATCATAGTTGACCAATTTACAGGTCGTTTAATGCATGGACGTCAATTTAGTGATGGCTTACATCAAGCATTAGAAGCTAAAGAAGGCGTAAAAATTAATGAAGAAACAAAAACAATGGCAACAATTACATTCCAAAATTTATTTAGAATGTACAATAAATTATCTGGTATGACAGGTACAGCTAAAACTGAAGAAGAAGAATTCAGAGATATCTACAACATGTATGTTATCCAAATACCTACAAATAAACCAGTAATAAGAGAAGACCTTGCAGATTTAGTATATGCTACTGCAAAAGGTAAATATGCTGCTATCGTTAGAAAAATTAAAGAAATACATGAAACAGGACAACCTATCTTAGTTGGTACTATTTCAGTAGAAAACAACGAATTATTAAGTGCAATGCTTAAAAAAGAAGGATTAAAACACGAAGTATTAAATGCTAAGAACCATGAAAGAGAAGCAGAAATAGTTGCTAAAGCCGGAGAAAAAGGTGCAATTACCATTGCAACAAACATGGCTGGACGTGGTACAGACATTAAACTTGGTGAAGGTGTTAGAGAATTAGGTGGATTATGTGTAATCGGTACAGAAAGACATGAATCACGCCGTATCGATAACCAATTACGAGGACGTGCTGGTCGTCAAGGTGACCCAGGTATGTCTCAATTCTTCGTATCATTTGACGATGATTTAATGCGTAGATTCGGTACTGAAAAGATTCAACAAATGTTAGTAAGTGTAGGATTTACTGATGAACAATCAATACGTTCTAAACAATTTACTAAAAGTATTGAAGTTGCTCAAAAGAAAGTAGAAGGAAACAACTACGATACACGTAAATCATTATTAGATTACGATAACGTAATGAATGAACAAAGAGAAATTATCTATTCAAGAAGAAATGAAATTCTAGATCAAGAAAACATCGGCGAAAGAGTATTAGCAACATTTGATTATAATATTGCTAACTTAGTAGATAGTCATATTGAACCAGAAGGATACTTAACTGAAGATGATAAATCAGAAATCATTGAATACTTAAATACAAACTTAATTAAAACAACTAAATTAGATGTAGAAGATATTTTAGATATGAAAGAAACTGAAGAAGTTAAAGCATATTTAACAGATAAAGTAGAAGATGATTACAAAGCAAAAACAAAAGACATTCCAAAAGAAGTTATTGCTGAATTCGAAAAGGCTATCTCATTAAGAGTAATAGACGAAGCATGGGTGGACCATATTGGTGCTATGGAACATTTAAGAGAAGGTATTGGATTACGTGGTTATGCACAAACAAATCCATTACAAGCTTATACTATGGAAGGTTACGACTTATTCGATGCTTTATTAGCAGGTATTGAATCTAAGATTTCAATCTACTTATTAAAAGCTGAAATAAGACAAAACACAGACAGAACAGACATTAGAACTAATAAAAAAGTTAGTAGTAATGGAGAAAAAGCAAAACCAACTCCTATTAAAGCAGTTAAAAAAATTGGAAGAAACGAAGAATGTCCATGTGG
>JBJEXV010000067.1:0-1520 GCA_051886175.1 Candidatus Coprovivens sp. | reverse complement strand
TGGGCGTTACATTCTGAATGTTTACAGCTGGTAATTCTGTAATATGACTTGAAATGATCATGATGAAGATAGCCGGTATATCCTTCAAGCAGTTTAATTGTTTCACTTTCTTCTCCGCCTCTTTTGTCAGAAACAATAAAATATGTTCCTGAGTCATTGGTCAAGACATGAAACCAGTAGTTGTCTCCATTTATTTTTACACCGGTTTCATCAACAAACATAAGGTGGTTATTTAATATATTATTCAGATTTTCTTCATTGAATTTAAAAGCTTTTGAAGATAATTCCTTATTCCATTTCACAATGGTAGAAGGCTTAATGGATAATTCACTGTTACTTAATTCACTGATCATTTTAGAGAGTCTGTCTAAGGGAATGTTACCTACATTTAAGAGATAGCCTGTAATGGCTTTAAATTTATCAGAGTAGCTTAAAGGATTAATGGCGTATTTGTCCATTAGCTTCTTATCCAGGCTTAAAACAGCGTTATCTGCCACAAAATAGCGGTTTTCTCTTACTATAGTGCTGATGTTTATATCTACTTCCTGAGTCCTGTAGTAAAGGATATCTCCTTTTTCATTCTTAAAGGGTACTGCACCACCTGGTGCCTTGTCTACAAAATAAGTTTCTATTATGTCTGGGTTATCCTTTAATTTGGATATATGAGCTATGTGGCCTTTCTGTCCACCTTTACTTCTTGTACTCTTTTTTCGGGAATTGGATACATGTACTGGCTTTGAATGAGAATTAATATCAAAGCTTGAAGGCATATTGGAGTTGGTGGAATTATTGGAAGAGAGTTTCTTGATTTTAATGTTCAGATCTTTGATAATTTCATCCTTTAATCTGTTGGAATTATCAATCTCATCCTTAAGCTTTTCAATAAGCCTGTCTTTTTCATCCGATCTTTTTTTAAGCTCTTCCAGTTCTCTTCTGAATTTTTCTATTTCATCTTCCTGGTCCTTACATTTCTTTGAAAGAGACTTTAAATTATCAGCTGACTTTTTAAGATCTGTCTTGAGCTTCAGGTTTTCTTCCTTTGCCTTTTCATAAAGCATATTTCTGTTATAGAGGGAATTATTAAGTTTTTTGATTTTATTATCCTTGGACTCTATAAGCCTTATAAGTTTTTCATCAAATAATTCTTTATTATTCAGAATAATATCCCTGTCAGTTTTTACTTTAAACATTTTAATATTTCCTTTACAGTCATAATTATAAGCCCGTTTTTCAAAACCCCCGATGTGGAAAACTTTGAAAATCCGCTTTAGAAAAATGACTGTTTTTCCCTTTAAAATACGCAGTATCTGTACCCTATAAGAGGATCAATAAGGTTATTCATCAAAGTTCAGGAAGAAACCTGTCCAAAAATAAGACCCCTGTAAAAGGCTTAAATCGCCTTATACAGGGGACGAATTTATCAAAACTTTTTAAAACTTTTTTCAAAAAGGTATTGACAGGAGTTTTCCACATATAAATATTCGGGGTCTATAACGGGGTGGTTATCGGTGAATAGTAAC
>JBJEXV010000066.1:0-77976 GCA_051886175.1 Candidatus Coprovivens sp. | reverse complement strand
ACTAGGTTTTAAATAAATATTTTTTTAGTGTCTACTTTTCGTTGACAACTTCAAATTAAATCTTCTTTTTTTCTTTGCATTTACATTCTTGATAGAACAAACACTTTTCACATTCTGGCTTCTTCGCCTTACATATATATCTTCCAAATAATACCAATTGATGATGAGTTCTACTCCATAATTCCTTTGGTATTTTTTTCATTAACTTCTTTTCAACAGTTAATACATTATCTAACTTTTTAGCAAATCCCAATCTCTTACTTACTCTTTCTACATGAGTATCAACAGCAATAGCTGGAACATTAAATAAATTAGATAATACTACATTGCATGTCTTTCTTCCAACCCCTGGTAAACTTTCTAAATACTCTCTATCATTTGGTACAACACCATTATAGTTATTTACTAAACTTTGAGCGATTTTAATGACAAAACCACTTTTCCTTGAACTTGTTCCAACACTTCTAATAATCTTCTCTACATCGCTCTTTTTAGCCTTAGAAAGCCCATAAATATCATAATTACTAAAAAGTACACTAGTTACTTCATTAACTCTCTTATCAGTACATTGTGCAGATAATACAGTAGCTATTAATAACTCATAATCCCTATTATAATTTAATTCACATCTTGCATCAGGAATCATAATATCTAGCTTCTTATTAAAATCACTTACCATTAACTATCCAACCAATCATAATCTGCAATATCTTGTTCCTTCTTAGTAATTACCTTATCCTTCTTTTCATCTCTTCTCTTAATCAAATGAGCATTAACATCATCCATAGATTTAAACCCTTTTTTATCCCATTCATAAAGAATTTTATCTATATACCTAAAATTACTCACTCCATTATAAACAGCTTCCTTTAATGCCCCTAAAATAAGTTCTTCACTATAATTAGTCATTAACCAAGCATTAATCATTTCAAGTTCCATAGGAGATATAGTTCTACCTAATTCCTTTTCAAAAGCTCTAAAAATATCTACCTTAGTTTCTTCCTTAGTTTCCTCTTTTACACTAAGAACAATACTATCATAAATTCCATCTAAATTAATAATCTCATTTAATTTACCACTTTTATCCTTAACAGATTCTAAAGTAACAAACCCCTTCATCATTAAAGAATTAAAAGATTCCATAGTACTTGCTAAATCCATACCTAAATGATTACTCATTAGTTCTAAATCAAATACATTACTAAACTTATTATCTAAATATACTAATACTAAAAACTCATTTAAACTTAACTTATTTTCAATACCAATACTAATAATATAATTATTAACAACTAAATTTTTAGAAGTTAAAACCTTTTTTAGAATCTCCTTCATGTAACCACTTCTTCCTATTATCAATTACATACTTTCTTAATACTTCATTAGTATTCTCTAATTCACCCCTTAATATCTTTATCTTTAATTCACTATAAACTTCACTAATAACCTTACCAGGTTCAATACCTAATATATCACATATTTCATCACTTTTTAAATCAATATCTTTAATATGTCTAATACTTACCTTTTTATCTAACTCCGTAATAAATTCCTTACTAATTCCTAAAATACTACCAGCTACTAAAGATAAATATAAACCATAATTAAATAATACTTCTTTATCAATCTCACCATGTTCTAATATAGCTTTAACACTATCTATATTACTCTTCTCTTCTTTAGAGAAAGGATATTCCTTAGTAAATGTTAATTGACTATACATACCAGTTACATCCGGTACATTTACTATATTATTAAATTCAATACCTAAATAAGGTAAAAAACCTAATCTTCTTAAATAATCTAATCCCTTAATAGCATTCTTATGAATTAATATCTTAGTTAACTCTTCCTTAATTCTTTCCATAGATAATGCTTCAAGTAATTCTTTATTATTTTTTAATTCTTCATATAAATTATCTTCTATTCTAAAACCTAATACAGTAGCAAATCTAACTGCTCTTAACATTCTAAGTGGATCTTCATTAATACGTTCATTAATATCTCCAACACATCTTACTATTTTATCTTCGATATCTTTTTTACCACCTAATACATCAATAATATTCCCTTCTTTACTCATACATAAAGTATTCATAGTAAAATCTCTTCTTTGAATATCATCAATTAGATTATCTACATATTCCATTTCTACTTTTCTTCTACTACCATTATATTTTAAATCTCTTCTATATGTAGTTATATCTATCTTAGCATTATTAGTAATCATCTTAACTGCACCATACTCATTACTAGTTACATTTACATCACTAAATATATCTAATATATCTTTTACTTTAGCATTAGTACATATATCTATATCAGTAGATTCTATACCTAATATAAAATCCCTAACATAACCACCTACTATATAAGCTTCAAATCCATTATCTTCAATTCTTTCCAATATTTTATTAACATTCATTTATACTCTCTCCCTATAAAATTATACCATATTAAATACTTATTCTAAGTGAAATTAAATTGAAAACGTAAAAAAAGATAAACTATTTAAGCTTATCTATTCTTTCATCATAATTATCGCTCTTACATACATAAGAACCACTAACTAGCATATCAACACCAGCTTCTTTACAAAGAACAGCAGTTTCATTATTAATACCACCATCAATACTAATAATATAATGATAATTATTTTGTTCTCTTATATCTTTTAATGTTTCAACTTTATATAAAACATCTTCCATAAACTTTTGACCACCTTTACCAGGTTTTACACTCATTACAAGTACTTGATCAACATGATTCAAAAGTGGAATAATACGACTTACTTTAGTTTCAGGACTAATAGCTAATCCAACTTTCATATTAGTATGTCTTATCATATTAATTACATCAATTGGTCTTCTATGACCTTCAGCATGTAAAGTTAAATATTCCACATTTTTCATCTTAGCAAAATCTTTTACATACTTATTAGGTGAAGAAACCATCATATGTACATCTAAAGGTTTAGTAGTATTCTTAAACATTTTCTTAATCTCTTGAGGTCCAAAATTACTAGCTTCAACAAAATTACCATCCATCATATCTACATGAATATAATCTGCTTTAGATTCATCTATTCTCTTAATAGTTTCTTCTTGATCATAATCACTACATAAAAATGAAACACTTACCTTCATTATTTTTCCAACTCCTCTAAATATTGTAAATAATTATTGTATCTTGATTCTAATATTAACTTTTCATTAACTGCTTCCTTAATACCACAACCAATTTCTTTGTTATGCATACAATCTCTAAATTTACAATCATATTCTCTAAATTCAATAAATGTATCTCTAAGTTGTTCTTTATCCATATCTTTAAAATCTAAAGCTGAAAATCCAGGGGTATCAGCAATAAATCCTTCACCTATTTCATATAATTCAACATGTCTTGTAGTATGTTTGCCTCTACCTAATGCCTCACTAATTTCATCTGTCTTAATATCTAAATTATTATCTAATCTATTAAGTAAACTACTCTTACCTGCACCAGTTTGACCAGCTAATACAACTACCTTATCTTTAATTATCTTCTTTATCTCAGCTACTTCAGTATTATAAACACATCTAATACCAATCATTTCATAATACTTTCTTAAATTATCTACATTACCTAATTCTTCTTCATTAAGTAAATCTAATTTAGTAAAACAAATAACTGGTTCAATATCATTAAATGTAATAACACTAATTAACTTATCTAATAATACTAAATCTAAAGTAGGTTTCTTAGTACTTTGAATTATTAATCCAAGATCTACATTAGCTACAATAGGTCGATATAATTCATTTACCCTAGGTAGGATATCCGTAATAACTAACTTTTCAGTATCAATTGTTACATTATCTCCTACCATCGGTGTAATATTTTCATTTCTAAATTTTCCACGTGCTCTACAACCATATAATTCATCTTCACACGCTACTGTATACAAATTACTTATTATTTTAACTATTCTACCATTCATTATTCGCAAGCTTCCACATCAGGATTACATTCAGGAATCTCTTCTTCTTTAGGAGTTCCAACTTCATCAGCAACTTTAATTGTTAAAGTAGTATTACGAGCAACTGTATACCCTTCTTTTCTACTTTGTGCAATTATAGTACCTTTTGTATAACTTCCATCATTTTCAACATAAGTAATTTTTAAAATAACACCATATTCATCACAGAACGCTTGAACATCTTCAACTGTATAAGATCCATCAGTAAAATTAGGATATTTAGTAATAATATTAGGAATATATAAAATAATTGTATCTCCTGATTCTAACTTTTCTCCCGCTTTAATATCTTGACCTATAATCTCAGAAGCATCATAACTTTCAGCTGTATCAACATCTTTCTTCTCAACGATTACATTAATACCTTGAGTTTCTAAACTACCTTTTACTTCATAATAATTTCTACCAGTATAATCCACAATTTCAACTTTATCATCACCTGTTGAAATATATAAAGTAATAACAGTACCTTTAGATTTATCACTACCAGCAGCTGGTGATGTCTTAACAACTAAACCTTCTTCAATCTTAGCACTAGCTTCATGTTCTTGATCATCACTAACTTCAAATCCAGCTTCTTCTAATGTTTGAATAGCTTCTGTAATATCCATACCAGTTACATCTGGTACATCAATCTTACGTTCATGTAAACCTAATAAGATAACAGCAGCAACACCTGTAACAATAATAATTAAAGCTGCAAAAATAGAAGCTAATACTATTAATATTCTATTTTCAGATTTAACATCATCATCAGTTACTTGTTTTACTACTACTTCTTCCTCAGAAGAAGATTCTTCTTCCTCTTCATCAAACTTAGCCGCATTTTCTATTTGTTTAGTAAACTTCTTACCATCACTATCTAATTCTGGATATTGATACTCATAACGTTCTTCATTTTCTCTAGATTCATCAAGTACAGTTTTTAAATCCTCATACATTTCTCTAGCATCATTATATCTATTCTTAGGATTCTTAGAAGCACTCTTAAGAATTACATTCTCTACTGATTGAGGAATATCTGCTACTTCATCTCTAATACTTGGAAGAGGTTCTTTTAAATGTTTTAAAGCAATTTCAACAGCATTTTCACCTCTATATGGTAGAACACCTGTTAATAACTCGTACATTAAAATACCCATTGAATATATATCACTCTTTAATGTTGACCCCTTACCACTAGCTTGTTCTGGTGGTAAATAATGAACACTACCCATTACTGAATTAGTTTGAGTTAATTGTGTCGCATTCATCGCCATCGCAATACCAAAGTCAGTAATCTTAACCATACCATTTTCAAGTATCATAATATTTTGAGGTTTAATATCTCTATGAATAATATAAGAATCATGTGCAATACTTAAACCATCAGCAATTTGACTCATTATATCTACTACTTCAGGTACAGTTAACTTACCACGTTTCTTTAATAAATCCTTTAAGTTTTTACCTTCAATATATTCCATTACTATGAAATATTGCCCATTATCTTCACCAACATCATATACTTCAACAATATTTGGATGACTTAAACTACTAGCATTTAAAGCTTCTCTTTGAAATCTTCTAACAAACTTCTCATCATTAGATAAATCACCACGAAGTATCTTAACTGCTACATCTCTATCCAAAATAGTATCGTAAGCAAGATAAACGTTAGCCATTCCACCTTCACCGATGGATTTAATAATTTGATAACGATCATTTATCTTTTGACCCTTCATTATCATTATTCCTCACCGCTTTCCATAACTAAATAAGCAATTGAAATATTATCTGTTCCCCCACGAGCATTACTTTTTCTAATTAATTTAATAATCTTTTCTTCTATTTCTAAATCTTTATCATTTAATACTTTCTCAATTTGTTCTTTTGTTAACATACCAGTTAAACCATCACTACATAATAATACACCATCAATATTAGTATCTACATCAAAGATATCTAATTCAACTGTATCACTACTACCTAATGCTTTCATCAATACATTACGCTTAGGATGATACTTAGCTTCTTCTTCAGTTAAATCCCCAGCTGATACAAGTAGATTAACTAATGTATGATCTTTAGTAGCTTTAGTTAACTTACCATTTTTATAAACAAACCCAGAAGAATCTCCAATATTTCCAAATAATAAATAATCTTTAGTAACTAATGCCATTACAGTAGTAGTTCCCATTCCCATACTATCTGGATTCTTCTTAGTATAATCTATAATTTCAGTATTTACATTATTAATATTTTCTTTCAACCAGTTTATAGCATCAATCTTACTACCAATAGTAGTCATTCCCGAAAACTCTTTTGAAAAATGATTAATAACCATTGAACTAGCAACTTCACCAGCTCTATGTCCACCCATTCCATCGGCAACTATTAATAAATATTCATCATTTGCATTTTTCAAAATAGTAACACTATCTTCATTATGATCTCTTACCTTACCAGAATCAGTTAAATAAAATGTCTTCATTATTGCACCTCTTTACTTCTTAGTTGTCCACAAGCAGCATCAATATTACTTCCAAATTCTTTTCTTATCGTAACATTAATACCTCTTTGTTTTAATATGTCATAAAATTTCATTACATTATCTTTACTTGCTCTCTTAAACTCTAAATGATTAGTTTCATTATAAGGAATTAAATTAACATATACATTCATTCCTCTTAATAAATTAGCAAGTTCATTTGCATTACTATCTTTATCATTTACATTATCTAACATAACATACTCAATAGTAACTCTTCTATTTGTTTTTTCTATATATTCTTTTAATACTTTCATTAATTCATTTATATCATAAGCTTTATTTATTGGCATTATAGAAGTTCTTAATTCACTATTTGAAGCATGTAATGATATAGCTAAATTAACTTGTAAATCTTCATTCATGAATTGTTTAATCTTAGGTATCAATCCACAAGTTGAAACTGTTATATGTCTAGCCCCAATAGCAATTCCCTTTGGATCATTAATTATTTTAATAAAATCCATTATATTATCATAATTATCAAAAGGTTCTCCAATACCCATTAAAACTACACTAGATATTCTCTTACCAATATCTTCTTCAACTAACATTATTTGTTGAACTATTTCATAAGCTTCTAAATTCCTAACTTTCTTAAGTCTTCCAGATTCACAAAACTTACATCCCATATTACATCCAACTTGACTACTTACACATATTGATAAGCCATAATCGTGTTCCATCAATACTGCTTCTATATAATTATCATCTAACAATTGGAATAAATACTTTTTAGTTAATTTATCTTCTTGTTTCTTAACTATTTTTATAAAATCAATTTCAAAGTCATTACTTAACTTCTCTTGTATATCTTTTTTAATATTAGTCATATCATAAAAACTTCTTACTTTCTTATCATATAACCATTCATAAATTTGTAATGCTTTAAATTTTTTTTCATTATTATTTAAAAAATAAGTTTCTAAATCAACTCTTTTTATACCATATATATTCATAATATAACACCTATCATAATTATATCACAAAAGTCTATAAAAAAAAGAAAGTATTAAGTTAATCTAAAACATTTTTTAACTTTTTAATAACTTTCTTTTCTATTCTCGAAATATATGACTGACTAATCCCCAAAATATGCGCAACTTCCTTTTGTGTATACTCTTTTCCTTTATTCAAACCATACCTCATTACCATAATCTTTTTATCTCTTTCATCTAAAGTCTCAATATACCTTTTTAAACTTTCTATATCAACTTTCTTCTCATACTCTGAAGTAACTAAATCTTCACAAGTACCAACTATATCTTCTAAATGTAACTCATTCCCTTCTCCATCATAACTTAATGCATCTTCTAAACTAATATCAGTATTTCTCTTTTTATTTTTTCTAATAAACATTAATATTTCATTACTAATACATCTAGATGCATATGTTGCTAATCTAATATTTTTATCTATCTTATAAGTATTAATACCTTTAATCAAACCAATACTTCCTATACTTACTAAATCTTCTAACGTTTCCTTACAATTCTCATACTTTTTAGCAATAAATACTACTAATCTTAAATTATGTTCTATCAACTTATTCCTTGCATCTATATCACCTTTTTGAGCTTTAACCAAATATTCCAATTCTTCTTTTTCTTCTAAAGGTGGTGGCAATATATCTGTACTTCCCACAAAGAAAAACTGGTTATACTTTCCCAAAATACTACACAATAACTTCTTAATTAAACTTATCATTTTAATCCCTCCATTAATCTAGTATTTAAAATACAATCAATCCCATCAATATACATCTTTTCATTACTAATACCTACTAAAAAATCATCATTCTCCTTCCCGTTTATGACTATCTTCTTAACCTTAAAACACGTTAACAAACCATGATTATTTAAAGAATTATATGGCACATATATCGGACTCCTTATCTTTATATTACCTAATACTTCCTTATTAACTAATATTATATTTTTATTACTATAAGGATCCTTTAACTTATTTCCAGTATCTAAAAAACCACTTAACTTCAAAGTATTATTATCATCAATATATAAAAAACAATTATAATAACTACTATAATTATTTCTTAATTCCTTAAACCTAAATAAATACCAATACATAAATCCAACACTTATCAACACAACAACTAAATACCTAATCCCATTACTACCAGTACTTACAAGCCCATCATCACTTAACTTAAATTCATTACTAAAAAAATACATTACTCCACCAAGTAACATACTAACTAAATAAAAATAAACTACATTCTTACATAAATACCTTATATCCTTATATCCAAAACATATTACATTAATTATTATCGCTATCAACACCTTACCCAAGACAAATACAATACCATCATTAACTTCCAATAACATAATAGATATATTACCTATAAAACTAGCGATAATAATTCTTAACAAACTAACATTTCTTCTTAATATATAATTAACACTACTAAACAATACATAATTAAACAATGTATTTAACAACATAAGCAAATCAACATATACTTTCATACCATCACCATATAAAAAGTAACACTAACTTACTTATTTTTTTGTCGAAAAAAAGATAACTTAAAAAGTTATCTTAATTACCTAATAATTCAGCTACTGAAATATAAATATCATCAGTTAAACTTTCAAATTCTGAAGTTACTAATAATTTAACAGCACTATTATCATTTAACATACCATAAATTACTCTACATTCAGTACCGATTCCATCTACACCAGTATATACTAAATACTTACCATATTCATCATCATATACATAAGAACCATACACTACATAACCTGCATCAGTTAATTCATTACGATACTTAGCAATTGATTTTTCACTATATAAATCACTAACAGTAATTATTTCAGCTACTTCTATATTAACTCCCGAAATTACATCAGTAATATATAATAATGAATTAGGATCACTTACATATGTATATCCAAGAGGTATAACAAATTGATAATTAGCTATAGAAACAGTAGAACTGCCAACTTCTATACTATTTGTAACACCAAAATCAACATTTTCTTCTTCATTTTGTAAACTATCAAATAAACCTACTAAATAACCTGCTACAATAGTTAAAACAACTAAACAAGTTGCTAATACAGTCATAAATAAATTTTGAATAGAAAAAATATGTTGTGGATTAGACTTAGTATGACCTAAACTCTCTGACACTTCCTTTTTAATTACTTCTAATTCTGCAGTATCAAATTCTTTAGTTTTATGTTCTTTAACAATCTTCTCCTCTTTAGTAGTTGTACTTTTTACAGCAGTAGATTTTTTTCTTTTTCTTCTCTTCTTTTTCTTTACAGTATCTTTATCACTTATATTTTCCATAATATCATCACCTATTATAACAATATCTATTCTAAAATAAAGTATAACATATATTCATTCAAAAAAAAAGATAACTTTAAAAAGTTATCTTAAAAATCATCTCTATTTCTTAAGAATGGTGGAATATCAATTTCACTATCTAAATCATTATCTCTCATATAAGATGAACTTCTTGGTAAATCATTAGATAAGTCTCCAACTTCTTCTCTTCCATCATCAAATCCAGTTGCTATTACTGTAACAATAACTTCATCAGTTAAGTTTTCATTAATAACAGCACCAAATATAGTATTAATATCAGTATTAGCAGCATTTCTAACTACTTCTGCAGCATCTTCAGCTTCAAACAATGTTAATGAATTTCCTCCAGTAATATTGATAATTGCATCAGTTGCTCCATCAATTGTAGTTTCTAGTAATGGTGATGCTACTGCTTGTTTAGCAGCTTCAATAGCTCTATCTTCACCAATTCCTATTCCAATACCAATAATGGCATTACCACGTTTTTGCATAACTGCTTTAACATCAGCAAAGTCTAAGTTAACTAACCCAGAAACTGCAATTAAATCTGAAATAGATTGAACACCTCTTCTTAAAACATTATCAACTTCTAAGAATGCTTGAACAATTGGAGTTGTTCTATCAATCATATCTCTTAATCTATCATTAGGAATTACAATAATTGTATCTACATGTTTTTTCAATTCTTCTAAACCAACTTCAGCTTGTTCCATTCTTTTACGACCTTCAAACTTAAATGGTTTAGTTACTATAGCTACAGTAAGAGCTCCTTGGCTTTGCGCAATTTCAGCAACAACAGGTGCAGCACCAGTACCAGTACCTCCACCTAAACCACATGTAACAAATACCATATCAGCACCTGCTAATGCAGCTTCGATTTCAGCCTTACTTTCTAATGCAGCTTCTCTACCTATTTCAGGATTAGCCCCTGCTCCAAGTCCCTCTGTAAGTTCCTTACCTATTTGAATTTTAGTTTCAGCTTTACTAACATTTAATACTTGTAAATCTGTATTAGCTACAATAAATTCTACTCCGCCAACACCAGATTCGATCATTCTATTAACGGCGTTATTACCACCGCCACCAACACCAATAACTTTAATCTTGGCAATTTGATCCCTTTCTAAATCGTGCATCTCAAATCCTCCTTACTAACCATTAAACAAATATCCGAACAACTTTCCTAAAGTACCATCTTGTTCATCTGAATTAACACCACTTAAGTATTGTTGCTCATCTATTGAAAAAATCGAAAAATCCTTATTTTTTAAATTAGAATTATAAGCATAATATTTAATTAGTCCAATACATGAACTATATTTGTTATTACGAGCGCCTATTTCTTTAATAGTACCTACAATAGCATTTCTGCCATAAATTTCTTCTAGAATTAACTTAAAGTCCCTACTTTCCGTTAATCCTCCTGTAAATATTATATAACTTATTTCCTTTTTTGTTAAGTGATTTATCTCTTTCTTACTTAAATTAAGTATTTCATCTAGCCTACTCATAACTACTTCGCTAATTTCAGATTGGTTAATATTTACTTTGAAAGACGATTTATCTTCTACTTCAACCACATCATTAACAGAAGCCATCTTAGAATGTGCAAGCGCAAAATTCTCTTTTAGCTTCTTAGAAACTGACCCAGGAACCTTATAAATAAACGAAATATCGTTATCTATATTCTTACCTCCTAAATCAATTACATTAACATTAGTCAATACCCCTTTATTAAAAATAGCCACAGTTGTAGTTTCTGCTCCCAGATTAACCACAGCACCTATTTTCTTATCTAATTCTTTTTCTTTAAATTCGAAGTAATCTCCTATCACATCAAGAGCAATATCTAAAACATCAACTTTTAGTCTTTCTAAACAAGCTAATATTGGATAAATATTTTTCTTAGGTGTAGAAACCATAACTCCCCTAACAGTTAATTCTTTAGAAGTTAATCCCTTAGGATCATTTACAATTCTATTATCATCTAAAGAAAAACTTGTTGGCATCATTGATACGTATTCTAGATCATCTGTTAATTTACTTTTAATAGCTTTTTGAAAAACTCTAATAATATCATGTCCTTCAATTAAATTACCTTCATTTTCAATTGGAACAGTTCCTTCAACAACTGCAAATGAAGCATTATTAGAAGGTATAGATAATATTAGTTGTTTAATTCTTAAACCTATTACTTCTTCGCCTTTTTGTATAACATCTTCTAATGATTTAATTAATAAATTAGGATTTTCTACAATCCCATTATTAACACCTTTAGATGGCGTTTCACAAACAGCAAGTATATTAAGTTTTTTCTTTACCATTTCCCCTACAACAAGTTTAACAGCATCTGAACCAACATCTAAACAAGCCATTATCTTACGCATCTTCATCACTCCATATTATACAACTTCAATTATACAAGAAAACTACTTATAAATCAACAAAACTCCTTACATTATCAACCTTTTTTCAAACAAAAAAACATACCATATAGGTATGTTTTATTTTTATTTACTTAATGCTTCAACTAGTTCAACTTTTTTCATTGAAGTAATTCCTTCAATACCAGCTTCTTTAGCCATATCTTTTAATTCAGCAACAGTTAATTTTGATAAATCTTTTGATTCAGTTTTTTCTTCTTTAGCTTCTACTACTTTAGCAGCTTTTTTAGGAGCAACAACTTTTCCTTCACAAGCAGCTTTAGCAATATTAACTAATTCTGCAAATGCTTTTGCATCATCGATAGCAATAGCACTTAACATCTTTCTATTTACTTCAATACCAGCTTTTGTTAAACCAGCAATGAATTTAGAATAACTGATTCCGTTTTCACGACATGCAGCATTGATTCTTGTAATCCATAATTTTCTGAAGTTTCTTTTGTTAGCTTTTCTATCTCTATAAGCATAAACTCCACTATGGAAAGTTTGTTCTTGAGCAGTTTTGAATAATCTGTGTTTAGAACCAAAATAACCTTTAGCTGCTTTTAATACTTTTCTTCTTCTATTTTTTGCAACGCTTCCGCCTTTAACTCTTGTCATCTTCTATACTCCCCTTTCCATTAGATAAAGTCTCTTAAACGAGCTGTATCTCCTTTTGCAAGGATTCCCTTTCTTCTTCTTTGTCTAATTTGTTTTCCTGAATCTTTTGCTGTTTTATGATTTCCATTTGATTGTTTATAAACAACTGTACCATTTTTCTTAGCTTTTAGAACTTTACTAGATGATTTATGTGTTTTTTGTTTTCCGTTTGCCATAATTTCAACTTCCTTTTCTATATTATTTTTTTGGTGCTAATAGCATTATCATTGTACGACCTTCAAGTTTAGGTTGAGATTCAATAATTGAAACATCACTTAACTCTTCAGCAAATCTTAACATAACTTCTTTACCTAATTCTGGACGATCAATTTGTCTACCTTTAAATCTAATAGACACTTTAATCTTATGTCCTTTAACCAAGTAATCATAAGAATTCTTCTTACGAGTATTAAAGTCATGAATATCAATATTAGGACTCAATTGATACTCTTTTAAGTCTTTATTAGCTTCTCTTTGTTTCTTTTGAGTTTCCTTTAATTTCTTTTGCTTTTCGTAACGATATTTATTGTAATCCATTATTTTTCCAACTGCAGGAACAGAGTTTCCACTCATAAGAACTAAATCTAAACCAGCATAATTTGCAAGTGTTAGAGCATCCTTAATATTTTTAACTCCCATTTGTTCTCCATTTGGTCCAATAACCATTAATTCTGCCACTCTAATTTGTTCATTGATTGGCATTTCGTTCTTATCCTTTGCTATAGTAAAGCACCTCCACACAATTAAAAAGGGCGAACATCTAGTATCCACCCATAAAAACATAATAAAAACTTTTTAAATATTTTCATTAAGCTTTGAAACCTATCGTAACTCAAACATACAATCAGGTGGATGTGGATACATCGCTTTCTTTTCAATAACAATTAAGATTATAAGTAAAAACCTAAAAATTGTCAACATTTTTCTGTATTTTATGTATATTTTATTTAATTATTCTTTGATATCCAACCTCTGATACTTTATCTAAACATTTTTCAGCTAATAACTGAATAAATACCATATACTTAATATTCTTATTTTTATCTAAATAAATCTTAACATGCCAAGCCCCACTTCTTTCTTTATCATAGAACAAAGAAGGAACTGTACCATAACCATTAACAGTATCTATTCTACTAGCATGTAAATGACCAAATAGATCAATATAATTCTTTTCTAATCCAAAACAACTTTGTTCTAAATATCTTGTTATTTGACCTGCACCCAAATCAAAATCATCAACAGATTCAACAACCCAACCTTTAGGATGGTGAATACCAATTAATTCATCATTAGTATTTCCATTAATACCAATAGCACTATGTGAATAACCTAAATTAACAAAATCACTTCTTCTACTTGCTAACTCTTCTATTGAATCTATACCAAATGCACTAGCACTTCTATCATGATTACCACCTAATACAAAATGTACTATATTATCATCATGTGGGAAATTACGTATTATTGCATCAATTAACTTTTGATGTTGTAAATATGTTTCATATGAATATACAGAATTATGACTTAAATCAAATAAATCACCTAAATTTAAAATATACTTAATACCTTTATCAGCACAATATTCATAAACATTATTCAGCCTCTTAACTACCATATTACTCATCTCAGTTAAATGTAAATCAGAGATTATCATAATATCTAAAACATCAGTATCAGTACTAAGACTTAAATTAGTATGAGTCTTAATAGCTGGAGGACAAACTCCATATACTTGTGGATAAGAAATATTCTTTCCATTCATTATACTCAATTTTAATTTAACTCTTGTTAACGATTCACTTACTTCAATTAAACTATATGAACTACCATCTTTATTTAACTTATCAACAATTTGTGAAACAGTATATTGTCCACCAAATAATAAACTAATAATTTTATCATCTAATTCTTTTTCAAAAGCTAATCTAGATTTATGTTGCGCAGCTTCTTCTGCTCTTTCTTCTTCTTTCTTTTCAAGCTTACCTAATTTTCTAGCTAATGAATCAGCATGTTTTTTTAATTCCTTATGATCTCCATTTAAACTATCAATCTTAGCTTGTAAAGAACTATATTTAGTTACTAAAGTATCATATTCTTCTTGTGAACAAGTTGCTCTTTGTTTTAACTCTTCCACTTGTTGATTTAATTCAGCAATTTGTATTTCATATTCTTTTACTTTAGCTCTTAACTCAGTTAACTCAGTTTGATTTTTGTTATTTTTCTTTTGAGTATCGCTCTTACTTTTTTCATGAACTGATATTTGTCTTCTAGCTTCTGCTAAATCCTTAGTTAATTGTTCTATCTTAGCTTCCATTTCCATAATACTTTGAACATATTTACTTACTTCTATAGAAGAAGCTTCTTCCTTACCATGTTCCTTATCTATTTCCGCTATCATATTTTCAATATACTTAACTATTTCATCACTTGCTTCAATACCTTTTTGTGCTACATATTCTAAATATTTTTCTTTAAATACTCTTATCTTAGCAACTACATTTACAGCAGGTAATTCTTTTTCACTAGCCCACCAATAAAAATGATCTACATAAACAATATATTTTAATAATAACTTCTCAGACATATCTTCTCCTGAAGTTAACTTTTTAAGAACTGAATCTACTAAAAAAACTAATACATCATAATCATTATATTTATTCTTCTTAACTCCTTCATAGAAACCACCCCAACATAAATCTTCTAATCCATTAGTTTTTAAATACTTACCAATTCTCATTTTGTCAAAAGGTTCTAATGCCACAATACTCATCCCCTAGCCACAATAGTTTATTATATTTAAAGAATACTGTCAATTTTTAAACATACAAAACAAACATAAAAACTAGGCTATTTTAGCCTAGTTTATTAATTCATACATAAATTATCAATTAAATAAATAAAACCTCTAACTAATGCTTAGAATATACTATTAATTCATGTTGTGCTCTAGTACAAGCTACATACAATAAATTCTTCTCATCTTTAAGATATTTACTAACTTCATCACTATATACTATAACACTATCAAACTCTAATCCTTTAGCTAAATAAGCAGGTAACACAACAAGTTCCTTATTAAACTCTTCAGTTTGACTATTAAGTAATGAAATACCAATACTATCTTTTAGATTTTCATACAACCTACTTGCAGTATTACTATCCCTAGTAATAACTGCAACTGATTTATACTTATCTTTAAGATAATTAATATCATCAAGTAACATACTACTATCAGTTCTATGAACTAATGGTACACTTTCAGTTTTTCTTATTGCACATACATGATCTAAACCCAATATCTTATTAGTAAATTCAATAATCTCAGGACTAGATCTATATGTCTTAGTTAACGAAATACATTTACTTTGCTTAAATAGATTAGCTAATACATCTAAAGATTCATACTTATAATAAGGATTAATAGTTTGATTAACATCACCTAATATTGTAAAATTACTATTTCTAAATATCTTACTAATAATTAAATATTGTAAATAACTATAATCTTGTGCTTCATCTACTACTACTTGTTTAATATCCCTTTCATAACCAAAACCTTCCATTAAACCTTTCATATAAGCAAACAATAAAGCATCTTCATATCTAATTACTCTACTATTCTTAAACTCTCTTAATTCCTTATCATTCATTCTAATTTTACAAAAATCACTACTAAAGAAATTCATATATAATTCTTTAAAATCTTTTTCAAAATTACCATTTTCAAATATTAACTTTCTATAAGTCAACTTCTTCTTACTACTTCCTTTATAATTAGCTTCACTTAACTTAAGTGCAATAGTATCAATTCTTTCATAAAAAGGTAAAGTACTATATCTATCATGAATCATATTATTAATATCATCTTTATAAATTGTATAAATCTTATTCTCAGTAAAATCATTTATAACTCTAGCATGTTTAACTACATCTTCAACATATCTATTAATATCATCAATAATTCCATCACTTTGTTTATACTTAATTAAATCAATATTCTTTTCTCTATCAGTATAATACTTACCAATAAAATCCATAAAAGATTCTACAGAAGCAAATTCAGTAATTGTCTTTGCTAAATAATCATTAAATGTTGTTTGTAATGTATTATCTTCTCCCAATTCTGGCAATACATTTGAAATATATTCAGTAAATATTTGGTTTGGAGAAAATATCAAAATATCATTACTAGTTAAATTCTTGATTTTATATAACAAGAATGCAATTCTATGTAATGCCACACTAGTCTTACCCGATCCTGCAATACCAGATACAATTAATGTTTTATCTCTAACATTTCTAATTACATTATTTTGTTCTTGTTGAATCGTATTAACAATATTCTTCATTTTATCATTACTATCAGTAGCTAACACCTCTTGTAACAATTCATCATCAATACTAATTGAATTATCAAATGCACTTACTAACTTACACTTTTCTATTTTATACTGTCTTTTTCTTAATAACTCACCAGTTATCGCTCCTCCAGGAGCAGCATAAGCACATTTACCAACTTCAAAATCATAAAATAAACTACATATAGGACTTCTCCAATCATAAATAATATTTCCATAATCATCGTCTTTTAAATAAGTAAGTCCCAAATAAACATTGAATCTCTCACCATCTTCATCCTCAAATATAATCGAAGCAAAATAAGGATTATCTTTAATACGATATAACTTCTTAAAATAATCTCTTTTCATTAAAAGCATATTTGCTTCTAATTCACTTTGCGAATTAACTTGTGATAATTCAGCACTATCCATTGTTCTTTTATTCTCCCAAGAATATCTTTTGAATTCCTGAAACTTTTCTTCATCTTCAAAAATATTCTCTCCCATTTTAGCTAGTTGGTCTTCTAATAACTTGGATACTTCAACCAATCTACGCTCTTCAAGTTCAAATTCTCTTCCTGTAATTGCCATAATCCACCCTCTTTTCTACATCATAAAATCCCACTACGGACTTCTCCCACAGTGGTTTAAACATTAATAATCAATTGTAATAAGTAATAAAGTCAAACTAATTATAATATTTTATTAAAAAGATTTCAAGAAAAAAAGACTATAAAATAGTCTTATTTGTTCTTTTCGATTGCAATTTCTAATCTATCGATAAAATCAATAGCTTCATCATTTTCATAACCAGTGTGAATAACTTCACTAATTTCATCATGATTGAATAATGCATTTCCTTCAGAAATCATAATTCCTTCAGGGAAAGGACAACCTCTATAATCATACATCTTATCAAGATTTTCTTCAGTAACTGGACAATAACCAGTAATCATAGCTTTTTTAGTACCACCATTTAGTAATACCACACTACCTATAGGTAATAATCTCTTTTCCATAATATCCTCCTAATCTCCGTAATCTACGCCATCGCCTGAAATCTTCTTAACATCGTATTTAGCATGCATTTCAGATGCACTTCTTGGATGTTTTGGAGCAGTACGAGCTCTACGTCCTTTAGGTTTTTCAGTTCTATTATTAGATTCAGTATATCCAGTTCTACCATAAGAACTTCCAGAAGCAAGCATTGATTTTCTCTTTTCTGTATAATTTTCGTAATCGTCGTTTCTTAAACCTTCATAGAAAACTTCTTCTATTTGAGAAGCATCAAATAAGCAAAACACATTTTCCATTAAACCTTCAGGGAATATACAACCATTGTAGTCATACACTTTTTCTGAATCCTCTCTAGAAACAGAAGAGTATCCAGTAATCATAACTTTTTTTAATCCACCTCTTAATAGAACAACTGTCCCAATAGGTAAATCCTTATTTATCATATCATCACCAACCTATTTATTTTAAATGATTATGCGCATAAAGCGCATAATCACTTAATTACTTCATTTTTGCTTCTTCTTCTTGTAGTAATAATGCTGCCATAATATCATCATTTGATAATGAAACTATTTTTTGAGCATTTCCATTAGCGTCAGTACCACCAGATACAACACTACTTACAGTTCCATTTGTACCAGTTGTAACTGTAGGAGTCCCACTCATAAAGTCAGCACCTTCACTAGTTCTAGTAAATGTTTGAGTAGTACCATCTTGGCCTGTTACTTCAACTGTTTCAGTATATACACCATTAGATCCAAGATTTTCAGATGCATATAATGAATTATCTTCAGGAGTACCTAATGCGATACCAGGGAAGTCTTGATCAACAGGAATATAATTTGGTTTACCAGTAACACCATTGTTTCCATTATTGTTACCATTATTATTTCCATTATTATTGTTATTATTTCCGTTGTTTCCATTACCTTGAGTATCATCTAATGAAGTATCAGGACCATTCATTTCAGGAGTATCTCCTGTATCACTATCATCATTTACTATATTATCTTTAATACGTTTTTCGAAATCTTCTTTAGCATCTTCATAGTCTTCTAATGCTTCATCATATTCTTCTTTAGCTTTATCTTTAGCTTTTAATTTATCATCTGCATCTTTAACTTTTTCGTTATACTCTTTAACTGATTCGTTATATTCTTCAACAGCTTCTTTACTCCACTTAGTTGTATCAGAAGTACCAAATTCTTTAGTAAACTTATCTTCAAGAGCAGTCATTGTAGTCTTAGCAGCAGCTACAGCTTCAACAGCAGCCACAGCATCTTCTACTTTTTCTTCATAAGCAGTTGTCGCAGTAGTTAATTCTTCATAAGCTTTACTTACACCTTCATCTTGACTCATGTTAGCAATTATAGTATTAGCTGTACCATCAGTTAAATCACGATATTCAGCAGGTTCAGCCCATGTAGATTCAAAGTTTTCAATTCCATCAGCTTTTGCTAATTCCATAGCTTTTTCAGCCATAAATTCTTTTTGATCTCCAGTAATTAATGCAACTGCTAGTTTATCTCTATCGTTAATTAACGCATTAATTTCTGGTTCAGAATATCCATATTCTTCTAATTTTTTCTTAATATCTTTGAAGTTACCTGATTCATAAGCAGCATCAATATCATCCATAATTTTTGCTCTACGTTCAACAATTTTTTCTTCTCCTAAAGCTTCATATTCTCTACGAGCTAAGTCATCATAATCTTTAGTAATTTCAGATTTAACTTCTTCAGGAATTTTTGTTTTAGAAACTTCTTCAATTTTAACATCGTTTTTTTCAGTTTCTTTTTCATTTTCTTTTCCTGTAGTACCACCTGTTGTGCCACCATTTGTTCCGCCAGTAGTACCACCAGTTGTTCCACCAATAATTCCTCCGGTAGTACCACCTGTAGTACCACCTGTTGTGCCACCAGTAGTACCTCCTGTTGTGCCACCATTTGTTCCTCCAGGATTTTTACTTCCACATCCACACTTAGTAGGGTCTCCACCACAGTTAGGACATTTTTGTGAAGTATCTCCTCCACTTGGATTAGCAACTTGACCTATAAAACTAGCACCAACTAATCCAGCACCAACACCAACAATACTTGAAGCTTTTGCTAGTGCTGATTGGAAGTCACTTGTAGAAATTCCCAATCCAGATGCAGCTGCATCAGTAACCCCAACTTGATCTGGAGTATAATTTGGTAATAATGCATCTATAAACTCGTGTGAGTATAATCCACTATTTAATGTATTAACAATAAATCCATTTGCATTTTTAACTAATGCATCATAATCTATTTCAATACCATATTTCTCAGATAATACTTGTGCTTCAATTCTAGCAGCCATAACTGTATTTTGATATGTATAGAATGCATTTAATGCTTCACTAACACTTGTTGTATATGTTTGACCATCAACAGTAATTTGTGTATCAACAGATAATAATACACCATCATCTGTCATTTGACCTTTTAATCCGAATTCATTCATTGAATCTTCTAATGAAGCATACGCATAGTTAAATTCATTAACCAAAGTTCTAATCTCTTCTAATGATATTTGAACATTTAATAACTTAGTCCCAATATTAGTAATACCAATATAACAATCATTATTACCATTAACACAATCTGTTAATAATTGTTCAAATACTTGTTTAGAAGTAGTAATCCATGTAGGATCAGTAGTACAGAAATTGTAAATACCAAATACTAAACCAATTACTGCACCAATAATTGCTCCAGCGATGTTACCAAC
This sequence comes from Candidatus Coprovivens sp., assembly GCA_051886175.1. Lineage (GTDB taxonomy): Bacteria > Bacillota_I > Bacilli_A > RF39 > UBA660 > Coprovivens. The sequence continues at coordinate 56,889 of JBJEXV010000066.1, read as the reverse complement.
ACCTGGAATAACAGAACCTATTACGCATCCTAATGAAGCTCCTGTAGCAACATTAGATATTGCACTAACAGATTTTTTCAATGTATAATAATTACTCTTTGCATCTTCATATAAATCTTCTAAATATCCACTAGTAATAAATGCATAATACAAATCTTCAAATCTATCGCCCCAAAGTTGATCAACTTCAGCTAAACAATCTGCGGCATATTGAACCTGATTACGCAATTCATCATATTCAACACTATCAATTTTTGCTTTTGACATCTAAATCACCTCAAACCTTTGCATTATATTATTTTCCATTAACCTTATATCCAACCCAATGACCAAAGTTAACTTCAAGTTCTGCATTAACGTTATCAATATCAGTCATAAATGCAGCATGTAAAGTATCAAGATCAGATTTTAATTGAGATACATCGTTTTTAATTTCTTCATACACGTGGTTAATATCTTGTACAGAACCACCATTTTCGAAATAGAACGCATTAGATATACCAGCAGCAGTATTCAGATAATTTAACATTTCATCTAACTTATTGCCCATTGTATTTGATGAAAGCAAGAAGTCAAAATCCTTCTTGATTTCATCACTAATAATGGTATATTGCATGTTCTTTTTCGTACAGGTATATTTCGAATAATCAATTTCTTCAGTAGCCATAATTTTTCCTCCTTATTTTAAATTTATATTTATCAACATTTAATCAAAGTATCAGTTATGGAGTTTGATTATTTGAGCCAGATTGATTTTGTTGATTACTATATACATTAGGATCATATTGTTGGTTATCATCATAACCTATGTTAACTATATTAACACCTACAGCACCTGGTGCCCATTTTCCAGCATAAGTTGGATTAGCAGCATTTAAATCTTTAACATAATTATATCCATTTTGAACACCTGTCTTAGCACTATTATACATATTTGAAGCACCTGTTTTAACATTAGTTCCAAAGTTTTGAGCTCCAGTACTTGCAGAAGAACCCCAACCAGAAACTTTATTTTTTATATTATTGAATCTATTAGTTGCAGCATTGGCAGAATCTTGAACCTTTTGACCAAACTTAGTACCATAGAATTTATCTTTTTGAGTATTTGTCCATTGACCAGCTTTAGAATTATTCCATTTTTGACTCCATGTAGTCTTAGTTCCATTAGCAGTATTAGTTGCTGTACCACCTGTATTACCAGCAGCAGTTTGAGCAGCACCACTACCAGTTGATCCTTTTGGTGTTGTTCCACCTGTATTTGTTGTTTTAGGACCAGTTGTAGTACCATTCGGAGCAGCACTAGCTGCCTTAGTCGTTTGAGTTCCAACATTAGCTGTAACATCATCCCCAACATTGATTCCAATACTCTTTAATTCATCTGCAGAATATGTAATATCACGAACTGTACTTCTACCAGTAGCAGCTTCTATCAAATCTGTACCACCATCCGCATTTTTAACTCTAATGAACTTACGACCATCTTTTCCAATTTTTTCTCCAAGAACTTTTAAACCATCATCGCTTAAATTAGAAGCAGTAGCCTGACCAGCAGCTTTTATACCATCATCACCAAGATCAGCAGCAGCTTTTCCAGCAGCATTAAGACCATCGTCGCCTAAATTAGCAGCAGCAGCTTGTGCAGTTGTTTTAGCACCTGCAGCAGCAGCATCATCAGCTGTACTCGAAACAACAGCTAAACCAACATCGTCAGCACTATTAGCACCAGCAGTTAACATTAATCTACCAGCATCATCAGCACTATTACCAACAACAGCTAATGCAGCATCATCAGCACTATTACCAACAACAGCTAATGCAGTAGTTTGAGTACCTGCTTGAACAACCGAACTTGCAGCTTTAACAGCAGATCCAACTTGTACAGCAGCAAGTGCAATAGAAACTACATTCAGTACATCTCCTACAATATTCATTGTCTTATGTTGTTTAGCATATTCAACCATTCCAGTATCGATATAAGTAGCACCAGTAGGTTCATAGAACACTGTAGCTACATCTAATTCAGCAATTTCTTCAGCAGTTAAACTATTATTATAAGATGAAGTAGCAACTGCTCCTTGTGTTGCTCCAGCACTTGTAACACCAAGTGGATTAGCATTTTTAAATGCAGCAACATCCGCCTCGAATTGAGAATAATCACCAGAAGCTTTAGCAACTAATGCAGACCAATTTTCAAAATTGTCCACAAAGTTTGGAAAATTAGATGAAATATTATCCCAAGATAATAACAACTGATTACCTAAATCTCCATAAATAGCTTCTTCACAAACATCAACTTTATTATGAACTTCATTATCAGTATCAGTTAACAAATTCTTAATATTATCGTTGATATTTTTCATTTGATTATAGACAGTTCCGACGTTATTATAATCAAATTTTCTTTCAGACATATTTATACCTCCCATTTAATTTTTTTATATAAAAATCAAATTTATTAATTAAGCTTCTTTTTTCCAAAGTTTTTTCTTTCTTTCTTCTACCATTACATAAGTAGATAAAACTAAATCAGCATTTCTAATAAGTGCTTTAACTTCATAGTCAGTTAATTTATCATCAAGAATAGCAGTTTCACCTGATCTTCTAATACATTCGTTTAAATTTAAATTTCTTTCTGCATATTCTTCATTCAAATAAGCTTTTAATAAACGAATGTGTTGTTCAAGAAGAACACCATATTCTTCTTGAACTTCAGGATAAGCCTCATCAAAATGTTTCCCAGTAGTTCTAATTAAGTAATTTTCAGCTATTGCTTGTAAAATTACACATCTTTCCATACCAAGCAATTTACTTTCATTATTATCCATATCTATATCCCTTTCTATTCATTCTATCCAAAGATAAAGTTACCAAGCCATGTTACACCATCATTAACCTTATCTCCTAACCAAGACACTCCGTCTCCAACAAATTCAATAGCATCAGCACCAGCATTAATAACTGTTTGACCAATATCTACTACTGTACGAGGTACAGCACATAAAGTCACACCTAAACCTTCAGCAAAATTATCACAAGTAGAATAATCGAAGTTTTCAGCATAATCTTTTCCTATATTACTCCAGTAATCGCCATTTCCAACTGAACGACTATTAAAAGCATCAAATAACCAGTTAGCACCACTTTGAATCATATCAGTTCCAGTTTGAACAGTATTAATAGCAGTGTCAGCAACAAATAAACTAGTTTCAACACCTGTTTCTGCTAACGCATATGTTCCAGAAATCAAGCCATTAGCTTTACCCCATGTATATGAAACATCGCCAGTAAAGTCATTCCAATCATCAACATATCTTTGACCTTGTTGTTGCCAATATCCAGGTTTTTGTTGTTGATTTTGTTGACTTTGTTGCTGATTTCCATTTCCACCAGTTCCTTGACCAGTTCCTCCAGTCACAGCAGTAGTTCCGTTACCTCCGGTGCCACCTTGACCAGTAGAACCTCCTCTAAATCCTGTTCCACCTTGACCAGTAGTACCCGTACCATTTCCACCAGTTCCTTGTCCAATCAACGATTGTCCTCCAGTTCCAACTACACCGCCATTTCCTTGTCCAGTAGTTCCGTTACCGCCAGTACCACCTTGAACAGTAGAACCTCCTCTAAATCCTGTTCCACCTTGACCAGTAGTACCTGTACCATTTCCACCAGTTCCTTGACCAGTTCCTCCAGTCACAGCAGTAGTTCCATTACCGCCGGTTCCTTGGCCATTACCACCAGTACCTGTAGTAGTACCTCCTGTTCCAGTAGTTCCTGTTCCACCAGTAGTACTTACAGCTCCACCAGATCCTGGTAATGCATCTCCTCTAGTTGTCATATTTTGTACTATTGAAATACATAGAGAAGATAATAAATCAGTTCCTTCGGCAACTTTTTCAAAATGGCTGGCATACATACGGACAGAATCAGTCATATCATCTAAAGCTTGTTTATAACCTTCACATCCCACATTGAATGCATCATAATCACTACCAACCCAATGAGTTCCAAGATTACTAGGTCCAATTTGTGTATATAAATTTGCAAATTGAGTATCTAGTTCATCTGCTTTCTCCTTCAAATATTTCGCCATATCTAACTGGATATCACTATCAACCGTAAAATCCCAAGCCATATAAACACCATCTTTCTAAAAAATATAGTACATTGTAAATTGCCAAACTAACTGTTTAGCAACTTACAATGTACTACAACAGTAGTACATAGGATTACATACCTGAATTTGTTTTTTCGAATTCGTTATATTTATCAGCAGCATTTTTTGCGTTGTTTAATAAAACGATTAAGTTTTCGAAATTTGTTTTTAAACCAGGAAGCATTTCATTCCAAGCAGCTAATTTAGAAGCAGCCCAAGAAGAATCTGCAGCGTAGTCTAATCCTTTATTAATTTGAGTATCACTTGATTTGATAACTCCACCAACTGTACTTGGATCAGCATCCTCCATAGTACCGATAGTTTTCTTTAAATTTTCATAAACTTCACAGAAAGTTGTATATTCAAAAACATTCATCTGTGTCACCTCACTTATAATATTTTTTTGTTTTTTGGTTAGTTATAGTTTTGTTAGATATTATCCTAACATACTATTGATGCTTGAGTTTACGCTTTCATGTACTGAATCGTAGTTATCAGCAGTTGTTACTAAGTTTTGACCAACTTCTTCTACTAATTGAGCAGCTTTATCTAAGTCAGCCTTAAAGTTAGCAGCAGCTTGAGCAAATGTAACTGAGTCTGGTCCTTCCCAAGTTCCATTAGCTGTTAGAGATTCATATTCTGATTGGAATTGAGAAATTAATGAATTAAAGCTACTAGCATTACTCTTAATTTCATTTCCTAGATTACGTAATTCTCCACTTTCCATTCTTAATGCACCCATAATTGCACCTCCATCCAATTTTCATCAATTATAAGAATACACTTCTAGTATATAAAGAATATAATGTAGGTTAGTTCCAAAACCCTCTTGACTATCACCATATCCTTATAATATCATTTTACAAAAATTTCACATTATAGTCAATAAAGATAATAAAAAAAAGCCATATAATGGCTTTTTTATTCTCCGAATGGTTTGATATCAGAATCTTCAGTAATTGCTTCACCTTCTAAATTCCCTAAACCACCAATTGGTGTATCAACAGTAGGGATTTCAGCAGGAGCTTCAGAAGTAGTTTCTTCTGTTGCTGGAGTTGTTGCTGCAGCATCTGCAGACATTTGATTTTCTAAATTAGCAACTATAGTATTTAATTTTTCTTTGAATTGAATTTCTTCATCATCAACGAAACCTTCAAAATATACTTTTTCTATTTGGTCATGATCAAATAAACATACTTGATTAGAACTCAAATATCCTTCTGGATATACGCATCCACTATAATCATATATTTTATCTTGGTTTTCTTGAGCTACTGAACAGAATCCAGTAATCATTGCTCTTTTCTTTCCACCTTTTAATAAAACTACAGTTCCTATTGGTAAATACTTTTCTTTCATTCCAACTTTCTCCTATCCTTTTTATTCAGTTATTATCGAGTTCAATAATGCATCGTTTCCAACAGAAACAACATTTTCATTACTGCTAGATTCTACTTTTACACCAGCATCTGTTCTAAATTGAGTTTGAGCAGTTGCTGTTTGAACTGTTTGTGTAGATTGAGTTCCAACATCAGAACTTTCTGCACTTTCAGTTTTTTGTTTTTCATTTCTTGCTGCCTCTTCTTGAGTCATTTGTTGAACTATTGCAGCATCATTATTGCTTGATTCAGTAACACTATTTAATGGATTTTCACTACTTGGAGCTTCTTGAGTTACTTCAGTAGTTACTGCTTCCATACCTTGTGGTTCGCTCATCGCTGATACATCAGCCATTTCTGTTGTATTACCTTCAGTAATAATTCCATTCTCACTAGCAGGAGCAGTTTCTAAAACAGTTTGTGAATCCATACCAGATGTTTCAACATCAGGAGTATCAACACCATTACGCAAATCATCAATTCCATTATTTGGTTCTGTTGAAGTTTCACCAGTAACTGAACCAGTATCTCCACCAGTTGCTAATCCATCACCAGCTAATCCAGTTTCACTAGCAGCTGTTGAAACATCACCTTCATTGTTCATCGCAATTCCAGCATCAGTGCTTCCAGCATCTCTACCATTTCCACCAAGAATAGAATCTACTAATCCTTGATCACTAGCACTTACAGTACCATCACCATTTACAGTGCCTTCATGAGTTTGTGTGTCAACTGCATCAGCATTTTGTTCTGATCCACCAACACTTGTATCAGTAGTTGTTTCACCACTTGGTTCACCAGTATTTCCATTAGAATTACTTTCACCAGTTCCGCCAACCTCTTCTACTAATTGATCATCAGAAACATTAACTTCTTCTGTTTGATTTTCGTAGAATTCATCATTTGCTTTAACATTTTCTTTAATTTCATTTTCGAAGTTTTCTTTTGCAGTATCATAATCATTTTTAGCATCTTTATATTCTTGTTCTGCTTTATTAAATTCTTCAACTTTTTCATCGTAATTTTCTTTAGCTTGCTCGTAATTTTCTTTAGCTTCGTTATAATCTTTAGCTTGTTCTTCAGTCCACTTAGAAGTATCTTTTCCGTACTCTTCGACTTTAGTATTAACTTCAGTTTGAGCTTCTTTAGCATCTTCAGCAGCTTCATTTGCTTCATCAGCTTTTTGCTTATAATTTTTCTTAGCTTGTTGATATTTTTTAGATGCTTCATCAACCTCTTCATCATCATGCATGTTAGCAATATTTGCGTTAACAGTACCATTTTGATGGTTACTATAACTTGCGTTAGAACCATGTGATGAAGTAAATCCTGTAACACCATCATTCATAGCCATATTATTAGCCATATTAGCCATATAGTTATTTTGATCTCCAGCTACATAAGCAGCAATAACTGCATCTGGATCTTTAACAATTTTATTATTTACATCAACGAAGTTACCAATATCACTTTGGCTATATCCATAACCAGTTAAATCATTAGAAATACTTTCAACATCGTTTGCTTCAATGAATCCTGTAGCTCTATTAATAGATTGTTCTCTAAATGCCAATAATTCATCTTCAGACATTCCTTCGAACATTTGACGAGCTAAATCATCATAATCATATTCAGTATCCGGCAATAAATTCTTAAAGTAATCAGCTCCACCAACATCAATTAACTCTATATCAAGAGGTTTAGTTGGAACAGTCGATTCTTCTTCAGTTCCAGGCGGAAGAGTTTCTTCTGGCCCTCCTGGTCCAGTTTCTTCTAGTACTGATAATGTTGGTCCAGTCGGATCATCAGAAATTTGATTTTCACCCATTCCAGTTATATCATTAAGTAGACCAACTCGTTGTTCCGACTGTTCAAGAACACCACCAGGATTATTAGGATCAAAATTAAATGCCTCTTGCATAATATAATTTTGATTTAAAATAGTTGACCCAACTTCCATGTTATTAGACCAATTACCACCAGTATTTTGAGCATTGCTAACAAAAGCAGCATAATCAAAACCTAACGCAGTACTAACCCCCTCTAAATCAGCATCAGTTACTACTCCAAATCCTTCTGCTTCATTAATCTTTCCAACTGTTGAATTAACACCATCTAAAATTTGTTGTTGATATTCAGCAGTAAATTCAAGACCATTAGCTTCAGCATATAAATAACCTTGAACAACGCCACTCATTGACATTCCAGAATATGAATAAAAACAATTGACCAAATCAGATATTCTAACAAGATTACCATCTGCATCTTTAAAATATAAAGTAACAGTAGAACCATTATCAGAAGTTGTTATATCCATATTTCCAGAATAGCCTTCAGCTAAGTCGAAATTCTTAATATCATCAAATTGTTCAATTAACAATATCATTCCTTCAACAGCTGTCGCCAAGCGTTCTGCTTCTTTTAGCTCAATTGCTTTAGCTGAAGAATTGTAACTACGAGCTTTGTCCAACCATTGTTTGTACATTTCATAAGCATTACGATGATCATAAACAACTCTAGTAAAAGTTTTTGTAACATATTCTTTTAAATCTTCTACCCAACTCTTTTCTTGATACTTTTCTTCTTTATACAATTTACTTTTGGGCACATTATAATTATTATTAATCCACGTATCCAAATCACTAGTCATTGCCCTAAAATCTGTTGCAGCTTTTCTTAAATCTGTAGGTATTGTGTTACTTTTATCAACTTTTATATATCCCATTTTCTACACCTCCTACACAACCCAGTCAGCATATTGGTCAGCTTTTTCGCCGCAATCTTCTAAATTGGTTTTAAATGTTTTTAAATCATTTATTAATTTTTCCATATCATTCATAAATTCATCGTAAAAGGATTGATCGGTTTTTACAAAATCAGGCCAATCAGTTTTTACAGTTTCTAACGCTCTGATCACATTTTGAACTTTTTCAATATTATTACCTAATGTTTTAATATTTAAACTACCCATAACCTATTACCACCCTTCTAACAGCTATATACCTTAGGACCACTTTGTCCATTATCGTTATTATCTTGACCTAACAAAACGAGTTGAGCCTCATCGCTTGGATTATATGGAACTGGCTGAACTGTATATTCGCCAGTATTAGGATTATATACCAATGTCGAAGCCTCAACTTTTTCATCATCCATTGCATTTGGAACAGTAACAGGAACTCCGTTATTATATGCAGGATTAGTTACCCCTTCTTCATCTGTTTTACTTGGCATTGTAGTATTATATCCAGAATTATATAAAACAGTATTTCCACTAGTAACATTACCATCCGTACCACTAGGTCTAGTAGTTCCTTTTCCACCTTGGAACGCAGCAGATTGTTGACCATAAGAATCAGCCATATCGTTAGTTCTATAAGAATCTCTAACCGCTTCAATATCATGCCCTTGAACTGCTTCAACCGGTGCCCCTTTTCTATAATCTATAATAGCATCAATTTGTTTTTGTTCGTTAGTAGAATACAATTCACTTTTATCAATATATCTATCAGCATAATGAGGAGTATATCCGTTATCTAAAATATCAGTTGAAGTTCCATGTTGAGATAAAGTATCAGCAGTTTTCACACCAGTTGAGAAATCACGTTCAAGATTATTTTCAACTACTGCACTCTTTGTAATATCAAGAATTTCACCACTCGAAATATTTCTAGCATCTTTACCATAAAACAATTGTTGAAAAGCATCACTATGCATAACCATATCTGTTGTTGTAACATTTTTCATGCCAGTATTCCAAGGAATAGAATCATCATATATTTTAATAGTATCCTTACTTCCGTCAGCATTATAGAATGTAATAGTTTCATTTTTATAATCATCAGTATAATTTCTAGTTGCCAACACTTCTCCGTTTGCTCCAACAATATCAGAAGAATAAGCTTTACCATTTACGTCATATCTTTCTATAACCATTCCGCCGTCTTCTAATACTAATTTAGTATCGATAGTTCCATCTACATTTTCAACTATCATTCTTTGAACACTGCCATCACCAGCTTTTTCATAAGTAACAACAGTTCCATCTATATATGTATATTGTTCATATCCATCATATAAAATTTCTTTATTAACAACGCCTTCTTCAACAACTCCGTTTGCACCTGCAACCAAGTTAGCCTCCTTAAAATCTTGTAATTGATTATTTTCCCAAATTGCAGCTCTTGTTTCTGCAACACCAGCAAGTGTAGCCCCACTAGATTGATTTTGACCAATTGCATTTTTAACTGCCGCATCATCAAACCCACCGTATTGATTCATTATGTTAACCATTAATTGATTCCATACAGAGAAGTTTTCATAAAAATCACCAAAAGTAGATGCATTTTCATTCCAGTCGTTCAAAAATTTTTCTCCTAACAATCCAAATATAGCAGAATTATGGTCAATATGAATATTATCATTCATATAATCATTAACACTTCTTAATAGTTCAGCAAACTCAGAAAATTTTTGATCTAACGAATCCATACAACTTTTTACACCAGTATAATCAAAAAAATCTCCGTTAGTAGCGCCAGCTCCTTGTCCTGTACTCATATTCTTCACCTTCTATTTCCTTTTAAAATTTACTATTAATGCCAGTAAACATTTCACCAGCTGCTTCGCTTATACTTTGAGCTGAACTACCAAACAACTCAATCATATTAGCTAGTTCATTTAATCCTACCCTATATTTACTACAAGTGTCTCTAAAATTATCATAAGAAGTACTTTTCCAATAGTTAGACAAATCATTATTTATAATATTATAAATAGAATCTACAAGTTCTCTAACTTCATTTGCTTTTCCAGTCATAGTATCACAAACAATCCCTAACTTTTCTTCATCTACAGCAAAATTATAATCAAAAACAGTATTGTACATAACACAACCCTCCTTACATTAGTATAATTTTGGAACCGTTTAATATACCGTTTTCCAAAAATGTTTTATCTACATCATAATTCAAACCCGTACTACCATTAATTAATGATACATTGTTTGAAATTTCAAAAAAACCGTTAGACATTTCATTGATTGCTTTACTAAGTAAATATATAACCTCTAATGTTTTCTTATTTATAGGAATAAAAACATTGTAACGTTCCTCTATAGCAGGAACAATCAATTCTACACATACTTTATTATTCATAAAAGCACTCCATTCTTAACATCTACTGTCCTATACTATAAATAATACATTAAAATCAAGTATAAGTCAACAAACCACTTCGCATAAAAACGAGAAAAAACAAGCGTATTTCGCTTGTTTTTTATAATGACTCATATTGGTCTTCTTCACCAACATCTGTAATCAATTTAACTAATACTGTAACACTACCATCTACATAGTAACCGAATGTGTTATCAATCTTAGCAGATAATTGTCTAGCAGATAATGTAGATTTAAGAGTAAATTGTGTTGACATACCTTCACCAACCCAAATACCTCTTGTAGGAGATACAACAGCTTTATACCATGTATCGTATTCAAATTTCTTAATATTATCTACTTCATCCATAATTATAAAATACATCTTAGGCATTGCTTTAATCTTAACTAATAAGTCAGCAAATTGTGAACTAAAGTCATTGCCTAATAACATTTTAAATTTATCAATACCAGCTATAACACATACGTATTCACCGTATTTACTAATAGCTGCAGGATCATATCCACCAGCTGCAAATTCATCATACATTTTATTAATAAATTCAACTAATTGCTTATAACAATTTGGAACATTTGAATCATAATATGATACATCCGCTGCTATATCACCAAAGTATTTATCAGGGTCGAACACATAAACATTCTTACCTAAACTCTTACCAATTTGTTTAATAAACATCTTACCAAATGGTACTAATGTATCAAATTCTAATGCAGTAATTGTATGTTCTAAGTTCTTTGTGAAATTTAATGTACGAATCGCAAGAGATTCTTTTTCAACACCAACAGGCATTCCTTGAAGTCCCTTATTATTATCAGCACAATAAGAAATAGTAACAATTTCTGGTAATACTGGAATCTTAGGAGCACTAGTTTTATATTTTTCACATAGTTCCTTAATCTTCGCAGAAACAACAGTATTTAATTCTTCTTGTTGTACTGGTACAGCTGCTTGGAATTCATAAACTGTATCTAGTTTAACCAAACCACGTCCAGAGAATGCAGCAGGTTCTAACTTAGTTCTACTTAATAATGTAGAATAGTCATACTTATCATTCATTTGTAATACTAAATGGTTAGGTAAATATTGAGCTAATTTACTTCTAATACCATTAACACTCGCACATGTCATAATGAAATAAATACCATATTTTTGACAGTCACGAGTAATAGTAATTAAACTATCAAATGTTGAATCACCATAGTTTTCACTAAATGTTTCATAACCATTTAAGATAACTACTATATTAGGCAATACTTTACCACTAGTCTTACAATAATTAATATAGTTACCACCGTAATCAGCAAATAACTTTCTTCTTTGTTCCATAATAGAACTTATCATTCTAATTAAATTAGTTACCTTATCAGCATCTTGTTGGAATACAACATCACCAACTTGTGGAGCTTTTCTATACATACGTAATGTTTCAGCACCAAAGTCCATTAAATACATTTGTAATTCAACAGGAGAATAAGTTGTAATACAAGAATAAACTATTGAGTTAACAACTTCATCTTTACCAGAATCAGCAATACCATAGATTATCCAGTTACCACCTTGAGTAATTGGCATAGTAAGTAATCCTTGTTTTTGTAAATCTGGAGCATCGTATTCACCAATAACCGGATTAATATCACAATCAATTTTCTTATATTCATATTTTTCTTTTAATCCATCAATATAAATGATAGGTGGTAATGCATTTAACCACAATTGTTTTACTTGAATATTTTCTTTCTTAGATAAATCAACCATATATTTCATAATATTTGGTAACTCTTCACCTTTAAGAACACCTGTAAAACTTTGTTTTCCATCATCCATAACTTTAATTGGAGCACCTAAGTTGTTAACAAATGAAATTGTATTATCAACTTTCTTCTTACGAACATCTGATTCATAATATGGAGCTCCTGTCCAAGCACTTTGACCTAATGCGAAGAATTCATCATAACCAACTTGTAAGAAGAATCTACCAGTTTCTTTTAATGAAGCAGCATCTGGTCTCTTGATCATTTCTTGAGAGTCAGATCTATCTTGAACTTTTAAACAGATTTTAAATTTAGAGTTTGACCAAATTTGGTCGTTAACTACACCACTTGGCTTTTGTGTCGCTAGAATTAAGTGAACACCAAGTGAACGTCCGATACGTGCTGTTGAAATCAACTCATCCATGAAATCAGGTTGTTGTGCTTTCAATTCGGCGAACTCATCGGAAATAATAAATAAGTGAGCAATAGGATCTTTAACCTTACCACTACGATATAATCTTTGATATTTATAAATATCAATTGTAGATTCACCTACAGCATCACGAGCTTTATTAAACTCTGCTTGTCTTCTCTTTAACTCTGATTGTAATGAAGCTAAAGAACGATTAATACCATTAACATCTAAGTTTGTAATTGTACCAGCTAGATGAGGTAATTTTAATCCTGTTTCTCTATTTTCGAATGCACCTGCTAATCCTCCACCTTTGTAATCGATAAGTACGAATTGTACTTCATTTGGATGGAAGTTAACTGCCATACTTAAAATAAACGAAATAATAAATTCTGATTTACCAGAACCTGTCATACCAGCAATTAGTCCATGTGGACCATGTGCTTTTTCATGAAGATCTAAGTTAAATAATTCACCATATTCATTAACACCTACTGGAGCTGCTAAAGAGTTAATTGGATCATTATCTTTCCATCTACTTAAACAATTCAATTGGTTAACATTAGATACATTATACATTTCTAAGAATGTATATGTTGAAGGTAATACATACTTACCACCATTTAATGCAATAGGTATATTAGATATAACATATACATATTTTTCTAATGAAGCAAACATAAAGTCGGGAGTAAAGTTAATTCTCTTGCCATCTGTTAATACTCGTTCGAAAATACCACCACTACGTTCATCTACACTAATAAAGTGTTCAACTTCATTTGGTAATGAGTTTAATTTTTCAGTACAAATAATTAAACTAATTCCTAAATATTCAGTAGATTCAAGAACTGTTCTAATAATAGATACGTTACGTACCAAATCGATATCATCTATCATAATAACGAAACGTTTAGGTAACTTAGCTATTCTCTTTTCAGTACCTGCATTACTTTCATTAGCTTCTCTTACTTGTGCTAATAATTCTTCTAAGTAAGAACTAATGTGATTAATATCATCTATATTAGTACCAAAGAATCTTAATGTTTTATTATCATCCCAAAAATAAGGACAGTTTTGTATTTCTTCCCAGAACTTAGAATTCTCACTACTTGTAAATACACAAACTTTTAAATCATCATATCCATGATAAGCAAACATTTGTAATAATAAACCTCTAATAAAAGGATTAGTTACATCACGTTTACCAATAATACCTGTAACAAACTTCTTAGTAAAAGAATAAGTAACAGGAACATTTACTAAATATTCAGTTTCTTTTTCTAATTGTCTTAACAATCCCATTAAGTTGTCTTCTGCATCCATTGAGAAGTGATCATCAGGAAAGTTAATATGGAAGAAAGGTGGAATTGAACCAATACCTAATCTTAATGATAGGAAATCATAGTCGTCCATATTCTTTTCCCATAAAGTACGTTTCTTAAATAAGATAACATCTCCAACTTCTTTTAATGGAATATATTTTTCAATTAAAATTTGTTGTTGTCTCTTCATTTCAGTTAAGAACTCTACTCTTTTTCTCTCTACATAATCTCTATATGTAGCTTGTCTTCTACGTTCATAAACTTTCTTTTTATGTTTGTTATACATTTTAGTTGCAGTCGGTAATACCAACATACATGTTAACATCGCCAAACAAGTTAACAATGAAGGCCACGCTGTTTTAAGTTCTACAGTACCATTTAAAACACCTGTTAAAGTAGTAACTGCATTCATTACAGAACTCATACCCATCATAATCATTGAACCCATTGTTAAAATAGCAGGCATTTCCTCTTGCTTTTGTGGTGCAGGAGGTGGGTCTATAATTAATTCTTTCTCTTCAATTTTTTCATCGAATCTAGGAGGTTTTAAGAAATAATCTTCTTTTTTATACATTTCTATTGCTGGATCTACTTCTTTAGATATTTTATTAAAATCTAAAACTGGTAAAGATCTAGTTATAAAAGTTTTAGCATCATACTTTAATAATTTATTTGGATTATTAACCATAAATATATCTTTAACAATAGATAATTTAAAACCTAAGATAAAAATACTATCGCCATATTTTAAATAATCTTGAGTCTTTAATAAACCATTAATATACATTGGCATTTGTGGATTTAAATTTATTACACTATATAATCCGTTTTGAACAGTAATTTTAATTTGATTTCTAGCAAATCCATTTTGTTCATATGAAATAATGTTTTGTGCTACATTACCATTAGCAGGTGCATTATTATTACCAATATAATATACTGCATTATCTATATTACCAATACATAATTGCATTGTATTTTTATCATATGTAGGAGATGTATATATTACATAACTTTGACCTAATAATACGTTCTTTAATGTATAGAATTTTTCTTCCTCTAATGCTATTTCATTAACAGGAGTTCCATCTTTGAATACCTTAATCTCACTATTACTTTTTAGTATCCAATTACCATCTATAGCTTCTACGTTAACTAAGTTATCTTTATCTGCATTTATTACCCAATAGTTACCAAAAACTTCTCTTGGTAATACCAGATTAACTAACTTAACCTGATCCATTAACATTATTTTCATATTGATACACACCCTTATTATATATTAAATTATAACTTAATAAGAGTTTAATATCAATATTAAAAGACAAAAAACAAGCACAAGTGCTTGTTCTTTTTATTTATCATATCTTACTTTATTTTTTATATCATTATTGATTAATTCAATGAATTCTTCAAGTTTTAATGTAGTAGTTTCTTCACTGCCTGCTCTTCTATAAGAAACTAATTTTTCATCAACTTCTTTTTGTCCTAATATTAACATATAAGGTATTTTCTTAATAACTGATTCACGAAGTTTATAACCTAATTTTTCATTTCTTGCATCAATTCCAACTCTAAATCCAGCTTCTTTTAATGCATTATATATTTCATTAGCATATTCTTCATGATATTGAATATTTACTGGAACAACTTCAATTTGTTTTGGAGCTAACCATACTGGTAAATATCCTTTAGTTTCTTCTAAATAGTAAGCCATAAATCTATCAATACTTCCAAAAATAGCTCTGTGTAATACAACTGGAGTTTGTTTGTTACCTTCATTGTCTACATAACCTAAATCAAAACGCATTGGTAAACAGAAGTCTAATTGACAAGTAGATAAAGTATATTCAGGTCCTACAGCTGGTTTAACTTGAACATCTAATTTTGGTCCATAGAATGCTGCTTCACCAATCTTTTCTACATAGTCTAAATTTAATCCATCTAATACTTTTCTTAAAGTATTTTCAGCATTATTCCACATATCATCATCTGGATAATACTTAACTTTATCTTCAGGATCTCTTAAAGATAATTCAAATCTATAATCTTTAATACCTAATTCACTATAAACTTCTAATATTAAATTAACTACTTCACTAAATTCTGCTTGAATTTGTTCAGGAGTAACAAATAAGTGAGCATCATTTTGACAGAAAGTTCTAACTCTTTCAATGCCTTTTAATGAACCACTTGATTCAAAACGACAATCTCTAGCTATTTCACCAATCTTAATTGGTAAATCTCTATATGAATGTACGTTATTACTATAAACAACCATATGATGAGGACAGTTCATTGGACGAAGAACGAATTCTTCTTCTTCAACTTTCATCATAGGAAACATATTTTCTTTATAATGATCCCAGTGTCCTGATGTTTTATATAACTCAACATTTCCTAGTGGTGGAGTTAATACATGTAAATAACCTAATTTTCTTTCTTTACCTTTGATATATTGTTCTAATAAATCCCACATCATATATCCGTTTGGTAAATACATTGGTAAACCTTTACCTACTAAATCACTAACCATAAATATTTCTAAATCTTTACCTATTTTTCTATGGTCTCTTAATTTCATTTCTTCTAATTCTTTTAAATGTGCATCTAATTCTTCTTGAGATGGGAAACATACACCATATATTCTTTGAAGCATTTTCTTAGATGCATCACCTTTCCAATAAGCACCACTAAACTTAGTTAATTTGAAATATTTAATTTCTTTAGTATTTTCCATATGAGGTCCTCTACATAAATCAGTAAAGTCACCTTGAACATAACAAGATATTACATTGTCTTCTTCCATTCTTTCAATTAAATCTATCTTGTATTCATCATCTTTAAACATTTCTAAAGCTTCTTCTCTAGAAATTTCTTTTCTAATAATATTTTTAGCTGATTTAGAACATTTTTTCATTTCTCTTTCAATTACTTCTAAATCTTCATCTTTTAATACATCTTCACCTAAATCAATATCATAATAGAAACCTTCTTCTACAACTGGTCCTACCCAGAATTTAGCATGAGGATATAAATGTTTTACAGCTTGTGCAAGTAAATGTGCACAACTATGATTTAACTTATTTAATTTTTCATCTTCCTTAAAATTAACCATTATTTTTCTTCCTTCCTTTTATCTCTTCTTTAACATCATCTATCTTAGATAAATCTATTTGTTCAGCAAATGCAAATGCAACCTGACCACTAGCGATTTCAATCTCAGATAATAATGTATTTAATATTTTGTTTACTTGTTCTTCTCTTCTAACAAGTTCTACTCTATCAGCAATAGAACCTTTTCTCATTGCCATAGATAATTTAATTTCGAACAACTCTTTTTTTAGCGTTTCAACACACTCGGTTCGATCCATTCCATCTGCCCCTTTCTATAAATAAAAAAACCACATAACTTGCAAGGAGCAAAGTTATGCGGTACCATCCTTTATTTAACTTAATTTAGATAACGGCTATTAACCGGGTTTTATTAAACCACTCAGAAGATAGTAACTATTAAGACTTCTACTAGTTTTCACCAACCACTAGTTCTCTACAAGCAAGATACTTAATAATCGTGTTCTTCCTCATTGAATTAACTAAATACTACACCTATTTAAACATTTTGTCAAATTAAAATCTTAGTTCTAACCAGGTAAAACCAATGATGCACCACCTGTTGGAATAGCTAATCCATATTGAATTAATTCATATAATGCAAAAATTGTTAAACCAGCTCCAACAGATATACCTAATTCATCACAAATAGATTCAACTGCACTCATATCAAAACCAACTGAAGATTTATTCATATCTTCAATAAAATCATTAGCGAATCTAGTTAAGTTTGGATCTTTTCCACTCGCAACATAATTAACTAAATCTTTGTTAGTTTCAAAACATCTATTACTAAACTCTTCCATTTCCGGCCATACAATAGATTGTTCAGAAGGTTCAGTAGAAACATTGAAATGTTTATAATAATCTTCAGCTCCTGACACTTCAAACGGTGTTCTTCCACCTGTCAATTCTTTAACAGCATCATAGTATTCTTGCGCACTATGAACAACAACTGTATCAGGATGTCTTTCTGCTATAAAGAAAGAAAATTGTTGTTCCAACCTATCAATAAATGTTTCAGAAATATTTTTTGACAATTCATTCTGTTCTGGTGTTAATACTACTTCTGGAACCACTTCAGGACTAGGAGTAATAACAGAATCAGTTTCTTCATTTTCTTCGAATGCATAACCAGGAGCTAAACCAGGTTTCGGTTGTGGTTCGGGTTTTGGATTAGTAAGGGTATTTTCTTCTTCATCCTCACCAGGAATTGGAATTACAGGAATAACAGGTTTATGATTCAAACCAAATTCAGGATTAGTTTGAGTAGCTGGATCAGTTACTTCTTCTTTTAATCCACCATCAGAATTATCTTTTTCATTATCATTATCTTCACCTTTTTTAGCTAAGAAAGGTAATTTACCAAGTAGATCTTTTAGCCAATCAAAATTCATAGCTGCTAGTAAAGACAATAATAATAACAATAAATACCAATGTCTCGCAATAAACTTCGCAGTAAATATAACAGGTGTAGCTGCAAATAAACCCATTTGTTTACCAACATCAACAACACCAAATATTTTCTCTTTATTAGTTTTTGCTTCTTTTAATTCATCTATACAATTAAGAACGCGTTTAAATTGAATACCAACACCTTTAGGTAAAACAGTAAAGATTGCTGGCACTGTAGCTCTTTTTGCTAAAAAATCTTCTTTATAAATTAACTTTAAATGATCCTTATGATTACCAAGTTCGGTTTCTAACATTTTTTGTAAATTTTCTAAACTTTCTTGATCTTCAGTACTAAGTTCTTCCATAGATTTTATTTTTTTGATTTCTTCCTTAATTAATCTAATTAATCTACCTCTTTTTGATGAAATCACAGCATCTTTTCTTTCTTTTTCAGCAGCAGCAATATCACTTTTCAAACGATTGACCGCATAATCAAAACTTGTAGATTCTTCCACACTAGTAACTTTTTTTTCTTCATCAACTACATCTACAAACATATCATTATTTTTCATTACTACCATCCTTACTTATTACCTTTTGCATAAACCATTATTTCTCTATTATATTTTTCAATAATTACTTTTTCTTCTTTAGAATTAAGTCTTACATATTCACTATCTTTTTCTAAATCAACCATAATTCTTATTCCAAAAATATTATCTTTATCAGTAACAAAATCAGTATAAATACGATATCTTTTATTGTCATCTAAATAATAACCAATAACATGATATTCAATATTAACACCAATATCATTTTTCCTTAAAAATACTTCATTCATATTATTCATCTCCTATGCCAACGCCATCGCTTTTCCTTCAGTTAATTTTTTAAATAAATCAGGATTATTAAACTGAATTTGTTTTTCAACATATTTTGTATTCTTCATATTAATTTTATCTTTAAAATCACCCAAATGAGTTATATTATTTATTACTAAATTAAATAAAGGAGTAATAAAATCATTAACACTATCAAAAGCTAAACTCGGGAATACTCCACTTAATATCATCTTAGATAAAAACATAGTAGCTGCATTTACCTTAATATTCTTCCAAGCACTTTTAGATGCTTCACCTAAAAAATTTTCTTCATTAAACAATAATGCACTAGTATCAAGAATTTCTTTTTCTAATATTCCAAACTCTAATCCACTAAGAACTATTTCATCTTTTATATACCCTTTTTTCTTCTTTTCTAAATTCTTTTTATATTCCTTTATCAATTCAATAAGTTCAACAGATAACGTTCTACTGATAGTTTCATTGGGTGCTTTATCTCTAATTATTTTATATTGCTCAATTAATAACTTATCTACTTCTAGTTTTTCTTCTAAAGTAGTAGCATCTTTTTTACGTAATAACAAATCAGTAAATTCTTTATTATTAACAATATTATCTAACGCAAACTGTTTTGCTTCTTCAAATATCTCATCTTTATTCTCTATAGTTTCTAACATTTTAGAAAATTCACTTTTTTTAATTCCTTCTCTCATAACATTAGAAAGTCCTATATAACAAAATGTTGGTACTAATCCAGCCAGAGTTGCAAGAGATAAAGTTCCACCTACAGTTGCAAAAGCTGCAGTTATTCCCGCAACAATAACAGCACTAACACCAGTGTTAGTAACTACATTTTGGGCTTTTTGAATAACATCTTTTTTCTCTTTAAAAATTTCTATAGTTGTAGCTATTTCATTTACTTTTAATCCAACTCTTTTTGGCAATTGTATATGTTTACAATTGCCCCTTGCCATTTCAATATATATCTTATGTTTTTCTAAACTTTGAACTAATTCTACTCTTAATAAATCTTTTTTTGCTTTACTAGAAGAATTAGCAATCTCTTGCTTTATTGTTTTAATTAAACAACCACTTAATCTCAAAGAATCCTGTGGATTACTATTACCTAATTCTTCTAATTGTTTTCTTAACTCATCCTTATTCATGCATATTTTCTTGAATTTGTTCATTTACATAAGCAACTATATCATCAGTTAAACCATTTTTTATTTTTTCTACTATAAAAGGATCAGTAACAGTATCTAAAATATAGTTATCATTAAATTCAACCACTTTACCATACTGTAATACAAACTCATCGTTTTCATCTAACATATAATCAGTAAAAACAACATATGGTTCCTTAGGATTTTCATCATTAGGTACAATTGATAAAATATCACAAACCACATCATTTCCTTTGCTATCTTTTACTGTAAAACTCAAATCATCATATTTCATAAATACATTCCTCTATTCTATTAATTATTATAACATAATTAGAAAAAAAAGATGACGATTATTCATCGTCATCTACTATATCATCTTTACTTCCCCTATTTTTAAATTGTAATGTCATTGGAGTACCAGTAAAATCAAAATTATTTCTAATAGTATTTTCTAAATATCTTTCATAACTAAAATGTACTAATCCTTTATTATTACATCTAAATGTAAATTTAGGAGGACAAATACCAGTTTGAGAACTGAAATATATTTTTAATTTCTTACCCTTATATCCAGGTGGCTCATGTAACTTAACAGCATCATTAATAACATTATTTAAAATAGATGTTTTAACTTCTCTTCTATTATTTTCATAAGCACTAATAATTTCTGGCATTAAAGTATGAATTCTCTTTTTAGTTAATGCTGATAAGAACACTACTTTAGCATATGTCATAAATTGGAATTCATTCTTTAATAATTCTTTCCATTTCTTCATTTCCATATCTTTATCTTCAATAGTATCCCATTTATTAACAACTAACACTAATCCTTTACCTGCTTCAATAGCATAACCAGCAATATGTTTATCATGTTCTATAATACCTGTTGATGCATCAATAACAACAACACATACATCACTTCTATCAATTGCTTTTAAACTTCTAAGTAAACTATATTTTTCTACTGATTCATATATTCTACCTTGTTTTCTCATACCAGCTGTATCTATACAAATATAATCTTCACCATTATATCTAAACTTAGTATCAGTAGCATCTCTAGTAGTACCAGCAACATCTGATACTATAGCTCTCTCTTCATTCAAAATAGCATTAGTTAAACTACTCTTACCTACATTAGGTCTTCCTATAATACAAAATTTTAATATATCATCTTCTACTTCTTCAACTACATCAAAATCTTCAGTAATAGTTTCCATTAATACATCAAAGCCCAATGCATGAGAAGCCGAAATAGGTATTACATGTTCAAAACCTAATTCATAGTAATAATATATTCTTTCTTGTTGCATATCATAATTATCTAACTTATTTAAAGCAACAATAACTTTCTTATTAGTTTTCATTAACATATCACGAATAGCTAAATCATTACTTGTTAAATCTTCACGGCCATCACATACAAATACTATTACATCAGATTCTTCAATAGCGATTTCAGCTTGTAATTTAATATCCTTATTAAAATCACCTTGTCCAAAATCAATACCACCAGTATCTACAAGTAAGAATTTAACATCACCATAAGTAACATCACCATAAACTCTATCTCTAGTAACACCAGGCGAATCCATAATAATAGACTTTTGTTCTCTAATTAATCTATTAAATATAGTACTTTTACCTACATTTGGTCGACCAATTAAACATACAGTTTTTTTCATGTCTACCCCTCCACTTCATGCGTATTTTAGCATATTTTATTTTTTAAGTAAACTTCTTCATAAAAAAAAGGTACTAGTTAGTACCTAAACTTTTTTCAATAATATTTTGAATTTCATCTTTACCATTTTTAGTAACAGAACTAAATAACACTATATTATCATTTTCACCTAATTTAAACATCTCTTGAATAGCTTTATCATTCTTAGCTCTATCACTTTGTTTTACTTTATCTAACTTAGTAGCAACTATAGTTACATCTAAATCATAATACTTCATAAAGTTAAACATTAGTAAATCATCTTCACTTGGTTTATGTCTATAATCAATTAGTAAGAATACTCTCTTTAAATTCTCTCTATTAATTAAATATTCTTCAATCATCATACCGAATTTCTTTTGTGTATCTCTATCAACAGCAGCATATCCATATCCAGGAACATCCACTAAATAAAATTTATCATTAACAATATAAAAATTTAATGTTTGTGTCTTACCAGGTGTAGCACTTGTTCTAGCTATATTTTTTCTATTTAATACTGTATTAATAAAAGAACTTTTACCAACGTTACTACGACCAACAAGTAAGAATTCTGGTTTATGATCATCAGGATACTGACTCATTCTTACTGCCATACTTTTTAGGTCTGCTGACTCTATTTTCATATATAATCACCCACGTGCCCTAATTATACTCATTCCTTAAAATATTGTCAAATAACCACAAAAAATTATGTTATATCAAAAAGTATTTATTTTTGATTTTTCCAGCAAATTATTATATAATACAAACACTTTCAAGGGGGGATTTATTATGGTTTTAACACAAGAACAAGAAGCAAGATTAAACCAAGATATCATAGCAACACAACAACTTATGTTACGTAATGGCGGTAACCATGGATTAATTCATTCACTTAAGGGAGATTCACCATTCATCGAACAAAACAAATATGAATCTTTATATGCTAATGCTACAGAAGATATGGCAACATACTATAAAGAATTTACCACTACTGATTCATTTCTAACTATTGGGGCTAGTGGTGAACAAGTAGCAAATGCTATTAATGCTGGAGCTAAAACCATTGATGTATATGATTCAAATAGATTATGTAGACATGCTCTATTCTTAAGATTAGCAGCAATTCAAGCATTATCATTAGATGAATTTATGGAATACTATAAAACCTTCTCACCTTTCTTATTTGTTAAAATAGCAGATTACTTAAGTGAAGAAGAATTAATATATTGGGGAACACTTTATAGTATGTATGGCAAAAATAATCTTCAAGGTGGACATATGCTAGAAAGATTATTATTCACTTATAAAAGATTAGATGATGATCTAGTTCATAAAATAAATCCATACTTAAATCCAGAAAACTTTACTAAACTAAAATCATTAATATCATCAGTAGCAATAAATTATATAGATAGTGATTTATATGGTCTACCTAGACATATAGAAGGTAAATCATATGATGTAATTAACTTATCTAATATATATGAATATTTAAACTATAATAACGATGTAAGATTTAAACATGCACGTAAATATCATAAATTCGTTACACAAGAACTAATGCCACATTTAAATCAAAAAGGAGCAATGGTTGTATCATATCTATATGCATGGAGTGATGAATTAGATAAAGACTTTGCTAAAATGTATGCCGAATCAAAAGGTAAAGTTGTTGGTACCGGTGCATTAAATATGATGGATTACTTACAATATTATCTACCAGGACTTACAACACAAAACTTAGCATACCATTACTTATTTGAAGCATTTAAAGATACTGACGTAATAAAACTACCTACTGAACATGTTCAATTTGGTCAAAGTAAAGATATGTCACATGACTGTGCTTTATTATTAAAAAAATAAGACGTTGAAAATCAACGTCTTATTTTAGTTATTATTCTACAGTAACACTCTTAGCTAAATTTCTTGGTTTATCAATATCGCAACCATTTAACTTAGCTACGTAATAAGCAATTAATTGACATTTAACTATAGCAAGTACGCTACTAATTAAATCTGGTACTTTATCTATCTTAACTAAGATTTCATAAATATCATTATCTTCAATTTCTTGATCAGTAATAACAATACTTAAAGCACCTCTTGCTCTTACTTCTTTTACATTACTTATAGTTTTTAATTTAATATCTTCATCAGTAATAATACTAATTACAGGTGTTCCTTTTTCTACTAAACTAATAGTACCATGCTTTAATTCCCCAGCTGCATATGCTTCACTATGAATATAACTTATTTCTTTTAATTTTAATGAAGCCTCCATACATAATGAATAATCTATCTTTCTACCTAAATAGAATATATCTTTATGGTCTTTAATTCTTTTAGCTATATTTTCAGTATCACTAGTATCTTTTAATATATTTTCTAATCTATCAGAAATACTTTCATATTCTACAAAAATACTTTCATCTAATACTTTATTTTTAATACCTAAATAAGCTGCTATAACGCTTAATAACATTAATTGACAAGTATATGCCTTAGTAGTAGCAACTGCTATTTCTGGACCAGCTTTAATATATAAAACCTTATCTGCTTCACGAGCAATTGAAGATCCAACTACATTTACAATCGCCATTGTAGTAATACCTTGTTCCTTAGCTTTTCTAAGTACTGCTAATGTATCTGCAGTTTCCCCACTTTGACTTATTAATATAATTAAATGTTTCTTACGATAAATATGTTCAGTATATCTATATTCAGATGCAATATCTACATTAACCCTTACATGACCATATTTTTCTATTAAACTCTTACCTACCATACCTACATGATAAGCACTACCACAACCAATAATATCTATTTCTTCAAACTTATCTAAGAAACCTAATCTCTTCTTCATTTCTTCATAGCTACCAATATATTCTTTAATAGTATCCATAATTACTCTTGGTTGTTCATATATTTCTTTTAACATAAAATGTTCATAACCATTCTTCATCGCCGCATCTGGACTGCCTTCGAATGTTAATAAAGTTTTATTTTCTAACTTACCTTCAGCATTATATATTAATACTTCATCTTCAGTTAATACTGCATATTCATCATTTAATAATAAATAATAAATATTCGTATATTTAAGTATTGCAGGTACATCACTAGCTATAAAGTTTCCATCTTCTGAAACCCCAATAATAAGTGGACTATCATGTCTAATAGCATATAACTTATCATCACCATTAACTAAAATACCTAATGCATAACTTCCTTTTAAATAATCTTTTAAACTATTTAAAACTTTTAACATATCTTTTTCTTCTTTATAAAGTTTATCTATTAATGCACTAACTACTTCAGTATCAGTTTCACTTTTAAACTTATAACCAGGTAATTCTGCTTTTAATTCTTCATAGTTTTCTATAATACCATTGTGTACTAATGTAATCTCATTACTTGAATGAGGATGACTATTTTCTTTAGATGGTTTACCATGAGTAGCCCATCTTGTATGACCTATTCCTAAATAAGCATTTTCATCCATATTTAAAGATTCAGTTAAATTACTTAATCTTCCTTGTTCTTTCTCAATAATAATTTTTTTGCCTTTCTTATAAGCAATACCAGCCGAGTCATACCCTCTATATTCTAATGACTCAAGGCCATAAATAATCTTAGGTATACATTTATCTTTTCCGATATACCCAACAATTCCACACATAAAAAATCCTCCATACAAAAATATATGGAGAATTGCCTTTGTTATAATCTTGATTTTACTTTTTACAGCAATTCTAACGCTTCCATTACTACGTAGTAACACCCGCCGAATCTTTCGATAATTACTAACCTCGTCATCCTCTATGGGACCTGGCGCTAACTCTAAGTTCTATCCTTTCTAACCTTAAAGCTTAAAATAATTATATTATATATATATGCTAAAAGTCAAAGTACTTGACACCTTACTTTACTTAATAAAAAATAGACAGCATATATTAGCTATCTATTCCACTTTTAATTTCTAATGAATTTAACATAGAGTCGACACTATCAAGTACTACATCAAAATATTCATAACTAGCAGTATAATAGGCAATTACTAACTTATCATCCTTCTTATAAATATTAACCTTTACTTGTTCATTATCTTTTTCATATAAATATGAATAACCCTCATATTCTTCACTAATATTATCTTCTGTATCTATAAGTACAAAATCATCATTTTGACTCTCTATATCAAATACAATATCTTTTATTACATCACTTAAATCAGTATCAATATAATTATCTTCTACTTCCTTAGAAACAACAGTAAATGTACTTTTACTCTTTTTATGTTTTAAACTAAATTCTTTATCATCTACTAACTTCCAAGTACTATCATAAGTTATCTTAATATCATCATTACTATATTCTTTAACACTTACATCATTATCTCTTAATAATATAACCAACCCTAATACTATAATAATTGCTATTAGTATAAATATTATTATTTTATTCTTCTTCATTTTATACCTCCACAATTAATATAATTAAATAACTCATATTCTCTTTAATAATAACTTGATATTTATTATTCTTATATATCTTCTTTTCTAAAGTATCATAAGTATTTTCATAACCATTTTCTTTTAACTTTTCAATATAATCATTAACTAAATACATAGTACTTAATGACTCACTAGCACTATTCTTATATCTTAAACTTAAAATACCATCTTTATAACTAGATTTAACTAAAGGTAATGTAATAGTCTTATCTAATCCATGTATCTTTAATAAATCTTTTAAAGAAGATTCATTTAAATTACTATACTTTTCTTCTTCCTTCAAAGGTTGATAATAAGTTTCTTTAAAACTATCAATTTCTTTATATTTAATATCTTTAAATTCTACATTTAATAATGTACTTTGTAACTCTTTTAAATAATTAGTACTATTTGCATATGATAAATCAGAATTAATAACATCAGCAGTATTAAAACCTACTACATTACCATTAATATCATATAAAGCACTACCTACATCACTTTCACTAATAGGAAATAAATTATTTAACTTACCATCTTTATTCTTAATAAAAGATCCATAATTAATACTAAATCCTGTATTATCTTTACTATTAATAGTAAATAATTTATCATCTAATTTTAAAGTACTAGAATCTCCTAAAGTTACTTGTTTACCAACTTCTTCAGTTAATTTAAGTATTACTACATCATAATCAGTATCAGCCGCAATAACACCTTCAATTGGGTACGTATTACCTAAATAATCATTAACATATAAGAAATCACTATTACTTAAAAATTGAATAAATAATGACCAAGTAGTTACAACAACACCACTTCTTAAAGTAAATGCACTTCCATATACACTACTTCCACCTAAAGTTAAACCAGTTATTTGATAAGAACTACCCACATTATTAGTATATAAATTACTTAATAATTCATCTGATACTACTACATCATTACCAGATAATGAAATATTCTTATAAGAACCACCTATAAAGTCACCTTTAGTTTCTTGTTCACCTAAATCTTTAAAATAACTTTGTAAATCATCATCTATACTAAACCATGCATAATGAACTTGATATTCACCATTATTCTCTTTAAACCAGAATGTTAATACTAAATCTTTTTCTAATTTATTAATAACTGCATTTGGTAAATATGCAAATGATAATAAACCTTGTTCAAATTCAACCATTCTAATTACTTGAATATATTCATATGTTATTTCATATTCACTTAAAGATTTTAAATACGTTTCAATTAATAATGCAGATGCTAATGTATTCGCTCCATTACTATTATCTATATATAAATATTCACTAAAATCTTTTTGTTTTTCTTGAACAGTTTTATCACTAAATGAAATATCAATTAATTCTTTAGTTAACTCTTCTACTTCCTTATTATACACAGTTTCATTACTAAAACCTTTAGTTTCAATACTATATGACTTATCTAATCCATTAATTAGATCATCACCTTTAGCAGTAATATTTATCTTATCTATATCAATATGGAAAGTAGTTTCAAAAGCAAATACACTACCTGTTAATAAACAAAAACTCATTAAACCAAATAATAACTTTTTCATATTCTACCTCCCTATAAATATGTTAATAACGATTCAACAATTAACTTGCTAGCTAATGCTGCATTATCTCCATTTAAATATACATCATGATAAGCTTCTGCAATCGTTTCATCATAAATATATAATCCCTGTGCATTCTTTGCAACAGCATATTTCGAAATACTAGCTCTAAACTCATCAAAACCTAATGTTCCACCATAATTAGTTTGATAATTAGTATAAGCTTGTTCTATAACCATCTTACTATAAGTACCTGCTATAAAATCTTTATTAACATCTAATAACGTCGATGACATATTAGTTCTTACAAATGTTAATTGTTCAGCTTTATAATAATTCATCATTCCTATATAAGATAAGTAATGTCCAAACTCATGCGCTACAGTACTACTTCTAGTTGCATTAGGTGGAAAATAACCAGTAGCACTTCCATAAGTAACTGTACTTTCTAACTTACTAATATTTAAAAAATATTTCGCATTTAATATAATTTGTGTCTTAATACCTAAAGGATAAGTACTATTAGTATTACTAGTAACAAAAGTAAACATTGGCATAAATGCTGCCATATAATTAGCATCACCAACATTAGCGATCGTTACATTAGTTAACTTACCTCTCGATTCAGGATAAGTATTATAAATATGTGCTATTACATTTTCTATTTCATAAGCAAATTCTAAATCTATTTCACATAAATTAACAGCAGTAACACCATAATTAGTTTCTATTCTATTTTCTATTTTTTTAATTTCTTCTGTACATCTAGTCTTATTATTATCATTATCTAGTTTAATAAAATATGATACCTCATCCTGACTAGTTAAAATAGTTTGTTTCAAATATTGATTATCAAATACTACTCTAGTAACACCAACACCAGTAGCGCTACCATCTTGACCAGTTTTTGATACTGCAACATATTCTTTTTCTTCTGTACTATCTATAACTTCATTAACTGCTTCATTGCTCTCAGGAACAGTTTCATCAAAGTAAAAATTCTTATTATTAGAACTAGTTATCATAAATACAACTAAACCACCAACAGCTAATAATAAAACTATTATAATGATTACTGTATAATCTTTTTCTTTAACTATCTCTACATCAGAAGTATTCTCTACATTCACCAAATTAACACTTCCACAATATGGACATTTAGTTAATGTAGTATCAGTAACTTCTCTATTACAATTATTACATATCATATGAATACCTCCTATTATTAATTTTAACATAATTATCCCAAACAAAAAAGAGTGCTTTTTACACTCCTGTTATTTTTCTATGTAGTGTTACAATTGATGTGACACCTTGTAAGTACAAAAAAAGCAAAAAATCCGATAAAATATTAATTGAACAAAAAAATATTTATCGAAAGGACTTTTTGCTATGAATACTATACCACAAAATATACGTTATTATCCACATAATTTGAATACAAAATTTTATGCTGTTCGTCTATATTCAAAAGGTTACCCCTTATCTTTAGTTTGTAGAAGATACCATATCTCTAAATCTTCTCTTCTTAGATGGATGAAAAAATTTGATGGTACCAAAGAATCTCTTATTGATAGATCTCATAGACCTTTATCTAAACATCCTAATGCTCATACTGATGAAGAAATTAAATGGATTAAAGATTATACTAGAAGAAATCCTCATATCACCTTACCTGAATTATATGGCAAACTAAGAACAGAAAAAGGTTATTCTAGACATGCTTGTTCTCTTTTTAGAATTATTAGAAAAATGAATTTATCCTTTGATAAACAAAAACATGAAAAGTATACTCCTAAAAAGTATGATACTCCTAAAATGATTGGTATTAAATGGCAGATGGACGTTAAATACGTACCTAAACAATGTTATATTGGTAACGATGGAGAGAAGTTTTATCAATATACTATTATTGATGAAGCATCTCGAGAAAGATTTATCTACCCTTATAAAGAACAATCTATTTATTCAACC
Source organism: Candidatus Coprovivens sp. (assembly GCA_051886175.1). Classification (GTDB taxonomy): domain Bacteria; phylum Bacillota_I; class Bacilli_A; order RF39; family UBA660; genus Coprovivens. Next base: position 26,414 of record JBJEXV010000066.1, on the reverse strand, counting down.
ATCGACTTTGTAAAAAGAGCTATAGTTTATTTTGGATATAAACCTCAAATCATTCAAACTGATAACGGTTCTGAATTTACGCATACTTCTAATACTAAAAGAATTCATCCGTTAGATATTTTGTGTGAAGAACTAAAAATAACTCATAAACTAATTAAGCCTAGAACTCCAAGACATAACGGAAAAGTTGAAAGAAGTCACAGAAATGATCAACAAAGATTTTATTCCTACTTATCTTTTTATTCATATGATGATTTATTAAAACAAATGAAAGCATATTTAAAGCGTTCTAACAATATACCAATGCAAGTACTAAATTGGATGACACCCATTGAAAAAAGAGAACAATTAAAAAGTGATGCTAAAGCACCACTTTCGAATTAATATTTTTTCTGATTTTTTGGTATCACATCATTTACAATTATACAGCTTTTTACACTCCTGTTATTTTTCTACCAGCAAAAAATGCGTCCTTTTCTGCTTCCATTAATCTATATCTTTCCCATTCTTCAGGATAATTCTTTTTACTTTGTTCTCTTTCATAATTCATCTCAGCATCTTTTTCAGTTTCTGGCATCATTTCTCTCATAAATTCAGTAAAAGATAAATATGTTGCTATATCTACATTATCCTCAGTTTGTTCTTTATAAATTTTTCTTTGTTCTCTATTAAACTTTTTAGGACTATTTGAATCTATTACTTCCATTTCAAATTGTTCTCTAAACCATGAAGACTTAAATACTCTCTTAGTTAATATATCTACTAAATATAACTCACCACATAAATCTACTTCTACAAAAGGTCTAGATTTATCTATCTTAACTCCTCTTGTTGGAGATATATACTTAACCTCATAAAATGTAAAATCTTTAAATAAACTACTTACACAAGTATTTGGATCATATACACAATAAGCCCCAGGATATGCTGCAGGTCTTGCAACATACATTGCAACCGGAATACCTGCAGATTGTTTAATACATTTATGTCTCATTTCTTCCTTTAACCACATAGGAATACCTGCTACATTTGGATATAAATCATATTCATATCCTGCCGGATCTCCACTAATACATAAATTATCTAAATCTAAATATTCCCAATCTGGATCTATCGCACCATCATATACTAAAGCATCCATAATAGTTGCTTTAATAGCTTCTCTATCTAATTTTGACATATCAGGATGTTTCTCAATATATTCTAAAATATGCCAACTTCTATAAAAAGTGTGATTAACTAAAATGTCATATTCAAATAAACTTTTCATATAACGTCCCCCTAACGGGTCATATTATAACATAACATTAAAAATTTAAAAAAATTAGTACATTGTACTAATTTTCTTCTTCATTACTTCCACCTGTTAATACTTCACGAGGTTTACTTCCATTTTGTGGTCCAATAATACCTCTTTCTTCTAACAAGTCAATTATTCTAGCTGCTCTATTATAACCTAATCTAAATCTTCTTTGAATTAATGAAGCACTAATCTTACCTGTTTCCATAGCAAATTCTAGTATTTCATTATATAGTGGATCATCAAATGATTCTTTATCTCCACTAACTGGATTATGCTCCATTTCAATAGCTTGATTTAATGTATTATCATATGATGCAACTTGTTGCCCACAAACATAATCAATAACTCTTCTTACTTCATCATCAGTAATAAAACATCCTTGAATACGTATTGGTGTGTTTTCACCAATTGGCATAAATAACATATCACCTTTACCAAGTAATTTTTCTGCTCCACTTCTATCAAGAATAGTTCTTGAATCCACAAATGATGCAACTGCAAATGAAATTCTTGATGGAATATTAGCTTTAATAACACCAGTAATAACATTTGTACTTGGTCTTTGAGTAGCAACAATTAAATGAATACCAGCTGCACGAGCTAGTTGTGTAATTCTTTGAATTGATGCTTCAACTTCTTTAGAAGCAACCATCATTAAGTCTGCTAACTCATCGATAATAACAACTATATAAGGCATCTTTTCCATTTGAATTGATGGATCTTTATCCTTTTTCTTATCAACTAATTCATTATAGTCTTCAATCTTTTTAACACCTGTTTCACTGAATGTATCATATCTTTCATCCATTATTGCAACTATTCTTTGTAAAGCAGTAGATGCTTTCTTAGGATCAGTAACAACTGGCCATAATAAATGTGGCACACCATTATAATGAGACATTTCAACTTTCTTAGGATCAACTAATACTAACTTAACTTGATCCGGTCTATATCTCATTAATATAGATGCAATAATACTATTCATACATACAGATTTACCTGAACCAGTAGAACCAGCAACAAGTAAATGTGGCATCTTTGTAATATCGGTAGTTTGAACTCTACCCATTAAGTCTTTACCTAATGCAACAAGTATTTTAGCTTTTTCTTGTTCCCTAGGTATATTACCTAATACTTCTTTAATCTTAACTGCACTAATTGATGGATTAGGTATTTCAATACCTACAGTACTCTTACCAGGTATTGGTGCTTCAATAGATACATGCTTAGCAGCTAATGCTAATGCAATTTCCTTATCCATATTTTCTATTCTACTTAACTTAGTACCACTACTTACAGCAACCTCATATTGTGTAACAGCAGGACCAACATGTATTTCAACAACTGTACCTTTTATTTCAAAGTCAGCTAATACCCTTTCAAGTATAATCTTATTACTCTTAGTAAAATCATTACTATTAACTTTATTAACATTCTTTGGTATTTCATCTAATAAATTAATACTTGGTAATGTATAAATACCTCTATTAGTAGCAACCGGTGTTGGTTCTACAACAGGTAATGTTTCTTGTTTTAATTCAGTAGATAAAGTAACCGGAGTAGTTACATTAACTTTCTCCTTCATTGTATTAGGAATAGCTTCTTCTAAATCATCTTCTTCCTCTTCTACAACCTTATCTTTCTTACCACCAAATAATTTAAATTTAGATTTCTTAGGTTCTTCTTCTAATTCCTCATCTTCATCTTCAATACGACGTTCATCTAAACCATTCTTAAGTGATGAGAACATAGCTCCAAAATCTACATTAAATATTAAAATAATTGCAAATATTGATAATGCTACTAAAACAATAATAGTACCTGTTGAATCAAATAAACTAGCAAATCCCCAAGAGAATAATGCTCCGATTATACCTCCACCTATTGCATGATCACTTAATCCACTAGCAAATAGTCCACTATCACCACTCATAGAAGCCACTCTTAATTTAAAACATTCCATTGTAGCATTAATAATCTTATCTGGTTCATAAGCCTTAATAAAACTAAAATGTGTAGCTACTAATATAACTATAAATGCAATATATATACCTATTAATCTAATTGAAAAAAAGTTTGGCAATTGTCTTCTAAATACCATCATAACACCCATTACTAAAGTATATACAAGTATTAAAGCCCACCATTCTCCAACTAAAAACATAGCGAATTCTTTAATTAAATTACCTACAGTACCAAAACCAAATCCTAAAATACCTATTAAAACTAATAATATTCCAATTAGTTCAGCACTATATCCAAAACTTTGTGTTTGCTTTTTCTTTTGTGTTTTTCTCTTTTTTGCCATACGCTTCACCATATTAATTATATCTTATATACCTTATAAAATCAAAGAAAAAGAGACTATTGTCTCCTATTCAACACCTAAACTAGATATATGCCCCTACTATGATAATTAATAAAATAAATAAAACTAGTATAATAGCAGGACCTAAAGCATTATTAGAATTATTCCCACAATGATTCATAAATCATCATCCTTTCTTGTTTATTCACTAATATTCTATGGTAAGACCTGTCTTTAGGTGCTATTTTTCTTGTATTTTTAAATACACGTTGTTATAATTATAAGTATGTTAAGGAGGAAAACATGAAAAAGAAAATAATTGTGCTAGCCCTTTGCGTATTAATGATTTCAGGGTGTGAAAGTAGTATTCCAAAATTATCAAATGGAGATGAAGCTATCGTTACTATGAAAGATGATCAAATGATAAGCGTTGATGATCTTTACGAAGAATTAAAAAGCGATTATGCTTTAGAAGCTTTAATCAATATGGTTGATAAAAAAATATTAGAAGAAAAATATGCTGACGAAATAGATACAGCTAAAGAAGAAACAGAAAGTGTTATGGTTCAATTAGAAGCTCAATATGGCGACCAATTACTTGAAACTATTCAACAATATACTGGTTACCCTACTATTGAAGCTTATGAAAATGCTTACTATTTAAGTTATTTAAAGAATTTAGAAATTGAAGCTTATGCTGCAAAACAAATAACTGATAAAGAAATAGAAAAGTATTATAATGAAGAAGTAGTTGGAGATATCAAAGTAAGTCATATTTTAATAACTCCAGCAGTTACTGATTCAATGACTGATGAAGAAAAGAAAACAGCTGAGACTGAAGCTCAAAATAAAATCAATTCTATTATCAATGAATTAAATAATACTAAAGCAAAAGATATTGAAACTAAATTCGCAGAATTAGCTAAAACTTATTCTGAAGACGAAACTACAAAAGAAACTGGTGGTTCATTAGGATACATCAATAAAGATACTTTAAGTGATGATTATGCTGAATTAGTTACTGAAGCTTACAAATTAAAAGATGGTAAATACACTACTAAAGTCGTTACTACACAATTAGGTTACCATGTAGTATTAAGACATGATACTAAAGAAAAAGCTAAACTAAAAGATGTTAAAGAAGATATTATTGATAAATTATCAGAAAAATATCTAACTGAAAATCCAGTTGCTAATGTTAAAGCACTTCAAGAAATGAGAAAAGAACATGATGTAACAATTACTGATGATGATTTACAAGAAAAATATGCAACTTATATTCAAAATCAATTAAATTATTACACTCAAGAAAATAAAGAAACTCAAAAATAATCAATAAAAAAACAATATCAAATGATATTGTTTTTTTATGTTCTAGCTCCCATTAAATTACTAGAAGAATAATTTTTTAATCCTCTATGAAATATAATAAATGCTAATAAAACATATATAATAGTAGCTAATATTAAAATACCTAATTTAATCCAACTAAATTCCATTAATACATATACTGGTACCCAACAAGCAAATCCACTAGGTACTATAGTAAAAAATATAATTTTAATAGCTCTACTAAAAATTACATCTGGATATAAACTAGAATTTAATAAAGCCGACTTCATTGCTTCCGTTACATAACTAAATCTATAAAAGAAGAATGTGAAACTATTAAATATAACGATAATACTTGCAAAGATTAATGCTCCAAAAATAATTAAACCAGTATAAATTAACAAATTCTTAATACTAAAATTAAATATAATTAAAGCTAAATAACCATATATTAAGTCACCTATTGCACTTGGTTCAGTACAAGATGTAGCTACACTACATAATGGATCCTTAGGTAACGTTAAATATGCATCTAACTTACCTTCTTCAATATATTCAGGTATTCTATTAATACCATTAAATAATACATGAGCCAAACCATAAGATCCAGCAGATACTGCCCAGAATAACATAACATCATTTAATGTATACTCACCTATAGTTTCTTTAACTGCAAATATTGTTAACCATTGGATAATAAATGTCGCATTATTAAATATCATCATAATTACGGAAGTCATAAATGCTACATTATTTTCCATACATTTCATTAAATTATATTTGATAGATAAAAACATAATTTTTAAATTACCCTTAACCGCCGTTAACATTTAATTTTTTCACCCCTCTTCCATAAACAATTCCTATTAAAATAAATACAATAACTAAACTAATAACTTGCGATAAAATAACGCTACTAAATATTCCCAAACTAAAATCAATTACTAGTTTAGCAGGTCCATAACTAACACCATATATTGGTGTTAATTTAATTATTGTTTGAATAACACCTGGAAACATTTCTAATGGAAAGAAAACACCAAATATTAATACAATCTTATTATAAACATTTTGAAAAGGTTTAGAATCTTCAACCCAAAAAGAACTAATACTAATCAAAATTCTAATACTTCCAGTTAATAATACTGCTAAAAAATAAACTGGAATACTTGCTAACAATGATAATGGATTAAAATTCGCTATCGGTCCTGCAAATATAAAACCCATTATTACTGCTACTACTAAAAACATTATAAATCTAATAAATGTATCAGCTATATACTTACAAATAGTAAAAATCATATAATTATATGGTTTAACAACTTGATAAGCTATATTACCACTTTTAATACAATTACGTATTTCATCTGTTGCTACATTACTTCCGCTACCAAAAGTAATCACTTCAGCAAGTAATAAATACCAAATCATTTGATTAAATGTATAACCACTAATTGTTGATCCTGGCTCACTATAAATAAAATTCCATAAACTTATCAATACCGACATAACAATTGCAAATCCAACAAATCGAAACCATAAACTCGATGCATATTGAATCGAATCATTAAATGTCGTCTTCATTACATGTAAATACTTTTTCATTTCTTAGTACCTTGATAAATAGAACTAATAATTGTTTCTAATGGCGTATTAGAAATATTAATATCTATAATTTTATCTGGATCTAATAACTTAATTGCATCACTAATACTTTTCTTAGTTAAGTCTACTTCTAATTTTAAATTATAGTCTTTATCCTTTAAAATAGTTATACCATCTACATCTTCTAAATTAATTTTAGTATTCATCTTAGCTTCTACAATTTTCTTATTTAAATAATGATATTTTAAATTTTCCATAGTATCATCTAATACTATTTCACCATCATTAACTATGATGACTCTCTTACATAACTTCTCTATATCTCCAACATCATGACTAGTTAAAAATATAGTAGTTTTCTTTTCTTTATTTAACCTTTTAATAAATACTCTTATCTTTTCTTTAACAACTGGATCTAATCCAATAGTTGGTTCATCTAAGAATAATATTTCAGGTTCATGAATCAAAGAAGCAACTATTTCACAAATCATTCTTTGACCTAATGATAAACCACGTACTGGTGTATTCATAAATGGTTCTAATTCAAAAATATTTTTATATTCTTCAATACGTCGTTCTACTACTTCCTCAGGTATATCATAAATAGCTCCAAAGAATTTAAAGTTATCATATGGCGTTAAATGAATCCATAATTGTTCTTTTTGACCAAATACTGTTCCAATTTTATAAGCTAATTCCTTACGTTGTTTTTGTGGATTAATACCCATTACTGATACTTCTCCACCTGTTGGAAATAAAATACCTGTTAACATTTTAATTGTAGTTGATTTACCTGCTCCATTCGGTCCAATAAAAGCAAGTATTTCACCTTTCTCTACTGAAAAATTAATCTTATTAACAGCTTTCTTATCTTTATATTTAGTTTTAAATATTGACTTAATACTTCCTTTAAGTCCTTTTTCTTTTATCTTAGTCTTAAAGGTTTTAGATAAATCCTTTACTTCTATTGCTTTCATACTCACACTCCTTAAATTTAATTATATAAACTTTTGTAACTTTCTAGTTCGTTCTGTAAACCCTAGATGTTCATAAAAGCCGATGGCATTCTCATTAAAGCCCCATACATCTAAGACGAGCATTGTACATCCCTTTTCCTTAGCAATCTTTTCTGCTAATTCCATTAAACTACGTCCAACACCACTCTTTTGACTATTCTTAGTAACACCAAGTTGTTCAATCATGAGGTATTTCTTATATCCAGTAAACTTACTATTCTTTTCTACTATATTAGCATTTAAAAAACCATCTATTCCATCATTATCACTAACTAGAAATATACATTCCGGAATACTAAGCATTTCTTTAAATTCATCTTCCGATATTGGATCTATATCTTTAAATACATTATATGTATGATCCATATGGAATTTATGAACTTCTAAAAATACATCATGTACTCCTTTAAAGTCTTCTTCCTTTGCAACTCTAACAGCCATCTTTTCACCTCTATTTCTTTTTAGTTATAACAAGAACATGACCACTATAACCAATTAAATCTTCTCTTTCACAAACAGATAAATGATAATTAATATAATGTTTATACTCTTCATCACTCATCTCATTTATCTTATCACTCATAACCCTACCAATACCATCAGTAGCAACATAAGTAATAACTTCTTGTTTATCATGTTCTTGCATTAACTTTTTTATCTCACTCATATAAGTTAAATAGAAAATATATTCTTCCCTATTAATAACTTTATAATCATCAGTAATCATATTACCCATATTAGGTACTAAATTACCTTTTTCAAATCCCCAATTTATCATTGTTAAATCAGATAATATAAAAGCATAATATATAATTCCTCCACTCTTAGTAACCCTAATAGCTTCCTCAATTACTTTATCTCTTTCTTCAGCTTTAAACAAATGATATAACGGACCTAAAACTAATGTCATATCAAAAGTATTATCTTCATACATAGATAAATCTAGTGCATTACCTTGTATAGCATTAATATTCATATCAGAAGTAATCTTACTTTTTAAAATATTTAAATTATCATTAACTAATTCAATAGCATCTACTTGATATCCTATTTTAGCTAATCCTAAAGAATAAATACCAGTACCTGCACCTACTTCTAAAATTCTATCCCCTTTTTTTAAATACTTATCAATATATTTTAAAGTAGTTATATACTCGACTTGATGAATCTTATCTTTAATAAGTCGATCATCTTCTGTATAATCATTCGAATAGTGATTATTTAATATTTCATCTATTTCTCTATTCTTCATACAATACCTCTACTATCTTAATTATAATCCTTCATCTCATTTAATTGAATTCTTTTTAACAATAATTCTTTCTTTTTTATATTAATCTTTATTAATTCATTTTCTAAAATAGTATTTTCAATTAATCTCTCTAAATTCTCTAACTCTTTATCTAACTTAGCTATTTCCTTGTCTTTTAACATAGCTCTTACCACCTAACTCTTTTAGTTTAGATTTAATTAACTGATCTAATTCTTCTTCACGTCTTTGAAGTTCAGCCCTTTCTCTTAATAATTCATCATACTCTAATAACATAGCTTGCTTACTCTCTATACGTTCTCGAATCTCACTATTTTCTAAACGAACTTCTTCGATTAATTCCTCTGTACTTTTAGTAATTTGTACTCCATTATTAACAACTACTACTGGTTCTAGATCTATACCTAGTTCCTTTAATATACGAATTAATTCTTTTCTTCTTAAAGGTCCATAATTAGGTAATTCCAAGACCTTAAGTCCATAATTAACTAAATCATCTAATGTATAAATACCATTCTTATAAAGTATTAAATATAACTTAGGATCCTTAATATCTTCTTCTAACAATCTAATACCTTGTTCTTTTAATTTATTAACTATTTCTAAATAATTATCACTTTCACCACGAATATTACAACCAATACTATGTAAATATTTCTTAATTAAACCCATCTTATGAACCCCTACATTACGTGTTCTTAAAATAGTATCATAATGTGTTGTAACTAAATCTCCTAAAGTTCTAATACCTAAACTTCTAATTAATATCTTCTTAATATGTTTATCTATTTCATCAATATTACTAATTGGTATTTCTAATTGTTCCTTACTTAAATTAATCCCTTTATATTCATCCTTTAATGTAAGTCCTTCTTCATGTAAATAATCTCTAATACATTTTATCTCACGATAATAAAGATTTTCTTCTAATTCATCTAAAGATAATTTAACTATATCTTCAATATAAACTATCCCTTTACTACGTAAGTATTTAAGAGTATCACGACTGAGATCCAATAAATCAATCTTTCCCATTAAAACCCCACCTACTATTTTAGGTTCATATATACTACGATACTTATTAATAGACTCCCTTACTAAAATACCATATCTATATATTTCACCTTCATGTCTAGATGAAGTATATTTCTTTTCTCTAACTCCACCTAAAGCTTCCATTGTTCTATACGAACCAGGATTATCTATATCACAATCTAGATATACTTTTTCTATTCCTAATTCATTACATCGTTTTAATGCTAAGTATAAATTAACTTTATTATATCCTTTTTGTCTTTCACTAGGTCTTATACCATAACCGATATGTCCCCCAAATTCTTCTAAAGATTTATTTAAAGTTAATCTAATACTTATCATACCAACTATTTTATTATCACTTTCTCTTACAAGAAAATATGTTTCTGCTGGAACCCAAGTATCACTTGGTTCCATATTTCTTTCTTCTTCTACTTTTCTTAACCATCCTTCATAGTCATTAAGACACTTATCTAATCCACCTACACCATGTATTTGTGATCCACACTCATAATGTTCTTGAATATATCTTATTGCATCTTCTTTATACTCCATGGATGGTCGGACGTGTTTTAAACGTTCCATCCTAATCTCCTTCTTTCTATTTTAATTCATTTCTGTAAACAAAATTATTTATATCGAAACATCCATCATTAATAACATAATCATATAATGCTTTTAAATTATCATGATTTGGTTCATCAAAACATTTAATAACTAAAACATTAAACTCATTATTTGGAAATCTTCCTATGTTATAACGCATTCGATATTCATCATTTTTAAAAAACTTTTCTATTTTTTGATCTGGTAATACACAATACCCATTATTAGCTAAATAAGCTTCGACCAAATATTTTAAACAAATATAATATTGCATTTCATTATGATAATCCGCCGCTTCATATTCATCAAAAGCACACCAACATGCATAATATCGCATAGGATTTCTTTCGTATTCCTGAACCTGTATAGCAGCTATAGCTTCTTTTTTAAGCTCATCTACAATACCATGTTTATCTAAAAGTACTTGACCATTCATTAACATGTTAGCCATTGCTCCACCATGTCCACGTTTATCTTCTAAAATATACTCCCTAACTAAACGTACTGGATTTATAAAGTATTCTATTAAATAACCTTTAACAAGTTTATTACCACGTTCACGCCACATTGCTTCATCATTTAATATGACATAAACATCTATATCACTTTTATCATTTTGATTACCAACAGCATAACTTCCTACGAGCAGTATTGCTTCTACCTCTGGATTATCTTTATATCCTTTGATAAACTCTTCTAGTGCTAGTTTCCACATGTTTATCTCCCCTCTCCTTTTTATTCTTTTATTTATTCATTTTTATTATTTTTTCTTTAAAGTTAAATCTAAATTATTTTCATAATAATTCTTTAAGTATTCTAAATAATCTTCATAATACTTCTTTAACTTCTTATACAATTCCTTCTTATAATAAAGAAGATCTCGTTTTGTATAAGTATGATTCATTTTAATCCCCTCTTCTCTTTTTTATTTTCATCTCCTTAAAACCATATAGATGTCATCTATAGCTTGGTTTTTTCTTCTAGCGACATCATTATCTCTTTTGTATTCTCTAAATCCTAATTTTTGGTAACATCTTATCGCTCGTTCATTATGCGAAAATACAACCAATCTTATTGCTTCTAAATCTAGATCTTCAAAACCGAATCTAATCAATTCGGTTATGGCCTCTGTTCCTAACCCAATATTTTGAAATTTTGGACTTATGAATATTCCTATAACGCCACCATTATCATGTATTTCATTAAAACCACAGTTACCAATAAACTCATTAGTATCTTTATTTACCATCAAAAAAGTAAAATCTTCTTGATGTTCCTTAACCCACTCTATTTCATCTTCTTCTGTTAAATTAAATGCAGTATTAGACAAAAAAGTTGATACATCTGGATTATTAAGTATTTCTATCATATCTTGTATAAATTGGACATGTGGTCTAATAAAACGTATTCTTTCAGTTTCCATCACTATTTCCATATATATCTTCCTTTTCTTAAATATTTGTCTTTTTAAAATGCAAAAAGAGCCACATCATAACGATGTGACTCCGAATAATTCGTGTAGGACTTATGTATCCCTATGTAGCTCGATATCAAAATATTATTATCTATACATACTCACCAAGAGTACGAAAATCAATTAGACTTAGATATTTATGTATGTCAAAAACACATACGTCTAATTTTCTTCGTACATTAAATTGTTCTTTTTGTCTCGCGTACGCAAAGACAGATAGTAGTTGTGTCCAAAAATAACCACATGACATCATAAATATCACCATCCTTTCAATTTTTGTTCTCTTCGTGTTTTTAAAAAGACATAAAAAGAGCCACGAATAAAACATTCGTGACTCCGTTGATACGTGTAGGTTCTTCGCCCAGCACAGCTCAGATTTGCATCCTATGTGCTCTCACTTGACTAAAAGATAACATTAAAAAAATATCTTGTCAAGTTAAACTCTAATTTTTCAAAAAAACTTTTTCTATCTCATTAGAATTAAATCCTTTAACATATAATCTTTGTTTAATCTGATAACTTAGTTCACTACCATCATACTTACGTGATAGCTTTCTATATAACTTATCATATTCCTTTTGGACTAGACCATCATCTTCTTTAAACTCTTTACTCTTAATTATTTGTTCAATCATCCATTTGTAATAACCTTCATTACTTAAATCATATAACAATTTTTCTTTTAATTTATTATTACTATATCTATGATTACTATTAATCTTCTTACTAATAATTATATCTAACTTATTTAACCAAACTTCATCTTCTATAGAATTTACATATTCCATCTCATCATCAAAAAAACCTAACTTACTTAAATTCTTTCTTATCTTATTTGGTCCATCATTACTTAATGTTACTGCATCATCTACATAACATTTAATATATAACTCTCTATTAATATATCCATCTTTCCTTAACTTACTTATAGTTTCATTAATAACATCATCTTCATATTTTCTACCAAGATACTTTTTTAATTCCCATTCAGATCTCATCTTAATAGTTAAATACTTTAATGCACTATAATAAGCATCTAATGATTCATTATACTTAACTAAATCATCCAATTTTTCATCTTTAATCTCTTTATATCTAATTAAACTATACTTAACTATTACATCATCATATAACTTTAATACTTCCCCATCTTCTAATGTTACATTATATTTATTACTCTTTAATTTACTAAACTTAATTATTTTCATTAAACCACCTAACATAATTATAACAAAAGAAAAAAACACCATCAAGAACATTTGTTCTTATAGTGTTATCTTCTTATTGCCGGAACAATTTCTACTTGTCCATTACGTTCAATAACTTCCATTAATTGTTTCTTTTCTTCTTCAAGTTGTCTTCTTTTTTCATTAAGTTGTTGCCATCCCATACCATTTTTAAAAATTGGTTGAATAGAAGTCTTCTCTCTTAATGCAGAAGGATTTCTTGCTCTAAAATATTTATTAACAATATTTATATTTTGTTGATGTTCAAATAACCTTAAAACAATATCTTCTGTATGTTTATACATATCATGTTTTTCCATTACTTTTTGATATATAGCAACAGGATCAATATTACCTGTTTTATTAATACTTTCAACTATTAAAGCCGATATAGTATTAAATATTTTCTCTGCATCCTTAACTTCAAATGCATAATAATATCCATACACTTCATCATTCGGCATTGCTTTAATCCCTGCTGTACGTAACCATACTAATGAAAATTGAATTTGTTCTTTTAATACAGGATCTGTAACTACTTGTTTAGTTCTTCTATTAACTATATCCCATTTACCATTAACTTGTTCATAACTGTAAGTCTTAACCATACGTTTCATATCATTAAATGTTAACTCTGGTACATAATTTTTAACAGCATTACTAGTCATCATATATCTTCGATATAATCCCTTTTTAAAATATTCATTACTATTTGGATCATATGTTCTTACATTATTCTTAGAATAATAACCTAAATATCCAGCAGTTTCACTAGCTTTTCTATCTAATCTACTTCTTGATAAGAAATCATCTGCTAATTGTTGTCTATTATCATACATTAAACTTTGATCAGTAAATATAGTATTCTTCTTAACAACATATCTACCATCTACTTTTAAATATTCAAATAATTTATATCTAAATACTGACTTATTATTACCAATATCTAAATTACCCAATTCTTCAATAACAAATGAAGTCCCATCACTTCTTTTAAAAGTTCTTTGATTCTTAGCTATTTTTTTACCAAATAAAGGATCAACGTAAACTCCATCAACATATGTCGATTTATCATCACGACGTTCTACCCTAACACCACCAATAAAAGAATCTCCTCTTTTTACAGCAGCTCTTAAATTAGCATCAGAAAATAATAAATTATCAAGAGTATCATTCGCAACTTCTAAGTGTTCACTACCAACTAACGTTTTAGTAATTCTTTCAACATCTTTAGTCCAACCATTTTTCTTAGCTGTTTCTAACTCTTTTTGTAATTTCTTTTTCTTTCTACAACCACGCACTACATTTAATGCATTAGTAGTACTATAAAAAATATGTGGTGTACTTATATTGCCTTTATTATCTTCTTTAAAACAAACATATTTAAATACAGATTTATTATCTACAACAAACTCCTCAACTTGATTCAAATGTAACTTAGTTCCATCTTTTTTGGTAATATGAAGTGTAGATAGTTCATAAGTCATATCTTTATTAACTAAATTATTCATCGCAGTTAAATACTGACCATCTATACTCTTTAAAGTTCTTCTATAATCTTGTATTACTTCATGTTTACCTGGAATATGTGACTTAACAAATTCATTAACATTTGCTAAATCAGATATCGACATTGTCTTACCACTAGCATTACTACCAGCATTCCATGTCAAATCTAAAGGGAAATAATTACCATTTATTTTAACGATATTCCAAGCATGAGTTAACCATCCTTTATCATAATCTTCTTTCTTACAAGCACCCTCTACATATTGACACTCTATACCATTTCTATCACATAATTCTTTTAATATAACTGCATAACCAGCACATACAGTATTATGTGAAAATAAACCTCTTAAACTTCTAATATCTTTAGATGCTGCAGTTTCATGAAAAGGATGGTATATAATCTTATTTTTTAATGTCCCAACAAAGTACATTAATTTTTGTTCTTGACTCCAATTAGGATTAATTCCTTTTTCAATTTTTTCTATCTCAGTTAATATCCTCTTAGTTTCTGCAATAGAATAAATAATATCATACTTATGCATATTAACATAAGTAGTATCTGGATAACTATCTATACGATGTTGATCATATCCACCTTCAACCCTAATATAAACTCTACCATTAGAAACACCTTCTATTTTTCTAATATCAGTTAAACTAAATTCTTTAGTATTTTTAAAATTAATAGCAATATCTTCATTAGGATGTCTCTTAATAAAGTCCATTAACTGATATAAATATGTACTATCAACTTTAGTAGGTGTTGGTACTAACCTATATCTATAATCAGCCATAATAGATCACCACATCTCTATTTGAAGGATCTACTACACTAATTCCTTTATCTTTAAATTCACTTATATAATTCTTATTATAAATAGCTTGTTCTTTATCTATTACTAATAATTTCAATTTATCCATGCTTAATAATGGTGTTATATCTTTAACACTAGTTCCATCTACTCTTAAAGATTCTATCTCATTCATATAAATAAATTGTTCAGGATTAACTATCTTTACATTACTTAAACTTAATTTTTTTAATCTTCTAATAATAACTAAATCTTTTAAATCAACAACTTCATTATTATCCAAATATAAGTCTTCTAAACAATCCATATTATTTAAAACTACTATATCTTCAAATACACATCCATCAATAACTAATTCACATATATTAGCTTCAGTTAATATTCTTAAATCACTTATATTACAATTATAAAAACTAATTCTTCTTAAATTCTTAAGTTTACATATATTATTTAACATTTCTCTATTTACAAATATATCTCTAATAACTACTTTTTCTAAATAAGTAAAATCTTTCAAGTCAATTAAGTTGGCATCTATATCACTATCATTATCAAGATAAAGTTCTTTAATAACACTCATCTCATATTTACTAAAATCATCTTTAAGAGTATCATGATACTCTTGCAATACTTGTTTTAAAGCACTATCCTTTATTTCCATAATAAACACCATCTATCTTATAAAATTATACTATATTTTAAAATATTAATAAATATAAAAAGCTTACTAATCACTTAGTAAGCTTTCTTTATATTGAATACATTCTTCATCAAGAGATTTAATTAATTTATCAATCTCTGATTTTTCTCTAATTCTTGCACCAGAAGCATATTTATGACCTCCACCACCATACATAGCAGCAGTATCATTAATAACTGGACCTTTACTTCTTATATTAACTTTATATAGTTCATTACGTTCATCATAAGTTGCAAACATCCATACATATACTCCTTTAATATTACTAAAATCATTAATCATATTAGATGGTGTCGCAGAATCAACATTATATTCCTTTAATATTTCAGGAGTTATTATCAAATAAGCAAAACCATTTTCAGTTATATTTAAATTATCAGATAAATAACCATGGAATTTAATTTCACTATAAGGTCTTTCATATAAATTAGAATATAACTTAGTAAAATCAATTTGTGATTTATCAATTAATTCAGCAATTAATTTAAACGTTTTACTAGATGTATAACTAATTAAGAATCTATCACTATCTGATACAACACCCATAAATAAATTTTCTGCTATCTTACGATCAAATTTCATACCTGTATCTAATAATAATTCTATTATCATTTGACAAGTACTAGAAGATGTTTCATCTTTCCAATCACATTCACCAAATGTTTCATCACTTGGATGATGATCAATTTTAAATATTTCTTTAAATACATTAGGATCAACACCATCTATTCTAGAAATATTAGGTACATCAAGTGCAATTAATAAAGCATCTTCTTTAAATGTAGTTTCATCTATTTTATCTAAAACTCCATATGTTTTAAACTTAGCTACAGAAACACCAACAGCATATACATTCTTCTTAGGGAATGTTAACTTAATAGCATCTCTTAAAGCAATTTGACTAGCTACAGCATCTGGATCAGGACTAGTGTGTCTTGCAATAACAATAGTATTATATTGCTTAATCTTCCTATATATATTTTTAAACTTCGAATTAAACATCTAATCCCTCTCCTCTTTATTTCTTTAATACTTTAAATTACTTAGTTAATTCATAAGTATCTTTAATAATCATTATTTCTTCATTTGTAGGAACTACTTCTACTCTTACAGAAGAATCTTCAGTACTGATAACACCTTCGTTAACATCTTTATAACTAGCAATATTATCATTTGCTGCTTCATCAATCTTAATTCCTAATGGAGCTAATCTCTTCATTATATCTAAACGAGCTTCTCTACCATTTTCACCAACACCAGCAGTAAATACGATAGAATCTACTTTACCTTCTAATTCAATATAATATTGAGCAATATATTTAGCTACTCTATCATTATACATTTCAATTGCTAATGCAGCATCTTCATTACCTTCTAAAGCAGCTTTTTCAACATCTCTACTATCAGAGAATCCTGATACACCAAGTAATCCACTCTTCTTATTTAATTCATTTGTAACTTCACTAACAGTTTTACCTGTTTCACCACAAACATATTCAATAACAGATGGATCAATAGCACCACTACGAGTACCCATCATTAAACCATCTAGTGGAGTAAGTCCCATAGTTGTATCATAACATTTACCATCTTTAATAGCACTTATAGAAGCACCACTACCAATATGACAAATAATTAAGTTAACATCTTCTTTACCTAATTTTTCTTTCATTTTTAATGTAATATATTTATGACTTGTTCCATGGAAACCATATTTTCTTACACCATATTCAGTATACCAACTCATTGGAACTGGATATAAGAAATTCTTCTTAGGCATAGTTTGATGGAATGCAGTATCATAAACTGCTACCATTGGAACACCAGGAAGTGCTTTCATCATAGCTTCAATACCAGCTAAGTTACCTGGTAAATGTAATGGACCTAATTTAGTTAAATCTTTAATACTTTGAATAACTTCTTCATCAATTAATACTGAATCAGAATATTTTTCTCCACCATGTAAAACTCTATGTCCTACAGCCTTAATTTCATCCATACTTTCAACAACTTTATGTTTTAATAATTCTTCAATTAAAACTTCAACAGCTTCAGTATGATTTTTTAAGTATTTAGCACCTTTAATTTTTTCGCCATTTACTTTTGTAGTCCAGAAACAATCTTCTAAACCAATTTTTTCAATATATCCACTGATAAGACATTTTTCTTCAGGCATTTCAAATAATTGAAATTTTAAAGATGAACTACCAGCGTTTACACATAATATTTTCATGTTCTTTCCACCTCAAAAACATTATATAAAAAAAAAGGCCTTTTTTCCAGCCTTTTATTTAGTTTTTTGCTTTCTCGCTCTCTTTATTTGCATATCAAAATCAATTATTCTTTTATTATTACAATCGATATTTAAACCATACTCATTTAAATATTCATATCTTTTCTTTTCTAAACTTGTCATCTCTTCTAAATCACATGCTTTATAATAATAATCATAACTTCTTCTACGCATTACTCTTCACCCATTATTAGTATGAAAAGAAAAGTATAAAATATACATACATTTAATAATTTTCTTATCAGTATTGATATAAGAAAAAGCACCTAACTAAGTAGTTAGGTGCATACAAAAATTAAAGATTTACTTAACATACAAAAACTAAATGTTCCTCTTTTTTATTATATGAATTCTCCTTCATTACATACATATTAACAAAAAAGAGCTTAAAGTAAATCTTCAAACTCTTCATTCTTATCATTAATACTTACTCTTATTACTTCATGACCCTTAATTGCATCATAGATCATTTTTTCATAATCAATTGCTTTTTCATATTCACGTGCATTTTCAAATGTTGGATTAATAACTGGATGTTCAGGAACAAACACAGTACAACAATCTTCAAATGGTAGAATACTTGTTTCATAAGTATCTATCTTTTTAGCAACATCTATAATTTCTAATTTATCAAAGCAAGCTACTGGTCTAATTACTGGTATTTTAACTACTTCATTTATAACATTCATACTATTTAATGTTTGACTAGCTACTTGACCAATACTTTCACCATTAACTAATATTTTGCAATTACCATTTCTTGCTATTATTTCACTTATTCTATACATCATTCTTCTCATAATAGTAATTAAATATTCATGAGGACAATTTTGATATATAGCAGTTTGTATTTCAGTAAAATTAATAACATGTACTTTAATATCATTATTATATAAAGCTAACTTGCGTGCTAAATCAATTACTTTATTCTTAGCTTGTAAACTAGTATGTGGTGGACTTTCAAAATAAACAGCTTCTAACTTAACACCACGTTTAATTGCATAGTAACCTGCTACTGGTGAATCAATTCCACCACTTAACATTAATAAACCTTTACCTGCAACACCTACTGGATAACCACCAATACCACGTTCACTATTAAAATAAATATATACAGCATTATTTCTAATTTCTACATTAACTAATAACTCTGGATTATGTACATCAACACTCACAGTACCTAAACCTTTTAAAATAACTCCCCCAATTTTTCTACTAAATTCCATACTATCAATTGGATACTTTTTATCACTTCTCTTAGTTAATACTTTAAATGTTTTAAATTCTTTTTCTTTAACTAATTCTAATACCGTATTAGCTATATCATCAAATTCTCTACTATCTAACTTATAAGCAATAGTATATTCATGAATACCAAATACATTCTTTAATTTATCAAGTACTTCTTCAAAATTACCTTTAGTTAAATTAACAAACATTCTACCTTTATCAAATTGAATATTAACATCTAAACCATCTAATGCAATATTAATATTATTCTTTAATTGTTTTAAAAATAAATTAATATTAGCTTTCTTTGTAGATAACTCACCATATTTAACCATAATAAGTTTTTCCATAGTATCACCTCAAACCTAACCTAGTATAACAAAAATACTTTATTTTATAAACTCAAAAGTTTTTGTTTTCTTGCATTTTCAAATTCTTGTCTTAATAAACCTTCTATTTCATCTAAACTGGCACATGCATTTTTATTCTCATACTTATAAGTATTATCTAATAAAGCCGCACTAATATCATCATCGCTAAATTTAAACTTACGTAATGAAGAAATAAGTTTTCTATCTATTTTTCCATAAGCATTTATTAAACGTTGTATAAATTCCATTGGTAAATAACTAAACATATTTCCATCAATTACAATATCATAACTTCCATAACCATATACAATACCTAATAAACTATCTATCATTCTATCAGCCATACCTTTTGAAATACGACTATCTTTTAATACATCAATAATTGTAAAACCAACATTCGGATCAAAAAAGAAATTAAGAGGTCTAGGATCAACCGCTAATCCAAAAGTATTTAAATTCAAACAATCCTCAACAAGCTTATCATAAAATTCTTGTGGTGCCTCTGCTCTTCTTTCTAACTCCTCGATATACCATAAATTTTTATTCAAATATATTTCACTTAACTTCTTAAAATCATGTTCTTTTTCAAGACTTAATGTCATTGCTTCATACTCAATAATATTACCAGGAGCCCTTTCTTCTAAATAAACTCCTTTAGTAAATTGATAATCTCCACCATAAAAAGTTTTGGTAGTTCCAGGAATTAACCTATAATCTAATATTCTTGCAATATTAACTCCAGCACTATGTGCATCCCTAATATTAGCAATATAATCCTCAATCTCATTATCATTAACAGGCATTGCTTTTGTAACTAAACAAAATTGTTCATTTAAAGGTGTAAATATTTCATTACTCTTCTTACCCAATTCAAATAATTCATCAGTTAATAACTTCATAAACCTCACCCCTCTAACTCTTATAATTATACCATTTTTAGGCTATTCTCTCAAATTTTGCCAAAATAAAAAGGATATAAAATATCCTTAACTAGTTATAACAAATTTATTTATATCGACTTTTTCTTTCGGACCACTTTTAACTCTTTGTTCTTCAATCATTCCATATACTTGAGTTTCTATATCTTCTAATTCTACATCTGTATAACCATTTACAAATCTATATCCATTTCTATCTACATTAGAATTTATTAATTGTTCACTAATACCATTATTACGTAATGCTAATATTATTTTATCTTCTAATATTCCTAAAGCATCATATAATCTTTCTTGGTACATTTTAGGTAAACCATTATATCTTGTATTACCAACATGTAATGTAGGTTCTCCATTACCAAACACTATACTATAAATATATGTTGGAAAATATTCATAACTTTCTAAAGATTCTAAATTATCAGTTCTACTTATTACATCAATTATTGTAAATCCATGTGTTGGATGAAAGAAAAAGTTTAGTGGTTTTGGATCTATCATCAAACCATATCTTTGTAAATCTATACAATCTTTAACTATCTTATCAAACATTTCTTGAGGTGCATCTGCTCTTCTTTCACATTCTTCTATATATACTAAGAATTCTTTTAAATAATCCAATACTAACTTACTATAGTCATATTCTCCATGTACACTAACATACATATTCTTATTTTCATAAGAATTACCCTTTGCTCTATCTTCTAAGAACACACCCTTTGTATAAGTAACAACACCATGATTTGTATTATAAGTAGATGTTGTACCTGGTATCATTCTATAATCTACAATACCAGCAATATTTATTCCATCAGCTTTAGCTTTTGTAATAGCTATTACATATTTAGATAACTCTTCATCAGTAACTGGCATACTTTTACATACCAATCCATAATCTTCATTTATTGGAGTAAATACACCCTTACTATTCTTTCCTTTTTCATATAATTCATCACTTAATCTCATCGCTACACACCCCCTAAATATTGTAGTATTATAACAAAAAATATAGATTTGGCAAATTTAACTAAAAAAAGAAGATAGTTTTTACTATCTTCACATCAATAAATTAACCTAAATTACAATTTGTAATTGCACCTAAATCATATACATTCTTATATCCCATATCTACTAACGTTTGTGCTGCAGTAGCACTTCTACTACCACTTCTACAATATACTATAATCTTTGTATCTTTATCAGGTACCTCTTCTTCTATTTCATTTGCAATTGTTTCTACACTAATATTAATTGCATCTTTTAAATGCTCTTGATCATATTCTAATGAAGTTCTTACATCAATTAAAATAGCTCCTTCACTTACATAAGCATTCTTCGTAATACAATCAATACTTTGTACTTCTGCTACTTCATTACCACAAGAAGTTAAGAATAATAAACAAACAATTAATAATAAAAATTTCTTCATTAATTAACCTCCCCAACTAATCTTTTTAAATTATTATATTCTGTTCCAAATACATTTAAGAATCTAGTTATCTCTTCATTAGTAGTTACATAAGATAAACTTATTCTTACTGTTGTAACAGCTCTTTTCTTATCATTATATATTGCCATTACTGAAGTACTTAAATCACCTGATGAACAAGCCGTATTAGTACTTACATATATTTCATCTTCTTCCAATGCATGTATTAATGTTTCTGGTCTTACATCCATTAAGCTTATATTTAATATATGTGGTATAGAATACTTAGTTTTATTAAATTGAATACCTTCTAACTTACTTAAACCATCACATAATTTTTCATTTAATAACTTAACATTAGCTTCCTTCTTTTCTAAATCAGTTAATGCTATTCTTAATGCTTTAGATAAAGCCACTATTAATGGTAAAGGTGGTGTTCCTGCTCTTAAATCATTAAACTTACCACTACCATGTATTATTGGTACTAAGTTAATTTTATTATTCTTATATAAAAATCCAATACCTTTAGGACCAAATATTTTATGACCACTCATTGAAGCCATATCTACATCTTGCATATGTACTGGTATCTTACCAATAGCTTGTGTCATATCACTATGGAATATTGTATTTGGATTAGCTTTCTTAATAACTTGTCTAATAGTTTTTAAAGGTTGTTTAACACCAGTTTCACTATTAACTGCACAAATACTTACTAATATTGTATCTTCTCTAATTAATCCTTTTAAATCATCAAAATCTATCATACCATCTTGATCATTATTAACATAACTTATTTCATAACCTAGCGTTTCCAAATAACCAACAACAGCATATACAGAAGGATGTTCTAACTTAGATACAATAATATGTTTACCTCTATTAGCATAAGCATAAGCTACACCTTTAATAGCCATATTATTACTTTCAGTAGCCCCACTTGTATATATTAATTCTTTTTCTTCTATATTAAATAACTCACATATTTGCTTAGTCGCACTATTAAGTAATACTTTAGATTTAACTCCCAAAGAATGAATAGAATTTGCATTTCCCATAAACTCTCTAGTTGCTTTATTATAACTTTCTAATACATCATAAGTAACAGGAGTTGTTGCTGAATAATCTAAATATATCATTACAATCACCTACTATTAATTATAAAGTAACAATACCTCTAAATCAAGGAATACACAAAAAAAAACACTTACATTTGTAAGTGTTAATTTCTAACTACATTCATTAGTTTATCTGCTATACCAGGTTCAATTCCATTAAGAGCTCTCATAGATTTTTCTAATGACTTCCTATAATCACCCTTATAGAATAAATTCTCTGCACTAGTAAGTTCTGCATCTAAATTCTTATAAACAGGTCTATATCTATTTCCATATACTATAGCCATTTCACAAGCAGCAGCTGTCTTTACTATTTCACTAGAAGTATTATATAACTTAAGCGCTAAATCTCTAGCAGTATCTACTCTTATATTTAATACTTTAATAGAAATCGGTTTCTTATCTAATTCTTTTACCATTTCTTTAACAGCTACATTAGCTTCACCTAATTGAATATAATAACTATCAGGTACTAAAGGTAATTTATAACTAGCAATCTTATCTCTCGATCTACATAAAATATCCTTAATTTCACCTAATTGTTCTCTTGCTCTAGCTTCATCTTCTTCAAGACTACCTAAACTTCTTAATGCCACTTCTAACTTTTCTTCAGTTTGATTTAATCTAACATTAAGTTTTTCCATTTCCTTACCTAATCTAGTATAAGCAAATGACTTACCTCTATGAGCATCTACTATTTCATTATATTCTTTCTTAATTTCTATTATTTCAGATCTAATTATTTCAATAACTTTAACATCTTCATCAGTTAAATCATAACTATACTTAATAATATCCATCTTACGATATAATCCATTATTTATCTTTTCTATTTTATTAGCTTTAACTAATATTTTTCTAATATATTCTTCAAATATTCTTCTAGCTTGTTTTTCTTTATCAAAATCACTATAAATAGAATCAAAATAATCAGATATAGTTTTTAATTCTAATATAGAATCTTCCACATTTAATACATTTAATCTAGCAAATACATCTTGTAACTTTTTATCAGTTTCTTCTATATTATAATCTATATTTAAATAATCTAGATTATATCCTTCACTTTTCATTCTTAATTCAATAGCTTTAACATCTTTCATCTTATTAGGTATTAAATTCTTACCTAATAAAATAATAGTTGGAGCTTCATCAATTATAATCCCTAAATTACCAATTAAATCATCTATTCCCTTAACTATCTTACCAACTTCTTCGTAAGCATTGTTTTCCATAGATGTTTCAAATGCTGCAAATAACTTATCAACATTTTCAAATTGTAATTCTAAAGGAGCACAAACTTCCTTATAATCATTTTTATTTTTATTATACTTAGTAATAATTTCTCTATATTTAGTTTTTAATTTAGTAATAGTTTCTCTATTTCTTTCTTCCGATAACGTAATCTCTTTAATCTCTTCTAATAAGAAATTAGCTTTAGTCTTTACATAGAATATTTCTAATTCTGCTTTAGCTATCTTTTCATTTAATTCTTTATATTCTTTCTCATTAAAACAATCTTCAATTTCAATTAAAGCATCTGTTATCTTTGGAACTTCTACTTCTTTTATTTCTTTAAATCTTAATTTCCAATCTTCATAAGATTCTTGTAATTTTTCATTATTAACTAAGGCTTCTACTTTATTTAATTCACTTAAGATTGAAGAAGATATAATCAAGTTCTTATCACGTTCAAGAATAGTTATTTCATCTTGGTATTTTTTCTTTTCTCTATTATTAAGCCAATTAAGTACCATAACAATTATGATAATACTAACTACATAATATGTAATACCAGCGAGAATATAAGCTGTTTGACTCATGATTTCCCTCCTATTCTAATCTTATACAATTATAATATCATAAATTGAATAAAAATTATATATCAAATAAGTCTATTTTCATAATTTCTTATCTCTATCTTTTTTTTAAAAAAATCCCGTAAACCTAGATATTTATTGACATTTTTACGTTTTATTGTATAATTATAACTGCGATGTATTTGGCAGCGTTATAAATAATTATAATGTGTTTATTACCTATTAAGGCATACAAGTATCTAAGGCTGCCTTAGAAAAAGTATAAAATAAACTCCCTATAACCTATTTATAACAATCCTCATATATCAAAAAATAAGAGAGGAGAAAGAAATTATGGCAAGATATACTGGTCCAGTATACAAAAAATCTCGTCGTTTAGGTTTTTCTATTCTTGAAAATGGTAAAGAATTAGCAAAACGTCCATATGCTCCTGGAGCTCATGGAAACGATAAGAGAAGAAAATCAAGCGAATATGGAATCCAATTAGCTGAAAAACAAAAAATTAGATTAATGTATGGATTAAATGAAAAACAATTCCATAAATTATTCGAAAAAGCACAAAATATGAAAGGAACTGCTGGTCACAACCTTCTAAACTTATTAGAATCTAGATTAGATAACTTAGTTTATCGTTTAGGTTTAGCTAAAACTAGAAAAGCTGCTAGACAAGTTGTTAACCATGGACACATTTCTGTTAATGGTGTTAAAGTTGACATCCCTTCATACCAAGTTAAAGTTGGAGATGTAATTGCTGTTAGAGAAAACTCTTTAGAACATGGAGCAATTAAAGAAGCTGTTGAAGCTTGCACTAGTCGTCCAGCATTCGTTGATTTCGACAAAAACAAAATGTCAGGTACTTATTTAAGATTACCAGACAGAAGTGAACTTAACCAAGAAGTTAATGAAACACTTATCGTTGAATTCTACAACAGATAGTAAACAAATAAAAACGAACTTAATAATGTGAACCCCAATTGGGAGACATCAATAAAAAAACAGTAGATTAAAAAGAGAAA
>JBJEXV010000065.1:0-1528 GCA_051886175.1 Candidatus Coprovivens sp. | reverse complement strand
TTATTTAATGATGTTAATACATAAACATCTATTATTATCATTATTAAAATGTTAATATTATTTTGATAACACTGTAGACTATTTTATGTTCTCCTTACAGCTTGACTGGTTATGAAAGGAAATAGCTACAGTTTTTAATTCTATATGGTTATGAGTAGGTTACAGCATCGACTGGTACATCAAGAACGAGGTAACGTGAATTGAAAAGTGTAGATAGCACCAGTGTTAATCGTGAAAGGACAAGATATTATGATTTATGTAGGTATAGACGTGGCCTCACAAAAACACGACTGTTTTTTACTTAGAGATACAGGTGAAGTATTTTCTAAAACTTCCTTCAATATCAAGAATGATTTTGAAGGATATAAAAAACTCCACAATTCAATTCAAAAATTTGTGGAGTCTACTAAAGATTCAAATGTGCGTATAGGATTAGAATCAACTGGGCATTATAGTAAGAATATTCTTCTATATTTGATTAAGCAAGGTTACCAAACTACCTTAATCAATCCCATATTAACCAATATGGACAGAAAAGCATCTACAGTTCGTAAAACTAAAACCGATAAAATAGATGCCCAAGCCATTTGTAAATTCCTAGATAAGAATAGATTTGACTTCAAAC
This sequence comes from Candidatus Coprovivens sp., assembly GCA_051886175.1. Lineage (GTDB taxonomy): Bacteria > Bacillota_I > Bacilli_A > RF39 > UBA660 > Coprovivens. The sequence goes on along the minus strand of JBJEXV010000065.1, from coordinate 903 downwards.
CCTATACATTATTATCATACCACATTGACGCTTTAAAATCACTAACAAGACAAAGATTTTCTCTTGTTAAACAAATGACTCAACAAAAACTAATCTTCCAAAGGCTAGTAAATATCATATTCCCTGAGTTTTTAAGCCATTTTTCTAATGATTATGGTGATTCAGTACTAAATATACTATATTCATATCCTACACCAAAGAAATTAGCTAAAGCTCATAAAGAATCGATTAATAAGCTTCTTCATAGAAGATGCAAAATAACATCAAGCGAAATTTTAGAACTAGCTAAAAACTCAATAGGTCAATCAGAAGACTACTTAGGATTTGAACTTAAGCATACAATTGATATGATTCGTTTTTATCAATCGCAAATTGACACATATAATAACCAAATCGAAATTGAATTAAATGAAACTGAATATGGTAAAATTATTACCTCTATTCCAGGAGTAGGAATCATTACAGGAGCAATGATTATTTCTGAAATAGGTGATATAAATAACTTTGACACCCCAGATCAATTATTAGCTTATGCTGGATTAGATCCTAGCGTTTATGAATCAGGTCAATTTGAATCATCCCATAATAAGCCATCAAAACGTGGTTCTAAATACTTAAGATGGGCTATTCACCAAGCATCATCTATTATTTGGCAGCATGACAAAACATTTAATGAATATTATTCTAAAAAGATTAGTGAAGGTAAGCATCATTACGTAGCAATTGGTCATATAGACAAAAAGCTAGTTAGAGTTATATTCTCTCTTCTTAAGAATAAATCTTTATTCATTCCACAAAAATAACCATATAAAATTTTCAAAGATCTAGATATTAACAATCATCCTCGTTTTTAAAAAATGACAAAATCGAGGATTTTTAGTCTTGATATAAATAAATCTAAAT
>JBJEXV010000064.1:0-1544 GCA_051886175.1 Candidatus Coprovivens sp. | reverse complement strand
AAAACACTTTCATGCAAAATTAATGGATATAATATTGCAGATATGTGTGAAATGGATTTTGAAACATTGCGTGAAGAATTAGGCAAAATAGATGACCCAAGAGCAGTTTCAATAGTTAATCAATTGATTGCATCACTTGATAGAATGATTGATATTGGTCTTCCATATCTTAGTATGAACAGAGAAAGTTCTACTCTTTCAGGTGGTGAGGCTCAAAGACTTAAAATTGTAAGATATATGGGAAGCTCATTATGTGGTATGATTTATATTTTCGACGAGCCAAGTACAGGAATGCATCCAAGAGATGTTCATAGAATGGCCCAGTTATTAAAAAGTCTTAGAGATAAAGGTAATACAGTTTTAGTTGTTGAGCATGATAAAGATATTATAAGTATTGCAGATGAAGTAATAGATGTTGGACCTCTAGCTGGAAAGAATGGTGGTCAAATTTTATTTCAAGGAAGTTATGAATCATTATTACTTAGTGATACCAAGACAGGAAAAGCTTTAAATGATGAAATAAAAATAAAAGATAATCCTCGTATTCCTGAGAAATTTTTACCAGTAAGAGGAGCAAATCTTCACAATTTAAAAAATGTAGATATAGATATTCCACTTGGAATATTAACGGCCGTCACTGGTGTTGCTGGAAGTGGTAAATCATCATTAATAAGAGATGTATTTGCAAAACAATATGAGAATCAAGTTGTTTTGATTGATCAGAGTGCTATTACTGCAACTGGTCGTTCAACTGTTTGTACATATCTAGGATTTTTTGATGAAATTAGAAAAATATTCGCAAAAGAAAATAATGTATCAGATAGTTTATTTACTTTTAATGGTAAAGGAGCTTGTCCATATTGTAAAGGAAGAGGTGCTATTACAACAGAATTAGTATTTATGGATCCAGTTACAACTGTTTGTGAATATTGTAATGGAACAAGATATAGTGATGAAGCTCTAAGATATAATTATAAAGGAAAAAATATTGTAGATGTTCTTAATATGAGTGTAGAAGATGCAGTTCTATTTTTTAGTGATAATAAAAAAATAATGAATCATTTACAATCACTTATGGAAGTTGGACTTCCTTATATTTCACTTGGACAACCACTTTCGACTTTTTCAGGTGGTGAAAGACAAAGAGTAAAACTTGCTCAAAATATTAAGAAAAAAGGTAATATTTATATTTTAGATGAACCAACTACTGGACTACATGCATCTGATATTACTAAAGTTATGGAAATTCTAGAAGGAATTGTAGATAGAGGAAACACAGTAATTGTTATTGAACATAATACGGATGTTATGAAACTTGCAGATTATCTTATTGATGTTGGACCAGATGGTGGAACTAAAGGTGGTAAGATTGTATTTAAAGGTACTCCAAAGGAAATGGTAGAACATGGAAATACGATTACAGCAGAGTATTTGAGAAAAGCAACATTATAGCAAATTAATATGTGTTCAAGTTCAGAAGAAAATATACGAAATGTAACTTAGTTGTAACTTTGGTTATTATATAATCTATTTGTAAATTAAGA
>JBJEXV010000063.1:0-1566 GCA_051886175.1 Candidatus Coprovivens sp. | reverse complement strand
CTAGTATAATCAAATTGTACTTAAGATTATACATTCTCCTTCCTTAAGGTTTTTATAGTTATGAGTACAACATAACTTTTATATCATCACACTGGATGTTATAATTTAAATGGCACTGTAGTCTGTTTCATTAGTTTCCTACAGGAGTCTTAGACTCTCTGGTTAAGGGAGAGTTCAGCTACAGTCTTTTCTTTTATATGGTTATTAGTTGGTTACAGCTCTTTATAGATGACTGGTTATAAGAAACTAGGGTACACGAGATTAGACATGTAGATAGCACCAGTGCAAATATTAATAAGAGGAGGCGACATTATGATATATGTCGGAATTGATGTTGCCAGTGATAAACATGATTTTATGCTTATGACTGACAAAGGAGTGTTTTACACAAAACATTCTGTTACTATACCTAACACTAATGAAGGGTATAAAAAACTCCACAATTCAATAACTGAGTTTTGTGGAGCAAATAATGATTATCAAGTTCGTATAGGGCTTGAATCTACAGGATTTTATCATCTTAATTTAGTATTTTATCTTTTACAAAAAGATTATAAAATTACTATTTTAAATCCTATTCTAACCAATATGTTTAAAAAGTCTAAGAAAGTTCACACGCCAAAGAACGACAACTTAGATTCTATAAACATTTGTAAGTATCTACAAGATAATCAACAAGATTTCAAGCCTTATACATTAATATCATACCACAGCGAGTCTTTAAAGTCATTATCTAGAGATAGATTTTCTATTATTGAAGAGCTTAGACAAGCTAAATTAGATGTCTATAGAATACTATCTCAATTATTTCCTGAATATTTAAAGCTTTTTAGCAATGTTTATCAAGGTTCAGCATTAGAAATCATAACAAAATATCCAAGCCCTAAAAAGCTAGCTAAAGCTCACTCAGAAACTATTTCTAATATGTTACATGGCAAATGTAAAACTACCGCAGAAGATATTATAAATGCAGCAAAGGCAAGTATTGGTAATGACAATGAATATTTATCATTCTCATTAGTACAAGCTATTAAAACACTTAATTTTATACAATCTAAGATAGATGACTATGACAAGATGATTAGATATTATGTTGATAAGCTCAACACAAAAATATTAACAATACCTGGTGTTGGTTATACTACTGCAGGATTAATCTTAGGAGAAATTGGCGATATCTCAAGATTTAAAAATGCAGAACATTTAGTTTCTTTTTCTGGTTTAGATTTAGAAGTTTATGAATCTGGCAAATTCAAAGCTACTAATCATAGAATCAGTAAAAAAGGCTCAAAATACTTACGATACGCATTATACCAAATAGCAAAGGTATGTTGGAGATTTGATTCTACTCTTCATAATTACTATGAAAAGAAAAAATCAGAACACAAACATTTCTATGTTATTGTTGGTCACCTAGAAAAGAAAATGGTAAGAATAATCTATTCCATTTTAAAATTAGGGAATGCATATACTCCACGTTAACCATATAAACTTTTCAAAGATCTTGATATATACATTAATCTGCATATCCGTAATTGGATAGCATAAACACATTTTTTAAAAATG
>JBJEXV010000062.1:0-5900 GCA_051886175.1 Candidatus Coprovivens sp. | reverse complement strand
GATAGCAAGAGAGACAACCACAAATAACAAAATAAAAATAATTTATAAAAAGTGTTATCATCTCGCTACCTCGAACATATGATATAATGTAAAGAGGATTTGAAAGCGAAGCCTTTCGAATTAACCTAGTATTGGAACGAATAATCTCACATGAGGTCTTAGCCTTTCACCTCAAAAATTGAAAAGGCACTTACAATCTTATTCAAAGGAGAGGATATGGTGAAAGATATTTTAAAAATGACAGCAAAGCAGAGATGTGAATATTTATCATTTGTTAATTTAGATGAATGCAATAATGAATTAATCAATTATGTATATAGCATGGATTTAGCAGATAGATGTGAATTTACACAATTATTTAATAAGTCACAAAAATTAATGTTAGGTAATAATAAATCGTGGGAATGTAAAAAGCATAGCAATTTAAACTATAATATTCTTCTTATTAAATTAAATGTCTTAATGTTTTTAGGACATTATGAAAAATTTATAAAAGGGAGCGATAAGTTATGAAACACCATGTATTCCGTTATGAGTTATTAACACAAGACATTACTATTCAGGGTTATCCAGGAGGAATCCCAGACTGTTTTAAAGCGTATGAATGTATTGATGGTCGTAACGTCTTTGAAGACGAAGAATCAGGACTGCTAGTTTGCTACCATTTAAAAGATGGTCAACAATATCCAGGTAAATATTATGTTCATAGTAGTTGGTGTGAAGAGGTAGAATGGTGACAGTTTCAAAGAAAATATAGTTTTAATAGGTTGAGGAGGAAAAACGATGGTGATTGAACGTTGCTATTATTGTGGTTATGAAATGGAGGAGGGTATGTTAAACGAGTGTGAAAATTGTGGCACATTATATTGTGAATATTGCACTTGTTGTGAAGAAGAATAAAATCAGATTGAGTGAATAAAATTAGACTTTTACGAATAGGAGGTTATGTTTATGGTGGAATGGTTATTTTCAGCAGGAGACAAAATACTAACGTTTGTCGTTGCATTAGGATGGTTTTCATTTTCTCTATTTTGTTTGTTATTTTTGCTATGTGTGATTACCTCACCAATATGGATTGGTTTTGAACAATCACAAAAACATAATGAATAAAATTAAATTCTTATGTGCGTTAAGGAGTGAATGAGATGATTAAGTTTGTTGTAGTATTGATGATTACTGCTTTTATTACAGGGTGTTCCTCATCAGGCGATGGCGACAGCAACTATGTAAAGGCTAATAGGTACACTAAATGTATAGGAAAACTTTCTGACAGTGGAAATTTATCCTATGACGAAATGAAAGAAGTATGCAGTGTGTATTTAGAATAGCGTTAAAATTGAAGAATTAAAGGAGTTTTGTCATGAAGAACAATGTTTATTTAACGAATGAGCAAAAAGAACTAATTATGCTAATGGCTAAAGAAAGACATAAAGATATAATGGGGTTAATGGAGCGGATAACACACCACGACATTTCAGATGAAGATTACCAAATTATTAGAAAAAGTTTAATGTTTGCATTAGGTGAAGTAGATGATTTATGTAAAGCAATTTATAAAAAAGATGAAGTCAATTAAAATTGACGATTGAAAGGGGAAATAAATATGAGTAAAATTATCTTCAAAGCAAGTAAATATTTAGCCGATAGCGAGGAAAACGCCGAAATGTACCTGACAGACATCGACACTCGCTCATGGGTGGACTATTGCAACGATAAGGAAGTTATCATGGAAAATGAATGGCTAGGTCGTGTCCCTGCTAGTCGTGGTTACGTTCACCTTGTTCATATTGATTGGTGTGAGGTGATAGAAGATGTTGAGATTTAGTAAAGAACTCTATTATGGCGTTACACATGTTTCGACTAAAACGTGTGAACCATGGGTACTAGCTTTTGATAAACACGAAGTCATTCAAAACGAAAACGGAGGTTATGAGGTAGTTCCTTATCCAGACGAAGTTGGAAAAGGATATTTTCATACCAAAGCATACGTTCACAAAAACTGGTGTGAGGAGGTAAACAATGAATAATCGTTATAAAGCCGACCATTACCATCAAAGCAAAATCGAACCCTTTCAAGTCATTGACGACTGGGGATTGGATTTCTACTTAGGAAACGTCATCAAATACATCTGTCGAGCCAAATACAAAGGCTCAGAACGCGATGACATTCGAAAAGCGATTGTTTACTTGCAATATTATGAAAACAAGCTATCAGAGGAGGAGTAAGTATGTGGGACAAACTAGGTGTGTTAAATAACTCATATCAAGAATTATCTGATTGTTTAATGGATTTATTAAAATATGAATTTGTAGGTCTAGAATTTGATTGTGCAACTATTAGTTTAATCAATAAAATGCTTGATAACACTCAACTGATGATGGATAACATTGATGAGTTTGAATGGTCAGATGTGATGAAAGTTCGACAATCTAATTACACTGCCATTCGTTTGATTAATACTTTATTAATTAATCAATATGATAAAATTTTTACTCATAAACAATAAGACCTTGAATATAATGATAATAGGTAAAACAAAAGAGTGTTAAAATTAAATTAAATTTAAAGGAGAGATATTATATGAAATTAGTTGGAATTTGTCGAGTATTTAAATTAGAGGAAGTATCAGCAAAATGTGCAAAAGGTCAAATCTATTTCTCTACTAAACGTGGGGAAGACGAAAATGGAAATACACAATTTGAAACATCATTTATCAACGCTAAACTTGTAGGAAAAGCTAAACAACAACTAGACGAATTAGCTAATGCAATGGATGTAGAAAAATTAAAAATTGAAATTACAGAATCAACATATAAATCAGTATCATATCAAGATAAACAAAAACAATGGAAATCATATTCTGAAGTAGTGATTTTCGACTTTGATATTCCTAAAGAAACAAAAGAGGAACCAAAACAAACTAAAAAATCTTATCGTAAATAATCAAGAGGGAGGTTCTAAACCTCCCTTTTATTTCATATAATATGGTGAGGTGATGACAATGAATATGAAGCGTGTTGAGATTTTAAAATGTTTTCCAACTGAATTATTGGTAGAGATGATAGATGAAATTCATGAATTAGACGAAGACAAAAAGCAGATAGCACTCGAGGAGTTAATCTATGTCTTATATGAAAGAGAGGTGAAAGCTAATGAGTAAAAAACGTGGTAAAATGGGTTTCAATCCCAACAATCCTAACAAACTAGATGACATCAAAGACATTTCCAAACTACCATCAAAAGAACAAATAGAGGAATATAAGCGTCTGAGAAAGAACGTGATGGCAAAAGCAAGACGATTAAAATCATCTAAAAATCGTGATACCTGGATTGCCTTAGGCGGGTTAGAACTTGAGGATGCACAAAAGAAAGGTAGACACGTCAATACAAATTTAGTTCATCCTTATCTTAATGCAAAAGAACAATTACCTGTAAAACCATCAGAATTAATGGATAAAAAGGATGTTCAAAAAGCGATTGATAAAATGAAAAAGTTTACGTCAAGAGGTGGTGAACTAGATGAAATACAAAAAGCAAAAGCAAGAATTATCAACTCATTAATATCTATTGGTTATAACACACCTGATTTAGACGATGTCATTAGATATATTGAGGAAATGCCCCTTTCTACGTTTGGTCAATTATTCACCGTTGAAGAAGCCTATGACACCATTAGTGAAATCTATTTAGAGGATGACGATTTAGATTATTTAGACCGTTTTAAGTCATACTCAGGATATTATGCTCAAACAGGGGAAGAAACAGAGAAACAATGGTCAAAACGATTTAAGCAACGCTATGGTAGGGATGTGAGATTATGACAAACATTAATTATAAGAACCAATCTTTCCCCCGCTTTATGGCAGACTTTGAGACCTTGACGGGGAGAGATGTGGTGGATGAAACCTATGTTTGGGCATCAGGTATTTGTAGTATAGACAATCCCTATAATGAAGACTATTTAAAAATATGGAATAGCGACGAACCGCTATACGAATTTCTTTCACAATTTAGAATGTGTGAGTGTTATTTTCATAATCTTAAATTTGACGGGCATTTTATCCTATCTTATTTAGAGAATCACGGGTATGTTTATGATGAAGACTTATCGTGTGAGAAATCCTATTCCACTTTGATTACTGGTGATGGTCAGTGGTATATGATACGTGTTAGATGGAGGGATGGGAAAAGTGAGACTTCCTCATTCACACAAAAGAAGATAATGAAAGATGGAACGATTAAAGAATATAAGGTTAAAAGAAGTAGGAAAGCAAAGCATACAAACAAACGTATAACAGAGTTTAGAGATAGCTTAAAGAAAATCCCTTTACCGCTGCGTGACATCCCAAAAGCATATGGGATTCCTCTAAATAAATTGTCAATCGATTACACCAAATACAGACCTCGAAACGGTGAATTAACTGAGGATGAAATCGCTTATTTGAAAGCCGATTTACAAATACCTGCCCTAGCTTTACAGAACGACATCATTAAGGAAAAACGTTGTAAATTAACCGCTTCGGCAGACGCATTAGACGACTTTAAAAGTAGGAATCCTCTTTATCTAAGAAAGATAAAATATAATGGACATAAAATATCAGACTTGAAAATGAGGGATGAGTGTTTTAGAAGATTATTTCCATGTCTTGATTTATTTACGACAGATTATCAGGAAACGTTTGATGACTTTTGTCGACGTTCCTATAAAGGAGGATGGACATACTATAAATATGATGAACCTAGATTAATTGGTGATGGTTTGGTTTTTGATGTCAATAGCTTATATCCATCTGTTATGTATGAGTGTCCACTACCCTATGGTAAACCACATTATTATCAAGGGAGATACGAAGAACTAGATGATTTTATAAAAGAGGAGTATCCCTTATTTATTTGTCATGTTTTATGTGAATTTGAAATAAAAGAAAATCATCTCCCCTGTATTCAGATTAAAGGAAATTTCCGTTTCGGTGACACGGTTTACTTGAAATCAAGTGGTGATGAACCAGTAGAATTATATCTGACTTCTGTTGACTTGAAATTATATCAAGACCAGTATCAATTCAATGTTTTAAAATTTATTGACGGGATTGCTTTTAAAGCTAAAACAGGAATATTTAAAGAATATATTGATTATTGGAGCCATATCAAAATAGAAGCAGGAAAGACAGGCAATAAAGGACTACGCTCACTAGCCAAAAGGATGCTCAATTCTTTATACGGAAAGTTTGGGACAAATCCTGAGTCATCCATCAAACATCCCTATTTAGATGAAAATGGGATTATTTCATTTTATGGGGAACCTGGTGAAACAAGAGAATCCATCTACACGCCTGTTGCTTCTTTCACTACCGCTTGGGCACGAAATAAAACCATACGTTCGGCACAGTGTAACTACGACCGTTTTTACTATGCCGATACCGATAGTATCCATTTATCAGGATTAGAACCACCCAAAGAAAATGAACTCTTTCACATTCACGACTCAGATTTAGGGAAATGGAAATGTGAAATGGCGTTTCACAAAGCTAAGTACGTTCGTGCTAAAACCTATTTAGAATCACCTTATTTGAAAGATGGAAAGGTTGTTGAGAACCCGTCTGAGTTAGACGAAACGTGTATCAAGTCACCTGAACCCGAGGTTAAATGTGCGGGAATGCCTGAAAACTGTAAATCACTTGTGACTTATGAAAACTTTGAATACGGGGCTGAATTTGAGGGGAAGTTAATGCCCAAACGGATTAAAGGTGGAGTGGTGTTAAGAGAAACAACCTATCAGATTAAAGAGGGGAAAATTTTTTAATTTTCCTTTCACAAATTTTCATTAATTGCATATTGTGTAAGTGTAATCATATTGCTTATATTATTTCGAATGTCCATGCGTTAGTTGGAAACTTTA
>JBJEXV010000061.1:0-5962 GCA_051886175.1 Candidatus Coprovivens sp. | reverse complement strand
AAAACGGTTGCTATTTTCATGTAAGCAGGCTTACACAAAATTATACACCAACATGCATAAATATTTATCTTGACAAACAACTACCATTATGTTCAACCAATGAAAACCTGCTTTCATAGTCACTTCCATTCTGTGGTGCACTGTGTATACTACTGCATAAAAACATTCATCATGAAACTGTTTTCTGAAAACATTTACATTAAAAAAAAATACTTGCATTCACCATTCCAACCTGCTATAATATAAACATAAAGATGAAAGAGAGATATATATTATGAAATACTCAATCTACTACTCATGTCCTGACGATATTTATCGTTACAAAATGCAAGCTAAAGACGAAAAACAATTAGCAACATTCATTAAAATGTTGACACACGAAAAAGCATATAATTTTACAGTTGAGGTAACGATATGACAAGCAAGAAAAAACGTAAAAAACTGAAAGAACAATACAACAATAAAAGTAAAATACCAAACAAACTATTTTTAAGAGATAGGGAATTAGTATTAAATTTTTTGAAAAATCATCCTAACGAGTTTATTACAGCCCAAGAAATAATTAATAATAATAATTTAGAGTTTGATAATACATCAGGAGTATCAAGAACAATTAAAGCAATTAATTATTATACTAATTTCAACATACAAACCAAAAAAGGTAAAAATGGAGGCTACATATACTATGCATAAACGTTACAGACTAACATACACACTATTAACAATAGAAGGTAAAAGTACATGTGTTGAAACATTTAGATACTTTGAAACAGTATTACAAGTTTTAAGAAACTTAGCTAATCACTGTAACATAGATAACATAAAAATAGAGGTGATTAAATAATGCCAAACAAACGTCAACGCAAAAAACAAGCTAAAAAAATACTAAAAACTGGTAAAGCTTACAATCCAAGAAACACTTTTCGTTCTACTATATCAATTAAATCTACACTATTCGACCCAAACCATCCAAAAAATGAGAAACTTATCATGCTGGCTGAAAGCAATTTAAATCGTTTATCATTTGTTATTACAAAGCCAGGCATTGTTAATTTAACTAATCTAACAGAAGATGACGTTAAATACATGGCAGGAAATCAATTTTTCAATGAAGTTGACGAGTTACAGCAATATTTTAGATTTAACAGAACATATTATAGACCTGAAAAGCACCAGAAAGTTGAAAACATCATCAGAACTGTTATGAACAACTATTATGAAGGAAAAGGAATTACTACTACTCGCGGTCTTGATAAATCAATGAAACGATTAATAAAAAAACTAAATGAAATTGAACGAAAATACGGTAAAGGTAAAGCTAATCCATTTGTTATTGTATATTACGAAGATTTGGAGCTAAGATAATGAAGAAACAAAAATATTTAATCACATGGTACACACAGCTAGACAGTGGCTACGTCAATGAACGTCAAATCATATGTAAATCAAAACATAGTACAAATATTATGTATGATAGACTAGCAAAACAAGAAAACACCCTATCTATTGAAGTGGAGGAATTATAATATTGAAACACACAACACACTACAGAATTACAATCAATCATATTGATAAAATCATAACATTAGACAAACCACTGCCAGAATCACCATTTTTTCAAGCACCTAGACAATATTGTGAGAAAGAAGACCCGAAAACACATGCATTAATTCACTATTCAAAATGTCGTGAAGTACACTATTTTAGAAACTATGAGCATACATTTAAATTCTTTAAAGATTGTCAGAAATCTAAATATTTTAATGGTTATCTTTTCAATAATATTTTTGAAGAAAAATAACAAAAATACTTGACAAAAGATATTAAAACTTGCTATAATATACTTACAAATTAGTATATAGGTAAAGTTGGCAACACCTTGGAGCACCAACAGGAAACTCAATGTATTTTAAAAAATAAGGAGACGTATTATGTCATTACAATTTCAAACAGTCGGCTATATTAACTTTAACAAAGATTACAACAAGGTTCTTAAATCAGGTGCTATCACTGTAAGTTTTACATCATCAACAAAAGACGTTGACGGTGGATATAAAACACAATATTTCAACGGTATCATTCCTGCTAAACTTAAAGAGCAAATTAAACCATTAATTAATAAAGAGCTGTGTGACATTAAAGGTGTTATCAATCCTGCACAAAAAGGTTACGTTAACTTTACTATTTTAGAAGTTGGTAAACATGAGTTAAAACCAACAAAACAAATTGAAGATGAAGATATTCCATTTTAATTAAAAAGGGGGTGACGGGTGGTGTAGAAACCACCTATTTTTTATGAAAGATAATAAACTACTGTATGACACAAGAAAAACACATTATTTCATTAATTAGTAATTTTAACAAAATATGTGATAAAATTGAGGAATACTATGGCTAAAAAGAAAACATTACCAAAAACACTAAAACAAAAAACAATTTCACTATTCTCTTCTGAAGAAGAAGAATATAAATACTATCTCAATGAATATCGTCAAAAATATTTACCAGAAGAGTACAATCAACTTGAACTCCTGGACGAGTTATTAAATACAGACATAGACCATTACATGTCCATTACGTCACGTGGTGACGGTAAGTCATTTAACTACATTTCAGCTCTTGGTTACCTATCATCAATGCTTGAACAATTCACAGGTATTTGCTTGATTGTACGCCATTTCACATTACAGGATAAAATGCGTGAGTTAGTTGAGGAAATCCTACAAACGACTGGTTGGTGTGATTTTAAGAATGACTATACTTACAGAGCCAATTCTGATTATATTATTGTTACTATTAAAGAAAAAGACGTATTTCTAATAACAGACTTAAACAATGCTTCTGACTTGAAGCAGTCATCAGCTGTATTACGTAATTTTGGAATCACACTGTATGACGAGTTTCTTACATTAACAGATGATTATGTATCTAACGAATACGACAAAATGCGTACTATCTTTAAATCAATTGACCGTATTAAAGACAGACCGTACATTAAAATACCTAAATGTATCTATCTTGCTAACCCGGTGAACTTTGATAGTCCACTTCTTCCTGCGTTAAATATCTACAACAATCTCCAAACACAAGAAATTAACACTATCAAACAATACAGAAACGTACTGCTTGAACTACGTCGCAATGACAAACGTAACGAGGGAAAGAACACCAGAGCCTTTCCAGACCCAAACGATTCTGATGTAACCGGTGAATTCAATTTCAGTAACTATCTTCTTGTTAATGAGCAACAGTATTACCAAATTTTTAACGGTGCCAAAAGTGTAAAAGTTAAATTAAATGAAGGAAAAATGTTGCACCTCATTTCTAAAAATGATATAATGATTTTATCAATAGAACAAAGTGATAATGAAGAACAATACTGTATTAATCTACAAGATGAAACAGACACTTGTCAATTCTTAACAGATAAATTTTATAAACAGAATTTCATTAAGAAATATGAAAAAGGCTTCTTTAAATATAAGGATAGTTTTTCAAAATCATTCATCAATCGTGACACTAATTTAATGATGATTAATCTATTCAAATTAATTCCACAATCAAAAATTAATACTACTGATGATACTTACAAGAAAGTATCAAGAGATAACTTTTTAAAACAACTCGCTAAAAAATACGAATGAGAGGACTAAACAATGCATAACCAAGCTGAATTACTTGACTATTTGAAAAAATTAAAAGGTCACAAAAGTATTCAGCTTTTTTGTGACATTGAAACATTAACAGTTAATAAAACAGAAGGAAAAGAAAAACCCTCTAAATATCACTCATACACGTACTCACTAGCAATTGCATATTTCAAAAATGATGACGATTTTCCAAGTGTCGCAGTGTTTAACAATTTTGTTGATTTTTTTGAACAAGTGAAAGAAAAGAAAATCAGAAAGTCATTACAGTTTGAGATGATTTTCCATAACGGTGAAAAATTCGACAATCATTTTGCAATTGAAGAACTCTCAAAACATTTTAACTTGCCCATTTTTAACGAATACAATAAGTCATTAAATAATGAAGCTAACGAACATAATAAACAAATGGCAAACATTGATACCGAGCTTAAAAATAAAGGCTGTATTCTTGAAAGTCGTATCAAATCATCAAATAATGTTTCTGTTAAAGCTTTCCTACATGGACGAAAAATCATTTTCACGGATAGCTTTAAAAAAATGAACACATCAATTAAAGTGTTAGGAAACATGCTTTTAAATAATCATCTCATAACAGAAAAGTATTTAAAAACTGATTTTGATTATCAAGCATTTGATAAAGATTACGACATGAACCAAAACGACATCAATTCATATGTCAAACGGTGCTTTGAAAGTCTTAATGACGAGCAATTAATATATATTCGTAATGACGTTATTATCCTTGCTTTAGGTGTTAAACATTATCAAAAACTGTTTTACGGTTTTGATTTCAGTAAAATGACCTTCACACAAAATATTAAAGAAGAATATTCTCAATATAATAAACTGGCTGAATTTCAACTGTTAAAGACTGACGGTAGATTTTCTCACTTAATTTTAAATGATTATAATGTTTGTGGAATGTCAGGATTCGACTATTTTAGAAATTACTATAAAGGCGGGCTAAATCTATACAATGACAAATATGTAGGTAAAATTATTAATAGAAACGGTTTCAGTATTGACTTAAACAGTTCTTATCCTACAGTTATGTACAAAGAAAAACTTCCAACATATCTTATTGCTTTAAATGAAAAGCAAAGCAAACAATCATTTGATTATTTCAATGACGACATCTTTTCATTTTTCACAATGACAATCGAAAACGCAAACGAACAAATATTATCTCATGTTAAATCAAGAGTTATTAAACAAGCAATCGTGAAATACTACAATTCAAAAAATGGTCTTGTCTATTTAAACACAGTGTTCTTAAGACTTCTAGAAAAACTAACAAAACACCAATTCTCCTCACTTACATGTGAGAGTGTAGCTGTTTTCAAAACTGAATATTTTGGTGCGCGTGACGTCATTGCTAAAAACTATTTCATTAAGACACAAGGGAAAATGAAAAATAAGCTAGATTGTGACATGGATACTATCAATCCGCTAAACATTAAACTAACGAACGAACCAAAACCAGATGAGTATAATTTCTCTGACGAACAAATTTCAGGGGCTAAAGTCCTACTTAATGGTATATATGGTGTTCCTGCTTTGCGTATTCACTTTGACTATTTTAAACGTTTAGGTAATGACTTTGTTAATGTTAAAGACGGTTTCACAAACAAAGAAAGAAACATAGTTTTTTCAGCTGGGGTAACAGCTTTTGCCTTTCATAATTTACTATCACCACTACAGTATTTATTACCTGGTGAAATTGATGAGTATTTCTGGTATGCTGATACAGATAGTTTGTATATGGATAAACGTGCTTTAGATAAGTTTCCTAAGTCTATGTTTCACTCAATGAATTTGGGAGCTTGGGACATTGAACATGAGAACATCACTAAATTTTACCCATTCAACCATAAAAAATATTGTCTTTATGATAATGGGATTGTTGTTCGTGCTGGAGGTATTTCAAAAGCATTAATCAAGGATTGGATAAAAAGAAGCAATGATGACTTTGAATTCTTTGTTAAAACATTTTTCACTGACGGTGTGTTAGTGCCCTCAACACGTTCAATCAGAAATGAATACAATACTATCTCAATCTATGAATCACAAGCAATGCTTGAAAAAGGTCTAAACTATCAAACAGAATACAGTATAGAATCAGAAGAATGCTTAAATAAAATAAAAGAACAAGTGAGAGATGAACTTGTTCAACAGGATAGTCACACTTTGTTATACGTTGAAACACCATATGGGTCAATCGGTATTAACGATTTAACAACTGAAACAGATGTAAGTAATATTGAAAATAACATTAATGACTTACTGGAGGAATATAAATTCTACATGAAAAA
>JBJEXV010000060.1:0-80089 GCA_051886175.1 Candidatus Coprovivens sp. | reverse complement strand
AAAAATAAGATATAAATATTAAATTATTTACATCTTAAAGTATACTTGTAATTTACTGTTCCACATTTTCATCAATAAAAGAAAATAACTCTTTTACTTGAATATCAAAAACTTTTGCAATATCCATTAAATGTTCTACAGATTTATAATTACCTTTTAAATCTGATGAAAATTCTATACTTATAACTACTCTAATATAGGTAAATTTTTATCAAAATTTCCATAGTTTTTCATAGGCTTTGAATCATACATACCAATTACTATATTATCTTCATAATATTCATTAGTACTTTCTCTTTCCTTTATTCCCATACCATAAAACTTATATGCAGTTCCGTTTTTATAACCTAATTCATATGTAGGATCTGCAAAATAATATGTACCATCTATCTTAATAACAGACCAAGCATGTCCTATAGAATAATTATTTGGATGTCCCAATGCTAGAGTACTTTCTATTCCTACTTGAGTCAATAATTGGTTATAGGCATAGGCAAACGAATGACATATACCAGTATGTTTAGTATAAACGTAATATGATTCTATATTTTTAAAATTATCTAATGCTTCATAATTATAAGTTATTACTTTAGATAAATTATGATATATAATTTGAGCTTTTTTATTATCTGATTGTTCTACATTAACCCCTTCTAATAATTTATTTGCCTCAGCTAAAAAATTATTTATTAATTCATCATGTTCTTTTTTAGAATTCGAAGTATAACTCCAATTTATTGTATTATTATTCTTATTATATACATTAGAAAAATCATATACTCCATCTGCATAAAATACAGGAAATTGATAATCTAAAATTGAAAAAATATAATCAGCATAAGATTTATTAGGACATTTTATACTTGTTTTATAATTTAAGAAAGCATCAACAAATTCAAGATAAAAATTTATAAAATCATTATCAAATCTATATAAAGTTTCTTTCGATACCATATAAAAATTATATTTATATTCATCATTTATAATTTTTGAATTCATCTTACTAGGTAGCAGACTTTCATCCATTTCTCCAAAATCATTTGATGGTGCTGTTATACTAGGTTCAGCATAAGATGTTTCAACTTGCTTACCACTTTTAATATTATAAGGATATAAATATAATACACCAAGACTTCTTGGATTTAATATTTCACCATAAACTGTTACTATTTCATTATTATAAACAGATTTTTGAAAATTATCTTCTTCATCATCAAGCATTCTTAATTTAATTATATTTTCAAATTTTTCTTCATGGTCAACATAATATGTTAACGTTATATTAAGTGGTTGGATTGGCATAAAATACCAACCTTCATTATCTCTTTTAATAGAGCCAACTAAAACAGCTCCAGATGGTGTTTCTATATCTAAACTAGGTTTTGACTTAACATCCTCTTCTTTTAATACTTCCTTAGTAGGATTTTTTACTTCTTCATTATTCTTATTATCGCTGTTTTTTTCTGCTTCTACTTCATCCTTAATTTTTGAAACAAAATCAGTTTTGTTATTTATAAAAATAAAACCCCCTATTAACATAAATATAATAATTAAAAATATAACTCTTTTCCCTTTTTTCATAATTCACCTACAACTTACTATTTATATGTCAGTTACATTATATCATAGATTTCCGATTATTTTTCGTTTTACTTCCGAGTAATTTCCATTTCATTTCCGATTGATTTCTATAATTTTTTTCGATCTGTTTTTATCCGTTATTTCTGTTTTATAAATATCACTACTCATTTCACTACAAAATTTCAATCAAACAAAAAAATCACTTTGTCAAACAAGCGATTTTCCTTATAAAACTTGACCTTTTTGACAGTTCAAGTGAAATTCTCATGGTGGAGTAGAGGGGAATTGAACCCCTGTCCAAAATACGCCGCAATACAGCGTCTACAAGTTTAGTTAGATTTTTTATTTCGCTAAGCGGCCGGCTATAACGTACCTACCATCTTAACTATCCTACTGGTAATTCGTTATTATAATGTAGGATTTACAATAATATAACTCGTATATATTAACCTTTAACTATCCTGCGAGTAAAAATAATTAAAAGCTCTCCTTATACCAATTATTAGGCAAATGCGTAAGCATTAGGAGCAAAACTATATGAAGTTTTGTCATTTTATTTTATTGTTGAATTTAAAGTGTTCCCACTACTTGCAGCCATACCCGTACATATCCTGTCGAAACCAGTCTACCCCATGGCTATTAAATTATAACATATTATTAAAAAAACTCAAATTATATGCTTTAATTTTTGTATATCGTTTGTTAAAATCGTTTTGGGGGTAATAGTCGTTTGAAATAAGCAAATAATTTGACTTTTATCCTATATAGTGATAGTATAAGCACCAAATAAAAAAGGAGTTTTTATTTTTATAGGGGGTATTATTGTGGCAAAAAATGCAAGTTACGATAAAAACAAAGATTATTATCAAATTCTTGGTATTAGCAATACTGCTACTACTGGGGACGTTTTAAGAGCTTTTAATACTAAAATTGAGCAATTAAATGCTGACTTAAAGAAAAAGAAAATTACTGATGAAGAATATCAAGCTAAGAAAGCTTTATTATCTGAAGCTGCAGACATTTTATCAAATACTGAAGTAAGAGCTAAATATGATAGAGACAGAAGAGCAATTGTTCCTCATACTGGTGATAATCAACGCACAAGAGTTGTTGATGAAGAAGAAGCTGAAGAAACTGCTAAAAAAGGTAGAAAATTTTTAATTCCACTAGGTTTGGTAGCTTTAGTAACATTAGTAATGGCTGGTACTATGTTAGGTAACTGGTTATCTAATGAATTAGGATTTGGAAATAATAAGTTTGAAAACCCAGATTCAAAACCTGCTATCGAAACTAAAGTTGAAGTAGAAGAAGTAGAAGAAGAAAAGAAAGATCCTTCAATAAAAAACTTCGGTGATCCTAGAAATGAACAACAAGTTGCTGAAAGAGTTGAAGCTATTCAAACACAATTACAAAATTTAGGAGTAGTTAATCCACAAACTGGTGTTGCTTATACTGATGAAGAATTAAAAGCAATTATTCAATTTGTAAATGGTGCTTACTTACCTGAAAAAGAAGCTGATGCATATACAATGGTAGATGAAACATTAAACTTCTATGCTGGTATTATAAGTGCACCAAAAACATTAAATATGGTTCAATACCAAGCTAATAGTGATGTAGTTAATGAAGATATCGTTAGAAAAGATATTCAAGAATGTGCTCCATTCGATTACTCTTTGTTATTAATGGGGGACAGTTATTGCTATGAAGTAATTGAATATTTCAATGGTATGTATGCTAAGTTATTATCTACTACAGATAGAACTGAATTCCAAAATATTCACAATGCACTTTATAAATCATTAGCTGACTTCATGTATGGAGATGGTCTTGTATTAGGAAATAGAACTTATAGATTAAAAGATCTAGAAGGATTACAAAATCAAAATGATGCTGCAGTGTTAAATGCATTAATGTATAACATTCCAGTATTCCATGTTGAAGGTGTTCAACAATCATTTACTACTTATTATTCACAAGCTGGAAATATTGTAGTTCTAATGAATGAAATAGATGAACAATATAATGCTTTATGTAGTACTAGTGATTATAGAATTGGTGAAGATGGATTGGTTTATATAACTGGGGAAAGTAATTTTGCTACTATTACTCAAATTCAAATGATTAATAGTGCATTACAAAATTATCAATTGGGTAATACGGATGCTTATGCAAACGGTTATCAATATACTATCAAACAAAATTAATGAAGGAGGGTTATTATGTACGAAGAAAATGATGTTACGTATAGATTAGGAATTAACTGGTTCGATATCTTAGTAAAAATAATTTTACTTATCGTATTTGTTGTAATACTTGTTGTATTATTCCCAAAAGCTGATTTAGATGTTTTCTATGACAGTATCTATACAAATAATATTAATACTATGAAGGAAGCTGCTAAGAGTTACTACACAGTTGATAGATTACCTTCTACTGTTGGTGAATCAACTTCTATGTCTTTAAAAGAAATGGTAGATAACCATATGTTAATAAGATTTAAAGATAAAGATGAAAAATACTGTGATGAAACTTCAAGTGGTGTTGAAGTAAGTAAAACTTCTGAAGACTCATATGTATTAAAAGTTACATTAAATTGTGGAGATCAAAAAGATTTCATTTTAGAAACAATTGGATGTACAACTGTTTGTTCTAATGGTACTTGTACTGTTGTAACAAATAATGGTGGTTCTTCTAATGTTGCTGATTCTGGAACAGGATCTACAAATGAAGAGGTAGAAAATTATGGTGGAGATGTTAAAAATCCTACTAGTGTAAAAGATGTTTATGTAACTACAGTTACTTTATATCAACACAAGAGAGCTATTAATTCAACTCAAACAGTTTATACTTGTCCAGAAGGATATATAAGAAATGGTACTACATGTACTAAGACTACAACTGGAGCTACAATTGATGCTACTCCTGTATATGGTAAAGATGTAATTACTACTACACCTGCTAAATATAATGATGGTGATTATAAAAAAGTTTATACAGCTATCGAAAAGAAAAAGACTGGTGTAGATTATAGTTGTCCAAGTGGATACACTTTAAATGGTGCTTATTGTATTAAGTATGTAGATGCTACTATTAATTATGGTGATACTACTTATACTTGTCCAACTGGATATACATTAAATGGTACTAAATGTACTAAAACATATAGTGCTACATATAATAATGGAAACACTAGTTATACTTGTCCTAATGGTGGTACTTTAAGTGGAAGTACTTGTACTATTACTCAAACAGCTAGTTCATCTACTGATTACACTTGTCCAAGTGGTTATACAAGAAATGGTACTAGTTGTTATAAAGTTTATAACGCTACTGCTAATACAACTTATAGTTGTCCTAATGGTGGTACTTTAAGTGGTACTAAGTGTGTTAAAACTTCATCAAGTTCTTATAATGCTACTGCTAATACAACTTATGGAAGTTGGTATGTAACTGGTACTAAGTATTACACTTCAACAATTAGTGTATATACTCATAATACTGAAAAAGTTGTTTTCGATGGTGCTGTAAGTGGAGCTGTTTGCGGTTCTCCTTGTGGTAACAAAGGTATCTGGTATAAATATACTTATTATGCTAGATCAGCTAAAACAACTTATAGTTGTCCTAATGGTGGTACTTTAAGTGGTACTAAGTGTGTTACAAGTTCATCAAGTTCTTATAATGCTACTGCTAATACAACTTATAGTTGTCCTAATGGTGGTACAAGAGATGGAAATAAATGTACTTTAACTGCTACTGCTACTCAATCTACTACTTATACTTGTCCAAGTGGTTATACTAAAAATGGTACTACATGTACTAAGACTTATAATGCTACTGCTAATACAGGTAATGGATATTATAGTTGTCCTAATGGTGGTACTTTAAGTGGAAGTACTTGTACAATAACTACAAATGCTACTGCTAACCCAGGAGAAGTTACTTATACTTGTCCTACAGGATATACAAAAAATGGTAAAACATGTTATAAAAAGATAAGTGCTACTGAAGAGCCTATATATGAATACGTTTGTCCATCTGGATATACAAAAGCATATGAAGATAGTAAATATGTATGTTACAAATATACTAAAACAAATGGTAACTATTATTGTGAAGATGCTAATGCAGAATTAGATTTAGTAAATAAAACTTGTACAACTGTTACTAAGGGTAGTATTACAGGATATACTTGTCCTACAGGATATACTCAAAATAATGACAAATGTACTAAGTACTCTACTGTTGTAATTGATGCTACAGTATCAACAAGTACATATACTTCTTATGAATATACTTGGAGTGAAAAGTCTTATTTAGAAGGTTGGGTAGCTACTGGTGCTACTAAGACTCAAACTAAGACTTATAACGCAGGTCAAAAATAATGCTAATAAAAGACTCATTTAAGAGTCTTTTTTGTTTTGTGGTTAATGTGTTATTTTATTATGTAAGATTGCTTATTTAGTCTAAAAAGCATTAAAAAAGAGGTTTTATACTTATTTTGCTTTTATATTATTCTCTTTATTTGGTAATATTATTTTTAATATAATTCCTATTAGAGCCGATAAGCTCATTCCTGTTATAGGTAATGCTGTTGTTGCTACTGATTTTCCTAATACAATAACTAACATTGCAGATGCTATTACTACATTTCTTAATTCTTCAATGTTAACTTTATTTTTCATTAGAACTTAAATCCATTAATTGATATTAATCCATATAGTAATAGTGATACACCACCTAATACTGGATCTAGTTTTTGTGCAAATACTGGTGCTCTCGCTTGTTCATTTACTAGTAATGGTACTAATATTGTTGCACCAAACATTGTAAATATATGTTGCATTGCTAGTATTAGCCATTTACCATGTGTTGTTTTTTCGTTTGTATCATTTAATAAATCTTTATTTTTTTATTTATTCCTCCTGTTTTATTCTTAATATGAGTTTATTATAGTGGTAAATTTAGTAAATTAAAAAAGTATCTTTTATGAGATACTTTTTTATTTATTAACTTCTTAATTTAGCATTAGTTTTTTCTTCTACTTCTTTAATAATTTTATTAAATACTTCCATTACTTCTTCATCTGATAATGTTTTAGAATTATCTTTGAATGTTAATTTATAAGCTATAGATTTTTTACCTTCTTCAATATTATTATAGATATCAAATACTTCAATACTATCTAATAATCTTCCACCAGATTTTTTAATTTGTGATTTAATTACTTCACTTTCTACTTCGTTATCGATAACGAACGCTAAGTCTTTAACTATTTCCGGATATTTAGAAGCTTCTTTAAATTTAATAGGTTTAATTTGTTTGTTATATAGTTTTGTCATTGATAATTCTGCTACATATATTTCATCTTTTTTATATGATGGATGAACTCTACCAATAACTCCTATTTCTTCTCTATCTAATAATATTTTAGCAGCTATACCAGGATGTAATTCAGGAAGTGTTTCTGCAACAAAAGTATATCTATTTTTGAATCCTAAGTAATCAAGTAAGTTTTCAATTATACCTTTTAATGTATAGAAGTCTGCTTTTGTTGTTGTATGTTGCCATTCATTAATTAGATAGTTACCTTTCATAAGAATAGCTACTTTTACATCTTCATTATAGTTAACATCGTATGTTTTTGATATTTCGTATAATAATACGTCTTTAACATTACGTGCTTTATTGTATTCATATACATTTATTAATGATGGTAATAAAGAAGTTCTAATTACTGATTTATCTAAACTCATTGGATTAGGTAATGTAATTGATTCTTTATTATCATATTTAAATTTAGAAGCCATATCAGGACTTGTTAATGTATAAGTTTTTGTTTCGTTAAGTCCTAGTAATCTTAATCTCTTAGAGATTTGTTTTCTAATTCCAACGTCTCCAACGTATACTCCACGTCTTACTTCTACTTTTGGTAATGTAGATTCAAGGTTTTCATATCCATATAAACGTCCGATTTCTTCAGCTATATCGTTTACGTTTGGATCGATATCTAATCTTCTTCTTGGAATATTAACTTTGAATGTATCTCCGTTTAATTCATATGGGAACATTAATCTATCTAATTCTGTTTCTACATCTTTATCTGTTAATTCTAATCCTAGTAATGTAGATACTTCACTAGTTTTGAATTCTACTATCTTTTCTGTTTTATCAATGTTGTCATGAACTGCTGTTCCTGATAATACAGTTGCGTTTGCATATTTTTCTAATAAGTAACAAGCTCTTTTAATAGCTGCATCTGTATATTCATATGATAATCCTTTACCATAACGAATTGATGCTTCACTACGTAAGTCTAGACGACTTGCTGTGTATCTAATTGCTACTGAATCAAAGATTGCACTTTCAATTAAGATATCTTTAGTTGTTTCATCAATATCAGTGTTTTCTCCACCCATTACTCCAGCTATACATACTGGTTTTTTACCATCTGTAATAACTATGTCATTAGGAACTAATTTTCTTGTTTGGCCATCTAATGTGACAATTTCTTCTCCTTCATTAGCTTGTCTTACTAAGATATTGTTTCCTAGTTTGTTATAGTCAAAGAAATGTAGAGGTTGGCCATATTCTAACATTACATAGTTTGATATATCTACTACGTTGTTAATTGGTCTCATACCAGCAGAGATTAATCTTTTTTTAATGAAATCTGGAGATTCTTTTATTTCTACTCCTTTAACCATTTTAGCTGTATAGTATGGACATTTTTCTGTATCTACTTTTATAGTAATATGTTTATTTACATCATCATCTATTTCTTTATAGTTGTCTTTTGGTAATGTTACTTTCTTATTTAAGATACTAGCTATTTCATATGCGAAGCCAATATGGTAATAACAGTCATTATTACGGTGTTTATGGATGTCTAACTCATATAAAGTGTCATCTGTACCTAAATATAAGTTTGCGTCTGTACCCGGCTCTAAATCAGTTTCTAGAACCTCTATCCCTTTAACGTATGTTTCTTCTGTTTTTTCTTCTAATCCTAGTTCGTATAAAGCACAAATCATACCATTAGATTCTTGACCACGAATGTTTCCTGCTTTAATTTCGAAATCACCAGGAAGAATGCAACCAGGTAATGCTACTAGTACTTTAATACCAGCTTTAACATTAGGAGCTCCACAAACGATTTGTGTTGTTTTATCTCCAACGTTAACTTGGCAAACATGTAAGTGATCACTATCAGGATGGTCTACGCATTCTAAAACTTCACCAATTACTAAGTTTTCAATTCTACTGTCGATAACTTTTTCTACGTTAACACCAGCTTTAGTAACTTTTACTGCTAATTCATGTAAGTCTTCGTTTTCAATATCAATATAATCTTTTACCCAATTAATACTTATCATAATTACGCATCCTTTCTATCGAATGTTTGTGATTCTCTTAAATCTGTTTGGTAGAATGTTCTAATATCGTTAATACCATATTTTAACATTGCTAATCTTTCTGCACCGAAACCGAATGCAAAACCTGACCATACTGCTGGATCATATCCACAGTTTCTTAATACATTTGGATGTACCATACCAGCACCACTTACTGTAATCCATCCAGTATTTTTACATAATGGACATCCCTTTCCTTTACATGCGAAGCAAGAGATATCTGTTTCTACTGATGGTTCAGTAAATTGATAATATGAAGGTCTAAATCTAGTTACACAATCTTCTCCGAATAACTTTTTAGCTAATGTATCGAATGTTCCTTTTAAGTCTGATAAACGAATATCTTTATCAACTAATAAACCTTCGATTTGCATGAATTGATGTGAATGTGTTGCATCATCAGCATCTCTACGATATGTTTTACCAGGACAAATCATTCTAATTGGTGTATTTCCACCTGCAGCTAACATTGTTCTAGCTTGAACTGGTGAAGTTTGACTACGTAATAATATAGTTTCATCTTCAATATAGAATGTGTCTTGAGCGTCTCTAGCAGGGTGTCCTTTTGGAATGTTTAATAATTCGAAGTTGAATCTATCTTCTTCTACTTCAGGTCCATCTACCACATCGTATCCCATTGACATAAATAGTTCTTCTACTTCTTCTACTATTTTTTCAAGGATGTTTGGTGCTCCTACTGGTATTTTTGTTGCAGGTAATGTAACATCTATTTTTTCACTTGCTAATTTTTTGTTAAGTTCTTCTTCTTCGTAATACTTAATTTTAGCATCAATACTAGATGTTAATTCTTGCTTTAGGTTGTTAAGTAGCATACCAAAATCTCTTTTTTCTTCACTACTTAGTTCTTTCATATGTGAAGTTAATTCTTGAACAGGACCTTTTTTTCCTAGGTATTCAACTTTAATATCGTTAACTTCTTTAAGACAAGTAGTACTTTCAAGTTTCTTTGCTACTTCAAGTTTTAAATTTTCTACTTTTTCTTTCATATTATTTCCCTCCAATAAAAAAAATCTAAAACCAAGGGACGAAATTATATTCCGCGGTACCACCCTAATTCTAGAATTCTAGCTCTCAATATAGATATAACGCTTCTATGTGCGGTTCGAACTCCAACGATGAATTTCATTATATTATTTATCTTTAAATGCTTTCAGCCGGTGACATTTAATCTCTAAATGAAGAACTTAATATAATTACTAGATTCGTCTTCAACGTCTTATGGGTCTTATTTTAGCACAATTAATTTGTTTATGCAAATTAAAAAAGGCATAGTGTGCTTTATATTTTTGTGTAAAGTAAAAATTCTCAGAGATTATTTCTTTAGGAATTCAGTTATTTCATCATAAATTTCTTTTATTTCTTGTTTTGATTCATTATTGTATTCAGATAATAGTTTATCTACTTTATCATTTTCTTTTAATTTAGAATCCTTTATTTGTTTTTCAAAGTTGGATACTACGATACCTATACTTTCTTCATCTGTTATTTTAATTTTTGATGTAACTTGCATTATTCCATATGGAACCGGTTTTGTAGTTATTATTCCTTTTAACTCAGTTGCTTTTCTTAATGCAGTAGGTTTTGTAATACCGTTATAGATCATAATAGAATACACAAGGTTTGTTATTAAAATATTCTTTGTTTTGATAACTTTATGATATTTGTTTTTGTATTTAGCAAATAACATGATTGTATTTTCTTTGTCTACAGTTCTTTTTTCTGGAATCATTTGATTAACTTTATTAATTTGAGGTTTACATAGTGTATATATATAAACAATCATTAAGAACCATAGGAATGGTTTGATAGATTCTGGTGTTGGTAGAACATTATCTATCTTTGATATAAATTGATTATATGTAAACAAACATAATGATACACTTAACAATGCTTCTATTAAGAACTTAGTAATATTATTAGCTTTATTTGAAAAATTACTTATATAGAAGTTTCTTATAAATAATTCGAATATAACGATTAAAAATATATTTTCTTTTATTGATGGTATTAGTGCTGCAAGTATTATAGTATATACTGTTGGCACGATAATACGATGAATTGTATTATTATCCTTTTTAGACAATGTGTTTATTATAAAAGTTAAAGGTAATGTAAGTAATATTTGAATGATTAAAGTTGTTAGTGTCATATTCTACCTCCATAATGGTTGTTATACTACTATATTTTTAGTGAAATGTCAACGAAATGAAAAGAAGCAGATTGCTCTGCTTCTTATATTTGTGATTTTAGTATTCTTGTTAATATAATAATTAATTCAGGATCTTTTACTCTTTCTACGTAAGTATCTGCTCCTTCAATTATTTCTTCTATGATGGCAACGTTAGATGGTATTACATCTTTATTTTCATCTACACCCATTACTAGGAAGTATTTTGTTCCACCATACATTGTTTCATTTAATACTACATATTTTTCATTGTTTTCTAAACTAATGATTGTATTTGTTCTTAATCCCATTTTGCAACTCCCCTTCTAAGAATTTGGTAAATCCAAATTATTTAAGTATTGGTCTAATTCTTGTGACAATTCGTTGTCTAGGACTATATTATCATTATTAGCATTATTTTGGCTACTATTTTCTTTGAAAATTTCACCTATTGCTAATTCTTTTTCATCATCAATTGCAATTGGTTGAATCATTGGGTTTTCTAATTGTTGTTGTGCAATTACTTCTTCTGGTTCAACATTTTCATTTGATAATGTTATTTCTTCTTCAGCAAGTGCTGGTGCTTCAGCAACTGGTGCTTTTGAAACTACGGTTTCTTCTTCTATTATTGGTTCTACTGTAGGAATTGGTTCAGTTGGTATTAGTTCAACTTTTGGTTCTTCTGGTTGAACTGAATTGGTAACAACTTCTTCCTCTTCAATTTCAGCTTGTTCTACGACTTTAACTCCTCTAGTTGGAGGAATTTGTAAATTAAAGTCTTTTGGTTGAAGTTCTTCTTCAACTTTTGGTTCTTCTTTAACTTCTTTTTTTGGTTTCTCAACTTTTGGTTCTTCTTTTTTTTCTTCAGCTTTTGGTTCTTCTATTTCAGGTTCAATAGTTATCTTTGGACCTTCAACTTTCTTTTCTCTTTTAGGTTGTTCTTTAACTTCAGTTGGTTCTTCTTGAGTTACATTTAATTCAATAGAACTATCACCAATAATTAATTTTATATCTTGAATTGTTTTTTCAATTGGTTCTTCTTCAATTACTGCTAAACTTGGAACAATTTCAATTCCTAATAATTGTTCAAGTTCTTTTGCTATTTCAATTGGCTTTTGTGCAAATTGACGACGATGTTTAATATCTATTACTTTTACTGCAAGTTCTTTTAACTTTTCTTTATCTCTATTTTGAGAAGTAATATCTATTAAGCCGTTTTTTCTAGCAATCATGTTAGATTTAATTGATTCAATCTCTTTATTAGCAGCTTCGATTTTTGCTTCAAGGCCTTTGATGTTGTGTGTGTATAATTCATTAGCATAAGCGATATCGTCAGCTTCGTCTTTTCTAAATTGAGATAAAATATTTTCCGTATCAAATATTTCTCTTTTCTTTTCTTCGATTGATAATTTTAAATCTGATTTTGATGTTAAATTAATTGAATCGTTGTTTTCATATGCTTTTTCGAACTCAGCAAGTTCTTTTTTCATAGTTTCTAATATTTCATTTAATTTAATATATTTTTCATCATAATTGAATATTTGGTCGTTGTCGATTAAAAATATTTTTTCTCTTAGTTCTTCTTTTTCAACGTTCCATTTTTCAATTTTTGCTTTTAGGTAGTCTATTCTTATTTTTCCTGGGTTTAGTGTTTCTAATAAACTATAATTTTTTTGGTCTATTTCTAGTGCAAAACTATCTCTAGCTTGTGTAGCTTTTAATAGTGCTTCTTCTAATAACTTGTTTGCTTCTACATTCATATAAGGAACTTGGTGTGCTTTATTTACTAAATCTATTACTCCTTTTGCATATGTTGCAGAATCTTTTTCAGCATTAATACAATCTTTTATTTTAGATACTAAGTATTGGCTGTTATTGTGAATTTCTTCAACTCTTTCGTTAAGTTTTTTCTTCTTAAGTTCAACTTCTTCGATTTTTTCATTTAATTTATCAACTTTACTTTGATCTAAGTAACTATTTTTATCTTTTAAATTTTCTTGTGTTTCTAATAATAATTTTTCTTTTGAATCTAAACTATCTTGCAATTTAGCTACTTCAGCAGCAACTTCCTCAATTCTAGTTTGTAATAATTTATATTCTAAGTTTTGACTTTCTAATTTTTGTTTAGCTTTTTCAATTTTTTCTTCTGTAACTTTTATAGAACTTGTATATTTGTTAGAAACTTCTTCATCTTCAGAATTTTCTAATCTGGCTTTTAAACTCTTAACATAACAATCATATCCGTTTTTATTATTTTTTATTGATTGTATATGATAACTATAATCGTTTTCTCTTATTTTTAAATCGTTTAATTCTTTTGTTTTACTCTTAATCTTACTCTTTAATTGTTGAATTAGTTTTTTAGTTATTATTTCAATATTTCTATCTGCCATTTCTGCACTTGCATCGTAGCATTCATTTGTAATTGAGTTTTTAAGTTCGTCTATTTCTAAATCATATTCTTTAATTTGTTCGGCAATTTCTTCTTCTTCGATTATTAATGAAGCACCATTACCTTTAGAACGACACATTTTTACAAGTGTATCTAAGTATTCAAAAATTTTCACTTTATTATCGTTCATTATACACACACCCTTTATTATTACTATGTATTAATGATATCATACCACTTTACATTTTTCAATAGTAAGAAGGCTTGATATATTCTAATCATTCTTCATATACTTTACAAATGATAGGATTTTTTTATGAAATATTTTCCACCGAATCTTGACCCTAAAATTTATAACTTAAGTGCACTGATTATCGGTTTCTCTCTAATCGGTAATTTTTCCGCTGCAGAACAGAATGCAATTGGTAACTGGTTTATCACTATTGGTCAGGTATTAGAAAATAATTCAGCTTGGCAAGGAGTTATTGAAAATAGGATTCAGGGTGGTATCAATATTAATAGTCAGAAAGCTAAATGTGGTGGTGATCCTACATTTGACGGTATGCCATTTTTTGAGCCTAATACACAAAAAGAAATCGATAATTTAAAGAAAAGTTTGGAGATAATTATTGAAGAACTTAGAAAAATGCAATAAAAAAAGAACTATTAAACTAGTTCTAATTTTACAGTTAAAGCGTCGTCGCCAACTCTTTCTTTAATTTTAATGATTCTAGTGTATCCACCATTTCTAGATTCATATTTAGTAGCTAATTCATTGAATAATTTATCAACTACAACTGTATCGTTGTTTAAGAAAGCTAATGCTTTTCTTCTACAAACTAAAGTACCTCTTTTAGCATATGTAACCATTTTGTCAACAAATTTTCTTACTTCTTTAGCTCTTGCTTCAGTTGTAACAACAGATTCATTTAAAATAACATCTTTAGTTAAACCAGCTAAAATACTTCTACGAATACTTTTTTCTCTATTTAATCTTCTATATTTAGCCATAGTATATACCTCCTTGTTTTATTTCTTAATCGCGGAACTTAAGTCCCATTTCCTTAACTTTGTCAATAACTTCTTTTAATGATTTCTTTCCTAAGTTACGGATCTTAGTAACTTCTACTTCTTTTTTAGAAATTAAGTCTTGAACTGTGTTGATACCAGCTCTCTTTAAGCAATTGTAAGCACGAACTGAGAATTCGATTTCTTCAATTGGTGTTTCTAATGTTTTAGTAATAGTATCAACTTTCTTTTCAGCCATTAAACCTGAAACATCACTAATTGCGTTTAGGTCTGTTACTATGTTGAAATGTTCAATTAATATTCTTGCAGATAAAGCCATTGCTTCTTCTGGAGTAATTGATCCATTAGTATACACGTTGATGATTAACTTATCGAAGTTTTCATTTTGTCCAACACGTGCACTTTCTACGTCATAACTAACTCTTTCAATTGGAGAGTATAGTGAGTCAATAGCGATAACACCTGCTTTATTTTCACCAAATTGTTTTTGGTTAGTTTTAGCATCTACGTATCCTCTACCATTACTTACTGTCATTTCCATTTCTAATTTTCCACCTTTTACAAGGTTAGCGATTACTAGATCTGGATTAATAATTTCGATATCAGCATCTCTTTCGATGTCTCCAGCAGTAACTGGTCCTTCTTTAGCAACTGATAATCTGATAACTTTATCTCCTTGTGCATGATTTTTAATTACGATGCTTTTTAAAGCTAATATAATAGCTGTAACATCTTCTACTACGCCATCAATTTTTTGGAATTCATGCATAACACCTTCGATTTTAACAGATGTAATTGCGCTTCCTGGTAATGATGATAGCATAACTCTTCTTAATGCATTTCCAATAGTTGTACCGAAACCTCTTTCAAGTGGTTCTAGTTCAAATTTTCCATAGTGATTACTCTCAATATATTCAGTAATCTTGTATTCTGGTTTTTCAAATCTTAACATATCCTTAAGTCCCCTCTTTCAATTAATTTCTTGGACGTTTTGGTGGACGGCATCCATTGTGTGGAACTGGAGTAACGTCATTAATTGTTGTAATTTCAAGTCCTGCAGTTTGTAATGAACGAATTGCATTTTCACGTCCTGCACCTAAACCTTTAACAAATACTTCTACTTTTTTAACCCCGTTATCCATAGCGGCTTTAGCAGCAGCTTCTGAACTCATACCTGCAGCAAATGGAGTTTTCTTTTTACTTCCTTTGTATCCGATTGTACCAGCAGAAGCCCAACTGATAACATTACCGTCTTTATCAGTAATAGTAACTACAGTATTGTTATATGTTGAATGAATATGAGCTTGTGCTTCTGGAATATTCTTTTTAACTTTTCTTTTTCTTCTATTATAAGCCATAATCTAACCTCCTATTTATTATTTAGTAGCTTTCTTTTTATTAGCAACTACTTTACCTTTACCTTTTCTTGTACGAGCATTTCTTGAAGTTCTTTGACCATGAACTGGAAGACCTTTTTTATGTCTTGTTCCTTGGTAACTATTGATTTCCATTTTGTTTTTAATGTTCATTTGAACTTCACGACGAAGGTCACCTTCAACAGTTTGTTTTTCAACTTCAGAACGTAATGCTGTTACTTCTTCGTCAGTTAAATCTTTAATTTTCTTATCTGTTGGAACACCAGCATTTTCACAAATTGTTACAGCTAAGCTTCTACCAATTCCATAAATTGCTGTTAATCCAATACAAGTATGTTTTTCTCCTGGTAATTCGATATTTTTAATACGTGCCATATAATAACCTCCTAATTAGCCTTGTTTTTGTTTGTGTTTTGGATTTTCACAAATAACCATTATTTTACCTTTTCTTCTTATTACTTTGCATTTTGCACAAATTTTTTTAACTGATGGTCTTACTTTCATAATTTACCTCCATTATCTTTTATTCCATATTATGCGCCCACGCGTTAAATCATAAGGCGATAGTTCAATTGTAACTGTATCACCTGGTAAGATACGAATCATATTAAGTCGCATTTTACCAGAAGCGTAGGCCTCTACAGTGTGTCCGTTTGGTAATTCAACGATTGGAGTTCCACCTTTAAGGATCTCAACAACCTTACCTTCAACTTCTATTTTTTCCTCTTTAGCCATTTTTTATCTCCTATATAATTTTATATTTACCTTTTATATGATGGGTATGGATGTTGATAACTGATTAGTTATCAACATTCCCATCTTCAAGAATTTGTTCTACGATTTTGAATACTTCATCTGATTCTACATTAGCATCAATTACATGAAGTTTATTTAAATCTTTATAGTAATCCAATACTGGTGAAGTAACTTCAACGTAAGTACTAAATCTTTTCTTGAACGTTTCTTCAGTATCGTCAGATCTGTGTTTTAATTCGCTTCCGCATTTATCACAAATTCCTTCGTTCTTAGGCATAAAATTTTCAAAATATGTATTGTAGCTTGCGCCGCATCCGCCGCAAATTACTCTACCAAGTGCTCTTTTCATAGCAAGTTCTTCTTCAAGATCTAAATAAATTGTAACATAATTTTCAATGTTTAACTCATTAAATATTCCTTTTAAAGTTTCTGCTTGAGCAATATTTCTTGGATAGCCATCTAAAATGAATTTGCTATCTGTAGCTTTTAACTCATTTTTTAATAACTCAGTGATGATGTCATCACTTACTAATTCGCCTCTTGATATAATTTCTTCTATTTTTTTACCTAGATCATTTTCTTTTTTAATCTCAGCTCTTAATAAATCTCCTGTAGACAAGTGTCTATAATTATATTTGGAAACTAACTTATCACTAAGTGTTCCTTTACCTGCTGCAGGAGGAGCAATAAATATTATATTCATATTACCTTTTTATCCCCGCTCTATGACTTCTACTAATTAAGCTACTTTCAAGTTGTTTGTATGTTTCAATAGCAACACCAACAACGATTAGTAACCCTGTTCCACCGATAGTAATTGATGGGTCCAAACCAGATACGCTTGAGAAAACGATTGGTAAACCAGCGATAATTACTAAGAAGATAGAACCAACGATTGTAAGTTTACTTAATATATTACTTACATAGTCAATTGTATCATTTCCAGGTCTTACTCCTGGGATATACGCTCCGCTCTTACTTAAATTCTTTGACATTTCTTCAGGGTTCATTTGTAAGAAAGTATAAAAATATCCAAAGAATAAGATTAATACTACATATATTATAAATCCTACTGGAGTAGTATTTGATAAATATTTGTTAGAAAAATCTATTGCTGTTTGATTTCCAACTAAATTAATAATTGTAGCTGGAATTGCTAATAATGTAGTTGCGAAGATTACTGGCATAACACCAGCAGAATTTATTTTAATTGGTAAGAAATTTTGATGCTTACCATAAGCACTATTAGTTCTATTAGCATATTGAATTGGTATTCTTCTTTCTGCAAGTTGAATCCATACCATTCCAATAATAATTAATAAATATACTATTACAAATGAAGCAAATATTGCTCCGCCTAATACTTTATTGTCACTTAATGTAGTTAATGAATTAAATGCTCCAACAAAGATTGATGGCATTGATTGAATAATACCAGCCATGATTAATAATGATAATCCATTACCAATTCCACGTTTAGTAATTTGATCTCCAATCCATAATAGTAAACTTGTTCCTGCAGTAATAACTACAGTAGCCTTTAGAATTTCTAATGGTGCAGTAGTTCCTGCATACATTACTGTGAATACATATCCTTGAATGAATGAGAATAACACACCAATGTATCTTGTGATTTTATTAATTTTTTGTTTACCTGTATATCCTTGCTCTTTTAACTCTTTAAAGTATGGAATTACATCCATTTGTAATAATTGAGTTATGATTTGAGCAGTGATATAAGGTGATACACCTAATGCGAAGATGGAGAAGTGTTGTAAACCTCCACCTGCCATTAAGTTAAAGATTTGTAGGAATTCTAATTCCTCAAATGCGTTTGCCACAGCTGGCAAATCTAATGTAATAGTGCTTCCGAATGAGAAGATACCTAGACAAAATAATGTAAAGTATATTCTCTTTCTTAAATCCTTATTTGAACGGTTAAATAGCTGTTTTAGATTAGAAAACATCTAGATCACCTCAGCTTTTCCGCCAGCACTTTCAATTTTTGTAACAGCTGAACTTGAGAATCTATTAGCTTTAACAGTTAATTTCTTTTCTAATTCGCCGTTTCCTAAGACTTTAACGCCACAAAGTTGTTTTTTAATAATTCCTCTTTCTTTTAATAATTCTGGAGTAACAACATCTCCATCATTAAAGAACTTGTTTAAATCACTTAAATTAATTGTTGCATAAGCAGTTCTGAACTCAGCATTATTGAAGCCACGTTTTGGTAATCTTCTATATAATGGAGTTTGTCCACCTTGGAACCAAGCTGGAATGCTTGCACCTGAACGTGATTTTTGACCTTTTTGTCCTCTAGTAGAAGTTTTACCCATTCCACTACCTGGTCCACGTCCAACTCTTTTTCTTACTTTAGCTTCTGGAGCTTTACTTAATTCGTTTAATTTCATATTATAGCTCCTCTACTTTCTTTCCTCTTAATGCAGCAACTTTTTCTGGAGTTTTTTGCATTTTAAGAGCTTCTAATGTAGCTTTAGCTACGTTAATTTTAGTATTTGATCCAAGTGATTTAGATACGATATCACGTACACCAGCAAGTTCTAGTACGTCTCTGGCACTACCACCAGCGATAACTCCTGTACCTTCTTTTGCAGGTTTGATAAGTACTTGTGCACGACCAACTTTTCCAATTGCATCGTGAGGAATTGTTCTATTATCAATTAATGATACTTTTGTTACGTTTTTATTAGCTGCTTGAATAGCTTTTTTGATTGCTTCTGGAACTTCATTAGCTTTTCCAGTACCAATTCCAACCAATCCTTTTCTATTTCCAACTACTACAGTTGCTGAAAATCTAAAATGACGTCCACCTTTTGTAACTTTAGTTACACGGCCGATTGAAACTACTTTTTCTTCAAGCAAGTTTTTCTTAGAGTCCATTTTTGTTTTTGGCATAATTGTACCTCCCTCTTAGAATTCTAGTCCGTTTTCACGTGCTGCTTCAGCTAAAGCTTTCACACGTCCGTGGTATAAATATCCACCTCTATCGAAAACAACATTTTTAATTTTTAATTTTAGTGCTTTTTCAGCAATGTCTTTTCCAACTAGAGCTGCACCTTCAGCGTTACCACCATTTTTAATTTTTAACTCAACTGATGAAGAGCTAGCAAGAGTAATGCCCTTAACATCATCGATAATTTGAGCAAAAATTTGTGTATTTGATCTAAATACGTTTAATCTTGGACATTCTGCAGTTCCGCTAACTTTGTTACGAACACGAGTATGTCTTCTTTTACGTACTTCGTTTTTTGATTCTTTAACTATCATAATATCTCGACTCCTTTACCCTATTTAGCTGCCTTCTTACCTTCTTTACGTCTTACGTATTCGCCTTTATATCTGATACCTTTACCTTTGTATGGTTCTGGTTCTCTGATTGCACGAATGTTAGCCGCAAATTCAGTAACTTGTTGTTTATCTATTCCTGAAATATTGATTTCAGTATTGTTTACTTGTTCAACTTTAATACCAGCTGGTACTTCAACGATAACTGGGTTTGAATATCCAGCACTTACGTTAATTTTAGATCCTTGAACTTGGAATCTATAACCAACACCAACTGCCTCAAGACTTGATGTATAACCTTCAGTAACACCAACAATCATGTTTTTAACTAAAGCGTTAACTGTACCATGTAATTGTCTTGATACTTTAGCATCATTAGGTCTCTTTGTTAATATTTTTCCTTCAACTTCTTCAACTGTAATAATACTAGGTTTAGTATATTTAAGTTCACCTTTAGGTCCTTTTACTGTAACTAAATCAGATTCAACAGTAACTGTAACACCTGCAGGAATTAATAGTTCTCTTTTTCCTATTCTACTCATAATATATTTTCCTTGCTATTACCAAATGTAAGCAAGTACTTCTCCTCCTAGACCAGCTTCACGAGCTTCTTTATCAGTCATTAATCCTTTTGAAGTTGAAATGATTGCAATTCCTAATCCGTTAAGAACACGAGGAATTTCATCAGTTTTGGCATATACACGTAATCCTGACTTAGAGATTCTCTTTAATCCAGTGATTACTCTTTCTTTTTTAGCTCCATATTTTAATGTGATGTTTAATTTATCACCTTTAACATTTTTTTCATATACGAAATCAGCGATATAACCTTCTCTTTTTAAGATTTCAGCAATACCTAATGTAGCTTTAGAACCTAAAACTTCAACTGTTTCATATCTCATTTGATTTGCATTACGAATTCTTGTAAGCATATCTGCTATTCTATCTCCAACCATAATCTAAATTCCTCCTTTCTACCAACTAGACTTCTTAACGCCAGGTATTTGTCCATTATTTGCCATTTCTCTAAAGCAGATACGGCATAATTTATACTTGCGAAGAACTCCATGAGGACGTCCACATCTTTCGCAACGAGTATAAGCTCTTGATTTAAATTTTGCAGGTCTTGCTTGTTTAACTTTTAAACTTGTCTTTGCCATAAATATTTTCCTCCTCTAGTCTTACTTTCTAAAAGGCATTCCGAAACCACTTAATAGTTCGTATGCTTCTTCATTTGATTTTGCAGTAGTAACGAATACGATATCCATACCTCTTACTTTTAGTACTTGATCATATTCAATTTCAGGGAAAATAATTTGTTCTTTAACACCTAGAGTATAGTTTCCTTTACCATCGAATGCAGTTTTAGAAACACCTCTAAAATCTCTAACACGAGGAAGTGCAATTTTAATTAATTTTTCCATGAATGTATACATACTTTCACCACGTAATGTAACTTTTGCTCCGATTACTTGGCCTTCTCTTATTTTGAAGCCAGCTATAGATTTACGAGCTCTTGTTACAACAGGTTTTTGTCCAGCAATTAATTCTAGATCTTTAACTGCAGCTTCAATGAATTTTGAATCAGCAGCACCTTCTCCAACTCCCATATTGATAACTATTTTTTCTAATTTAGGAATTTCCATTTTAGAAGAATAGTTGAATTTTTCCATTAGAGAGTTAGTAATTTGTTCATTATATAATTTCTTAAATGTACTCATATCTTCACCCACTAACTAGCTTTCTTTTCCTGATTTTTTTGTTGTTTTTTTAGCAGCTTTCTTTTCTTCTGCTTCTACTTTTACGTTAGATACATGAATTGGCGCTTCCATTTCTTGGATTGAACCAACATCATTCATTCTATTAGGTTTTACATGTTTTTTAATTATATTGATTCCTTCAACAACAACTTTGTTGTCTTTTTTTAGAGTTTTAATAACTCTACCAGTTTTGCCTTTATCTTTACCAGCAATAACTTTTACATTGTCTCCAACTTTAACTTTCATATATAGTACCTCCTATAATACTTCAGGTGCTAATGAAACAATTTTCATGAAGTCTTTTTCACGAAGTTCACGAGCAACAGGTCCTAAAACTCTAGTTCCGATTGGACTCTTATCTTCTTTAATTAAAACACATGCATTGTCATCAAATTTGATGTATGAACCATCAGCTCTTCTAACACCTTGAACTGTTCTAACGATTACAGCTTTAACAACTTTTCCTTTTGGAACACTACTATTTGGAATAGCTTTTTTAACTGTTCCAACCACGATATCACCGATATTACCAGATTTAACTCTACTTCCGCCAACTACTCTAATAACAAGTAATTCACGAGCTCCTGAGTTATCAGCAACTTTAAGTCTTGATTCTTGCATTACCATAATGATACCTCCTATAAAACTACAGCCTCAATTAATACTTCAACTAATTCATATCTTTTAGTTTTAGATAATGGTCTAGTACTAATAATTTTAACTGTGTCCCCTTCTTTAGCTTTGTTTAATTCATCATGAGCTGTATATTTCTTAGAATATTTAACTCTTTTTCCATAAAGTGGATGCTTTTTATATGTTTCAACTAAAACTGTTATAGTCTTGTCATTTTTTGCACTTACAACTTTACCAACTAATGTTGTTCTTTTAGTTTCTGCCATTATTGTTCGCCTCCATTTTCATTTTTTCTTTCGCTTAGAATTGTATTCATTCTAGCAACATTTTTTCTTAATTCTCTGATCTTAGATGGTTTTTCTAATGAACCAGTAGATTGTTTTAATCTAAGATCGAATAATTCTTTTTTAGTTTCTTTAATTTTTGCTTCTAATTCTTCATTAGATAGTTTTCTTAAGTCTTCAACTAAAGCTCTAACTTTCATTAGATTTCACCACCTTTGCTTAAATCTTTTTTTACTATTTTACAAGTAATTGGTAGTTTGTGTGATGCAAGTCTTAAAGCTTCTCTTGCGATATCTTCAGTAACTCCACCAACTTCAAACATAATTTTTCCTTTTTTAACAACAGCAACCCATTGTTCAACGCTACCTTTACCTTTACCTTGACGTACACCAAGAGGTTTTTTAGTTAAAGGCATATGTGGGAAGATGTTAATCCATACTTGTCCACCACGTTTCATATAACGAGTCATTGCTATACGAGCTGCTTCAATTTGTTGAGCAGTAATATAAGTACCTTCTGTTGCAACTAATCCGTATTCACCAAAATGTAATTCAACATTACCTTTTGCTTTTCCTTCATAAGATTGACGATGTTGTTTACGATACTTAGTTCTTTTTGGCATTAACATCTGCAGTCTCTCCCTTCATTACTTTTTTAGTAGGAAGAATTTCACCTTTGTAAATCCATACTTTAACACCAATCTTACCATAAGTAGTGTTAGCTTCAGCGATTGCGTAATCGATGTCAGCTCTTATTGTATGTAGAGGTACAGTTCCTTCTGTATAACCTTCAGTACGTGCCATTTCAGCTCCACCTAATCTTCCTGAAACTGCAGTTTTGATACCTTTAGCTCCAGCTTTCATAGTATTTCTGATAGCTCTTTTTTGTGCACTTCTGAATGGTGCTCTAGCTTCGATTTGTTGTGCGATTTGTTCTGCAACTAATTTTGCATTTAAATCTGGATTTTTAACTTCGATGATTGATACGAAAATTTCTTCATCTACTAATTTCTTTAATTCATTTCTTAATTTTTCAATATCTTCTCCGCCATGTCCGATAATGATACCAGGTTTAGCAGTATAGATCTTAACATCAGTTCTCTTAGCAGTTCTTTCGATAACTACTGAAGCAACTGCTGCATCTTTCATTTTCTTTGCTAAGAATTTACGAATTTTGTCATCTTTATTTAAAAGAACACCAAAATCTTTTTTGTTAGCAAACCAATTAGCTTCCCAATCTTTATTAACGCCAACTCTTAGGCCTATTGGATTAACTTTTTGTCCCATACTATTTTGCCTCCTTTTTATCAGACACTTTAACAGTGATATGACTTGTTCTCTTATCTCTTCTGTCAACTTTTGTTCTTGAACCTAATTTGATTCTTTTTAAAACTTGACCTGGGTTAATATAGCATTCAGAGATAACAAGTTCAGATTCAACAGCGCCATTATTATTAACAGCGTTTGCAATAGCAGAATTTAAAACTTTTAAGATTAATCTGCTAGCTTTTGTATTAGTATTTTCTAAAATACCTTGTGCAGTATAAACATCTTTTCCTCTAATTAAATCAAGAGTCATTCTTGCTTTACGAGGAGCGATCATCGCACCTTTATGTATTGCATATGCTTCCATTTACTTATTCTCCCTTCCTACTTTTGTCCAGCATGTCCGCCGAATTTACGAGTTAATGCAAATTCGCCTAATTTATGTCCAACCATGTCTTCA
Source organism: Candidatus Coprovivens sp. (assembly GCA_051886175.1). GTDB lineage: Bacteria > Bacillota_I > Bacilli_A > RF39 > UBA660 > Coprovivens. Next base: position 55,644 of record JBJEXV010000060.1, on the reverse strand, counting down.
GTTACATAAACTGGAATAAATTCTTTTCCATTATGAACAGCTATTGTATGTCCCACGAAATCAGGATAAATAGTTGAACGACGAGACCAAGTTTTAACAACTTCTTTTTTATTATTTTTATTTAATTCTTGAACCTTTTTAAGTAATCTATCGAAAACATAAGGTCCCTTTTTTAAACTTCTTGCCATTATTTATTTCCTCCTATTTTTTCTTACGACTAACAATTAGCTTGTTAGATTGTTTCTTACTAGCACGAGTTCTAACACCCATTGCTTTTTTACCCCATGGAGTCATTGGTGCTTTACGTCCTACTGGAGTACGTCCTTCACCACCACCATGTGGGTGGTCATTAGGGTTCATAACTGAACCACGGTTTGTAGGTCTAATACCTTTATGACGAACACGTCCTGCTTTTCCCCAGTTAACTAGTTCGTAGTCTTCATTTCCTACTGTTCCGATTGTTGCCATACAAGTTCCTAGAACTTTTCTTGTTTCACCAGATTGTAATCTGATTAATACATATTTATCTTCACGTCCTAAGATTTGTGCACTTGCACCAGCAGCTCTACACATTGCAGCACCTTTACCAGGTTGTAATTCGATGCAATGAATAGTTGTACCAACTGGAATACTTGCTAATGGTAATGCGTTACCAACTTTGATATCAGCATTAGCTCCACTTTCAATGATTGTTCCAACTTCGATACCTTTTGGAGCGATAATATATCTTTTTTCTCCATCTTTATAATTGATTAATGCAATATTTGCATTACGATTTGGATCGTATTCAATAGTAGCTACTCTACCAGGAACATTAACTTTATCTCTCTTAAAGTCGATGATTCTGTATTTTTGTTTAGCTCCTCCACCGATGTGGCGAACTGTCATTCTACCTTGATTATTTCTTCCACCTGTTTTACTTTTTGAAACAAGTAATGATTTTTCAGGAGTAGAAGTAGTTATTTCAGTATTAGCTAAAGTAGTCATACCACGGCGACCATTTGTAGTTGGTTTATATGTTTTAATTGCCATCTTTCTTCTCTCCTATTCTATAATTCTATTGTTTCGCCATCTTTTAATGTAACGAAAGCTTTCTTATAAGTTTTAGTTTTTCCTGTATATCTTCCAACTCTTTTTGATTTAGCTTTAGTATTTAAAGTATTAACTTTTTCTACTTTTACACCAAATGCAGCTTCGATTGCTTTTTTAATTTCAATTTTGTTAGCGTTTGAAGCAACTTTAAAAGTATATACATTTTGTTCTGCTTGATGAGCAGATTTTTCTGTGATTACAGGAGCGATAATAATATCAGTATAATCTTTCATTATTTAAGCCCTCCTTCAATTACTTCTACTGCATCTTGATCACATACTACGATGTCAGCATTTACTAAGTCATAGCAGTTAATTTCGTCAGCCATAATTGCATATGCATAACCTAAATTTCTACTAGCCATGAATAAGTTTTCATTGTCTTCTTTAGTAACAAATAAAACTTTACCAGTTAAATTCATTGCTGAAAGCATATCTTTTAACTCTTTAGTTTTTAATGTTTCTAATTTAATAGAATCAACGATAACTAATTCTTTATTATTTAATTTATGAGTTAAAGCACTCTTTAGAGCTAAAGCTCTTTCTTTTTTGTTGATTTTGAATGTGTAATCTCTTGGAGTAACTCCACCAGCTACACCTCCACCAACCCATTGAGTAGCACGGATAGATCCTTGACGAGCTCTACCAGTTCCTTTTTGTCTCCATGGTTTTCTTCCTCCGCCTGAAACTTCAGAACGAGTTTTAGTTTTAGCAGTTCCTTGTCTTGTAGCAGCTAATTGTAAATCAATAGCTTTTTTAAGAACTACATCATTTGTTTCAATGTTCCATACATTATCAGCTAATGTGATATCTTTAAGTTTTTCACCTTTTTGGTTAATTAATTGTACTTTTGCCATATTAGATCACCTTTCTAAGTAAATTACTTACTTTCTCCTTGGTTTTCTTCAGTAGCTTCTACTACTTCTTCAGTTGCAACAACTTCTTCAGTAGTTTCTTCTACAACTTCATCAGCTACAGCTTCTTCATAAGTTAAAACTTCTTTTGGTTCAGCTGAGCCTGATTTTTTAACTGCTGATTTGATTAAAACTAAAGATTTTTTAGCTCCTGGAATATTTCCACTTACTAAAATATAATTTTCTGCAACATTTACTTCAATGATTTCTAGATTTTGGATTGTTGTAGTTTCAACACCCATATGTCCAGGTAGTTTTTTACCTTTAAGAACATGCATTGGTAGCATAGTTCCCATTGAACCTGGTCTTCTGTGATAACGTGAACCATGAGTCATAGGTCCTCTTGATTGATTCCAGCGTTCGATAACACCTTCAGTACCATGTCCTTTACTTGTACCAGTAACGTCAACATATTCACCAACTGTGAAAACATCAGCGCCAATAGTATCTCCTAAGTTATAAGTACCTTCGTAATCACGAATTTCTTTTAAGTAGCGCTTAGGAGTTGTGTTTGCTTTTTTAGCATGACCGATACTAGCTTTGCTAGCATTTTTTTCTTTCTTGTCTACTGTAGCAATTTGAATTGCGTTATAACCATCAGTTTCAGTTGTTTTAACTTGAGTAACGATGTTTGGTTCAACAGCGACTACTGTTACAGGAACAAGTTTTCCATCTTTTGTGAAGACTTGAGTCATTCCGACTTTACGTCCTAAGATTCCTTTCATTTCCTTTTCCTCCGTTTATATTTTTATTATTTTATGTTGATAGCAACACCACTTGGAATATCTAAGTGTGCAAGGGCTTCAACAGTTTCTTTTGTTGGGTTTTTGATATCAATAAGTCTCTTATGAGTACGGCTTTCGAATTGTTCTCTAGAGTCCTTATCTTTGTGAACAGATCTCAATACTGTGATTTTTTCAACATCAGTAGGTAGAGGTACTGGTCCAACAACTACTCCCCCAGTTCTTTTAACAGTTTCAACTATTTTTCCGCAAGCTTGATCTAAAACTCTGTGATCATAAGCTTTTAGAGTAATACGAACTTTGTTACTTGACATTATAATGTCCTCCTTTCGTCTATATCTAGTATAGACTCGCTCCGACACGAATTACCCGACCTCTTTTTAAGAAAGATTCTTACAACCCTTCCTAGTGTATCGGCAACCTCGCCCATCTACGCAGTCATACGAGTATGATTATACACAAAAATAGCAGTTTGTGCAAGTATTTTTGGGCTTTTTTTGAAAAAAAATAAAATACGTCTTTTTTTGACGTATTTTAATCTTCAATTAATATTTCTTCGTTTTTCATTTCTTTTGGTATTGCAATATCCATATATTTTAATATTGTAGGTGCAATATCGCTTAATTTACCATTCTTTAAGGATATTTTTTTATCTAATATTATAAACGGCACTGGACTTAATGTATTTTGTGTAATTATATTATTGTCTCTATCTATTATAGTATCTGCATTACCGTGGCTAGAGGTAATAATTACTTTATAGAAATTTTCTTCTGCACATTCTATTAGTTTACCTATACATATATCTATTGCCTGTAATCCATTTATTGTTGCTTGATAATTACCTGTATGTCCTATTTCATCTGCATTAGCAAAGTTAACCAGTATAAAATCGTAGTCTTTTTCCATACATGTTATTGCTGTCTTAGCAATAGCCAGTGAATTCATTTCAGGTTTTTTATCTAATGTAACATCTAATTTTGAATCTGCTATATAGAAATCACAATTGTCTAATTTTAGTTTTCTTTCTCCATCAAAGTATCTAACTATAGATTCTTTTTTTATACTTTCTCCTATACGCGCTTGCGTTAGACCTAGTATAGATAAGTATTCTCCTAGAGTTTTTTTTATTTGTTGTTCTTCAAATATATAGTTTTCATTTAAACTTTTATCAATTGGGAATAGTGAGAATACCTCATAATCAATTGATGACGTATAGAATTTTTTATATTTTTTATCACATAACGATTCAAATAGTTGTTGATATGGTTGATCATTTAAGTTTAAGAATACTATTGTATCGTTCGGTTCTACACCTTTAAATTCTAAAGTTTTTAACGGAGCTATGTATTCATCTGCCATTTTTTTAGAGTAGCACAGTTCTATTACTTTATTTAGATTTGGAGCTTCTACTCCTTTACCATATACAATTAAATCATAATATAGTTTTGTTCTATTGTAATCTTTTGTAATATCTAATCCATAATATCGTCCACACACTGTTGATAAATGACAGTTTTCACGCATTTCATCTTCTATTTGTTCTATGTAACCTTTTACACCAAATTTACTTGAGTCTTTACCATCAGAAATTCCATGGATATATACTTGGTTATTTACTTTCTTTTCTATTAGTACATCGTTAAATTGTTTTATTGTATCTATATGAGAAGATATTCCTCCATCTGATAATAAACATATTAAATGAATGTTACCTTCTTTGTCCCTTAATCTATTAATTAGCTTATTAAATACTTCGTTGTTTTTTAGTTTACTTGATTTAAAGTTTTCTTTAAATATATTTAAATTATTATCTATCGCTCGACCTGCTCCAATTAGTTTGTGTCCAAATTCACTTGAACCAAATTGGTTTTTAGCAAGACCAACTTCTTCACCACTCGCTTTTATTAAGCAATGTGGATATTTATTCCATATATCTATAAAATTATTCATTCCGGCATTTTTGATTGCATTACCATAAATATCTTCACGCATTCCAAAGCCGTCTAGAATTATTGTTAATATCTTCTTCATGCTATCATTCTCCTTAATAAATATAGCATATAAAAAAAAGAAATTACAATATTTTTGCAATTTCCTTTTAATTAATAGTTTATTTTTCCATCTTGTAATAATAATTTGTCTACTATTATTGATATAAATTCACCATTGGTTGGTTTGCTTCTATAGAAATCTATGCAGTTTAGGAATAATTTTTCTGTGTATTCGTAGTCGCTTCTATCCCATCCTGTTTCTATAGCACTTCTAATCGACCTTTCTACGCAATTAGGTGTTTTATCAAACGTTTTACCAACTAATGGGTATACTTCTTTTGTTACGCTTGTTAACAATTTCGGATTCAAATAACATTCATATATTGCTTTTCTTAAGTAGTGGAATCCATTTTTATCAGGGGCTACACCAAGTGTCTTTAATATTTCAGCGATTTCATCAAATGTTGCTAGTTTCTGATAATTTACTTTTTCATTTTTATCTTTGATGTCTTTTATGTACATAAGCAGATCTTCTATACGGAAGTTATGTGGTATTACATTATATAATTGATACTTCGATTCAATAAGATTGTAACATCCCAATTTTATGTTATCTATAACTATGGTTTTAGATAGCATATTTTCTTCTTTATAGTTATGTAGTAAATTCAGAATATTTCCTTCTAAGGATGCATCAATAATGATGGCATCTATTTCAGAATTATTTTCATTAATTATTTTTAGACCTTCGTTATAGTCTGATGCTATGTGTTTTATTGATACTTCTTTACTAATTAATTCTATTGAACTTCTGACTTTTGATGCAAATTCGTGAGTTGATATAATAACAACCATAAAAACTCCCCTTTCTTTAAATTAATTTTACTGCTAACTATTGTAGTTTTTTGTAAAATTATGTCGTATCTTACAATTTAAGTACGACAAATTTTAAAAAGAGTATTTTCAAGTTATTTTTTCCTTTCAATATTATTTAATTATATTATCAATACAAGGTAGTCCATCGTTTACGATATATTCTAGAGTAGCTCCGCCACCTGTAGATAGATGGTCATATTTTTCTCCTAGCTTGAAGAATTTAACAGCACTAACGCTATCGCCACCACCTACTATTTTTGTACATTTACTATTTGAAATGTATGTAAGTAGTTCTCTAGTACCTGTTGCATATTTTGGATCTTCATATTTACCAGCTGTACCATTTATAAATATGGTAGCTGATTTATCAATAACTTCTTTGAATTTATTTATTGTTTTAACACCAATATCGTAGATGCAATCATCTTCTTCTACTTTTGCTATTCCAATATGTTCTATGTAATCAGGATTGTATTCTCTTCCTACTACAACGTCTACTGGTAACATAATTTTTTCTTTATTTTTAACAAGTAATTTTTTGATTCTTTCCATCATTTCTTCATCTTTTGTTCTTAAAGAGTTACCAACGTTAAATCCAAGTATGTGTAAGCAAGAGTTTGCTATACCACCAGTTAATAGTAAATGATCACATTTTGGTAGTAATACTTCTATTAATTCAACTTTATCTTCTACTTTTGCTCCACCCATTAAAATAGTGAATGGTTTTTCAGCATTTAATACATATTTGTCTAAAGCTTCTATTTCTTGTTGTACTAAGAATCCTACACAACTTGGTAGGTATTTAGCAACTCCGTATGTAGAAGCGTGTTTTCTATGAGACGAACCAAATGCATCTAAACAGAACACATCTGCTAATCCAGCCCAATACATAGCTAATTGAACATCATTACCGCTTTCTAGTTTATCAGGAATATCTTCGTGTCTTGTGTTTTCTAGAAGCATGATTTCTCCTGGTTTCATATTATCTATTTTTGTTTCAATATATAAACTTCTTGTTTGTTTGCAGAATACCACTTTACTGTCTACTAGTTCTTGTAGTCTTTCTGCTATTGGAGCTAGTGTGTTTTTAGTTTTGTCTTCTGCGGTTTTTACTTTACCAAAGTGAGATAAAATAATTATTTTTGCTCCTTCCTTTATTAAGTGATTAATTGTTCTTAGCGATGCTATTATTTTACTATCGTCTAGTATCTTACCATCTTTCACTGGAACGTTAAAGTCACATCTTAATAATACTTTTTTTCCTTTTACATCCATATCTTGAATTCTATTATTCATATTATCACCTATTTAATTATAATTTATATTTCTTTGTTATTCAAACAACTTGGTTAGTATTTACATAAAAAGGGTGTCTAATTAGACACCCTCTTATATTTTCATTAATTCTTTAGCTGTACGCATCATTTGTGCAGTATAACCCATTTCGTTGTCATACCATGCTATTATTTTAACTAGTTGTTTTCCTTCAGTGTCTAAAACACTTGTAGATAAACCATCTACTAATGCTCCAGTTTTCTTTCCAAGTATATCACTTGATACTACCGGATCCATTGTAATTTGTAATGTTTCACTTTGGTTATTAGTAAACAATGTGTTGATTTCTTCTACTGTTGTATTTCTTTTCAATTCTAATGTTACATCAATTACTGAACCATCACTTACTGGTACTCTAAATGCATTTCCGTCTAGTTTTCCAGCTATTGCAGGAATTACTAAACCAATAGCACTGGCAGCTCCTGTTGATGCAGGAACGATATTCATTGCACACGCACGTCCTCTACGAGCCATTATTCCTTTTTTATGCGGAACATCTAATGTGGCTTGATCATTTGTATAAGCATGTACAGTTGTCATAAATCCTTTTACAATACCAATATTATCTTCTATTACTTTTAATACTGGTGCTAAGCAGTTTGTTGTACAAGAAGCTGCTGAGATGATTTGTTCTGTTCCATCTAATGTATCTGAGTTTACATTATAAACGATAGTTTTCATATCACCTTTAGCTGGTGCTGAGATAATTACTTTCTTAGCTCCTGCTTGAATATGTTTTTCAGCATCTTCCTTTTTTGTGAATAAACCAGTACATTCTAGTACTACATCTACTCCTAGTTCTCCCCAAGGTAGATTTACTGGGTCTTTTTCACTATATACTTTAATTCTTTTTCTATTATTAATAATTATTTCATCTTCATCATGAGAAATCATATCTTCATGGAAAGAACGATGATTAGTATCATACTTAAGTAGGTATGCTAATGTTTCGGCATCTGTTAAGTCATTGATTGCTACTACATCGAAATCGCTTCCTGTAATCATTTCTCTAAATGCTAGACGTCCAATACGTCCAAATCCGTTAATTGCTACTTTTATCATCAGTTATTCTCCTATTCTATTTATAACTTTCAAAAATACTCTTACCAATAAATTCTCTTAGAATTGAGTCATCTGGTACATAATCAGATGGAATTGGATAGAATTCATCTAATGATTCGATTATACGTCTTGCTTCAGTATAAGCTAATGAATCTTCAGTAACTGAGTATAGTAATGGTTCTACGAATACTTTTAATACACCAACTTCGTATGCTAATGATGTATTTAATACTCTGTCTACACCATTTACGAATGGATATATATTCTTTTCTTCTCCATTTCTTACTACGTTCCAGTAACTAATTGTTTGACCTACGTCTGTAGCACGTGTTCTATTGTCTCGTACTATTCTTCTCATTAATCTTAAGTCGTTAATTGAGATATAGTTATGTTTATCAATGTTTAATGGCATTAATGGACTTAAGAAAATCTTGAATTTCTTAGATGGATCTAAGTCTGGTGTCATTTTGTCATTGATAGCATGTAAACCTTCAATTAAGATGATTGTATCTTCAGTAATTGATACTGGTGGGTCATTATATTCTTTTACACCTAAAGCGAAGTTGTATTCTGGTAATTGAACTTTCTTACCTGCAACTAAGTCTTTTAATTGTTTTCCTAATAGTTTTAAGTCTAAGCAATCGATTGCTTCAAAGTCGATTTCTTCTTTTGGTTTTTTATGTTCTGCCAAATCTTTAAAGTAGTTATCTGCTGAAATTAATAATGTATCATAACCTCTACTACGTAATTGAAGAGATATTCTCTTAGTTGATGTAGTCTTTCCACTTGAAGATGGACCTGCTATTAAAACATATTTTGCTTTTTTATCTAGTATTTCTCTAGCAACATGGCTTAATTGGTTGCTGTAGTTTGTTTCTATTGCTTTTACAGCATTTTCCATTTTTAATTCAGATATTAAACGGTTAACATCTGCTAAATATGGCATATTCATATCTCTAATCCATTTTTTAGCTATATCGTATTGAGCGATAACATTCTTATATAGAATATATTCTTTATTTAAGCCGCCTTTATCTTGGAATAATAATACTAGTTTGTTATCAGATAAGAATACTAAGTTAAATTCATCTAATGCTCCTGTTGAATATGGCATTCCTGAGTAGAAATAGTTAATGTAATTTCTTAGTTTGTAAACTCTAAAAATTTCTTTTGAAGTATTATGGATATTTTGTGATTTTTCTAGGCAATTTACTTTGTTGTAATATGCCATTATTTCTTTTTTATCTACATTTAATCTTTGAATAATTTCATCGTTTGCAATAATTTCATTCATTTTGCTTTTTAATTTTTTAGCATCAGCTAATGTAAATTTCTTTGGACCTTTAATAGTTAAATATATATCAGATAGAATCGAATAATCATATTCTACTTCATAATCACGTCCAAATTCTTCTTTTAAAGCTACTTCAATAATAAATTCTAATCCTGCTTTAGCTAACTTATATCCATTGATGTAAGTAGCATCTAAGAATATTACTTTACTTTCTTTGTTAATTCTATAGTCTAGTGGAACTACTTCGTTATTAATTTCAGCTCCTATTATCTTATGTTTCATTTCAGGTTGATATTTTCTACTTAGTTCGTATAATGACGTTCCCTTATCCACCTCTATTGTTGTTCCGTTTTCAAAAGTTACTCTTGTTGAGTTTGTTATCATAGCAATCCCTCTCTATTCTAAAATTAATTATACTATTTATTTGTGATTTTGTCATTAGGTTTAATTCTTTTTGTAAAGTTTATTAATTTAGATTGTGAATATGATATAATTTTATTGAATTGGGGTTGTAATATGAGTAATGGAAAGAATTTAGTAATAATTATTTTGTTTATATTGCTTGTTGGTGGAATTGGTTACTTAATTTATTTAAATATGGTAACTGCTCCTTTTATTACTTCTATTGAGAAAAGTGATGATAAGAGATTTCCTAATAAGATAATTATTAATGTTCATGTTGACAATTATTTTTACAAATTTAATAAAGATGTATGGTGTTATATTACTACTGATAAAGAAAAACCTGATGTAGATAGTGAAGATTGGGTTATGGCTTCTAATAGTTATTGTAATTTTTCAGTAATAGCTGGTGAATATGAAGTTTATGTAAAAGATAAGTATGGTAATATTAACGATATTGAATCACAAGATGTTAGAATCAATAAAGTGATTCAAATAAAACCAGAAAAGAGTACTTATTATTTATATAAAGGACAAGATGATCAAATAATTTATTCTTTAGTATCTTTAGGTGAAGCTGATGAAACAATTACTTATAGTTCTAATAATGAAAGTGTTGTTAGCATTAGCGAAGACGGTAAGATTAGTGGTAAGGAATATGGTAATGCAGTAATTACATTAAAGAGTGTTGATGGGGTTAAGTCTAGTATTACTGTTTATGTATCGCCGCTTATTACTAAACCAACTGTTAATCCTTATAAATCTTATATAACTTGTAAACAGTTTAGTACAGATGAAGCTAATTTAATTGATAATATGTTATTTGATAGAGTTGATGAAGCTGGTTATAAAACTAGAGCTGGTGTTGTTGCAGCAGCAAGATTTATTACTTTAGAGTTTTCTTATAGAATTCATTATTTTTATGAAAATGGTAGATTAGTTAATTATGATCCTTATCTACATGTTGATGGTGAAGGAAGATATTATCATAGAGGTATGTATTTACATTCTAATAAATATTCTTATTTAGATAAGACTGGTATTTTTGAAGGACCTGCTATTTGGGGTTGTGATTTAAGAAATTATACAAATTGGGGACCTTATGTTGTTGGTAAGTATTATCCAAACGGATTAGATTGTTCAGGTTTTGTATCATGGGCATTATTAAATGGAGGGTTTGATGTTGGAGATATTGGTGCTGGCGAGAATGCTAATCACGATGATTTGGATGACTTAGGTGAGAAAGTTTATATTACTAATGAACTTATGAATTCCGGTAGAGTTAAACCAGGTGACTTAATTGGTTTAAACGGTCATATGGCAATATTAGCTGGTTGGGATGATAATAATTATTATATTGCAGAATCATTAAATACTACTGGTGGTGTTGTTATGACAGTAGTTCCTAAGAATCAATTAGTTGGCAAAAGTATTTATAAATATATTATTTTAATGGATGATGTTTATAAAGAAGATGGAAATTTAACTACAATGTGGTAATAAAAAACAATTATCGTTATTGATAATTGTTTTTTTCTTTGTGTTTTTCTACTAAATTTTTAACTTTTATGAAATAGTGGTTAACTCCAGATTTTCCAATCTTACGTCCTGTTTCATTAGATATAATATCTGCTAGTTCTTGTAGTGATGTTTCTGGATAGCTTTCACGATATTTTATAGCTAGTTGAACGTTTTCGTCTAGTAATCCTATTAGGTCATGTTCTTTAAGATAGATAATATCATCTAATTGTTTTAAACCTGTTTTTAGAATTTTTTCTTGATTAGCTATTTCACAGTTGTTTAATCTATTAACCATATTTTTATGGTCTCGATATATTCTTATATCTTCATAATAGAAGAAACAATTCATTGCACCAAGCATTCTTATTAATTCACTAATCATTTCTGCTGATTTTATATAAACCATATAATGATTATTTCTTTTGATTATTTTAGATGTAATTTCAAATTCTTTTAATACTTTAGAAATAAATTGACCATGGTTCTTTTGTGATGAAGTGAATTCTAAGTGATATTCACCAGTAGATGGATCGTTAACACTACCGCATGCCATGAATGTTCCTCTTAAGTAAGCCATTTTTTCTTCTGGTGTTTCTAAGAAGAATTCGCTAGGTAATGTTTTTTTACCATCTTTTAATATATTTAGTGTTTCTAATATATCATCTATTTTTTCAGTTATTTCTAATATATATATTTGTTTTACTCTAAAACGTTTTTGGTTTCTTATTATTATATTTACATTTATACCGAAGTTACTTTTAATATTTTTATATATTCTTCTTGCTACTTGGGCATTTTCCATTGTAAGTGTTATGGAGTTCTTTTTTATCCGTGCTGTATATCTAATAAACGCCGATAGTTCTATTAATGATTCTATCTTGTCAATTTCGTTGCGAGTTATTTCTTCTTTTAATCTTGTTGTGAATGTCATTTTTGTTGTTCATTTTCCATTAGATATGCAAACATTAAAAATGCTGTTTTTAATGAATCGTGTCTAATGTATCCTTCTTCTACTGTAAATAGTTTTTCTTCGATTAAATGTATTCCCATTTTTTCTATTTTCTTTTCATCTATATCAACAGGTTCTTTACCTTCTGATTTAGCAAATAATGACATATTCTTTGGTAGTTTTGCATTATTTGCTACTACTACATTGATTACATCTTTTCCTAGGTATTGTTCTAATACTTTTAAGTGATCACTTACTTTAAAGTTATCTGTTTCACCTGGTTGGGTAATCATATTACATATATACATTTTTTTAGCTTTACTATTTTTTATTGCTTCTTGTATTTCTGGAACAATAATATGCGGCATTATACTTGTTAATAATGATCCAGAACTGAATACTATTAAGTCAGCTTTTTTTAGTTCTTCTAATACTTTTGGATATACTGTGATATCTTTGTTATATTTTAATTGTTTAATCTTTTGTTTCGATTCAGTTATTTGTTCTTCACCAACGATTTCATCTCCGTCGTTTGTGATTCCAATTAAATCTACATTGTCTTCAGTTAATGGTAATAATTTACCTTTTACGTCTAGTAGATCACATAGTATTGGTAATGCATGTGCAAAGTCGCCTTTCATTTCTAATAATGCTGTCATGATTAGGTTCTTTATTGAATGGTTACCTATACTACTGTTATTACTAAATCTATAATTAAATAAATCTTTAACTCCCTTTGATTCTGTTGACATAGCCATTAATACTTTTGTTATGTCTCCAACTGCAGGGATTGCAAATTCTTCTCTAAGTCTTCCTGTACTTTTGCCGTTATCGGCTACGCTAACTACTGCTGTTACATCCATTGGGAATTTAGTCATACCTTTAAGTAATTGAGATAGTCCACTACCTCCACCAAAAATTACAACTTTTTTCATTTGTAGTTCACTCCTTTTTAATAAGGTGTTATGTGCACCTTCCTAAGTATTATACAACATATTACCATTTTATGTATGAAAAAGAGAAGTTTTACAACTTCTCTTTACCCTCTACTTGACCATGTCCAACCACGTGTGTTTTTAAAATTAGAAATACTTTGTACATTTGTTGCTCTTGTATTATATGTGAATGTTGACCATGTACGATATCCATTTGTTCCTGAACTTCCATAGTATCCATAAGCAACTGAATAATGTAAGTGTGTTCCACTAGTACATCCGTCGTACCAGAATGTTGAACTGTCTCCACCTACTGTTCCAATTATGTCGCCTTTATTTACTTTTTGACCTTTCTTAACATATATACTAGTTAAGTGAGCAAATTCAGTTGTGTAAGCTTGCCCTCCTACATTATGGTGCATGTATATTTCGTTACCACCACAACTTTGTTGATAAGCTACTATTGCAACTGTTCCGTTTGCTGGTGCATAAATTGGTGTTCCTTTTTTATTTCCACCAAGATCAATTCCTTTATGACCATTGTTTCCCCAAGCTTGTGTAACTCTACCTGAAACTAAAGGTCTTGAGAAATATGTTGAATATGATTCATTCTTATTATAATAACAAGCTTGTAAATCATCGTTGTCTTTACAACCGGCTTGTTCAAATAATTTAATATTATCTTTATAGTCTTTAATTTCAGCATCTTTGTCTAAACCAATTGATGCAAGACTATCGATATATTTTTCTAAATCTCTAACTTCTTGTTCATAAGTACTAATTGATGATGTTAATGTTTTATTTTCTTCTTTTAATGTTGTTTGTAATGTTGTGTTTTCATCAATTAAGTTTTCTAAGGAAATTAGTTCTTCTTGTGTGTAGTTAGCTACTTGTTCTACTACACCTTGTCTTTCCATTAGATCTGTTATTGTTGATGCCCCTAATAGGTATTCATAATAAATACCATTAGTATTGTTGTTTGTATATTGAAGCATATCAATAACATTTTCCATATCTTTTGTTTTTAGTTTAATTGCTTCTTCACTTTCAGCAACTTTTATTTTAGCATCTTCTACAGCACTTTCGTTTTTAGCTATTGTATTATTAGCTTCGATAATAGCATTTCTTTTAGCATCTATTGAAGCTTTTTTATTAGCTGTAATTCTTTTATTCTCTGCTGCTTGTGATTCTAATTTAGTTAATTCATTTTTATATTCTCTTAATGTTTTGGCATTTACTTGATTTATTGGTACTAAGTTAATTGTTATGATACTAATTATTAGTACTAGTTTAATTATTTTTTTCATTATATCTTTAAATGTTTCCTTACTGTAGTGTAACTGCCAAACATACCAATAATACATCCCATAGCAAGTAAGATTCCTGATACCATTATAGAGAATGGCATTGGATCTATCATTTTAAACATATTAAATATATGTCCTTGTAATTTATCATAAGCTAGGATATATCCCCATATAGTTGCTATTATTGGAACTATTGAACCAATAAAACCAAGGAATAAACCTTCTATTACAAATGGTAATTTAATAACAAAGTTACTTGTACCAACTAAGCGCATGATTTCTATTTCGTTCTTTCTTGCGAATATTGTTAGTTTAATTGTATTACATATCAAGAAGAATGCTACAACGATAAGTCCAATTATAATTGCTATTGTTACTTTTTCTACTACATCAAATACTGGTAACATTTTGTCGATTAAGTCTTCTTGATATTGAACTTCGTTTACGTTTTCAATTTTCCTTAATGTGTTAACAGTTTCTTTAACATCTTCTTGGCTTTTTACAGTTATTATAAATTCTGGCTTTAAAGGATTTGTTTCTTCAGTCCAACTATTTATTATTTTGTATAAAGCTGAGTCTTTTTCTGTTTTACTAAGTTGTTCTTGTTTTATATCTTCTTTTGATTTGTATATTAATTCATCATGTTTAACATTTTTTATATCTAATATCTTACTTTTAATTGTATCTATTTCACTCTTTGATGCATCTTTTTCAATATAAATTATGATATCTAATGCTCCTTCTAGATCTTTAGTATATTTGTTTATGTTTGCTGAGAATACTATTGCTATTGCTACTATTGTAAGGGTTATTGTAGTACATATTATTGATGCTGCACTTAAACTACCATTTCTTGTAATGCTTCTTAAAGCATTGTGGATATTTCTTCCGAATATTCTAATTGCTTTCATCTGCTACATAACTTCCTTTCTTACTATCACTAATTAGGACACCATTATCTAGAGTTATTACTCTTTTTTTCATTGAGTTAACTATTTCTTTATCGTGTGTAACCATAATTACTGTAGTTCCCATTTCTTTATTGATATTGTTTATTAATTTAACAATTTCTTTTGAAATTTTAGGGTCAAGATTTCCTGTAGGTTCGTCGCAGATTAATAGTTTAGGTTCGTTAACTATTGCTCTTGCAATACATACTCTTTGTTGTTCTCCTCCTGATAGTTCATTTGGAAAACTTTTTAGTTTTTCTTTTAATCCTACTCTTTCTAATGCTTTTAATACTTTAGTTTTAATAACACTCTTTTTCATACCAAGGTTTTCTAAACCAAAAGCTACGTTTTCGTAAACAGTTAATTTAGGCAATAGTTTGAAGTCTTGGAATACTATTCCAAGTTTTCTTCTTAGTTTGTACACCTTACTATTATATAGTTTAGCTACATTGATTCCTCCAACCATTACTTGTCCTTTTGTAGGTTTTTCTTCTCTATATAACATTTTTACTAATGTTGATTTTCCACATCCAGATAGTCCGGTAATAAACACAAATTCCCCTTTATCTATTTGTAAAGTCAAATCTGCGATGGCTGTAACTCCATTTTTGTATACTTTGTAACAATTTTTTATGTCTATAAATTTCATTCTACACCACCTTCTATCATACATTATACCAAATTTTCTAGTAAAAAAAAACCCATTACATGAATGGGTATTTTTCTTTTCTGTATCCACCAAATGCTTGGTAGCAGTCTGTAATAATAAAGAATGACAATGGGTCGATTCTTTGAACTATATTTTTTAATAAATAATAGTCTTTTGTTGTGATAACACACATTATGATGTCGTTATCTTGACTATCGTATGAACCGTCGCTTTTTAATACTGTATATCCAGTACCAAGTGATACGATTGCTTTTTGTACTTCTTTTGTTTTTGTTGTATGTATATAGAACACTTTACTTTCTGATATACCTAACATTATTTTATCTATTAATGTACTGTTAATGAATATTACTAGGATTGCATATATTGCCATTTCTATTCCGAAGAATACACCACCTAGTACTATAATAACTATGTTTACCATAAACGAAACGTTTCCAGTTGGTATATGGAAGTATTTATTTATTATCTGGAAGAGGATATCTATACCTCCTGTTGAAAATCCAGTTTTATATATAAATCCATTTGCTGAACCAAATAGTACCGCAGATATTATTGCAGTTAGTATGAATGAATCAAAATGTAAATTAGCTGCTATTTGTGCACAGAAACCACTGGTTATCGATACAAAGAACGGATATACTAGTGATCCTATTAATGATAGACCAGTTTGACGGGATCCTAATAAAAATAGCGCTAAGACTATGAATACTGCATTAAATATAAATACGAATGTTGCCGGGTCAATACCAGTAAAGTGGTGTACTATTGTTGTAATACCGCTGGTACCACCGATAACAAAGTTATTTGGTAATAAAAATGTATTGTAATTAACTGCTAGTACGAACATACTGACAACCATTATTAAGGCTCTATACCAGAAATCCTTAGATAATGCTTCATCGACTAGTTTTTTGATATCGAATTTCATACCATCACCTATTATATATTATACAATAATTTTTTAAAATTGCATATATTTAAAATGAGGTGATTTGTTTGAATGGCAATTATTATTCAAATCCCACATTTCCCGGGAATGAATATGTAAATCAAAGTGTTAATGAACCAGAATTTGTTCCAATTGATGATGTTCCGATGCAACAAAGTTATATTGAAAATATTTTAAGGCATAATAAAGGTAAACGAGCGAAGTTGTATGTTAGTTTTCCTGATTCTAATGAATGGCGTGATAAAGTATTTGATGGGATTATAGAACAAGCTGGCAGAGATCATATTATTATTAGTGATCCTAAAACTGGTAAGTGGTTCTTAGTTTTAATGATTTATTTGGATTATGTAGAATTTGAAGAAAGAATTAATTACACAGAAAAGAGTCCTTTTAGTAATATAAACTAAAAAGACTCTTTTCATTTCCTAATAAAGTTTCAGGTCCATGTCCTGGATACAATATTGTTTTATCTGGATATTTTTCTATCATTTTTAAGCTTTCTTGCATGTCTTTGTCAGAACCACCTAAGTCTGTTCTTCCTATGCTAGAGTTAAATATAAAGTCACCAGTAAACATTGTGTTGATTTTTTTAAAATAGAATGTTTTTGAATCATTGGTATGTCCTGGGGTTTCTATTACTTCATATTTAAATTTATCACTATTTACTTTATTTAGTTCGGCATCATAGTAACTTAGTACTTCTTCTAATGCTTCTATGTGATCTTGATGAAAGTGTGTAACTAGTACTCCTACTACTTTGGAATCACCAATTGCTTTTTTTATTTTAGGAAAGTCTCCTCCTGGATCGATTACTACACATTCATCGTCTATTTTTAGTAGGTAGCAATTTGTATCTAGGTAACCTACTTCTATTTTTTCTATTTTCATATATATCACCTGTTTACATTTTATTATAAATTGTTTTCTTTGTAAAAGACTTTCTATGATATAATGATTATAGAATTGAGGTAATGTGTTATGCCAATACTATATAGTTTATTATTTATATTTATTATTGTTGGATCTTTAGGTATTTTATATGTTTATAATTATAATAAGTTACAACACTCTAAAACAAAGATTGAACATGCTGAATGTTTAATTGATGATTCATTAAGAGCAAAATACGATTTAATTACACAATATGAAAAGTTAATAAAAGACGAAGTTGAAATTGATAAGAACTTCTTAAAAGATTTTAGCAAGTTAAAAGATAACAATATTAGCAATTTTGAATTAGATAGAAAACTAGTTGAATATATTAATATTATTAGTAAAGTAAAAGCAGATAATGCTGATTTGGCAGATAATAAGGAAATGAAGAAATTATTTGCTGAAGAAAAGAAAATTGATGAAAAGTTACAAGCTGCTAAGTCTTATTATAATAAGTATACAAGTGAGATGAATGATTTAATTAGATCATTCCCTTCTAATATAGTTTCAAGAATGCATGGATTTGATGTAAAAACTTTCTTTGATGGAAAGAACATGCAAGATGAAATTGTTGATGACTTTAAGTTATAAAAAAATCTACGTTATGTAGATTTTTTTAATTTAGATTCCAATCTATTTCTTTTAAACCTTTAGATTTTAAATAGTTATTTGCTTTTGAAAATGGTTTGCTACCAAAGAAACCATTTCTAGCAGAAAATGGAGATGGATGCGGACTGGTTATAATATAATGGTTTGGATTTGTAATTAATTTTGCTTTTTCTTTAGCAAAGTTGCCCCATAATATGAATACTACTGGTTCTTCTTTGGTATTTAGTATTTTTATTATGTAATCAGTTAGTAGTTCCCACCCTTTGTTTCTATGAGAAGCTGGTTTATCTTTTTCTACTGTTAGTACTGCATTTAGCATTAGTACTCCTTCTTTAGCCCATTTAGTTAAATCTCCTTTTGTTGCAGGCGGAATACCTAAGTCATCTTCTAATTCTTTATATATGTTTTTTAGAGATGGTGGTAATTTGATTCCGTCTTGTACAGAGAATGATAGGCCGTGGGCTTCCCCTTCTCCATGGTAAGGATCTTGTCCTACTATTACTACTTTTGTATTTTTGAAACTAGTTAGTTTTAATGCATTGAATATATAATCTTTTGGTGGAAAGATTGTTTTTTTATCATATTCTTCATATATAGATGTAAGAAAGTTATTAAATCCTTTACTTTCCCATATTAGTTTTAATTTTTCATCCCAATCGTTATTTATCATGTATATCACCTACTTATTAATTTATCATATTTGTGAATAACTTGATAGTTATTCACATAAAAAAAGCAATTAATATTGCTTTTTATTTGTGATAAGATTCATTATTTAATATTTTGAAAGCACGATATATTTGTTCTAATAATATTCCTCTAAATAATCCATGTGGGAAGGTTAGTTTAGAAAATGATAATCTTAAATCTGCTCTATCTTTTATATCTTGATGTAAACCATAGCTACTACCAATGATAAAAGTAATGGTACTATGATGGTTGAATGTAGAATCAATTAGTTCTGCTAATTCTTCGGAATTATGTATTTTACCATCTATATCCATGGCAATTACATAGTCTTGATTACCTATGTTTTTTTCTATGATTGTTTTTTCTTGTTCTAGATTGTCATAATCTTTTAATTCAATTATTTCTATTTTATGGTATCTAGAGATTCTTTTTAAGTAATCTTTAATTAATTCATCCATATATTTTTCTTTTATTTTACCGTGACAGATTATTTTTATCATAATATCATCAACTCACTTTTTTCTTTTTGTTTTGCACATGTAATATTATCGAATGGTATTTCATATTCTTCAAATATTTCTTTTATTGTAGATAATGCTAATTCTTCAGTATTGTTTTTATGACTTAAGTGCATTAGTACTATTTTTTCTGTTGCAGGCCCGATGTTCTTGGCTAGGTAGATTGAACTATCTTTATTTGATAAGTGGCCTTTTGGACCTAGTACTCTATCTTTTAACCATTTTGGATATGGACCGTTAAGTAACATTTCTATATCATGATTACTTTCAAATAAGTAAATGTTTTTGTTTTGTAGCTTAGGAAAATACTTTTGGTTTATGAAACCAGTATCTGTTAGGTATACAATTGATTTTCCTTTACTCTCAATTATGAATCCTCTTGAATCTGTTGTATCATGTGATGTTTTTATGATATCTATTTTAACATCATCCAAGTATACAGCGTCATCATATATTAGTATATTCTCGTAGTCTTTTAATACTTCTAATTCAGCTAATATTAAAGGACTTACACATATAGTTGGTTTGTATTTTTTTATGAATTGTTTCAATGCTTTAACGTGATCGTCATGGACGTGTGTTATGAATACATGGTCGATATCAGATGGGCTAACAGAAAGCTCAGAAAGCTTTTCTGTAATATATTTAACAGTCATTCCAATATCTAGTAAGATTTTATGGTTTTCTGTTTCTATATATGTTACATTGCCTTCTGAGCCACTAGCTAATACACAAGCTTTCATCTATTGATATAATCTCATTGGGTTAACTGAATATCCACCATTGTATGGTGTACCATAAAATAAACCTAAGTGTACGTGTGTACCTGTTGCTACACCGCTTCGTCCCATTGAACCAATTCTTTGACCTCGTGTTACCCATTGACCTACTCTAACTGGAGGCATTCCAGACATGTGGGCATATACCGAGTAATATCCGTTATTGTGTCTAATAACTACGTTATATCCGGCTGATGAGCCTACCATACCACCATATTGAGCACTTACTACTTCTCCATCTAGGATTGCGTAGATTGGTGAACCATAACCAGTACCTGAAATATCAAGTCCATCATGCAATGTACCCCAACGCCATCCATAATGTGACGTAATAACTGAAGGTTGGTTTGTTGGCCATCCCCAAATTTGTCCAGTATCAATGTATGATCCTGTTCCAGTGTTGCTATTATAAGAATACTTTTTAGTACCTTTGACTGTTATTTGGTCAACTGCAGGAACAACAACTACTGGCTCTCCAATAAATGCAACACCTTGGTTTTGTTCACCATTTGTAAATTGAACTCTTTTTGTTACACGGTTTATACCTTTTGAGCCTGCTTGAGTAACAACGTTATATGTTGTGTATTGAGTCGGATCTTCTCTTACGACTAAGTTATACATTTGTTCAACATCTTCTACAACTAATTCTTCGTATACTAGTGATAATACTGGATCGATCAAGGCAACGTTTAAGGTTTGACCTATCGCTAGTAATGTATCTTCGCTATCTATCGCATCGTTAGCAATTAATAATTCGTCGACGTTAAGTTGATGTGATTCAGCAATTTTTTCAATTGTATCACCTTGAATAACTGTATATTCTTGACGATTAATGTTATCGCCGAATAATAAGTACTTAGTTAAGTCTTCTTCTGTAGTATATATTTTTTCATCAACACTTACATATGATTCTTTGATAGTTATTTTGTCATCAAAGAACATTTTTTCAATTATGTAACCAGTATCTATTATTTCTGGTTGTGTTTGTGTTAGATATTGATCATATCTTTCTTCAGTAATGAATGTATTTATTACATTTGTTACTGCTTTATCGAATATTTCTTCATCTAACATATAAATATATGTAGGTTCTACACCTTCTTCAGTTGTTTTAACAGTTACTGTGTAACCTTTTATTGTAAATTGTTTTTCTTCTTTAATTTTTTCATAAACTTCTTTAACAGTAGATAAATTTTCATCATATGTATGAGTTCTTATTATTTCGAATCCTTTAGGTGGATATACTTGATTAACTTGATACTCATCTTTGATTGCAATTTGTTCTTTGTTAATAAGTTCATATAATTTTTCTTCCGAATCTATTAAACCAATTTTTTCCCCATCTAGATATACTTGGTAAATATAACCTGGTTCCTCATATTTTGTTTCACCCGTGAAACACCATATTACAAGTAATGATGTAATAATTGATACTAAGGAATAGATTATAATTCGTTTACTATTCATATTCCTCTTCCTTTTCTGTTGGTAAGTAATTTCTAAAATTACTCATATTTAATTCGAATAATAATTGGAATTTCCCAGTTGAACCTTTACGATGTTTAGCAATTATTATATCTACTGGTACGTTTTTATCTCTATCTAATTTTTCTTTTGCTTTGTAGTAGTCATTTCTGTTGATAAACAATACCATATCGGCATCTTGTTCAATTGAACCTGATTCACGTAAGTCTGCTAACATTGGTTGATTGTTTTCTCTTTTTTCTGCATTACGTGATAATTGGGCTAATGCTATTACAGGAACTTTTAGTTCCATAGCCATTGTTTTTAATGATCTTGAGATATCTGAAACTTCTTGTTGTCTTGACTCTGGTCTTTTTCCACCGCTTGTTACTAACTGTAAGTAGTCGATTACAACAAGTCCTAAACCTTCTTCTTTGTTTGCTAATGTACGACATTTTGCTTTTATTTCAGACGCTGTAATACTTGCATCGTCAACTATTTGAATATTTGTTTCAGACAGTTGGCTGTTAGCTTCATTTATTCTCTTCCAGTCTTCATGTTGCATTTGACCAGTTCTTATTTTGTATGAATCAACCTGTCCTACTGCAGAACGCATTCTGTTTACTAATTGTTCTGCTGGCATTTCTAAGTTAAATACTGCTACAGCTTTTTTTGTACTCATTGCTGCATTTACTGCTATGTTTAATGCGAATGCTGTTTTTCCCATACCTGGACGAGCTGCGATTATAATCATTTCACCGGCATGTAATCCTGATGTTGCTTTGTCCAAATCGTAGAATCCTGTAGGTATACCAGTAATATCTGTTTTATTTTGTGATAAATCTTCTAGATTTTGTTGTGCCACTGCAATTGCATCTTTAATATGGATGAAATCACTTGTTTGTCTTTCTTTTACAACATTAAGAATTTTCTTTTCAGCATTGTCTAATAATCCAGTTACATCCTCATCTTCTTCGTATGCATCTGTTACTATGTCTGTTGCGGTGTCGATTAAGTTTCTTATTAAAGCTTTATCTTTTACTATTTTAATATAGTAATCTAGGTTTGCTGCTGTTGCTACTGAATCTATTACTTCAGTAATATATTCTATACCGCCAACTGCTGATAATTCTTTTTTCTTATCTAATTCTTCTTTGACAGTTGTTATATCTACTGGTATTTTAGCATCGTAACATCTTTTAATTGCTTCAAATAATTTTTTATTAGCTTCACTATAAAACATATCTGGATATAAGTCTTCACATATTTTTACTAGTGCATTTTTATTTAAGAATGCTACTCCTAGAACACTCATTTCTGCTTCAATATTTTGTGGCATTTTTCTTACTGGCATTTAAATCACCTACTTCCCCGCAAGTTGTTTATTATTTTTTTAAAGTTACTTTAATTTCTCCTTCAACTTTTTTATGTAGTTGAATTTTTACTTTATGTGTTCCTAGTACATCAATTGGATATGTAACTAAGATTTTTTTCTTATCTATATTATAACCCATTTTTTTTAGTTCTTCGCAGATTTGTTTTGAAGATACGTTACCGAATACTTTATCTTGTTCTCCAGTTTTTACTTTGATTATAACTTCTTCATTTTGTAGTTTTTCAGCAATTTTTTTGCTTTCTTCTATTCTAGCTGCTTCTTCTTGGGCTCTAGTATCAAGTTCTTTTTCAAGTCTATTTCTACTTGTTTGAGTTGCTTGGACAGCTAGACCATTTTTTATTAGGAAATTCTTAGCATAACCATCGCTTACTTCGATGATTTGATCTTTCTTTCCTTGTTTTTTGACATCTTGTAACAAAATAACTTTCATTTTCAATCACTCCTTTGTTAATTGTCTGTACTTAATTATACCAAAAATAGCTATCTTTAGGAAGTACCTGGGACATAACGAATAATTAACGATGTTATTATAACTCTTTTTTATTAATTATAAATAACTAATTGTCATTTATAGTAGGTATTTATGATATAATTTTTATAGATGTTGAATCTTTGGGGAGTGAGATTTATGAAAATTAACATAAAAGATTATAAACATATATATATGATAGGTATTGGCGGTATCAGTATGAGTGGTATTGCTGAGATATTAAAACACTGGAATTATGAAGTTAGTGGTTCTGATAGTACTCGTTCTAGTCAGACTGAATGGTTAGAAGATAATGGTATTAAAGTTAATATCGGTCAAGTTAGTGAAAATATTAATGAAGATATTGATTTAGTTGTATATACTGCTGCTATTAAGCAAGATAATCCAGAATTAGTTAAAGCAAAAGAACTTAATATACCAACTGTAGAACGTGGTGAATTCCTTGGTGAAATTACTAGGTTATTTAAAGATAATATTGGTATTGCTGGTACTCATGGTAAAACTAGTACAACCAGTATGGTAGCAAGTGTTTTTGTGGAAGCTAACTATGATCCATCTATTCAAGTTGGTGCTGTATTAAAATTAATTAATGGTAATTATAGAGTTGGTAATAGTGATTACTTTATTATAGAAGCTTGTGAATATTGTGATAGTTATCATAATTTTAAGCAAAGAAGTGCTATTGTATTAAATATTGATAATGATCATTTAGATTACTTTAAAAATATTGAGAATATTCAAAAGAGTTTTGAAAAGTATGTTAGTCAATTGCCTGAAGATGGTTATTTAATACTAAATAGAGATGATGAAAGATGTTATGCATTAAAAGATAGTACTAAAGCTACTGTAGTTAGCGTTGGTGTTCATGAAGATTCTGATTGGACTTATAAGAATGTAATCTTTGATGATGATGGTTATCCTACATTTGATGTATATAAACATAATGAATTAATGGGAAGTATTTCATTAAAGGTTGCAGGTATGCATAATGTATTTAATGCTACTTGTTGTGCTGCATTATGTGATTGTTATGGTATTGATATTGAAACAGTTAATAAAGCGTTAATTAAGTTTGATGGCGCATCTAGAAGATTAGAATATAAATGTATGTTAAATGGAGCTAAAGTTTATGATGATTATGGACATCATCCTACTGAAATAATGGCTACTGTTAATGGTATCAAGAATAAGAAATACAATGAATCTTGGGTTGTATTTGAAGCTCATACTTATAGTAGACTTAATGCTCATTTACATGAATTTGCTAAAGCATTAGTTAATTTTGATAATATTATAATTATTGATACTTATGCTGCTAGAGAAGTTAATACTTTTGATATTCATGAAGAAGATTTAATGAAAGCATTAAAAGAACTTGGTAAAGATTCTATTCATATATCTGATCATGATGAAGTTGTTAAATATTTAACTGATAATGTTAAAGAAGGAGATTTAGTATTAACTTTAGGTGCAGGTTTTGTAACTAAGATTGCTAATAAATTAAAAGAAGCTAATAAATAATTAGCTTCTTTTATAATTTTTTAATATATATGAATTAATGCTTTTTTCATCGTTTTGTAAACTATTTGTTATTATTCTTCCTTTTATATCTTCGAATATTAATGTAGATTCTTCAGATGTATAACCCATTTCAACTAATCTAGTAGTATTAATTTTTATATTCGATACTCTTGTTGATATTATATCGTCAACAACTGATTGATATAATTTTTTAACTTTACCCATATGTTTTGTACAGTCGTTATTCATTTCCATAACGGCTTTTTTATATGCAAATAATAAATCAACATTCTGTACATTAAATTTGTGAATTGTCCTATTTATGCCGGTTCTAGAGATATCTATATTTTTATCTTTATATGATAATAATTCTAAAACTAGTTTAGTTGTTTTTTTATCTAGCATCATTCTATTAGCAAATTGTGTAAAGTCTTGTGTAGGGTTTCCATTATATGTAAATAATGCTGCTAGTTTTAACGGTAAGTTATTTGGCATTATTGTTAATAACTTAGTTCTTTTTTCTATGCTATCATAATTGATGTTAATAAGTTCTGGTAATATCATTAGGAATATGTCAAAGTACTCATCTAAGTATTTAGGGAATAAATCTGTTACAAGCATTTTTGATAGTTCAATATTAACTCGTTGCCCGATAAATCGAGTAATACTTACTTTATGTTTATATATTTGTTGTTTAGTTTCTTCATCTATTTTAAAACCAAGTTGGCAAGCTAGACGGATTGCTCTTAAAATTAATAATGGATTCTCTTTTATTGAATTACCGGTTTTATCTATTAAAGATATTGTTTTATTGTGTATGTCTTGTTGAAAATTGAATGGGTCGATGATAGTTCCTTCTTTATCTATTGCTATTCCATTTATTGTAAAGTCTCTTTTTTGGATATCTTCTTCTAACGTTTCACCTTTAAATTCAGATATTTCCATTATCGTGTCATCTATTCTTATTACACCTGCATTTCTTATACTAGTTTGTTTCATAAGATGGAAATGAGGTATTTGTTCTTTTATTGCTAAAAGAGGAAGATTAGTACATAAATCGAAATCAGTTGGTTTTTTACCAATTATAAAATCTCGGACTGCTCCTCCGATTACATATACTTGTTTATCTTGATTGTTAATAAGTGTCATGATATCCACAACTGTTTTTGGTATTTGTTTTTTCATAATCTCCCCCTCCTCTCTTAGCGATAAAAAAATACTCATTACTGAGTATTTAATTTATTATTTTACGTATGGAATTAATGCCATGTATCTAGCCCATTTAATTTGTTGAGCTATATGTCTTTGATGTTTTGCACATGCACCAGTCATTCTACGAGGCATAATTTTGCCTTTTTCATTGATATATTTAGAAACGATCATTACATCTTTGTAATCTACGCTTTTACCAGCACACATTTGGCATATTTTCTTTTTCTTACGATAAAATTCAGCCATGTTATAAATCCTCCTTTTTAGAATGGTAGGTCGTCGTCACTTAGAGCAACTTCTTCACCGAAGTCTTTGAATGGATCTTCGCTGATATCAGTAGTATCTACAGAACTACTTCCACCTACATAATTGTCTTCGCTAGGAACATTACTTCCTTTTCCTCCAAGGAATGTAACGTTGTCAGCAATAATTTCTGTTACGTATCTTTTAGTTCCATCTTGTGCGTCGTAACTTCTAGTTTGGATTCTTCCTTCTACGGCTACTTGTGAACCTTTTGTACAATACTTAGCTATATTTTCTGCTTGTTTTCTCCATGCTACGCAGTTTAAGAAGTCAGTTTCTCTTTCTCCGTTAGCTGAAGTATAATTACGAGATACAGCTACAGTAAATGTTGTAGAATTTGTCCCACTAGTAGTAGTACGCATTTCTGGATCTCTAGTTAATCTTCCGATTATAATCGCTTTATTCATAACTCTTACTCCTCATCTAATTTAACAATTAAATGTCTTAATACGTTTTCGTCTAAACCAGTTCTACGGTCTAATTCAGCTTGACCTTCTTTTCCGATTTCAATAGTCATTACATAGTAGTAACCATTAAGTTCTTTTTTGATAGGATAAGCTAATTTCTTTTCACCTAGTTCTTTGAATTCTACAACTTTTCCTTCGCAGTCAGTAACTACTTTTTTGATACCTTCAGCAGTAGCTTTAACAGCATCACTTTCCATAGTTGCTTTTACGATGAACATCATTTCGTATTTTTTCATATTCATTCACACCTCCTTATGGTCGTTCGGCTTTGTGACCAGCACAAAGCAAGGAGTAAATTTCTTACTCGCAAGTATTATAACATCTTAGTTTTTTTTTGTAAACATTTATTTAGTTACGTTGAATCTGAAGAAACATATGTCTCCATCTTGCATTACATATTCTTTACCTTCTAAGCGAAGTTTTCCAGCTTCTTGTACTGCTTTTTCACTTCCAAGTCTTTCTAAATCTTCGTAAGACATAACTTCTGCTTTAATAAATCCTTTTTGGAAATCTGTGTGGATTATACCAGCACATTCAGGTGCTTTCATACCATTTTTAAATGTCCACGCACGACATTCATCAGTTCCTGAAGTAAAGAATGTCTTAAGACCTAATAAGTCATATGTAGCTTTAATTAACATATCTAATCCTGAAGCATTAAGTCCTAGATCTTCCATGAATACTTTTCTATCTTCATCTTCTAAACCAGATAGTTCGCTTTCTAATTTGGCACACATTACTATTACTTGTGATCCTTCTTTTTCAGCGTATTCATGTACTTGTTTAGTAAATTCATTTTCTCCTAGTACTGCATCTTCTTCAGATACGTTAGCAGCATAAATAACTTTTTTTAGTGTGATAAAGTTAAATCCTGATACTGCTACTAGTTCATCCTCAGTAAATTCTACTTGTCTTAGTGGTATTTCTGCTAGTAGTGCTTCTCTTGATTTTCTTAATGCACCTAATTCTAATACTGCTTGTTTGTCTTTAGTAGTTTCAGCTTTCTTTTCTATTTTAGATATTCTATTTTCTACTATTTCTAAGTCAGCTAGTATTAATTCTGCATTGATTATTTCAATATCACGAATTGGATCTATTTTACCTTCTACGTGAGTTATTTCACCATCTTCAAAGCATCTTACTACTTCTACTATTGCATCTACTTCTCTAATATGTGATAGGAATTTATTTCCTAATCCTTCCCCTTTAGATGCTCCTTTAACTAATCCTGCTATGTCCGTAAATTCAAATGTAGTTGGTACTAGTTTTTTAGGAATATACATCTCGTTTAATTTGTCTAATCTTTTGTCTGGTACTGTAACTACTCCTACATTTGGTTCGATTGTTGCAAATGGATAGTTAGCAGCTAATATATTCTTTTTTGTTATTGCGTTAAATAATGTAGATTTACCTACGTTAGGTAGTCCTACTATTCCAGCTTTTAATGCCATATATATACACCTCTGTTCATTTGTTATTATATAAAAAAACAATTGAGACTTCAATTGTTTTTATATTGTTACTACTCCACCTGGTCCAATTGGTAAACCAATTAAGTACCAAGCTATTAATAATAGTATTAAGACTGCTCCAATTAGAATACTATAAGGTAATTGATATCTTAATGTTCTAAACATACTAATCGGTTTGTCTCCTTGATTATATTTTTCAATATATGAAATATATACTGTGAAGTACGCTAGTAATGGTGTTAAACCAATTGCGGCACTTTCACCGAATCTTGCAATTAATTGAGTAAACTCAGGACTTAAGCTTGAGTTCATAAACATCGGTATTGCTACTGATGATATTATTGCCCATTTAGCTGATGATCCGGTTAAGAATAAACTTGATATAGCTGTTATAGCAAAGATTGCAATAATTAACGGTATGCCCGTAAATGATGTATCTTTTACTATGTTAGCTAATGTAGCTGTTATAACTACACCAATGTTACTCTTTTTAAATATATTTATTAATACTGAACCAAGCAATATTAATATTACTGTACGACCAATTCCATCTAATGAATGTGTTAAGTCTTCACAGAAATCATTATTATTCTTAATTGTTTTAGCTCCTAATCCGTAGAATAGACCTAATATAATAAAGAACATTGTTACTATAAATACGAAACCATTACTGAAGAATGAATCGTGACTGAATAGTTTGTCTATATAAAAGTTTTGACTATAATCTAGTAAGTTTCCTGAAAACGGTAATCCAGGAATAATGTTATAGATAAAAATCAATAAGTAGATTGCTCCTCCACTGATTGAAAATATTAAACCTCTATATTCTCTTTTTCCTAATCTTAATTCTTTTTTATCATCTTTGTATTCATATTTTTCTACTCTAGAAGCACTATATTTTTCAACTATTGTAGTTATTATGATTGATATTAATATTACTGCAACCGCCATAATAAATAAGAAACACATTGTTGATAAATTATATGTTGGGTCGATGTTATGGGCATTTGCTAATGTGTAACCTAACATCTCACTATCTATTGCTGTTAGGAACATACTTAGTCCTGTACCACAAGTAAGACCCGCGTATACAGCAACTATACCCAATATTGGATTTCGTCTTCCGTAACTAAACATTAATGCTGCTAGCGGAATCATTACCGCGTACCCAATATCACCCATTATACTGAATGCTACACTTATTAATACTAACCAAAATGTTATTGTATATCGTTTACAAAACTTAGTTAATATTGTAAATGTGGTTTTTAGGAAACCACTCTTTTCCATTATACCTATACCTATCAAGATGATTATAAGTGTACTTAACGGTGTGAAAGCTGTAAAATTCGATACTGTAGAAGTAAATATGTATTTAATGCCACTTAAGTTCATTAGTGACTCTACGCTTTCTGATGTAGCTATATATTCGCCTGTTGTTAAATCTATCTTGTTGTATGTTGCTTCAAATCCTACTAAGTGTAAGAATCCACTTAATACGATTGTAGCTAAGATAAGAATTAGGAATGTTAGAACTGGGTTTAAAGTTATTTTTTCTTTAAACTTGTTCATTTGTTCCTCCTATGACCTTCTTAAGTTTTTTTTCAAACTCAAGTCTGTCCATCATAATCTCTCGATTACAATTAATGCATTTTATTTTAATATCTACACCCATTCTTGTAATTAACCATTCGTTAGTTTGACAAGCATGATGTTTTTTCATTATTACGATATCATTTAGTTTATAATTATTTGCCATTATGTACCTCCATTTGTGGATATGCAAAGCTTAGATTGTGTCTACGCATTTCTTTAAGAGCAATTTTATTTGCATCTCTTTTTGCTTGCCATTGTGTTTCTTTTGCACATTTGAATTTAATTTGATATTTAACACAACTGTCTGCAAGTTCAGAAATACCCATGTACTCACAAGTATCTTTATTAACACTTTCCATTGCTTGAATAGCAGGTATTATATCATTTATTATAACTTTTTCAACCTTATCAACGTTATCTTCATATTGCATTCCAAGTACTAATAGTACCGTTTGATCTTTTTGAGATATGTTTTTTATTTCCATTATATTTCTATTAGCTACTGTTAATACTTCACCATTTATATTTTTTATCTTTGTACTTTTTAGTCCAAATTCTATTACTTCACCAGTGAAGTTATTATATGTAACTACATCTCCTACTATGAAGTAGTTTTCAAATATAATACTGATACCGCTTATTATATCTTTGAATGTATCTTGTAATGCCAGTCCGACAATAGTAGCTGTTATTCCTAAACCTGCTACCATACCTTTTACATCAAACCCATATAAACTTAGTATTGATAAAGCTGCAATTATAATAATTACATATTTAATAATGTTTTGAAATAATTTAACTATTGTTGTTCTTTTCTTTTTTTCATATGCTGTTTTACCTGTGCTTATTGTTTTTTCCAATGATTTCGAAATAACTTTATAAAAAATTATTGATAAAACAATTGTTAAGAACAATCCATATACTTCTTTTTTAGTTATGAAAGATATTATATTTTCTAATAGTGTAATCATTATTCACCTTCTATTGTTATGCCTAATGTTTCTAGAATTCTATCTAACTCTTCATCTGAACTATATGGTATTTCAATCTTTTTAGGATTTATTTTAACTTTAGAACCGATTCTTTCACGCATTAAACTTTCATATAATGTATGTTTAGCACTAAATACTGGAGTTTTCTTTGTTGGATTTTTCTTTGGTGCTTGTGCTCCTCTAGTTAATTCTTCTATTTCTCTAACACTTAAGCCATCAGTTATTACTTTTTCTGCTAATTCGTTTACTAGGTCTTCATCTGCTATTTTACTTAATGCTCTAGCATGTCCCATAGTAATTTTTTGTTCTTTAACATACTCTTTAGTTTTTTCTGGTAAGTTTAGAAGTCCTAATAGGTTAGTAACGTAACTTCTACTTTTACCAAATTTTTGTGCTGCTTGTTCTTGTGTTAATCCATTGTTTTCAATTATTTTTGCAAATGCTTCAGCTTCTTCAATTGGATTTAAGTTTTCTCTTTGAATGTTTTCAATTAAAGCAACTTCCATCATTTCTTGATCATTAAAGTCTCTAACTATTGCTGGGATTGTTTCTTTACCAGCCATTTTTGATGCACGTGTTCTTCTTTCACCAGCAATTATTTCGTATCCTTTGATACTCTTTTTAACAATGATTGGTTGAACAACACCGTGTTCTTTAATTGACTCTGCTAGTTCTTTTAATGATTGTTCGTCAAAGTATTCTCGTGGTTGATATGGATTACTTCTGATATCAACTAATGGAATTTCGATGATATCACTTTGTTTTGCTTCTTCAACTATTTTTTGTTCAAAGTTTTCGAAATCAATTCTTTCGTTTGAAAATAATTGTTCTAAACCTTTACCTAAAGCTTTTCTTTTATTCTCCATTTCTACTAATCACTTCCTTTGCTAAATTTTGATATGCCTCAGTAGCTCTGCTAGTTGGGTCATAATCACTAATTGGTTTACCATGACTTGGTGCTTCTACTAATCTTACTAATCTAGGAATTATTGTGTTGAACACTTTATTTCTAAAGTATTTTCTTACTTCTTCAATAACTTCTAGACCAATATTTGTTCTCCCATCTAACATTGTTAATAGAACACCTTCTATCTTCAATTCAGGGTTCATATTAGATTGAACCATGATAATTGAATTCAATAATTGTGTAATTCCTTCTAATGCAAAGAATTCACATTGTACTGGAATTATAACTGAGTTACTAGCTACAAGTGCATTCATTGTGCAGATACCTAAAGATGGTTGGCAATCTATGATAATGTAGTCATATTTTTCTGCAACCTCTGCTAATTTGTTTCTTAATTGTTCGTTTTGTCTGAATTCAGGATTTTCTAACATGTTCTTAACAAATTCTACATCTACACCTGCTAGGTTTATTGTAGATGGAATTATAGATAAGTTTTTGAATTTTGTTTTGATAATTCCTTCTTCGATTGTACAATCGCCAACCAAGATATCATATATATCATGTTTAAATTCACCATTTGCATAACCTAAACCTGTTGATGCGTTTCCTTGTGGATCTAAATCTATTAATAAAGTCTTTTTACCTTCTTTTCCTAGAGCAGCTGCTAAGTTAATACTTGTTGTTGTTTTTCCTACTCCACCTTTTTGATTTACTAAAGAAATAATTTTTGCCATTATGTACCACCTTTTTTCATGTATCATTTCTTAAAATATTTTATCATATATATAGTAAAAAGTCATAGACTTTTGATAATTTAGTGCTTTAAAAAAAGGAATTATAGTAATTCCTCTTTTATATTATTCTTTATCAGAATCTTTGTTTGTTTCTTTTCCTTTTTTAGAATTTGTCTTAGTTTCTTTTTCTTCTACTACTTCTTCTTTTTTTGGAGGTTCGATAGTTCCGAATTCAACTAATGAATCAATTTGTTCTTTAGTTAATGTTTCATGTTCCATTAAAGAATCAGCGATTAGAAGAACTAAAGTTTCATGTTTTTCTAAGATTTTCTTAGCATTTTTATAACATTCTTCTAAAATCTTTTTAACTTCTTTATCGATTTCTAATGCTACTTGATCTGAGAAGTCTCTTGATTTAGCATAATCTCTACCAAGGAATACTCCTTCACTCTTTTCTTCTAATTGAATTGGTCCTAAATCTGACATACCATATTCAGTAACCATTGATCTAGCAATTCTAGTAGCTCGTTTAAAGTCATCTGAAGCTCCTGTAGTAATTTGTCCTAAGAAAGTTTCTTCAGCTGCTCTACCACCAAGTAATCCAGTTATTTGAGATACTAATTCTTCTTTTGTTAAGATACCAATTTTTTCTTCTTTTGGAAGCATCATTGTATATCCACCAGCCATTCCTCTTGGAATGATTGTTATTTTATGTACTTCTTGAGCATCTTTTTCTTTAATACCAATTACTGCATGTCCTGCTTCATGGATAGCAACTAATCTCTTTTCTTTTTCAGTAATTCTACGACTTGTTTTTGCAGGTCCTAAAAGTACTCTGTCAGTTGCTTCATCAATTTCATCCATTGAAATGTTTTCTCTATTTCTTCTTACTGCAAGTAATGCTGCTTCGTTAAGTAAGTTTTCTAAGTCTGCACCACTGAATCCTGGTGTTCTTTGACTAACATTTGATAAGCTTACTTCTGGAGCAAATACTTTGTTTTTAGCATGTACTTCTAAGATTTCTTCTCTTTCATGAGAATCTGGAAGACTAACTGTAACTTGTCTATCGAATCTTCCTGGTCTTAGTAAT
The DNA here is from genome assembly GCA_051886175.1 of Candidatus Coprovivens sp. Lineage (GTDB taxonomy): Bacteria > Bacillota_I > Bacilli_A > RF39 > UBA660 > Coprovivens. The sequence continues at coordinate 21,476 of JBJEXV010000060.1, read as the reverse complement.
GCTGGATCTAATACGTCTGGTCTGTTTGTAGCAGCGATGATAATGATACCTTCGTTAGCTCCAAATCCATCCATTTCAGTTAATAATTGGTTAAGTGTTTGTTCACGTTCGTCATGTCCTCCACCTAAACCTGTTCCTCTTTGACGTCCTACTGCGTCGATTTCATCTATAAAGATTAAGCATGGTGCATTTTGTTTTGCTTGTTTAAACATATCTCTAACACGTGATGCACCTACACCAACGAATAATTCTACGAAATCTGAACCACTTATGTAATAGAATGGTACATTTGCTTCTCCAGCAACTGCTTTAGCAAGTAATGTTTTACCTGTTCCTGGAGGCCCTACTAATAAAACTCCTTTTGGTATTCTAGCTCCAAGTTTTTGGAACTTTTTAGGATTTTTTAAGAAATCAATCAATTCTTTAACTTCTTCTTTTTCTTCTTTTAATCCAGCTACGTCAGTAAATCTTACTTGTCCACCATCTTCGCTTAATTTAGCACGGCTTCTACCAAAGTCCATTGATTTATTGTTTCCTGATGCTAATTTAGTAAATAGTATGTATGCAACAATAACTAAAATTACTAATGGTAATATTTGGCTAATAACTAATAATAGTTCATTAGTTCCTGGATCCTTTTTAGTTTCATATTTAATATCTTCTGTATCTACATGTTCTGTAATTTGTTCAGTAATAAAAGGCATTTGTTCTTCGATTACTTTTGTACTGAATTCTTCATTCTTTTTGTAACCTTCTAACTTACCTGTAACATAGTAAACACTTTCACTTGATTTAGGAGTAATAACTATTTCTTCTATTTTTTCTTTTTTAATAGCTGTGATTAATTCTCCAGTTGTTATATCGTTTATTTTTTTCTCTTCTCCATTAAGAGCAAATAAACAAATAATAATTAGTATGCCAATAATAATATATGGGGCCATACTTGTTAATGCATTATTTTTTTTCTTCATCTATGTCTCTCCTTCAATAACTTTCATTAAATTTAATTATACCATAGTATTATATCATAGTTTTCATCATTTGATTTATCAAATTTAGATTTTTTTATACCCGGAATCCAAAGGATGTTATCGTTTTTATCTACTACGATTGGATAAGTATCTCTTTCTTCTTTCGGAATCTTTTCATCTATGAAGATATCTTTGATTTTTTTAGCGTTATTCATATTTTTTATAATCATTTTATCGCCAGTTTTTCTATTACGCACATATAAGGGAAGAGTTATTTCTTTACTATTTAGTTTTAAATAATAATTGCTTTTTTCTGTAGTGTTGTTAATTATTCTTATTTCTCTTCCATTTGGAATTGCATTAATTTCTTTTAATAATATGTTATAATCACTTATTTTTTTGTTGTTTTTTGTAATAATTAATTGATTATATGATTTTACTACTCTAACATCTGCAGGTAGATTGATTTCTAAGTTAGGTCTTGGATTATTAATTATTCCTAGTATTAACTCTACATGTCTATCTGTAATAAGATATAAGTTATCAATATAGATTGAGTCTAATACATTTTCTATTAGTTTTGTTTGGAATAATGGTTCTAATTCATTATAGTTTGTGATATCCAAGATATTATCTTTATATCTTTTTGATAGTTCTTTATTAATAAGTGTGTTTACAAATTCATAGTATTTATTTAATTCTTTACTAAATTTTAAATATTTTAAATGAATATTTGGATTTTCACTTTTTAAGAATGGTAAGATATTGTGACGATATCTATTTCTTGTATAGATGTCTTTGAAGTTTGTGTTATCTATTACTGATGGAATATTGTTTTGTTTGTTATATTCATCAATATCATCTTTTGTTGCATAGATTAGTGGTTTAATTACTTTATAGTTTTCTTTTGGTGTTTCTGTTTGGAAACCACTATATCCTTTTAAGTTTGATCCTCTAGTTAATCTCATTAAGATTGTTTCTATTAAGTCATCGCCATGGTGAGCTGTAAATAGATAATCGGCATTGTGTTTATTAATTATTTCTTCAAAGAATTGATATCTTTTTTCTCTTAGTTCTTGTTCTGAGTAATTAGCTAATGAACTCTTTTTAGCGAATGTTGTTGTTTCAATAGTTACTTGTTTTTGTTTACAGTAATCTTCGACAAATAATAATTCATCTTTGCTTTCTTCTCTAATATTATGGTTAATATGGGCACAAATAATGTTAATTTTTTTATTTAAAGATAATAATATGTTAAGTAAACACATTGAATCTGGTCCACCAGATAAACCTATTACTACTGTATCATTATCTTTAAGTAAGTTTTTTAAGTAGACGATTGTTTCTTCCATATTATCATCCTTTCTATTTGTTTCTTAGCATTGCATCTATAAATGGTTTTACTTCGCCATCTAATACTTTGTTAGCATCTCCCATTTCAAAATTTGTTCTATTATCTTTTACTAAGGTATATGGTTCTAGAACGTAGCTTCTTATTTGGCTACCAAAATCTATACCTGTAGATATTCCTTTTAATTTAGCAAGTTCTTGTTCTTTCTTTTCAAGTTCTATTTGATATAGTTTACTTTTTAATACTTTCATACAAGTTTCTTTGTTTTGGATTTGGCTTCGTTCGTTTTGACATGTTACTACTATTTTACTTGGGAAATGTGTAATACGAACTGCTGATGGTGTTGTGTTAACTCCTTGACCACCATGTCCACTTGCACAGTATGTATCTATTCTTATATCTTCTTCTTTTATTTCTATATTTATCGATTGATCTATTTCAGGTACTACAGATACTGATGCGAATGAAGTATGTCTTCTCTTATTTGAATCAAATGGAGATATTCTTACTAGACGATGTACCCCTCTTTCACATTTTAAGTAGCCATATGCGTAAGATCCTTTTATATGTAATGTTACTGATTTAATCCCTGCTTCTTCACCTGCTTGGTATTCTATTATTTCGTATGATAAATTGTTTTTATCACAAAATCTCATATACATTCTTTGTAACATACTAGCCCAGTCGCAAGATTCAGTTCCACCTGCTCCTGGATGTATTTCTAAGTAACAATCTGAGCCATCATGTTCCCCTGATAGTAATGTGTCTATTTCTAGTTCATCTATGGAATTTGATATCTCTTTAAGGGATTGTTCTAATTCTTGTGATAATTCTTTAGATGGTTCTAACATTATTAGTTCAAGCATTTCTTTTGAATAATTTAAATCCTTTTCATTCTTTTTATATGATGTTATTTCTCTTTTTAGGTTTGTTAATTCTTGGTTTGTTTTGTTAGCTTTATCTACATCATCCCAAAAATTAGGTTGGTTCATTATAGATTCTATTTCTTGTATTCTTTTTTCTTTAGAATCTATTTCAAAGAGACCTCCCTATTACATTTAGCTTTTCAATAAGTGTATTAATTTTTGTTTCAAGTTCTTTAATTTCCATTTATATCACCTGTTATATTATATCATAATTGGTTGACTGATTTTCTTAATGTTAAGATATTTTGATCTTTTTTATTAACTATTTTTAATGTTACTAGTAAAGTTTTTAAGAATTCACTACAAGTTATATCTCCTGATGTTGCTTTTAAGTATGCATCTTGTATTTTAGGGTCGTTCCAAATTAGGTAACTATCGAAATGAGGTAATATAGTAATCATTATGGCATCAAATATTCTTACTAAGTTATCTTTAAATATTTGTAATCTTATTATTGGATCTTCGGTTGAATCTTTACTATAGAAGTCAGTGTCAATTATTTTTATTGGTTCTTTTTCATTTGCTAGGTCTACTAAGATATTTTCTTCGTGTAAGTCTTCAAATACCCATCCTTTTATTGATACGTCTGCTATACCTTTTTCTAATTTCTCTACTAAGTATAGTAAGTAATCGATTTGTGTTGTTAGATCTAGGTCTTTTAATTTATTTCCATTAGCAAAGTCAGTTACCATTCCTGATAACCATTTTTCACTAGATATAATTGTTTTTGGAAAGCAAATTATCGGATGACCATATTCTTCAGTTTGTTCTAGTAATCTTTCTTTAAATCGATAGTTTACTTTTTGTCTTAAGTCTCCATAATCAGCACAAAACTTTTTATATTTTTGACCATTATTTAATGAATATATTTTATTACCCATTGGCGTATACCATAATAGTTTACGTATTCCTATGCTAGTTACCTATTCTCTTCTATTTTCTGTTCCCATATTTATCCCTCTATCGAGTGTGTATACTAGCATAAAAAAAGGAATAATACAAATTATTATTCCTTTCGTATACATATACTTTATATATGGTGTTGTTATAGAGAACCCTTGTAGGTATATAGTTTTTTACATAGTGGACTATATTCTACTTTAGATAAGTCTTTTGATTGTGATTCAGCTATGTATTTAGTTAGATACATTGATTGGATTAACATATCATAGTCTGCTAATAATGGATCTTTATGTGATGAGTCTAGGACTATAACTGTTTTATAGTATTTGTATAGTTCATCTAGTAGTAGTTTATCTAGTTCAGTTCCTCTATTTAGATATATAGCAATATTGTTATGGTTTATAGATGTTGTTGATCTACCATGACAAAATGAATATTTATCGTGTATTAAGGGAATTCCAATACCTGATTCTGTTATTGTTGATTCTAAGTATTTGGATGTTGTACTAGTGTCGTAGCCACTAAATATTTCATATGAATCACACGATGTATCGAAGTTGAATGACGAACTATGTAGTAGTTCTTTTATTACTTTGTGTTCTCCTTTTAAATAGTAATCTAAGAAGATTGTTATGGGTATTAGAGTAGCTCCTAATGATATGAAACTCCTTTCTTTATCTATAGATGTAAGATATTGTAAGTATGTTATTGTTTCATCATCATAAGCGTTGTTAGATAATAAGTATTTTTTTAAGTTATTATCAAATGCTAGTTCTACTCCATAGTTGTTACCGCTGTAGCTACAAGCTATTACATTAGAGAAGCCGTTGTTGTTTCGATAAATGAAGTCTCTTGGTTCACTATTTATTGTTATTATTCCATTTGTTGTTTCTAAAATATGTTTTCCAAATTCACTTACTACACTTGATCCACCTACTCCACTTAGTATTGTAGGTTTTTTTATTTGGGAGAGTTCGTATCTTATTCTTTCTAAGTCTGTCCTTTCTAGAGAATCTAGTACTCTTTTATCTAGATACTCAAAATTAATTTGCATGTTCTTTTCCATAAAAAATTCCTCCTTAAGTAAAATGTACTACTTAAAGAGGAAATATTTCGTCTACTCATATTTTTCGTCTAATAATTCATATTTAATAATTCTTTTTAATTCAAAGTGTCTTATATCTTTTTTATATTCGCAGAATGCTGCTACGTACCAACCATCATGAAATAAGAACATTTCAGCTGGGTCTATAACTCTTTCGTTTTCTCCTTTACCATATGAATAATATAATATTTTAACTTTTCTTTTTTCTTTTATTGCTCTTGTTAGAATATTATATTTTTTATGGTTTTCATCTTTTAGATTTAATTCTCTTGCTTCTTGTTTACTACCAATATATACTCCTTTTATTTTATCTTGGAGTAATACTAGTTCGTTTTTTAATGTTGGATCTTGTTCTTGTTGGATATATTTATCTAATAATTCTGCATCTTTAGATTTAAATTTTCTTATAGGAAGTCTTATTGATTGGTTAAGAACATAGCCACCATAAGGTCCCATGATTGTATCTATGTATATGCCAGCTTTTTCTATGTCTTCTTTATATACTCTAATCATTCTTTCGGATACTTCTAGTTCTTGAGCTAGTTCACTGATGCTATATTTTCTACCTGATTGAAGTAATGTTAATAAAGTTAGAACATTGGATATCTTAGACATAAGATCACCTTCTTATTATTTTTTATCGATTATTATTAAAGGAACGTATATTTCGTCTTCTGTATAACCAGCATGTTGTGATACTAGGATGTCGTCTCCATCTACTACTAAGCATTTGTTAGAATTCTCTGCAATCGCAATGAAATCTCCTAAAGCTGGTTCAAATATTGAACAAGGTGTTCCATCTCCAAATAATTTACTTTCTATTACATCTTCTTTTGTGTATAAAGTAAAGTATTTTCCAAATAATTCATTAAATAATTTAATAAAATTTTCTTTTTGACCATCTTTTACTTTGAATGCTACTGCTCTTTGTTCTAGTGCTGTAGTTCTTTCTAACATATTAAGTAGTTCTGGGTATTCTTTTAAGAAAATATGTTCTACTTTTATGTGACCGTGGTCTGCTACAACGATGACTATTGAGTCTTCTAGTTCGTCACATAATTTTTCTACTTTTTCATTTCTTTCTTTTATTAGGGTTTGTGCTTCGATGCTATCCGGACCGAAGTCATGCATTGTACCATCTGGTTGATCATCGTAAGCATAGATGTATTTTTTACCTTCTTGTTTAGATATTTCTTTTATTCTAGATAACATATCATCTAAATTTTTATATGCATTTGGTCCGAACGGAAATAGTTCTATACTACTATATTTTCCTTCTTTATTAATTAGTGATGGAATGAAGTCTTGGTATAATATATTATCTTTAATACTTAAGAATTCATTACATGTTTCTTCACTACCTTTTTCAGTATTTAAGAATAATGTAATAGTTTTATCAATTGGTTCAATATATGTATTCCATCCCAGCCATCCGTGTTCTACTGGATTCAATCCTGACCTCATTGATTGAGTTGCTGCAGTAGTTGTTGCAGGGAATACTGTAGTAATATCTTTATATTTATTTTTTATAAAGAATGCATCACTTGGTAATGTTCTTTCTAATATTCTTGAACCCATACCATCAAATAACATTAATATTACATTTTTAGGTTGTTTTTCTTTTAATAGTTTATCAATGTAATCTAGTGTATTGTGATTATAATCTAGTTCATAATGCTTTCTAATCGAGCAAGCTAGATTTGTTAAACATTCATTGTAATTATTTTTTACTTTCATTTTTATTACCTCTTTTTATAGTTTTTGTAATTGGTTAATTAATTTTACACAATTTTGATATGGTATTGAGTCTTCTCCATATCTTGATTTGATGTCTTCTAGTCTTTTTGAATATCCAACATCGTTACCGTATTTATCTATTTGCATGTCGGCCATATTTAATATTGTTAAGTATAAAGATTCATATGATGTATTGGGATTTCCATGGTAGTAAACTTCTTCCCAGTATTTATATCCAGTTTCTTTTAACATTTCTCCACCAATAACATTGTGTTGATATTCTTTGTTTGGATATTCGTATCCTATATCGTGTACAAATCCTAGTGTGAATAGTTCTTGTTGTTGTTCTTCTGTTAGTTTTAAGTTTTTACCTATTTCAACCATTTTTCTTGCTACTGCAAGTGTGTGTTTCATTCTATCTACATCCATTTTCATCCATCCATTCTTTTAAATATTCAAATATAGGTAGATTACCTTTATAGCTCTTTGGTGAGATAGGACTTGGATGATATATAGGTAATATGTAATAGTTATTTACTTTATGTATTGTTCCTACTACGTCACTATATTTTTCAAATTTATTATCTAGAAGATTTCTTGTTGGGAATTCTCCTAATGTAATAATTAATTTAGGTTTTAAGATATCTAGTTGATGAATCATATATTGTTTGCAATTTTTTGAACATTCTTTTAAATTTTTTCTTTCTAATGGGTAGCATTTAACTGATTCTAAGAATGTTGTTTCAAATATGTCTCGATTTATAATATCAAATAGTTTTTGTAATACTACTCCACTAGGTAGTACTTTTCCTGTTATGTCTTTCCATAGCATACCGCTTTTGCGCCAGCCATTGTTTGCTGGTGCTTCACCTATTAGAACAATATCATTATTTTTACCTAGATATACTGTTTTTGCATTAGGAAATTTTTCTACCTTATCTTGGCATAGGTGACATTTGTTAATTTTTTTATCAATATCTGTTAATAAGTTATTAGTTGTTAACATGCTATCACCTCTTCTTGTTTTTATTATAACATTTATAGTTTGTTTCATTTATACATTATAGTTATTTTAAAAATAAAAAGAGTTTATTTTGTAAACTCTTAGTGTTCTTTATAACTTTGTTCTTTTAAGCCAAGCATTTTATTGTTCCATAAATCAATTTCTTCATCATTTAGAGATTTAGAATATATGTATATGTCTGCTTCTATGAAGGCATCTTTATCATCTTCATTGTCATATAGTTCTTTTATTAAGCCACATTTTTCATATAGTTTATGAGCATCTGTAGCGAATTCGTCTGTATATAATCTAAATCTTGTATATCCTTTTTCTTTAGCTAGTTCTATTGTTTTTTCTAAAGTTAGTTTACCATAACCTTTATTTCTATATTCGTTTAAGATACCAAACCAACCTAGCCATGCACTTTCTGGATATTCATGGTATGAATATATTCCTGTTACTCCAATTGGTTTGTTATCTACATAAACAATGCTGTAATCTTGTTCTTTACGATAGGGAGCTTGGTTGATTTGTTCTATAAAATTTTGACGTGCGTCTTCTTCCGGAAAGATTGTGTTTTGTATTTTACAAGCTAGTTCTAAGTTATCATATGTTATTTTTTCAAATTTCATTTTGTTGACTCTTTTCTAATTGTTTATTTTTTTTATTCCAATACCATTTATAATATAATCCTCTTTTTATGTTAGGTAGTTTATTTATATTTAAGTTTTTATATAGTTTTTCTTCTAATTTTATTGATTCAGATAATGGTATTTTTTTGTTTATAATATAATTTTCTAATTTATTACGTTCTTCATAAAAAGTTAATGGTATTGCTTTTGTTAATAGGTTTCGTTTTAGCTTTTCTTGCTTATACCAATAATCTGTATTTATTTCAGTTGATATTGGATATTCTATTTTATCTCCAAAAGTATAATGTTTAAATAATGATAAACATGGTAATGAAGTTCCTGTAAAATATACATTTATTTCATCGTTAGATAAATCAACTACCATAGATGATGTTGTATGATCGCCTACTATTCCACCTGCATGCATACAAGGACTGCTAACGCTTCCGTATTTAAAATATTTATTGCCATTATGTTGTCTTAGAATATTAAAAGTATCTTTTATGCTAAGTTTATTGTCTAATAGATTTGATACTATTTTATGTCTTATAGGGGCACCTGAGAACTTACGATATAATGGGTCTTCTTTTATATTGTCATTTGGTAATGTTATGCAGTTTGATATAGCTCCTTTAGATACTTTTTTGACATTGTATTCTTTGCCACTAGTTTCTAGTATGAATATTTCTTTTCTATCCATGATTAAAAATGAATTGTCATAAAAGAAGTTATGGTCGTAGCCACAATTTCCACCTTGGTTATATTTTTGAATTAATTCTATTATTAGATCTTTAGCTTCTTTGGCGTTTGATGTTCTTTCTAGTGCTAAACGAACTAAGTCCATTCCAGTTATACCTGTTTTATTATATTTGCCTTTTGTAAAAATAGCTTCATTTCCTATACAAAGTCCATATTCATTTACACCCATTTCTGCTCCCCACATCCATGATGGACGAGAAATAAGTATTGAGTTAACTTCTTTAACTTCATCTATTGTTATATAAGTAAGTTTAACTTCTTTATTTTTATTTTTATGTTTCTTTATGAATTGGATTACTTGTGGTTCATTTGGACTTCTATCACTATTTTTGGCAAATATTTTATTGTTTTTTGTTATTAAACCGAATGTGTCACACATAATACTCACCTTCTTTTTTGAATACTTCTAATGAATACTTTTCTTCTAAAATAACATCTCCTAGTATTTCTTTTTTTTAATCTAATAGTTCATCTAAAAATATATTAAATAAAGTTGTTATTGCTTTTAGAGTTATATTAGCTTTTTTTCTTAAATCTTTTATTTTTTCCCTAATGCCATAATTTTTACTCCCTTGACAAACTAATCATATAATAGATATGTTTTTTTGTAGCAACAACTCTTTACATTATAGCAATGAAAAGTGGCATTTTGCTCACTTTATCCGTAATATCTTAGTAAATATACTCTTTTTTCATTTTTTTCAATTACTAAGACATTATTATGATTTAAATCATTTATATTATGGATGTGACCATAAGTAAGCATGTCTTCTTCTAATGTATTTCTAGAAATATATATGTAATCACCTTTTTGTGGTTTTGTTTTTGAATAGAATTCTATATTTTTATTGTATGTTTTTTCTTCATGTTTAAGTTTATATTCATAATTTTTTACACTAAGTACTTCTAGTTTAAGTAATTCATCAAAATCTATTCTGTTAACTATAGATATTTCTATTTTTTCTTTTTCTAGTCTTTCATCAAATTTTTTCTTAATAAATTCGTATTCATCTTCATATTCAATTTTGTCAAAATTATTGTGTACTTTGTCATATTTACATATTTCAAATTGATCTGATATTTTTGTTTCATCGTTTGATGTTAAAGTTAAAAGAAAATAAGTTTCTTTGTTATATTCTAATATATCTATTACAGTATATTTAACTCCATTAGACATCTCTATTACTAAGTTTTCTGTCATAGTGTATTTCCTTTCTCTATATCTTCCAGTGTTCTTGTTGGTTCTTTTTTAGATATTATAAAGTCAATGAGATGTGAGAATGCATTTGTTTTTTTGATAGATGTTATAGTTACTTCATCCCCACTGAAATCATAATCTCTTTTATTCATTATTTTATTTGATAGTTTTATTGTTTGATTAGTTATAGCTGCTATTAGCATATGAAAGAATACAATTGGTCCATAACTCCAATCAGGTGTTCTTATGAATCTTACGAAACGATTTTTTACTCCGACTGGTTGGCGATCAAATACTTGGTTCCATCCTAGGAATCCATCTGATATAAAGAATGTTGCTGGAAGTTCTGCTCTTCTTATTGAACGATTTGAGTATAGGCAGCTTTCACCGAACTCTAATACTTTTGGCATTATTAGTTCTACTAGGTGTCTATTGCTATATAGGAAACTGCTTTCTACCCTTGTTACGTTTCTTAGTTCTATTTTTTCTAGGTACTTATTATATTTTAAATATCTACGTCTCAATCTTCTTATATGGTTGTTTTTGTATCTTACCATTTGGTTAGCTTTATTTATTTCTATTTCTATTGGTTCTTTATGTATTGTGTAGATATAAATTATTCTATTTCCTGTTTTTTTATCTTTTATTACTTTGATCTCTTTTATTTTACCGATTGATTTACAAAAAGTATCTTCATAGTATGCGTAGTATCTATATGAACCTGGGTTTGTTTGTTGATCTATTTTTTCACTTACAAAAGATAATGTCTTTTCTTGTAGATCTAAAATATAATAATCAAATAATATATATCTTTCTTTTTGTTGAAAACGACGATCTACTGTAAAGTTATCAATAATTAGATTATCTGTACAATAATAAATATTATCTAATTCGTAATTATATTTATAGTATTTATCTGCTCTTACATATCCAGGTATTTCAAAACCACTTCTACTATGATTTAGGTTGAAGCCATCTGTTTTTTCAAAACTGTCAGTTAATCCGTATACTATATTATCTAGGTTATTCCCGTATGTAGCATCAGGATTGTCAACTGTATGGTTGTATCTATTTTTAATAGACACTGTGTTGTTTTCTCCTCTAGAGAACTGAATACTCATTACTGATGTTCCATATTCATCTTGACGTCTTGGACTAGAAAAATTTTTTCTTTTTATTTTATCTACATCTTTTCTTACTGCGAAGAATACATGGCATCTTTCTAATCTTCCACCATTAAAAGTACACAGTTCTTCTCCTGGTGCGAAATATTTTCTAAAACTTTGTATGTCCGCTTCTGTTTTACATTCATATAGATCGTAACCTGCTTCACTAAGTAGTTCACTGGGTGTTTTAGTTACTGGTACTTCTTCTCTTTTAATTTGTTTAAAACTCAAAACAAAGTTTTTAAAACTTTCTTTAAAACCATTCATTATTATATCTTCGTACAATAATCTATTAGGTTCAAATTTTTCTAACATGAAGTTACTTAACCAACCTGGTTCTTCTAATAACGTTGGGAATAGTTCACGACAAAGGTGAGACATTTTTTCACCGTAATGTTTTTTAATTATTTGTAAATCATCTACCATGCCATTCACCTCTATTATGTATTAATTATAGCATAAAAAAACTCACTGTTAAGTGAGTCTTTATTTTAATTATTTGTTCTTACCACAACATTGTTTATATTTTTTACCACTTCCACATGCTCCAGTTTTGACCATATTTTACTTATATATGGTACAAATAGTATTATGTGTTTTTCCCTTATATTACGGGCATTTAGTACATTATATTATTAGTATTATCTATATTATAAATATTACTAATTTTATATATTACGTGGACAAAATGTGGACAAGAATCATCTTTTAACAGCATTTCGTTTCCTCATTCATTATACCACAAATCAAAATTTTAGAAAATAGTCTACTTCATTATATAAATATGTCATTTTTTTGTGGTATCATATATATGAGGTGAACAAATATGGACAACGAAATTAATTTATTAATTATGCCTAAACAAACAGCACAACTTGATGCATTTTATGCTTCTCTAGAAATATATTATAAATCTCACAATAATGGAGAAACATGGCATTCAAATGTTGATTTTAAGGAAGAAATTAAGCGAGCTCTTCCATATCTAGCAGCTGGAGCACAAGACGGACCATATTTAGTTAAACAATCTGAATTAACAAGATACTTTGGGTTAGTTCAATATGAATATTCTAAACCTGGTAAGGCTCATATTACAGATAAAGGAATAAGATTTTATAATGCCTATTTACAAAATAATATTGATCTTCAATTAGATATTATTATGGATTCAATTTTTAACCTTTCATTTGGTAGAAATAATACAGCTATTCAATCAAGTAATTCTGATGTAGATGCTCCAAAACTATTTTTAAGAGCAATAACTGACTTAGGAAGTATTTCAACTAAAGGTTTAGCATATTTACTATATGTAACTCATAACCTTAAAATTAACTATTTTGATGCTATTGTCGAATTAAATAAAACTGATAATACCGAACGTGAAATACCAATTGAGGTTTCTAATAAATATAGAGATGTTAAATTTACTAGTTTTTTAACATCAATTGGAATAACCAAATTAGTTGATGGTAATTATCAGCTATCAGATTATATCAAAGATAAATATTTAGCTAAAATTCAAAGAATGTCTATTTATAATAAAGAACCTGATTTAACATTAACATTAAAAGAAGATATTGAAGTAGACATAGATGATATGGATCTTAGTGCAACATTAGTTACTGATGTTGATCAAGATAAAGTTATTACTTCATTTGCATATGATGTTAATTCCGAGAAATTCAAAAAACAAAATAATAGAACTCCAGTTCCATATACGAGAGGTAATACAATTAGATATAAAACAAATGCACGTATCTCAAAAACAGCATTAGATATAGCTAATTATGTTTGTATGGGAAATCATGATCACTTAACATTTACTTCAAAGTTAGGCAAACAATATATGGAGGCCCATCATCTTATACCAATGATGGCACAAAAAGACTTTGCAATCAATATAGACCGTGTTGAAAATATTGTTTCTATTTGTCCTATTTGCCACTCTGCTATTCATTTAGGAGATACAGCTACACGACTTGAACTGTTAAAAAAATTATTTGACTTGAAGGAACCAGAACTTAAATCAGTAGGTTTAAATATTACATTTGGAGAATTATTTTCAAAGTATTACAAATAAAGCGAAGAACTATTCTTCGCTTTTAATATTTTTAATTAATTCATCAACTAAATTTTTTACTAACATAGGTGGTATTCCCTCTCCTATTACTTGTCTTATCATTCTTTCATCAGCCCATTCAGGCACATTCCAGTCTTTTGGTAAAGAAAAAATTATAAACAATTCATATAAAGTCAAGCATCTAGGATCAGAATATAAGTCATAACCTTCGTCATCTTTTCCAATATATTTTCCTGGATGAACACAGCATAAAGATGAAATTACACCATTATTTTGTGTTATTGTACGTGCGGGTTTATCCCAATCAAATCTTCTATATGTATTATAATGACCATTAACTCTTTCACCGTTATCTTTTTTGGGATAGAATTTTTCATTATTAAAAGCTGTTTCTCCACTTGGTGTATGCATCATAGCAATCGCATGTTTTTTTGAGTGAACTGGCGGTCTATGATATTTGGATATTTTTAAAGCCTCTTCTCTCTTTTTCTCAAAATTAGGAAATAATTTTATTGTCTCTTCATATCCTTCTTTTAACATTGGATCAACAGATGGTAAGTCATATATTGCTTCTCTCATAGTTATTCTTTTTTTCTTTGATGGAATTTGCCACTTATATTTCATGTCTTTTCGACTAATTAAAAAAATGTTTCTTTTCCTCATTTGTGGCACTTCATAATCCATAGCACTAACTAAAGATTCATCAGCAAAGTTATATTCATTACCTAATTCATTTTTTACGTAATCACTAATATAAATAACATTATCTTCTATTTTTATTTTTGTTTTTAATAATTGCGGTACGTTTTCTAACAATATATATTTCGGTTTCAATTTTTTTATCATTTCAATCGCATAATAAATTAATTGATTTCTTTTATCTAATGGATTTCTTTTCCCAGCAAGACTCATACCCTGACATGGTGGCGTCGCAATTAAAAAATCAACTTTATTTTCTATTGAAGCCTTATAAACATCATCAAATATTTTTTCATCAGTTATATCTCCAATAATCATATTTGCTTCTGGATATAAAAATTGATAAAAATTTGCTCTCTTTTCTTCTAACTCATTTGCAACGACAATATCAATACCCGCTTCTTTTAAATACGTTTCTGCTATACCAACATTTGCAAACAATGATACTCCTTTTAATCTATTCATAATTTTTAATCAACTCCATCATAATTTTTTTAACCATCAATGGCGGTATTCCTTCTCCTATAACTTGTCTAATAAAATGATCGGTAGCCCAGTTTGGAATATTCCAATCCAATGGCAATGATGAAACAATCATTAACTCATATATAGTTAATACTCTGGCATCAGAATAGATATCATAACCTTCGTCATCTTTTCCAATATATTTTCCTGGATGAACATTATTTTGTGACCCAATTGTTCTATTATACATCGTAATTGTATATGCTGGTTTATCCCAATTTTGTCTTTTATATGTATTTTTAAAACCTTTAGTAAGACTCCCATCTTTCTTTCTTGGTTTAAATTTATCTATATTATTAAATGCTGTTTCTCCACTTGGTGTATGCATTAAACTATATACTTGTCTATATACATGCTTTGGTGGATAATGCCACTTAGATACTGCTAATCCAACATTTTTCTTTTCTTCAAACTTTGGAAATATTTTTATTTGTTCTTCATACGGAATATCATATATTTCTGGATCAAGAGATGGAACATTCTCAAAAGCTGATTCTAAAGTAATTATTTTTTTATTCTGTTTTGGAAATTTCCAAGTAATTTTTATGTCTTTTCTAACAAGCAAAAATATTGCTCTTTCTCTTTGTTGAGGAACTCCGTAATCTTGTGCATTTACTATATTACAATTAAATACATAGTTTTTTTCTAATCTTTCTTTTAAGTAATCAGGTATTAATATTTTCTTATTATTATATGTTATATATGTTTGAAGTTGTTCTGGAACATTTTCTAAAAATACAAATTTTGGTTGTACTTGTTCGATAATATCAACCGCGTATTTTATTAAATAATTTCTCTCATCATCTTTTAATTTTTTACCTGCTGTACTCATTCCTTGACATGGGGGTGTTGCCATAATTAAATCAACTTCGCACTCCTTGGCTTTTCTTATTATTTCTTTACTTATTGATTTATCAGTTATATCTCCATTAATTACGTGAACTTCTGGATATAAATGATTATAAAATTTAACACGTTGAGAATCGATTTCATTTGCAAGAACTACATCAATACCTACTTCTTTTAAATATGTTTCTGCTATACCAACATTTGCAAATAATGATAATGCTTTAATTCTTTTTTTCTCTTTCATTTTTCTTATCCTCTTCTATCTCTTTTTTTACATATTCTTTTAACAATTCTTGCATACTTTTCTTTTTCTTAATCGATAATATTTTAAATAAATAATGTTCATCTTCAGTTAATCTTATACTAATTCTTACATCCTTCATTCATATCACCATTATCATTATACCACATAAACGCCAAAACGCCACATTTATTTTTCTTTTTTTAAATACGTAGCACGTTTTGTTCTGATAAGAATGAAAGTGGTGATAGTATTTTAATAAAAAGATGTACACGTTTTGTTGAAATAACATTTCAATGAAAGTGAGAAAAGTCTTTTTATTTTTTTATGAAGCTAAATGCTGAAATAAAAAAGGCACCTTTACAACTTACGAAAGTTTGTAGTATTGGTGCTTAAATGGGATTCCAAAGGGTTTATCCTTGGCACACATAGTTATTGGCTCTGCCAATATCGTAGTGTGTTACTATAATGTAATTATAGTTTTCTTATAACTCATGATCATCTTTATTCTTATCATAACCAATATGATTATATAGTTCATCCTCTTTAGTTGTATTCTTTGCTATATATTTAACATCTGATTTATTAAAATAATCATTATCATAATATTCTTTAACTTCATTAGCTGTATCATCTTTTGTTTTATCATTACCTATATGAAGCATCTTCTTAAAGAATTCTTTTACTATATCTAATATAAATTCTATATAATGTTTTAGATTCATATTTTCTTCTTTTAACTCATTATTTTTTGTTTTTAAGTTGCTTATCTCATTATTCAACGAGTAATTTTTATTTTGTAATGATTCACAATTATTAACATAAACTTCTGCTTTCTTTATGGTTGTTTCTAATTTAGGTTGTAGTTCATTTACTTTTTTTGAAATCTTAATTACATTATTCATGCTTTCAAAAGTTTCTTTACTAACTCTTACATGATCTTTATCAAACAATATACTTTTATTTGATTCCATATTTTTTTCTAAATCTGAAATAGCATTTTCTAACATATTATTTGTTGAATCTAATTGTTTACCTAATATTCTAGATTGTTTTTTATATTCTTTTATATCTTGATGTTCTACATCACTACCTTTGATACCTCTTTCTAATTTAAAACCTTTATTAGTTAATCTTTCCCAGTATTTATCTTGTAGTTCTGATAGATGTTTATTATTTCTTATATATTGTTTCTTTGAAATAGTATATCTTTCTGTATTTGTTCTTTTATCTAACTTTCTAACTAAAGGAATTACTACACAATGTATATGTGGTGTTTTTTCATCCATATGTACTGTCGCATGTAATACTTGTTCTTTCTTATAGCCTAAATCTTTATATACAAATTCCATACATGTATTAGCCCACTTTTGTATATCTCTATTTCTCATATTTTTAAAGAATTCTGGAGATGCAGTAAATAGTAATTCATCTGCTACCACATTCTTACTTTTATCTAACATTTGAGAATATGTTCTTTTTCTATCCTCTCTTTCAGTTTTCATTCTTTCATCATGTTCTAATTTGTATTCTTTTGTAAGTTCATGAAAACCTTTAACATATTTTGTATTTAGCGGAACAAGTTCTATATTATTTTTAGTTAATTCTAGTTTTA
This sequence comes from Candidatus Coprovivens sp., assembly GCA_051886175.1. GTDB lineage: Bacteria > Bacillota_I > Bacilli_A > RF39 > UBA660 > Coprovivens. The sequence continues at coordinate 3,716 of JBJEXV010000060.1, read as the reverse complement.
TGTCTGGATTGGAATTATATGCTTTCTTTTCCCTTTTATTATGAGAACCTATTTGTGCTAAATCATTTAAGGTGTAAATAGGTTCACTTCTAAATATTGCATAATTCATATTTATACCTCAAATTTAATAATATTGTTAATAACATCTGAATTATTAACTATATCTAAGTTATTAATAGCTTCTCTCTTATTATCTTCTGTTGTAGATATATAGTATTTTCTAGTTATAGATGGATCTGAGTGTCCCATTAGTTCTGATACCTCATTCATCATAGTTCCACTATTGGTTAATCTTGTAGCATATGTTCCTCTTAAATCATAGAATCTAGCATTTATATTTAATTCATTCTTAATAATCTTATATGGATATTTTGTAATATCTGTACCTACATAAGTTCCATCATCTTGAGTAAATATAAAGTTTACTCTTTCTTCATTGTTATTGTTAATAACTATTCTTTTATCAACACTATCATCTTCTAAATGATAATACTTATATTGTGTTCCAAATATTTCTTTTAAATAATCTTGTCTATTCTTATAGTTTATTAATGCTTGTTTTAATGTATCGCCTATATAAACTGTTCTTGTTCCTGAATTCGTTTTAGTTGGTCCTAAATACCATCTTCCTTTATGGTCTTTAGGTCTATCATAAACACTGTGTTTAATATTTATTATTCCTTTATCTAAGTCTATATCTTCCCATGTTAGAGCAAATACTTCTCCAGTTCTTAATCCTGTATAACAAGATGTTAAGAATGAACATATAAATGTTGCATTATCTTTAAATCTTTCTAGAATAATATCTATTTCTTCTTTAGTATAAAGATGTTTAACATCTTCTGAATATTTATTAACTTTTGGAAGTCTTAATGTTAATGCTGGATTATATTTTATAAATCCATATAGATTACATGCATCTCTAAATGATCCTTTAACGACTTTTAATATATTTTTATAGTATGATTTAGAATGATTAAATTCATTTACTACATCAGTTATGTAACTATTTAAAGATACACTTGTTATAGTAGATAATTTAAACTTACCTATTTTAGGTTTTATATACTTATTAATTAATAATGTATAAGTTTGAATAGTATTATATCTTAAATTATTCTTACAATAATTCTCTAACCAATAATCTAAATAATCACTATATGATAAGTCACAAGACTTAAATGGTATTCCTGCATTAAGATATTCATTATATGCTTGTACACCAGCTTCTTGTGCTTCTGGTTTAGTTCTATAACCTGATTTACTTAACCATTGTCTTTTACCATCTACAGGTGCTATTTCTACCCTATATTCATAATAATTTCCTCTTTTTCTTATATTTATCTTACTCAATGACAACACCTTCTAACTTTTTAATATTGTCTAGATCAGATAAATCATTACCTTCATTTACTATTAAGAATTTTTCTAATGAACTTTTTAATACTTTCATACTTCCTAATTTAATTGCTGGTAAATATCCTTTATAAATTAATTGATAAATATAATTAGGACTAGAATGTAATATTTTAGCAACCTCTTGAACTGTATATACTAATTTATCATTCATTATCATCACCTCTGAATTCTTTAAACATATCTTCTAATTCTTGATATTGTTTTAATTCTTCAGGATTACTTAAATCCCATGGATCAGATTCAATCTCTTTATGTAACCATTCAGGTGTATTATCTTTTATATTATTTTTATAATTATTATATTTATTATTATATCCGTTTGAATAACCACCATTATATTGGTTATCTATCTTACTACCATTAGGTTTAATATCCCATAGATCCTCGGTTAGATAAATGGTCCTATTAGATTTACCATGTGTTTCATTAGTATATACACATTTTATAAATCCATATCTTCTTAAATTTGTAATATGTTGTGATACTGAATCTTCTTTAATACCATACATATCAGCTAATGCTTTATTAGTTACCCAACTAAATCCCTCCTTCTTACATAAATATGCTAATCGCTCTGCAATTAGTTTGTCCTCAGGAGATAATTCTTTTGTTTTGTATATCTCCTTTGGCATAATTGCGAATATTGTTAAATATTCATCACTCATCTTAATTCCTCGCTTTCCTTATTTGTTTGGAACTAAGGGGCCCCTGAGTTCTTAATAACATTATCTAAGAAATCGGTCCTTCAAACCATGCGAAAAAACTCTATAGTTTTTCCTATAGAGTTCTATATTTACTCCGAATTTTCTCCGGATTTTTTTATCCCGAAATAGTAATAATATTACTATCTATAATCTTTTTAAACTCAGTTACTAATTGTGAGTCTATATGCATATCTTCCATCATACCTAATTGTAGAGCCATTTTTATATATGCACTCTTTTTGGATTGATAATACTTATCTTTATGAATACACATTTCATCATACAATGATTCATCTACATATTCTTTTGGTTTATCATATTCAAAATTCTTAATAATAAATTTTTCAGCTTCATCTAAATTTTCAAAAGCATCTTTTACTCTTGTTAATAATGCTTCGCATAATAACACAGAATTTCTATAATCTTTTTTAGTAAACATTTTGAATGACATATCATTCTTTAATTCTTGTTCATAAGAATTAAAACTTTTTAAAACTAAATTTGGATCTTCTACTATCTTAAATTCTAAATTTTCATCAATAGAATATTTCAAAAATTCCTGATATGCTACTTGATAAAAATAATTATCTTCCAATTGTAAAAATATATCATGAATATCCTTCATAGCTTCCTTATGATTATAATCTTTAATCAATTCACTAGATAATGGTCTTTGTATTTCTAACAAAGATACATCTGTTTTATTGTCCTTATTTAATTGAACCATTCAAACCCTCCCAACAAAAAAAGAGAGCGAAAGACACTTATGTCTAACACTCTCTTAAAAGTAAATTTAAATATAAGTCATTTAATTTCCATTTCATAGAATCGCCTCACAATTAAATTTATTGTTTTATATATTATACTTTTAAAAAGAAAAAATCAAGAGTTTTCTTGATTTTAATTAAAATGTGAATAAATACGAGCTAATCGATAAATTGTAATTTTCAATTATTTATTTCTTTTAACAAATATTACTCCAAGTATTGCTGTTATAACAATAATCATAAGTGGAGCTACTTTGAAATAAACCCATTCAAACGAATGCCATAAAGTTCCAATTACTGACCACTCTGGATCACTATAATCCCACGATTGATATGGACTTCCTAATATCGCTAATAAGATAAATAATACTATTAAACATACATCAGCTATTATTAATGTATTAACTAACATTTTTCTTTTTTGTTTTTGTTTCATTGCTAATTGCTCATTAATAACTTCTAACTTTTCTGATATTACTTTCAAATCATTTTTTTCTTTTTCTTCAATACTCTCTCCTAAGATTTCACTAACAGGTGTTTCAAATATTTCAGATATTGTCATTAGCATTTCAGCATCTGGAACAGATAAACCTGATTCCCATTTTGAAATAGTTTGTCTAACAACATGTAATTTGATGCTTAATTCTTCTTGTGAAAGTCCTTTATTTTTTCTTAATGTTTTTAAATTATCTTTTAACATAATATACTTTCTCCTTTCATCAAATTCAGTTTATTATAAAAATACCCGTTGCCACAAGCAATGCTTTTTAACATAACGATAAATTGACTATCTAAGTTTTGTCAACACTAAATTTATATTAATATT
>JBJEXV010000059.1:0-1595 GCA_051886175.1 Candidatus Coprovivens sp. | reverse complement strand
AATTTCTATCCTTTGTACTCTTTTCTTATCAATCATCTCATACTGATATACATTTATATTAAGTATCAGATCATTCAATACTTCTCTGGTTAGAGTCTCTAAATGGTCATATTTGCTAATAAGTGCTATAAATCTATTAATGCTTAGCTCTATATCTTTTTCCCTAGATTTCACTTCATATAATGAAGATAATTTATTACTTATCTTATTTAATTCTTCATCATATTCTTGCTTATTTGTATTATACATTATTTCTGATACTTTTCCTAGTACATAATCCTCATACATTCTTTTAAGTATTAGTCTTATTTCTTCTTGTCTTTTCTCTAGTTTCTTTATATCATTATTAAATACTTTAATAGTACTTGCAATTTGATATTTATTTAATAGTTCTTTTATTAAAGCTTCTTTATCTATATTAGCTTTATCAATATGATAGTTAATATCTTTTAGTATTTCATTATATAAAATATCATATCTAATATAATGACTACTACAGTAGTTCTTACCATTACTTCTATATGTCAAGCAGCAGAAATCATGATTCTTATATACAGACATTGCTTTACCACAATCCTTACATCTTAACAGTCCTGAAAATAAATTTCTTTCTCCAGTTTTTTTCATAACTATTTTTCTTGATTGGATTAATGCTTTTGCTTTAGCATATAATTCCTCATCTACTATAGCTTCATGAGTATTCTTAACTATAATCCACTTTGATTCATCATTTTTGATAAGATGTTTAGATTTAAAGCTTTGTTTAGTATTTCTATTTGATACCATATGACCACAATACTCATAGTTTTCAACTATTCTTTTTATAGTAGTGCTTTTCCAATCATAAGGATATTTATCATTTATTTGATTTGAGTATCTTTGATATTTCAAATTCATATAAGCTCTAGGCTTTAGTACTTTTTCATCTTTAAGATAACTTGCGATTTGGTATGATGACATACCAATAGAAGCTTTTATAAATATTTCTCTTACTACACCTACTACTTCATTATCTATTATTAAATGATGCTTATCATTTGGATCTTTCATATATCCATATGGAGCATATGATGCAGTAAATTCTCCTTTTAAAGCTTTTATCTTATATACACTTCTTATCTTTTTAGATATATCTTTTGCATACCATTCATTCATAATATTTTTAAATGGTGTTAGCTCTGGTATTCCTTTAAATGAATCTATATCATCATTTATTGATATAAATCTTACCTTATATAGAGGAAAGAATTCTTCTAAATAATATCCTACCTTTAAATAATCTCTTCCAAGTCTTGATAAATCCTTAACTATTACTGTATCTATTAAATTATTCTTAATATCTTTAACTAATCTTTGGAATTCTGGTCTTTCAAAATTTGTTCCTGAATATCCATCATCAATATAATGTATAACATTTTTTAATCCATGTAGCTTTGCATATTCTTCTAGCATAGCTTTCCCAAGTTTGTATACTTTCAGATTCACCTATAAGCTCATCTTCTTTAGATAATCTTGAAAGTAATGCCGTATGTTTATTTTTCATCTTCAACACCAGTCATAACATTACGGTTCACATCAATTTCATTATACACTTC
>JBJEXV010000058.1:0-1607 GCA_051886175.1 Candidatus Coprovivens sp. | reverse complement strand
TATGATTAACTTTTGATAAAATCCTTATGATTAACTTTTGATTAGTTCCTAAGTATACCAAAGGGTGTGGGGAATGTGTCCCCACATTCTAAAAGAATTTTTAAAGAAAGGAACAAATCCCTAGGGATTTCGCGGCACTCAGTTTATAATCATTTTGAGGTGATGTAAATTGAAACGCGTGGAACTTAATATGAAAGAACAAAACATATATCAAATCATTAAAAAATTAGTTGATACAAATGGAAACAAAAAGAAGGCAGCTATTAGACTTGGCTGTACAGAAAGATATGTGAATAAGCTTATTACAAAATATAGAACTGAAGGTAAGGCTGGTTTTGTACATAAGAATTCAGGTAGGCAACCAAAAGCAACTATATCTAAAGAAACAAAAGAAAGGATTATTAGTCTATATAAAAATAAATATTATGACTTTAATTGGAGTCATTTTACTGAAAAATTAAATGAAGATGAAAGTATTAAGATTTCATATACTCCATTAAGGCATATTTTAACATCTGCAGGCTTTATTTCTCCATTATGTAATCGTAGTACTAGACGAGCTAAAAAGAAAGAATTAGAGGCTAAAAATAAGCTTACTGAAATTGATAAGAATGTAATAATAGATGATCATATTTTAGATTCTGATTCTTCTCATCCTAGAAAACCTCGAGCTAAATATTTTGGTGAATTAATCCAAATGGACGCCTCAGGTATTGTATGGTTTGGCAATACCTATGCAACATTACATTTAGCTGTAGATGACGCTACAGGAACTGTTGTAGGTGCTTTTTTCGACTATCAAGAAACATTATATGGTTATTATATGGTTCTTAAACAAATCCTCTTAAAATACGGCATTCCAAATGAATTTTTTACAGATAATCGAACTGTATTCACCTATAAATCAAATCCTAATCCTACTGATGAGAACGACACATACACTCAATTTGCCTATGCATGTAAATCATTAGGTATTTCAATAAAAACTTCTTCTGTACCACAAAAAAAAGGTCGAATCGAACGATTCAACCAAACATTTCAGAACAGGCTGCCTCAAGAAATGAGAACAGCCAGCATCAAAACATTAGAGCAAGCCAACGAATTCCTGACATCCTACCTTCCGAAATTCAATAATAAGTTTGCCCTACAAAGAAAGAATATATCATCGGTGTTTGAAAGTCAACCTTCTTTAGAAACAATCAATCTAACATTAGCAATTTTAACATCTAGAAAGTTTGATTCTGGATCTTCTATTAGTTTTCATAAAAAATATTATCAAGCAACAAATGCCACAGGAACTGACATTATAAGATTCAGAAATGGGACTGAAGGTCTTGTAATACAAACTTTGGATAAAAAACTATTTATTACAGTTGATGAAAGAGTATATCCACTTAAAGAATTACCTGAAAGAACAGAAAGATCTAAAGAATTTGATGAGCCAATTGATATTAAAACTAAAAAAATTTATATTCCTCCAATGACACATCCATGGAAGAAAGCATCTTTTGATGCCTTCTTAGCTAAACAAAAGCACCGACTTGAATATAACAAAAACGGTGCTAATGTCTAAAAAATATTAGGAACTATTCAAAAGTTATTGACAG
>JBJEXV010000057.1:0-24546 GCA_051886175.1 Candidatus Coprovivens sp. | reverse complement strand
CCAGCTAGGTTTTAAATAATACTTTTTTAGTGTCTACTTTTTGTTGACAACTTCACAAGTATAAAAACTTGCTTTTTTTGAGAAATATGATAAATTATTTTTGGTGATTATTATGCATGAAAATCCACTTGTTATGGCATATATGGGAGATACTGTATATGAAAGGTTTGTAAGAGAACATTTAATACTTAAGGGTATTACTAAAATAGGAGAGTTACAAAGACTTAGTTTAGATTATGTAAGTGCTAAGAGTCAAAGAAAGCATTTAGAAAGATTAATGAATGATAATATATTATCAGAAGAAGAATTAGAAATCGTTAAGTGGGGTAGAAACGCTAAAGGAGCTAAAACCAAACATGCGGATATTGTAACTTATAGATTAGCAACAGGATTAGAAGCATTAATAGGTAAATTATATTTTGATAATAAACATGATAGAATAAAAGAAATAATGGAATATATATTAGGAGAATAGTATGAAGGTATTTGGTAAGAACGTATTTAATGAATTAAAAGAAAATGTTAAGAGTATTAAGAAAGTTTATATAGCAAAGAATTTTACTGATAAAGAAATAATTAAGTTTATTCAAGATAATAAGATTAGTTATGCAGTAATGGATGCTCATAAGATGGATGGAATGGTTGAAGGAAGACATCAAGGTATTATTGCTGTTATAGATGATTATGAATATTCTGATTATAAGGATATGTTAAATGATAAAATAGTTGTTATGTTAGATCATTTAGAAGATCCACATAATTTTGGAGCGATTATAAGAACTTGTGAAGCCGCTGGCATTAAATCTATTATTATTCCAAAAGATAGAAGTGTTAGTGTTACATCAACTGTTATGAAGACAAGTGCTGGTGCTTTAGAACATGTAGATATTGCTATGGTTAATAATTTAGTAAATGTAATAGATGATTTTAAAAATAATGGTTATTTTGTATATGCTGCTGATATGGATGGTACTAATTATAAAAAAGTTAATTATTCTGATAAAGTATTATTAGTTATTGGTAGTGAAGGTAATGGTTTAGGTAGATTAGTTAAAAAGAATTGTGATGAAATATTATCTATTCCACAATTTGGGCATGTTAATAGTTTAAATGCCAGTGTTGCTGCTGCAATATTGATATATGGAATAGTTAATAAATAGTTGAGGTATAGAAATGGTTTATGAAGAATACGGAGATGAACAATTAATTAATTTATTGCATGAATCTTCTGAAGAAGCAAAAGATATATTATTTGATAAATATAAATATATTATTGATATAGAAATTAGAAAGTATATTAGTATGGCTAATATGTTAGGCTATGATTATAATGATTTATATCAAGATGCTTTAGTGGGATTTTCAGAAGCTTTAAATTGTTATCGTGAAGATAAAGCCGCAGCGTTATCTAGTTTTATTACGTTGTGTGTTGATAGAAAATTACAGGTATCAATTATAAAAGCTGGTAGAATGAAAAATAAATTAATATCTGATTCTTTAAGTTTGGATTATCAGTATGATCAATTTACTAGTCCTTTAAGAGATATAATTTCTGATAATTCTTTAAATGATCCTTTGGAAAATATTATTAAGAATGAAAAGTTAAGTAGTTTAACTAAAAAGATAGAGAAGAGTTTATCTAGTAGTGAGTATGAAGTTTATGCTTTGATGATCAGTGGTCTAAAGTATGGAGAGATTGCTTTACTACTAAATAAGAATCCTAAACAAGTTGATAATACTATTCAAAGAGTTAAACATAAAATTAAAAATATAATTGAAGATAAATAAAAATTAGGTGAAAACCTGATTTTTTTCTTGTATTAATGGGGTTTTTGTGTTATATTCTTGTTGAACACGAAAAGGTGTTTTTTTAATACAAAAATTTAGAGGTGGGCTTATGGCGAAAAAGAAAGTTGTTAAAGACATTTCAGTTGAAGAAGAAAAAGTAACTAAAACAAAAGATGTCGAAAAGGTTGTAGAAGAAACTAAAACAGCTAAAAAAGAAACAGAAGTAAAAGAAACTAAGGTAAAAGAAGAAAAGAAAAAGGATAAAAAGAAAGATAAACCTAAAAAGGAAAAGAAAGATGGTTTCTTTAGAAGTATGAGAAAAGAAATGAAGAAAGTATCTTGGCCTAATATAGGTGAAGTAGCAAAATATTCATTCGCAGTTGTTTTATTCTGCTTAATCTTTGTAGGATTTTTTAAATTAGTTGAATTATTTGCTGCATGGTTGAAAGTGATGGTGTCATAATGGAAAAAGAATGGTATGTAGTTAATACTTATAGTGGACATGAAGCTAAAGTAAAAGAAAAATTAGAATCTAGAGCAGTTTCTATGGGAATGCAAGATCATATCTTCAGAGTAATAGTTCCTGAAACTACTGAAGTAGACATTAAAGATGGTGTTAAAAAAGAAAAAGTTAAGAAGATGTTTCCTGGATATGTTTTAGTAGAAATGATAATGTCAGATGAATCATGGTATATTGTACGTAATACTCCTGGTGTTACTGGATTTATTGGTTCTTCAGGACATAAAGCTAAACCTACACCATTGTTACCTCAAGAAATAGATAGAATCTTAGCTACTATGGGAATGAGTAGAGTAAATGTTGAAGCAGAATTATCTGCTGGAAGCAAAGTTACTATTGTTGATGGACCATTTAAAGGAATGAATGGTACTGTTGATACTATTGATTTAGAAAATAATAGATTAAATGTTTTAATCGATTTATTTGGTCAAGAAACTCCTGTAGAAGTTGAGTTATTCCAAGTTAATAAATTACAATAAGAAGGCACTTTGTGTCTTTTTTTGTTGAATAAAGGAAAAACAACAAAAAAAACTTGCAAATGGAATAAGTATATGTTAATATTTTGGTGCAATTATGTATTTTTATATGTAATTAGCTTAAGTGGGAGGGAAAAAGCGGATCGCCCTGGACCACTTTCGCGAAAAAAATTTTTTAGGAGGTGTTTTTCGTGGCAAAAGAAGTCGTAAAGAAAATTAAATTACAAATCCCTGCTGGAAAAGCTACACCAGCTCCACCAGTTGGAACTGTTTTAGGACCTGCAGGAATTAACTTACAAGAATTTTGTACTAAATTTAATGATGCAACTAGAGATAAAGGTGGAGATATAGTTCCAGTTGAAATCAGTTTATATGATGATAGAACATTTGATTTCGTTCTTAAAACTGCACCAGCTGCATTCTTAATTAAGAAAGCTGCTAAAGTTCAAAAAGGTAGTACAAAAGGCGCAAATGAAATCGTTGCTACAATTACTAAAGCTGATTTAAAAGCTATCGCTGAAACTAAGTTACCAGATTTAAATGCTTATGATGTAGAAGCAGCTATGAATATTATTGAAGGTACTGCTAGAAACATGGGTATTGCTGTTGAAGGTGTTAACGATAAAGAATTAGCTGAACAACAAGCAGAAGCTAAAGCTGAAGAAATTAAGGAAGCTAAAAGAGAAGCTGAATTAGCTAAGATGGAAGCTGAAGCAAATGAAGTTCGTGAAGTTGAAGTAATTGGCGAAGACAAAGAAGAAAACGAAGAATAATTTAAATTAAATATTAAATAATAAATAAATCCGCTAATAAACCACAATTAGGAGGTAAAATAATGAGAAAGTTAGGTAAAAAGTATGTGGAAGCTTCTAAAAAAGTAGATAGAGCAACTCTTTATACTGCAGAAGAAGCAATTAAATTAGTTAAAGAAACTTCAACTACTAAATTTGATAGTACTGTTGAAGTAGCATTTAACTTAAATCTTGATACTAAAAAAGCTGATCAACAATTAAGAGGATCTATGGTATTACCTAATGGAACTGGTAAAACTAAAGTTGTTTTAGTTATTGCTAAGGGAGCTGCTGCTGAAGCTGCAAAAGCTGCTGGTGCTGACTACGTTGGTGATGTTGATATGATCGACAAAATCGCTAATGAAAACTGGTTCGATTATGACGTTATCGTAGCTACTCCAGATATGATGGCTCAATTAGGTAAAATTGGACGTGTTTTAGGACCTAAAGGTTTAATGCCAAATCCTAAAACTGGTACAGTTACTATGGATACTGGTAAAGCTGTTACAGACATTAAAAAAGGAATGGTTGAATATAAAACTGATTCTTATGGTAATGTTCATACAATTATCGGTAAAGTATCATTTGATGACGCTAAGTTATTAGAAAACTTAAACTATGTTGTTAATACAATTGCAAAATCTAAACCAACAGTAGTTAAAGGAAAATATATTTTAAATATTTCAATTTCTAGTACTATGGGTCCTGGTATCAAACTAGATCAAAATTCTTTTGACATTTAATAGTTATTAGAATATAATATGAATTGTTAAACAAAAAGCGACTCACCGAAGACAGCAAGTGCACAATAAATCTTGCCGAGGAATGTCTAAATAAACAATAAGTTTTTATGTGTTATTTAGCTTTCCTCAAGTGGGAAAGCTTTTTAATATCCTAAAAGGAGGGAAATAATGGCAAGTGCAAAAATTTTAGAAAACAAAAAAGCTATCGTTGCAGCAATCACTGATAAGATTAAAAATAGTGAATCAGTAATTATTTTTACTTACCAAGGATTAACTGTAGCTGACCTTGCGGCTTTAAGAGTTAAATTACATGAAATTGATAGTGAAGTTAGAATTTATAAAAACACTTTAGTTCGTAGAGCTGTTGATGATTTAAATATTAACTTAGACGGTTTTTTAGAAGGACCAAATGCTATCGTATTCGGTAAAGACTTATTAGAACCAATTAAGGTTATTTCAGAGTTTGCTAAAGAACAAGATAAGGCAGACATCAAAGTTGGTATCATTAGTGGGGCTCCTGCTGATTTAGATACTATTAAAGAATATGCATCTATTCCATCTAGAGATGGCTTATTAACAATCTTAGCTGGTGGAATGATTCAATATGTTAAAGAATTATCTATTGGATTAAATATGTATGCAGAACAATTAGAAAAATAATTTTGGAATAAAGGAAAGGAAAATATAAAATGGCAAAATTAACAAGAGAAGATTTTATTAGTGCTTTAAAAGAAATGACTATTCTTGAAGTTAAAGAATTAGTTGATGCAATGAAAGAAGAATTTGGAGTAGATCCAAGTGCTGTAGCTGTAGCTGCTGCTCCTGCTGCTGGTGCTGCTGGTGCTGAAGATAATGCTGCTAAAACTGTAGTATTAAAAGACGCTGGTGCTACTAAAATGGCTGTAATCAAATTATTAAAAGAAATTACAGGATTAGGATTAGTAGAAGCTAAAGGTTTAGCTGACAATGGTGGAAATGTTAAAGAAAACGTTCCTGCTAAAGAAGCTGAAGAAATTAAAGCACAATTAGAAGAAGCTGGAGCAACTATTGAATTAGTTTAATTCAATAGTTTGAATTAGTTTTTCTCAAAAGATAACAAATTATTTGTTATCTTTTTTTGTTCTATGGAAAAATGTAGTATTTTATATTATAATATTTGTAATTGGAGGCGATAATTATGAAACTTAATAATAAGGGTTTTGGAATGAGAGAAACTTTAATTTATTTATCTATATTATTGATGGTGTTATTAATCGCTTCTTGTTCTATTTCTTCTTTTTATGATGATTTAGAAGAAAGTAAAAATGAAGATTATGTTCCGTTTTATGGTTATGATGTAGAAGATGAAGAGGATAATGATGTAGTTTCTGATGATGAGGAAGATATAGTAATTAACTATACTCCGTATTATTTAGCAGAAGTTAGATTTAGAGAAGCTGCTGAGAATTATGCTAATGCATATTCATTACGTGATTCTTTAACCACTTTAAAACTAGAGGATGTAGATAAATCTGGATATTTAGATGAATCTATTGTTGATGCAGTAGATGGAAGTAAATGTACTGGTTATGCAAATGTTACATATGAAGATAAATATGGTGGAATATATGACATAGATGTATATATTTCATGTGCAAATTATAGAACAGAAGGGTATAGATAGTTATGAATAAAGTAGATGAAAAGAAAGTTGAACTAAAAGAAAAGAAAAAGAAAATTTTTAAAAAGAATTTAAAAAAGGTTTTATCTACTATTAAGAAACCTTTCAAAGGAATTATTAATAAAGTAAATAAAATGAATCATACTACTAAAGTTATTGTATTAGTATGGATTGTCATAGTTTTATTAATATTATTTATGTCATTACTTGTTGGTTTAAGTAAGAATAATAGAGCTAAGTATTATGAAATGGAAGAAGATTTATATAATGCTACTTTAAATTATGTAACTAATGAAAGTGTTTATCCTACTAAAGAGAATAAAGCTTATATTCCTTTAGAGTCATTAATTGTTGGTAATTATGCTAGTAAGAAGAATTTTACTGATAATGTAGATAAGGATAAAGATGGTAGTGATGATCTTTGTAAAGGTTATTCTGTAGTGTACTATAATGGGGAAGAGGAGCAATATTCTATTGAGTCTTTTATATCATGCGATAAGTATACTTCAAAGTATTATAGTGACTATTTAGATTATCTTCAAAAATAGTATTAAAAATAATAAAAATAAGTTGACAATAAATATAGTTAATGGTATATTATTTTTGCGTTTTAGATTTAAGTTCTGCCCTTAGTAGAACTTAATTTAAAGGGAATTACGATACACCAGGATGTGTGTATATGGAAGGAGGAACTATATGACAACTATTAATCAATTAGTTAGAAAAAACAGAAAAGACAAAACTAAGAAAAGTAAAAGTCCTGTTTTAAACGTAGGTTTCAATAGTAAAGAAAGAAAAGCTACTGTTCAAAATAGTCCACAAAAAAGAGGAGTTTGTACTAGAGTAGGTACTCGTACTCCTAAAAAACCTAACTCAGCATTAAGAAAATTTGCTCGTGTTAGATTATCAAACGGAAGAGAAGTTGATACTTATATTCCAGGAGAAGGACATAACTTACAAGAACATAGCGTAGTATTAATACGTGGAGGCCGTGTTAAAGACTTAATCGGTGTTCGTTATCACATTATTCGTGGTACATTAGATACTCAAGGTGTTAACAATAGAAAACAAAGTCGTTCTAAATACGGTACTAAAAAACCAAAAGATAGTAAATAAGACTTATTAAATAAAAATATAAGGAAGGAGAGATAATTATGCGTAAAAGACGTGCAGTAAAAAGAGATGTATTACCAGATCCAATTTATAATTCAAAAGTTGTTACTAAGTTAATCAACCAAATTATGAATGATGGTAAAAAAGGTACTGCTGAAAGAATATTATATGAAGCTTTTGAAATTATTAAAGAAAAAACTGGTCAAGAACCAATGGAAGTTTATGAAAAAGCTTTAGAAAACGTTAAACCACTTTTAGAAGTTAAATCTAGAAGAGTTGGTGGATCAAACGTACAAGTTCCTATTGAAGTTACAGATGAAAGAAGTCAAGCTTTAGCATTACGTTGGATTGTTAACTATGCTAAATCAAGAAATGGAAAAGGAATGGCTATGAATTTAGCACAAGAATTAATGGATGCCGCAAATGGTGTAGGTGGAGCTGTTAAAAAACGTGAAGATACTCACAAAATGGCTGAAGCTAATAAAGCATTTGCTCATTATAGATGGTAGGAGCGGAATATGGCAAGAGATGTTACAATAGATAAGATTCGTAATATTGGTATTATGGCACACATAGATGCTGGTAAAACCACTACTACAGAAAGAATCCTATTCCACACAGGAATAACACATAAAATTGGAGAAACACATGATGGTGAATCTCAAATGGACTGGATGGAACAAGAAAAAGAACGTGGTATAACAATCACTAGTGCAGCAACAACTGCTCACTGGAAAGGCCACAGACTTAATATAATTGATACTCCAGGTCACGTTGACTTCACAATTGAAGTACAAAGAAGTTTAAGAGTATTAGATGGTGCTGTTGCATTAATTGATGCTCAAGCAGGTGTTGAACCTCAAACTGAAACTGTTTGGAGACAAGCAAACGAATATAAAGTTCCTAGAATGATTTGTGCAAACAAAATGGGAAAAATGGGTGCAGATTTCTATTATAGTTTAGGAACTATTAAAGATAGATTAGGTGCTAATGCAGCTGCTATCGAATTACCTATAGGTGCAGAATCTGAATTCTGTGGAATCGTTAACTTAGTAACTAAAAAAGCTTACAAATTTGATGGAACTCCACAAGAAAATGCAGAAGAAATCGAAATCCCAGCAGATATGGTTGATAAAGTTGAAGAATATAGAACTAAATTAATCGAAGCTGTTGTTGAATTTGATGATGCATTAATGGAAAAATATTTAGAAGGTGAAGAATTAACTGAAGCTGAATTAAAAGCTGCTATCAGAAAAGCTACTTTATCTGTTGAATTCTTCCCAGTATTATGTGCTGATGCATTAAGTAACCAAGGTATTAAACCATTATTAGATGCTATCGTAGATTACTTACCAGCTCCAACTGATGTTGAAGCTATTGTATGTACAGACAAGAATGGTAATGACGTTTTAAGACAACCAAGCGACAAAGAACCATTCACTGCTTTAGCATTCAAAATTATGACAGACCCATTTGTTGGACGTCTATCATTCTTCAGAGTTTATTCTGGAGTATTAACTAGTGGTTCTTATGTATTAAACTCTACTAAGGGCGAAAAAGAAAGAATTGGTCGTATTTTACAAATGCATGCTAACCAAAGAAAAGAAATTAATGAGGTTTATGCTGGTGAAATCGCTGCTGCTGTTGGGTTAAAAAATACTACTACAGCTGATACATTATGTGATGAAAAACACTTCTGTATCATGAAAGGTATGGAATTCCCTGAACCAGTTATCGATATCGCTATTGAAGCTAAGAGTAAAAATGATCAAGACAAAATGGCTTTAGCTATTCAAAAATTAGTTGAAGAAGATCCAACATTAAGAGTTAAAACTGATGTTGAAACTGGTCAAACTGTTCTTTCAGGAATGGGAGAATTACACTTAGACGTTATCGTTGATCGTATGAAACGTGAATTTAACGTTGAATGTAATAAAGGTAGACCACAAGTTGCTTACCGTGAAACAATTACTTGTGCAGCTGATTGTGAAGGTAAATATATTAAACAATCTGGTGGACGTGGACAATATGGACATGTTTGGATTAAATTCGAACCAAATAAAGATAAAGGTTATGAATTCGTTGACGCTATTGTTGGTGGTGTAGTTCCTCGTGAATATATTCCAGTAACTGATAAAGGATTACAAGAAGCTATGGCTGGTGGTATCCTTGCTGGATATCCAATGGTAGATGTTAAGGCTACATTATTTGATGGTTCATACCATGATGTAGACTCATCAGAAATGGCTTATAAAATTGCTGCTAGTATGGCATTAAAAGAAGCTAAAAATAAATGTAAACCAGTTCTTTTAGAACCAATAATGAAAGTTGTTGTTGACGTTCCAGAAGAATATATGGGTAACGTTATGGGAGACTTAACAAGTAGACGTGGACGTCCACTTGGACAAGAATCTATTGGTAATACTTTAAGAATCTTAGCAATGGTACCACTTTCAGAAATGTTTGGTTATGCTACAGATTTAAGAAGTAATACTCAAGGACGTGGAACTTTCCAAATGGAAAAAGATCATTATGAAGAAGTTCCAAAATCAATCGCTGAAGAAATAATTAAGAAAAACAGCGTTCAATAAAAATAATACTTGAAAAAGTTTCAAGCATTAGATAAAATATGATTGTATATAAAAGAGGAGGAAAATATTATGGCAAAAGAAAAATTTGACCGTTCTAAAGTGCATGTTAACGTTGGTACTATTGGACACGTAGACCATGGTAAAACAACTACAACTGCTGCTATTACAAAATTTTTTGGACAATTCGTTGATTATGCTGATATCGACAAAGCTCCAGAAGAAAGAGAAAGAGGTATTACTATTAATACTGCTCACGTTGAGTATGAAACTGAAAAACGTCATTATGCTCACGTTGACTGCCCAGGACATGCTGACTACGTAAAAAACATGATTACTGGTGCTGCACAAATGGATGGTGCTATTCTTGTAGTTTCTGCTGCAGATGGACCAATGCCTCAAACTCGTGAACATATCTTACTTGCTCGTCAAGTTGGTGTTCCAAAAATCGTTGTATTCATGAATAAATGTGACCAAGTTGATGATCCAGAATTATTAGACTTAGTTGAAATGGAAATTCGTGAATTATTAAATGAATATAACTTCGATGGAGATGGTGCTCCAGTAATTAGAGGTTCAGCTCTTAAAGCTCTTGAAGGAAATGAAGCAGATATTCAAGCTATTAAAGACTTAGTTGCTGCTGTTGATTCTTATATCGACGCTCCAGAAAGAGATACAGACAAACCATTCTTAATGTCAATTGAAGACGTATTCACAATTTCAGGACGTGGTACAGTTGTTACTGGACGTGTTGAACGTGGTGAATTAAAAGTTAATGACGAAGTTGAAATCGTTGGTTTAAGAGATACTCAAAAAACTGTTGTTACAGGTATTGAAATGTTCAGAAAATCATTAGATTCAGCTATGGCTGGTGACAATGCTGGTGCATTATTACGTGGTATTTCAAGAGACCAAGTTGAAAGAGGACAAGTTCTTGCTAAACCAGGAACAGTTACTCCACATACAAACTTCAAAGGTTCTGTTTACGTTCTAAGTAAAGAAGAAGGTGGACGTCATACTCCATTCTTCGCTAACTACAGACCACAATTCTACTTCAGAACTACTGACGTTACAGGTGTTATTTCTCTTCCAGAAGGAACTGAAATGGTAATGCCAGGTGACAACGTTGATATGACTGTAGAATTAATCGCTCCAGTAGCATTAGAAAACGGTACTAAATTCTCTATCCGTGAAGGTGGACGTACTGTTGGTGCTGGTGTAGTTACTGAAATTATTAAGTAATTATAGATTAACGAAGTAAAAAAGTGACTTAGGTCACTTTTTTTTATGCTTGAAATAGGTTATAATTAATATGGTGATACTATGGAAGGTACAAAGAGTAACAAGAATAAAAAAGCCACAGCAAATACTTCCAAGAAAACTAAAAAAATAGTAAATGAAGTATCAAGTGATGAACTATTAGAACAAATTTTAAGTAAAAAGAAAGCAACTAAAAACAGTAGTACTAAGAAGAGTACTACTGTTTCTAGTGCAAATAAAAGTACTACAAGTAAAAAAAGAACTGTGAAAAAAACTAAACAGTTTAATACTTTAGAAAATGATTTTATTTATGATCAAATATTATCAAATAAAGCTAGTAAGGCTAAATCTACTAAGAATACTAAGAAACAAGTAACTAAAACTAATGTAGTTAAGGATAAAGTTGAAGAAGTAGTTGTTGATAAAACAAAGACAATTGAAGAGTTAGAAGCTTTATTACCTGTTGAGTATGAAGAAGAAAAGTATGATACATATAATTCTTTAGAAGAAAGCGTTAAAAGGAAAAAGGAACAAAAGGATGAATTTGAATTATTCCTTACTGAGATAGAAAATGAAAAGTTATTAAAGCAAATTAGACAAGCTTTAGAAAATGATAAGGTTGAATATATTCAACCAGATTATAAAGTACATAGTAAGGATGCTATTGCTACTATAGATAGTGAAATTAATGAACGTATTAAGAAACGTGCAATGGGTAATTGTTCTAAAAAGAAGAATAATGCTTTACCTATATTTCTTATTATTGGTATATTGCTTTGTGTAGGTATTATTTTATGTATTGTTGTTAATTGTATTGTTAGTGATAAGGAATTAGAAGTAGATAATAAAGATAAGGTTGTTGGTTTAGATAATTCTAAGGCTTTAGAAGAACAAAAGTTATCAGAAGAGTATAATTCTTGTATAAATAGAGAATTAGATGAATACGATGTTAATACTGAGTTACAAAGTGTTATTGATAATATGAATGTTTATTTTGATAATACTTATAAATTAAGTGTTTTATATACTGATTTAAATACTGGTTATAGTTATGGTTATAATACTAATCAAATGTATTATGCTGCTAGTACTATTAAGACTTTAGGAGCGTTATATGTTTATGAAAAAGCATATAATGGTGAAATAGATTTGGATACTGAGTTAGTTTATTCTAAAAGTCTTAAAATGAGTTCTAGTGCAGGTATGAATAATCATAAAATAGGTAGTAAGATAACTTTAAGAGAATTAGTTAAGTATTCTATTACACTTAGTGATAATACTGCTCATAATATGATTATTAATTATGTAGGTATTGATAATGTAAGAAATTATGGCTTAAGTATGGGAGCTACATTATCTCATACTAATTATGATTTATTTGGGTATATAAATGTAAGTGATGCGAAGATATATTTAGATAAGTTATATTATTTAATTAATAATACTGATGAATATGGAGCTGAATTGGAAGAGTACTTTTTAATAGCTGATCAAAATTATTTAGATTTTAAAGATAAGGGTATTTCTGCTATTCATAAGTATGGTGAGTATGAATATATTTATCATGATATAGGTATTGTTTATGATGAGCACCCTTATTCAGTAGTTATATTAACTGATGAAGGTAAAAAAGATCATGAAACAGTTATTAGAGATATAAACAGTAAAGTATATGAGTTACATAGTATGTTTTATACTAATAGAGAAACTTATTGTAGTAATTTAGTTTATGGTAAATAAAAAATATTACTTGATAGTAATATTTTTTTGTTTTTTATTAAATTCTTTAGCTAGTATTCCATTTTCTTCCATACTCTTATATAATCCTGGATTGATAATGAAATCATATTCACCAATATATTCAAATGATAATGGATTGAATCCTGATTTAAAATCGTTTAATCCTTTATATGGATTGTTTTCGGAGAAGTTACCAGTTATTCCATTTAAATCAATAAAGTCATAATCATTTTTATAATGTTCTAATATTGCATAGTGTAAGTAGTAATTTGGTGAATATTGTTTGAATTTTTTATCATAACTACTAATTAATATATTAATTCTATTTTTATGTTTAATTGTTATTGCTCCACCAATACATAGTTCTTTATGAGCAGCTAAGTATTGTGTTGCAATACCAATGTTTTGATTAAATGAGTTTAGATTTTTATCTGAAACCATTTTTCTTTTTAAGTTATCTGGTGTTGCACTTTTTAGTACTTTTTCGCTTAGTTTATTATTTGTTTCTAATTCTTTTTCATATTTTTCTCTTAAGTTTATTAAGCATTTTTCAAAATCAATTTTTAATAAGAAAATATCTATTTCATTTTTCTTAGAGAATGCATTGTAATAATTTAAGTAATATGAAACAGGGCAGTCTTTTTTAGGTTTAAAGAATTCATATAATGTTCTTATATCTTCTCTTGTACCTTTTTCTATATAAATACCACTGTTTTCTCCTTTATGGATTTTATTCCTAGTATTTTTACTTAGTTTATTAAATGAATAATTTTTTAATAGTACAATTGCATTATGTGCAGGTAGTTTTGTTTCAAATAGTTTATTTGTTTCTAGTTTTTTGAAATCATATTTTTTTAATGTACTAATAATATGTTTGTTACGATTGTAAGTTATTGTTTTCTTTTTCAAATCTATTTGGCCGATTTCAATCTCAGGGTTGATTTTTATAAAGGCTATATTTTTCTTATAATAATGTTTTTTTAATTTTGTAGTAAATTCTTTAACTATTGCTTCATCATAGTAATTCATTAAGAAACCTTTTGGTGCATAACCATATGAGAAGAATATGTTAATTTTTTTAATTATTATCAAGGATGCTGCAATTATTTCGTTTTTTTCGTTTACTAGGCCGATTAGATCATAATCTTTTCCTTGTTCTGATTGAAATAAGGCATAACTTGATGTTTGATGATAACTGCTTAAAGGATGATTTAAAGCAAAATTATCGAACTCAAATATTGATAATTGTCTTATTTTCATATTAGTGCAAACCCCTTTCAATATTTAAATAAGAGATTATTATATCATAATTAAAAAACATTGCAATATGTTAATTTATGATTTAAAATTAAATAATAGAGGTGAGTATTTATGGAAGTAATAGAAAAAAGATTTAAAAAATTTCAATTGCTATCTGTGGTTGTGGCCTTATTTGGATTAATTGTTGGGATTGTATTAATTGGTCTTCCAGAGTATGTAAATCCTCAAGTAATTAGTAAGGTATTAGCAGGTATTATTATAATTGGAGGTTTAACTTCATTAGTAAAATATTTTTATGATGGATTTGCTAATAGTGTTTATAAATTTGAAATAGTAAGTGGTTTAGCCATGTTAATAACAGGTATATTTATGTTATTTACTAATGAAGAAAGTTATTATGAAACTTTAGGTATTTATTTTGGTATCTATTGTTTACTATCAGGTTTAATGAAAGGTTTTTATAGTTATAAGTTCTTAAAAGAGAATGAATCTATATTTGCTTTAATGTTAATGTTAACTGTGTTATTTATTGTTATGGGAGTTTTATCTATATTTAATCCATTTAAATTTATGGAAATAACAACTTTGACTAGTACTTTCTTAGCAGTATGTTCTGTATTTGATATGATGGTTGCTAGTTTATTTAAAAAGAGAGCTAAATATATTTTAAAAATATTTGAATAAGACGTGTAAACGTCTTTTTTCTTGATTTATCATAGGTATTATGGTAAATTAGTAAATGTGAGAAGGAAGTGATTCTATGTTAGAAATAGCACTTATAGTAGTATCAATTTTATTAATTGCTATTGTTTTGTTACAAAGTAATAAAGCTAGTGATGCAAGTCAAATTATTTCAGGTGGTAATGATATATTATTCCAAAATCAAAAAGAACGTGGATTAGAATTAATTATTACTAGATTAACTGTTATTTTAGGAATTGCATTCTTTGTAATATCATTTATATTATGTATAAAATAAGCCATAAGGCTTTTTTTTTTACCTTTTATTTTGTATAATTAGTATGTTGATAGAATGAGAAATTATTTTATGGAGTAAAAAGGATTATGGTGAAGGATATGAAAGAAAGAATACTAAATTTAATGAAAGATATTCATGAAGCTAAAGAATTAATGGAAATTAATGATTTATTAGGTCTTGTTACTGCTGCAGAGTATAAAGAATTACAAGACGTTATGAATGAATTAGTGGAAGAATATACTGTATTTTTAACTAAGAAAGGTAAATATATTTTATTAAAGAATTGCCCTGGTTTAAAAGTAGGAAAGTTATCTGTTAATAAAAAAGGATTTGGTTTCTTATGCTTAGAAAAGGAAGATGATATTTATATTGATGCAAAGAATATGAATGGAGCTATTCATGATGATGTTGTATTAGTAGAAGTATTTGTTAAAGGTGTAAGAAAAGAAGCTAGGGTTATTAGGATAGTTAAACGTGATATTCATAATTTAGTTGGTGAAGTATTATTTACTGATAATAATAAATTCTATTTAAATATCGATGATGATAAGAGAGATTTAGTAATTGAACTTACTCCTGAAAGTTGTAGAGATGTTGTTGAAGGACATAAAGTATTAGTTAAAGTTATTAAAGAACTGAATAAGAGAAAATATTTAGGTGAAGTAGTAAAAATTATTGGACATATTAATGATCCAGGTACTGATATTTTAGCTATTGCTTATAAACATGGTATTTATGAAGACTTTGGTCCTGAAGTAGAAAAAGAATTAGAATCTATACCAAATGAAGTTAGTGAAAAAGAATTAGAAGGTCGTAGAGATTTAACTAATGAAGTAATATTTACAATAGATGGTGATGATACTAAGGATATCGATGATGCAATTAGTATTAAGAAGTTAGATAATGGTAACTATGAATTAGGTGTTCATATAGCGGATGTATCTAATTATGTAAAACCAAATACTGCTTTAGGTGATGCTGCTTATGAAAGAGGAACTTCTTCTTATCTAGCAGATACAGTTATTCCTATGATACCTCACAAATTATCAAATGGTATTTGTTCACTTAATGAAGGTGTTATTAGATTAACAATGTCTTGTGTAATGGAAATTAATGAAAAAGGTAAAGTAGTTGATTATGATATATTCACAAGTTACATTAAGAGTAGAAAGAAAATGACATATAAGAAAGTTAATGATGTAATATGTCGTGGTATTGTAGCTCCAGGGTATGAAGAATATGCTGATAAGTTACATTTAATGAATGAGTTATCTAAGATTTTAAGAAAAGAAAAAATAAGTCGTGGTTATATGGATTTTGATCTTGATGAAGCTAAGGTTGTTCAAGATGAAAATGGTAAAGCAATTGATATTATTAAGAGAACTCGTGAAAATGGTGAAAAGTTAATTGAAGACTTTATGATTGTTGCTAATGAAACTGTAGCTAGTCATATTTATCAAATGGATTTACCATTTGTATATCGTGTTCATGATACTCCTAAGACTGAAAAAGTTGAAGACTTTATGAATTTAGTTAAGTTAATGGGTTATAAGTTAGTTGGAAGACATAACGAATATAGTCCAAAAGCAATGCAAGGTTTCTTAGAACAATTACATGATAAACCTGAATTTGAAATTCTATCTAGTTTATTACTTAGAAGTATGAGAAAAGCTCAATATAGTAGTGAAAATATTGGACACTTCAGTTTAGCTAGTAAAGCTTATACACATTTTACTAGTCCAATTAGAAGATTCCCAGACTTACAAGTTCATCGATTATTAAAGAAATATTTAGTTGAAAATGATATGTCAATGACAACTATTCAAACATTATCTTCAGAATTAGTAGAAATTACTCGTCATTCAAGTGAAAGAGAAGTTGCTGCTGTTGAAGCTGAAAGAGATGTATTAGATATGAAAATGGCTGAATATATGGAAGATCACATTGGAGAAGAATTTGATGGTATAATAACAACTATAACTAATTTTGGTTTTTTTGTTGAATTACCAAATTTAATAGAAGGTTTAGTTCATGTTCAAACATTGAAAGGTGATTATTTTACATATGTTCCTGAGTTATTATCAATGATTGGTAAGTCAACTAAGAAGACATATCGTTTGGGGGATAAAGTCAGAGTTAAGTGTGTTTCTGCAAGTAAGGAAAATTCGATGATTGACTTTGAATTAGTAAAGGTTGATGAAAATAATGGAAATAAAGAACAAGAAAGCTAATTTTGATTATTTTATTGAAGATACTATAGAATGTGGAATAGAATTAAAAGGAACTGAAATAAAATCATTAAGAAATGGTTCTGGAGATTTAAGAGATACATTTGCTATCATTAAGAATGATGAAGTGTTTTTAATAAATATGTATATAGCTAAATATGAAGAAGGTAATCGTTTTAATCATGAAGAGAGAAGAACGAGAAAGTTATTACTTCATAAAAGAGAGATTAAAAAGTTAAGGGAAAAGATTGATAGAGAAGGTTATAGTTTAGTACCTGTTAAAGCTTATTTAGTAAGAAATAAAGTAAAAGTCTTATTAGGAATAGGTAAGGGTAAGAAAAACTATGATAAGAGAGAAACAATCAAAGAAAGAGATTTAAAAAGAGAAGCTCAAAGAATGAGATAGGAGTTGGTATTATGGAAAAGTTTTTTCTAGTATTACTTCTTTCTCTTTTTTTTGTTAATAAAGTTAGTGCATTAACTGAAGCGCCGATTGATATTAATGAAATGAGTATGGTTGAAATAAGTGATGCTTTAGATAAAGGTCTTATTACTAGTGAACAATTAGTTAATATGTATTTAGAACGTATTGAAGCTTATGATGAACAATTTAATTCGATTAATCAATTAAATGAAAATGCTATAGAAGATGCTAAGAAATTAGATCAAGAAAGATTAGAAGGTAAGGTAAGAAGTAAGTTACATGGTGTACCGATATTAGTTAAATGTAATATAGACGTTTATGGTATTCCTACTACTGCTGGTACTAAATCTTTAAGTGATAATTATCCTTTAGAGAATTCTTTTGTAGTTCAAAAGTTAATAGATGCTGGGGCGATAGTGTTGGGTTCTACTAATATGAGTGAATTAGCATTTAGTGCAAAGAATTCTTATAGTTCATATGGTTAAGTAAATAATGTATTTAATGTAGCTTATACGCCTTATGGAAGTAGTGGTGGTTCTGCTGTAGCTGTTAGTGCTGGTTTTGCTTCTGTTGCTTTAGGTACTGATACTAACTCTTCAGTTAGATTACCTGCCTCAGGAGCTGGTTTAGTAGGTTTAAGACCAACGTTAGGTTTAGTTAGTAGAAATGGTGTAATACCATATGATATTGAAAGAGATACTGTAGGTATTTTATCTAAAACGGTAGATGATAATGCTTTAGTATTAAGTATTATTGGTGGTAAATATGATAATGATAGTTATACTAAGGATTCTTTTGTTAAGGAATATGATGTAGCTAATAAATCATTAGAAGGTGTAAGGATTGGTGTTGCAACACAGTATGTAACTGGTAGTGCTAATTCTAGTGGAGTATTAGGTTTAACTGATACTGATATTGAAGGTTTAGTTTATGAATCATTAAAAAAGATGGAAGATGCTGGAGCGGAGATAGTATATTTAGATAATTTTGCTAATTATAAGTATTACAAAGCTGCTTATTCAACTTATGCTGGTATTTCAATGTGTGATAATTTTAATGAGTATATTAAGAATACTACTGGTAGTATAAGAAGTTTTGAAGAATTAAATATAGATAAAGGGCATATTCAAGGTTTAAATGGATATGTCGCAGGTTGTGGATATAATTATAAACCAAAGAGTTATAGAGATAATTTAAAGGAACCATATAGTGAATATACTCAATCATTTTATGATGATTATGAATTGGATGTAGTAGTATATCCAACATTAAAGAATAAAGTATTTGTTATAAATGAAGGAGATAATAATAGTCCAGGTAGCATTATTAATAGTGTTATTGGTTATCCTTCTGTAACAGTACCAATGGGATTTTTATCAGATGGATTCTCTTATGGATTAGAGTTTTTAGGGGAACCATATGAAGAAGAAAAGTTATTAAGTATTGCTTCTTCATTTGAAGATGTTAATAACTATGGAATTGTTAACTCTAAATTAACTCCTTCTTTATATGAAATAGGTGATAATGTTACTAAGCTTGTTGATTTGTATGAAGATAATTTAGAGACATCTGATAAAGAATGGATAAATGAAGTACAGAATTATTTCAAGAATTATAATAATATTGAAGATAAGGATGCTAAAGCATTAGAATTAGTTAATAATTTTGATGATAGTGATGAGACTAAAGCTAGTATTTGGGAGATAATTTTATTAGTTGGTCTTGTTGTTATATTATTGAAATTAGGATTAACTAATAATAAGAAAAAAAGAAAGAAATGTAAACGTAGAAAATAACTATTAATGTAATGGTTATTTTTTTGTGTTATAATGTATTTATAATAGAGGTGGTTTTATGGAGAAAAGAAAGAAAAGAAGATTAAAGAAGTTTCCAATATTTGTTTTATTGATTTTAATAATCGGGGGCGGTTATTTGGTTTATAGTAATTTTTTCACTAAGGAAGATGTAGAAAATTTAAAGGACACTACTAAGAAAGTTATTCAAAAAGAAAAAGTAGATATCGTGGATGTTAATAAAACAAAAAGAGATATTGCTGTAATGATTAATAATCATACTAAAGCAAGACCTTATCATTCTGGTTTAGATGAATCTTATTTAGTATATGAAATATTAGTAGAAGGTGGATATACTCGTTATATGGCTTTATATAATGATAAGGATACTGGAAGAATAGGTTCTGTAAGAAGTTCTAGACATTATTTTTTAGATTATGCTATGGAAAATGATGCGATTTATGTTCACTGGGGATGGAGTCCACAAGCACAAAGTGATATAGCTAGTTATGGTATTAATAATATTAATGGTTTAAGCTATGAAAATGTTTATTTTTATAGAGATAGAAGTTTAAATGTTAGTTTAGAACATACTGGTTTTACTGATATGGAAAAAATTAATAAAGGTATTAAGGCTTTAGGTTATAGTACTAAGACTGATAAGGATGTTTTATTAAATTATTCAGTTGGAGATGTTGATTTAACTAAGGTAGATAATGCAATAATGGCTAATAATGTTAATATTCCATATTCGGGAATTACTACTACTAGTTATGTATATGATCCTGAGACTAAAATGTATAATCGTTTTGTTAATGACGAAGCTCATGTTGATTATGTAACTAAAAAACAATATGCATTTAAGAATATTATTACTTATAAGCTTAAAAGTACTGTATTAGATAATGCTGGTAGAATTGAATTAGATAATATTGGTAGTGGAGAAGGTTATTACATTACTAATGGTTATGCTGTTCCAATTACTTGGGAGAAAACTTCTAGAAAAGCACAAACTAAGTATTATTTTGAAGACGGAACTGAGTTGGAAGTAAGTGATGGAAATACATTTATTCAAATTCAACCAACTTCTAAAACACTGTCAATTAGTTAGTAAAAGAGAATAACTTAATAGTTATTCTTTTTTATAAGACTATATTTTTGTTTCTTTATTTGTTATAATGTTAAATGTAGAACAAGGAGGAGAGATTATGGCTTTATCTACAATATGGTCTATAATTACTAAAGTTATAGATGTATGTATTGTTTGGTTTATGTTTTACTATATATTAAAGAATATAAAGAACAATGTTAAATTAGTATTAATTGCTAAAGGTATTGTTATTATTTTAGTAATTAAAATATTAAGTGAATTATTAAATTTATATACTGTTGGTGTATTACTTGAATATGTATTTGAATGGGGACCTATAGCAATTATAGTTTTATTCCAACCTGAAATAAGAGGATTCCTAGAATCTATTGGTAGAACTAAGTTATTAGGACGTCATAAAGTATTAACAGTTGAAGAACGTGAAAGAGTAGTTTACGAAATTATGGATGCTGTTGATTATTTAAGAAAGAACAAGATTGGTGCTTTAATGGTTATTGAGAGAGATGTGTCTTTACAAGATTATATTACTCCAGCAACTAAGGTATATGCAGATTTAACAAGTCCTTTATTAGGTACAATATTCTTTCCTAATTCACCATTACATGATGGTGGTGTAATTATCCAAGGTGATAGAATTACATGTGCAGGTGCAGTATTTAAAACAAGTATGGATCCTAATTTAAATAAAAAATTAGGTACTCGTCATAGAGCTGCATTAGGTATTGCTGAAGAAAGTGATGCAATTGCATTAATTGTATCTGAAGAAACAGGAAGAATTAGTATAGCAGTAGATCATGAAATTCATTATAATTTAACATTAGACGAATTTAGAATGAAATTAGTTGAAGAATTAAAACCAAAAGCAGAGTTATTCTATGATGCTGATGGTAATGAAATTGAAGGTGATGAAGATGAATAAGATTTTTAAAGCCTTAAAGAAAATTGGAGTTAAACTTTATAAGTTAGTTGATCAATTAATTGTAGTTCCAATTAGTTCATTTGTTTATAAAATATCTACAAAAGTTGGTAAGAGTAGTAAGTTAGAAAAGATATTAAATAGACCTAATATTTTATTATATGTATCTTTAGGATTTGCTTTGTTAATGTTTTATTTAGTTGATTCAAAAGCTATATCATTAATTAATACTAATGCTGAGATATTAAGAAATCAAAAAGTTGAAGTTATTTATAATAGTAGTGCTTATGTAATTGAAGGAGTTCCCGAAACTGTTGATATTACATTAATAGGTAAGAAAAGTGAATTATATTTAGCTAAACAATTAGGAGATAATGAAGTAGTAGTTGATTTAACTGATTATGAAGCGAGTGATACTCCAGTAAAGGTTAAATTCTCTTATAAGAAACATATTGATACATTAGATTATAAAATTGATCCATCTTATGTTACTGTAACAATTAAGAAAAAAGTTAGTGATAAGAAGACAGTTAGTTATGATTTAATGAATAAAGATGAATTAGATGAAAAATTAAGTGTTAAGAGTGTAGAACTTTCTAAGACTGAAGTAGTTGTTAGAGGTGCTGAAGAAACATTAAATAAGATTGCTTCAATTAAAGCGTTAATTGATTTAAGTGATGAAGCATTTACTAGTGCTGGTACTTATGATGTAGATACTGTTAAGTTAGTTGCTTATGCATCTGATGGTAGCATTTTACCTAATGTAGAAATAGTAGCTACTAATATAAGTGCTAAGGTAGTATTAGAATCATATTCTAAAGTAGTACCTGTTAAGATAGTTACAACTGGTGAATTAGTAAGAGGTAAAGCAATTTCATCTATTACTGTAAATGGTAAACCAGTAGAAGATTATGATTTAACTATTTATGGTGATGAAGCTGCATTAGAATCTATTTCTTATATTCCAATTACAATTGATGTTAAAGATCAAGGTAATAATGGTTCTAAGAAGGTTAATGCTACTATTGATAAACCAGCTGGTGTTAGAGCGTTAAGTGAGTCAACAGTTGCGGTTGAATTGAACTTCGATGAAGCTAAACAAAAAACTATTACATTAACTGGTATTAAAACTAAGAATGTTGCTAATGATTTAGTGGCAAATTTAGTTTCTACAGATGATAAGATTGTAGAAGTACAATTAATTGCAGTAGAAAGTGTATTAAGCTCTTTAGGTGATGAACCAACTGGTATTACCGCTTATGTTGATTTAAAAGATAAGGGTGCTGGTACTCATACTGTTGAAATTCAAATTGAAGGCGAAGATTCTCGTATTCAATATGTAGTAACTAAAAAAGTTAACGTAATTTTAACTAAAAAATAATAAAAGTGACTTAGGTCACTTTTTTTGTGCATAAATCTTGTTAATAAAAATAATATTAATTAGAAAAGGTATGGTGTTATGAAAAGAATATTATTTATATTAGTGAGTCTTTTATTATTAACAGGATGTGGTAGCGTGGATAAAGATAAAGTTATTAACAGTTTTGTTGATGATGTTGAGAGTGCTAAATCATATAAGTTGTTAGGAGATATGGAAATATATAATGATGAAGATACTTATACTTATGAAATGGAAGTTTATTATATGGATGATAACTATTTTAAAGTAAATATGTTAAACACTATTAATAAGAATAAACAGGTTATTTTAAGGGATAAGGAATCAGTTTATGTTGTTACACCTAGTTTAAATAAGAGTTATAAGTTTACTAGTGAGTGGCCATATAATAGTAGTCAAGCTTATATATTGAATACATTAGTTGAAGATATTAACAATGATAGTGATATTAAGTTTGAAGAGTTAGAAAAGGAATATGTACTAGAGGTTGATGTTAATTATCCTAATAATGGTGATTTAAAGTATCAAAAGTTATATTTTAATAAGAATTTAGAATTAACTGGTGTAGATGTTTTTGATAACGATGATATTCTATCTATTAGTGTGAAGTTTAAGAGTATAGATTATAAAGCTGGTTTAGATAAAGAAGACTTTAATATAGACAAGGTTATGGAAAGTGAATGTATTAATTCGGAAGATGGTAGTGATGAAGTTAATGGTGAAATTGAAGAATCGGAGGAAACAACAAAATTAGAAGATATTATTTATCCTTTATATATACCTGCAGATACATATTTAAAAGATAAGGAAACTATTAATACAGAAAATGGTGAAAGAGTTATATTAACGTTTAATGGGGCTAAAAACTTTGTTTTAATTGAAGAATCGAGTTATGTTAATTCGGAGTTTGAAACTGTTCCTGTTTATGGGGATCCATTAATGATCACTGATACTATTGGTGTAGTTAGTTCTAATTCATTAAGTTGGTCAGATAATGAAGTTAATTATTATTTAGCGAGTAATGATATGAGTACAGATGAGATTTTGACGATTGCAAATTCGCTCAATGTCACTGAATATGTAGGGAAATAGCTACTATATAGTGTTTGATTTAGCTTTTAAATGTGATATAATTGGTTCAAGGTGGTTTAAATGGAAAAGAAAAGAACAAGAAAAGTTAAGTCAAATGTAAATACTATGAAAGTACAAACTACTGAACAATCTGAATTAAAAAGTTTTTTAGTAGTAATTGGTGTAGTTGTATTATGTGTATTAGGATTATGGCTTATAACTGATAAAGTTGTTAACAAAAATAAAGAAGAAGAAAAAGAACAAGAAGTTGTTGGCTCAATAAATTATAATGTGGCAAGCGTAGGAACAATGTTTAATAGAAGGGAAGAAACATATTATGTAGTATTATTTGATACTACTGGTGAAAAAGCTTATGATATGTCTTATTTAGTATCAACTTATGGTAAAAAAGAAGGAGCTCTTCATGTATATACAGTTGATTTAAATGATTATATGAATAAGAAATATTATGATCCTGCAAATGTTAATACAAAAGTTAAAACATATAGTGATGATATTAGATTTGGTGATATGACATTAGTCAAAATCAAAAATGGTAAGATTTCTAAATATATTGTAGATTATGATGCAATGAAAAAAGAATTAGGAGTATAAAAAGTTTAATTAGTATTGAAGTTGTCAACAAAAAGTAGACACTAAAAAAGTATTATTTAAAACCTAGCTGG
>JBJEXV010000056.1:0-1617 GCA_051886175.1 Candidatus Coprovivens sp. | reverse complement strand
CATGATAAGCATCATTCCTTTCACTTCGTTCAAGGCACACATAGTTATGAAAAATATTTAATTTCAATTTTTATTCCTTGACTTTTTTTTATTTTATTATATTATAAGCCTCGAAGAAGTATATACTACAAAGCACGGGGAGGTGAGTTGCAGACTTCGCGCAACTCTTACGATTAAATCAGTATGATAAGCAGTGCAAGTGTAGTTTTTTCAAGCACACATAAGTAGTCCTTCGAGGCTGTAGATTAATCATTGACTTTTAGTTTAATCTTTTAGTGTTAACTGCACAGTCCCTATACTCCTTCAAAAATTTTATATGAAAGGAGTATTTTTTATGGAAGTTATTTATCCTAGAGCCTGTGGTGTTGATGTACACAAAAAATTTATTGTTGCTGTAATTTGTATTTCTGAAGGTATAAAACCACGATATATTCGCAAACGTTTTTCTACCTATAACAACGATTTAATCAAATTCAGAGATTGGCTTATACAAAACGACTGTTTAAATGTCTGCATGGAATCTACTGGAAAGTACTATATTCCTGTTTACAATGTATTAGAAGAGCATATTTCTAATATCGTCGTTGCTAATCCTAAATGGGTAAAATGTGTTAAAGGAGAAAAAGATGATAACAAAGATGCTAAATGGATAGCAGATCTTTTCAAACTTGGAATAGTAAGAGGCAGTTTTATACCCGAAAAACAAATTCGTCTTCTTAGAGAAATGACTAGATATCTCTTTAAAATTACCAACATGCGTTCTTCAGAAAAAAATCGTTATATTAATGCACTCACTGTAGGTAATTGCAAATTAGATATGGTATTTTCTGATATTTTTGGTAAAACCTCTTCTGATATTATTAATATTATTTTAAACAATGATAGTTATACTGATGAAGATATCATTAACTGTCTTCGTAAAAATTGTAAAGCATCAAAAGAGGATATACTAAATGCAATTTCTGGTATTTCATTTGAAGGCTGTCAAAAAGAACGTATAATTTTAATCAAAGAGCATATTGATTATATTACAAATGAAATAAATAAACTTAAAGAGATAATTAATCAATTAGTTTCACCTTATGAAGACTATATTACACTTCTTTGTACTATTCCAGGCATTAATAGAGATTCAGCAATAACTATTATTTCAGAAATAGGTACAGATATGAAACAATTTTCTTCACATTATAAATTAGCAGCTTGGGCTGGACTAGCACCTGGTTGTAATGAGTCTGCCGGGAAAAAGAAATCAGTTAAAATTTCTCGTGCAGGTGTCTATTTAAAACCATGTCTTGTTGAAGTAGCACATGCAGCAATTAAAGATAAAGACTGTCCTTACTACGCCAACAAATACAATAAAATTGTAAAAAGACGTGGTAAGAAAAGAACTATAATTGCAATTGCAAGAAAAATTTTAGTTGCAATTTATCATATGATGCTTACTGGTGAAACTTTTAATCCATCTGATTTAGCTACAGCAGAAACTAATGATAAAGATAGATTAAAATACACTAAGAATAATTTGAAGCAAGATATTAAACAGCTTACAAATCTTGGACTTACAACTGATGAAATTATTGAATTAATAACAGCACAGAATGCCAATTAATAGGC
>JBJEXV010000055.1:0-1629 GCA_051886175.1 Candidatus Coprovivens sp. | reverse complement strand
AGGCATTTATTTTTGCTTCAAGATAAATGCTTGCAATTATTATTGAAATAGTGTAGAATAATAGTGTCTTAAGGCAAGACGTTATATCTGTTTTTAAAAGATTAATACTGAATCTAAGTTGCATAATACGTTATGTATCGTGGGTTAAAGTAAACTTTTAATTTATATATAACAAAAAAGCCTATCATAGTTAGAAATGGTGATACTAGTGTAACCATTTTTCGTCATAGGCTTTTATTTTTTTCCTTAAGATAAATTTTTTAGAAAGAAGGAATAAAATATGTTATTAACAAATGAAGCGATTAAAGAAATTGAAGAGAAGATAGGATATGTATTTAAGGATAAGACTTATCTAGATTATGCATTTACTAGAAAATCATACTCTGAAGAAAGAAAAATGCTAGGAGAAACAGTATTTGATAATGAATTATTAGAATTCTATGGAGATTCAGCATTAAATTATGTTCTTGTGGATTTTTTAGCAATGAAAAGCTGGAAAATAGCTCATATGGATGGTTCTATTACTATAAGAACTCCAGAAGAATATTCCAACTTTATATCCTTTTGGACAGACAAAACAATGCTATCAACTAGAATGAGTGAATTAGGGATATCCAAATACCTTATTATGAGTAAAGGCGATCAAAATAAGAATGTTCAAAACAATCTATCAGCTCAAGAGGATTTATTTGAAGCGATTATAGGTGCTATTTGGTTAGACCTTGATCAAAATACTAGGAAGACTCAATATTATGCATTTAATATGCTAAGGTTTCAAGATTCATCAGTTTGTTATGAAAAGAATCCATTTATGCAATTGAAGGAATTTTGTGATAAAAATCCTGATTATTCTTATGAAATTTCTGCAAAGGATTATGGTTATGATTTTGTTTTGGCCAACACATCAAATAAGGCTCATCATACTGTTAAGATTAAACAAGATAATCCTAGAAATTATCACGTTGCCCAAGCTGAAGGAGCTAAAGATTGTATTGAATATTTAAAGGATAAGGGATTATGGGATGGTAAGAAACGCTTAGTATCTCCTAATTTCACTTATGATAATGTTGTAAATAAGCTTCAAGAATTATTTCAAAAGAAGATTATTCAGCATCAAGTCACATACGTTACTGAATATAATTATATTGAAGGTGAATGGGAATGTAAGTGCACAGTTGGAGATGGAACAGTATTTTCAGCATTTGATAACTATAAAGTAGATGCTAAAAAGAAAGCAGCCGTTGATGCCTATAATTATATTTTAAAGAATTACGAAAAGATTAAATTTTAATGATTATCTAGCAAGGATTGGATAAGTCCTTCCTTGCTATTCAATCTACATATACTCGGTTCTTTTATTCGATATTAGTAAAGTAATATTATGCATGCGTGCTTTTATTACTATAAAAATTACGAAGTCAAATAAAATAACATTAAAGCAAATAGAAGTATGCTAATATTGCGCTATAAGTGCCATTATTTTAGTTTGTTTTCTATTACCTTTATAATACTAGTTAGAGTGTTGTAGATTGATTAAAAACAATTTACAGCACTTTTTTTGTGCTTGAAAGGAGGTATTAATGTTAATATAGGAATGTGGTATTATTTTCAA
Source organism: Candidatus Coprovivens sp. (assembly GCA_051886175.1). Classification (GTDB taxonomy): domain Bacteria; phylum Bacillota_I; class Bacilli_A; order RF39; family UBA660; genus Coprovivens. The sequence continues at coordinate 17 of JBJEXV010000055.1, read as the reverse complement.
ATAAAAATGTAGGTTTG
>JBJEXV010000054.1:0-1629 GCA_051886175.1 Candidatus Coprovivens sp. | reverse complement strand
TATATATTGATTATTTCTAAGCAAAAATGTATCAACGTTTGTGTTAAGCTGAGCTACTATGTAATGAAAATCAGATGTAGTATTTACGTCTTCTAGTGTTGTAAATTCAGCATAAATATTATTAACACATAAGCTTAATGATGATGGAACATATCTAAATGTAGAATATGGTAAGAAGAAATCAATTGTATAACCTAATTGATCTTCAGTGAGAAAAGTTCTTCCTACTGTAGTTCCATCTGCATTTGTAAGTGTTGAATATGTAGAAGCCCATTTTTTAACCCATTCAGCAATGAAGACATTATCAAGATGTGAGTTTGCAACTTCAGCGCTTAAGGTTGTGGATAAAGATGTATGGGATTTAAACGTTTCACAAATATATAGACTTTTCATATTTATTACGTTTCCGATTCCTTCAATATTACCTGTTGTATATACATCAATATCATTAGGAATACCAATAAGAATCGCATTATATTTACTTACTGAAGTATTACCTTGTAAGATTACTTTGGTTAACTTTGTATATTGAGATAAGTCTAATCCATCAACGTTTACATCATATATTGTTGATGAGGATTTTCTTACAGTTGATGGTAAAATTATTTCTGTTACATTTGCACAATCATCTGCATTTGTAGCATATAATACTCCATCTGTTAAAGTATATTTAATACCATCAAATTCTCCTGTAGTTTCGCCTGGACAATATTTAATCCAATACTCAACACCATAAGCATCTCTATCTAGAGCTTCTGTTGAAGTTGTTTCATTATAAGCTGCAAGCTTTACTACTTCGCTTGAACTTGAATTTTGGGCATAAGTTGTATTTTGAGGTACAGATATTGCAGTAAGGCCCATAGTTACTGCAAGGGCACCAGCAGTTAAGGGTGCTAGCCATTTTAGTTTCTTTTTAGTCATTTTTAATCTCCATATTTTATGCTTGGAGGTGTATTATAAAATACACGACCAAGGCTATTATTATAATAATTAGTATAATTAAGCTGAAGAACAGTGCCATAAATGGCGCAACAGCTATTTCTTTTTCTTGCATGAGTTTTTTCCTCCACTATCATCTTTTTTATTTGGTATCCAACCAAACAGGAATCTAAATAGTGTATATACTTTAAATCCTAGCCAGATAAGGAACACTCCTCCTACTATTCCTAAAATGGTATAGATTATTGGAAGGGCATCTTTAAACTTTTCTTTAAAATCTGCAATGGTATCATCTAGCCAGTTTTTAAATTTGTAATATGTTGTATCAGTATCTAAGATTAAATCTGGATCAAGGATAAATAATGTATCTCCTTCAATGGTATCCATTTTAATAGCTACATCATATACTTCATTATCAACTAGATAGTTCATTCTTAGGATTTTGAATTCCTTGATTCTTTTGTAATCAGCTTCATAAAAGTCTTTTCCTTCAAAGAAGTTCCAAGCTTCATCATCATAATTTAGATGAAGTTTATATTTATAGTTGGTTGTTCCATCTACTGTTGATTGATATGAACCTTCAGAAAAGCCTTGAAGATTATATAAACCAAAAATTCCTCCACTTAACCTTTCAGGGGTTAGTGATTTTGTTATTTGGTGTTCATCTTCAGATAGCCAAAACTGCCACCA
>JBJEXV010000053.1:0-6185 GCA_051886175.1 Candidatus Coprovivens sp. | reverse complement strand
TCTTATGAAGAATTATTAGATGCTATTAAGAATCGTGCAGATTACATTGAAGATTTGGTAAACAGAATCAAAAGTGATAATAGCGGGATCGTTTTACAAAATAATTCCAGTGAATGATTCTTCTCCTTTTTATGATTTAGAACTATTACGTGATATTGGTGGCAGTAATCCTAGAAAAGAATTTAAAAATGAAGCCTATGGAATTACATTAGAATCCGCCATTATTCGATGTACAAATTTTGCAGTAAGAAGTAAATATAAAAAGGATGAAGTAATTACTCTAAAACAATACTTAGATGAGTTTAAAGAAGAAAAGAAAAAGATTCAAATCGAAGTCTGCGGAAACTAAGGAGATTCTTGCTGAAAGACTTAACAAAGTATGTACATTTCTTGATGATACATATGATATAAATGCTGGTGGGTGCTGTTATATTGCCTATTGTCTTGCAAAACTACTAGAACGAGACAATATGAAATATAAAATTGTAGTATATGAAGATTATAAGATAGGTGGAACATTTAACCAACTATCAGTAGGTCATTACCATTATGCTATAGCTTTAGGAAGAGCTATTATAAATCCAATGGATGACGATACCTTTGTTATTAATAAATATCAAGTATCATCTTCTGATATACTAAAGCATTATAACAGAGAAGACTGGAATGATTGTTATGATACTAGTAAGAATTTGTTTATAAACAAAATTCTGAAAAATTTCTATTATGACCTCACAGAAGATCTGAGAGAAAATTAATAAGTATGAAAAGAAATACGAGTGAGTAGTTCATTATGAAGGCTAAGCAGCTTCATGGTGATAAATATAATTATTCTAAATTAGAATATGTAAATAGTAGAGAGAATGTTTGTATAATTTGTCCAATTCACGGAGAGTTTTTGCAAAGAGCTAGTAACCATTTATTAGGAAGAGGCTGCCCAAAATGTGCTCTGGAAGAAAAGGCAAAGAAGAGAACACTTTCTACTATATAGTTTATAGAAAAAGCTAAATAGGTTCACGGAAGCAGGTATAATTATGATAAAGTTAAATATATAAACTCGGAGACTTCCGTGATTATTACCTGTCCTATCCATGGAGATTTTTACCAGAATCCTTCTAATCATATTCATAGATAGGCTGGTTGTCCACATTGTAAATCTTCTAAAGGAGAAAAACTAATCGAAGAGATCTTAATTGATTAGAGAATAAAATACCAAAGGCAGTATCCTATACCTATAGATATTAATATAAATAGGTCTGGAATTGCTTATGTTGATTTCTATCTACCGGAATTAAACATTTTTATAGAATATAATGGCATTCAGCATTTTATTCCTATAGAGCATTTCGGAGGAGAGCTAAAGTTAGTAAAACAATAGAAAAGGGATTAGGCTATTAGGGATTACTGTGCTAAGAATAATATTTAGCTATTAGAAATAAACTATAATAATTCTGAGTTAGAAATAATTAATTTAATTAAACGTATGAATAATGCATAAAATTTACGAGAAGAATAAACAGATTGTATATGTAAGTGATAAATTCATTTATTGCAGTTCTGTTTATCTTATATGGAAATGGGGAGCTTCTCTAGTTGAGGAAAAATACTATGCATCTAAAAAACCTATTAGTCTAAAGAAGCAAATTGTAAGAAAGAAGAATTATATTATACAAAGATTCTTTGAATTAGAATTTGCTCCTGAAAATTATTTAATTAATAATGGATTTATTGAACATGAATGAAGAAAAAGTAATTTATGAGTACGGCTCATTTATTGATTTTAAAGGTGAAGAACATTTTATTACTGTCTGTGCTCTTTCTAGGTCTGTAAGAAGAGATTCAGAGGGTCTTGGAGTTATGGATGGATATAATGATTTTGTCTGTGATATTAATAGAGTGATTAGTGTTGGAGTATCTATTTGCAATCCTGTTGATTCACAAGATTTTTCTCTTGGTGACAAGATTGCTAAAAATAGGGCAATGCACGAAAATGCTCCCACTATGTATACTGAGTGTTGCGGTATTGTAACAGATCAACTTCTTGAAGCTTTAGCTAAACAGGAAGTTGAATATGTTAAACAAAATCCCAACAAGTTTATTAAGGGTTACAATGATGCATGGAAAAGATGGGAAAAGAGAAAAGCTACAAGAGAAGCTTTAGCTAATCTTACTTCTGAGGAAAAACAGATGATTGAGCTTATCAATAAAGGTATTGACATGCAGAAATGTATGTCATTAGCAAATGAAAAGATGGGTAATTAATATTATCTGTTTTCTTATTGGTTTTTCTATTCCTATTCTACTAACAAGGAAAGAACCAGAGAAGATTCCTGAGGTTGATAATCACACTAGAGATAGTATTTATATAATTAATGACTCTATAATTGAGAGAGTTAAATATGTTGATAGAGTATACGAAAAGGAAGTTTCTAATATTATTTCTAGCTCTGATAGTGTCAACTGGTCTATATTCTCAGAATACATTGACAATTACAAGCGAACAATTAAAAACAACTAATTTAATATTCGCTGAGCACAAAAAGTTAGTACAAACTGTTCCTCTTTTAGAGGAGCAGATTGCTAACTTGAAGGAAATAAATAGAAGCTGGGAACGAACTGATTCAATTCGTAAATTGCAGATAGATTATTGTATGAAGCAGATTGATGAGAGGAATAAATCTATTGAAGGATTAACTAAATCATTAAATAGAAAGAAGAAATACATTACATATTCCTCAACTTGTTGTTTAGCTTTATTAGTGTGCCTACTTCTGAAATAATCTTTAAAGATAGAGATGGATTTAATTATAAGCATCCAGAGAGGAGTTGTAAAAGATGTCTTCTGTATCCCTGTTTACCTAATATGGATAAACTACTTGGGGATTTTGGTGCTTATGGTTGTAAGAAATACAAAGATTCCAATACTTTTGATTAATGGTAACTTATAAAGTTAAAACATTAGAAGTAGAGGAGGATGCTTATGGATATACAACTTATGTATTTGAACGTTTAGAATATAATGATTATGATGACCAATACATAATGTGTGTTAAGTTTCCTAATTGGAATCAATATTGTATAGAACAAGGTGATGTTGGGTTTCTTACAATTAAATATGTGCAAGAAGGAATTGATAAATGGTTTAATGGAGAGGACTTCATTCCTTACAATTATACAAATATAATATTTATAAAGTTTGTAAGGGAGAAGTTAAATAAATTACCAATAATAGATTAACTTAATTAAAAAGATGAGTATGAGTATTATTAAAGAATAATTTATGACTGTATTAGGAGATAAGCTCAAAGAAGCTTTGAATGATAAGGCAAATGATGTTAATAATTATGTTTGGAAAGGTCCTAAGGTAAATGGTGTACAAGAAGAGATTAAGTTGGTAGATGCCTCATTTGATCAACTTCGTAAATTCTATGTACATTGTGACCAGATGCTGTATAATTCTGATACTAAGAATCCTGGAAGAATTACTCTTCTTGGAATTGTACAGGACCAAATTCAAAGATGTCGTGCAGAGCTTCTTATTAGATGGCTTAGAGCCGAGAAACAATATACAAGTACAAAATGTTTGGAAGATTTAAAAGCTATTATTAGAAATAACAAAGACGTATTAACTAATGAGACTATTAAAACCTATCCTATAGGGGAAATTATCAATGGCCTTCCTGTTGAATTCCATGATGTTCCTGTTAGTCTAGTTCTAGATGGATGTTTGGATGCATTGGGAACGCTTGATAATTCCCATCTTACTCTTAACTTTATAGTAAAGATGGGATTATGGTTTACACAGCAAGAAATGCAGAAAGACCTCTATAGAAAGGATCCAGAAACTGGTAAAACTATGAATAGGCTTGAAGTAGTAAGAAACGAGCTTAAGTTAAATCCATCCATCATGCTTAAAATCTGCGATACTGGTCTGAATTATGCTGAATTTAGATCAATGTGCAGACTTAAGAGAGATAAGTATACTAACTTAACTAGTGAGCAGCTCCGTCTTCTTTCTAATAAAGTCTTGTATCGTTTCCAGAATCAATGTGAAGCTCAGGCTAAACAATGGAAGGATAAAATTGACGAAATTAATAAAGTGGCAGAGCTGAAAGGATGGGATGTCACAAGGAGTATTGAATGATTTATTTACCCCAATTACTAGAGACCAAAGACAGGAAGAAGCTGTCAAAAGATGGCTAGAAGCTAAAGGAAAAGCTACAATTGTGGCAGCTACTGGATTTGGTAAAACAAGAACAGCTATTAAAGTAATCAAAAAGCTAAGAGTTAAATATCCAAATTTGTCTGTATTAATAGTAGTTCCAACTGATTTGCTTAAAAAACAATGGAGTGCTGAATTACTTAACTGGAACCTAGAATATAACACCGAAGTTAAGGTTATGATGGGTGCTTCTAAGAAACAATTAGAATGTGATTTACTAATTATCGACGAGGCACATAGAATTAACTCAGAATGTATATCTAGCATCTTTGAAAATACTAAATTTAAACTTATACTAGGCCTAACAGCTACTTTTGAAAGGCTAGATGGAAGGCATGAAATATTAGCTAAATATGCTCCAGTATGTGATACTATAACATTACATGATGCATTACTTAATGGCTGGATTTCTAAGTATAAAGATTATGTAGTATTATTAGATGTACCAGATATTGATATTTACAAAGGGTATAATAAGGAATTTATACAGCATTTTGAATATTTTAACTTCAACTGGCCTCTAGTCATGAGTATGATTGGAAAGAACGGCTTTATTAATCGTGCTAAGTATAGAGACGAAATCTGTAAAGACCCAAGTAGAAGTAAAGAAGTATTTAAAGACATAACTTATCATGCTACTGCTTTTATGAGAGCTTTACAGAATAGAAAGAAGTTTGTTTTCAATCACCCTGATAAGGTTAGAGTTGCCGAAGAAATAATAGCTGCCAGACCTAATAGTAAAATCATTACTTTTTCTGCTAATGTAAATATGGCAGAATCCTTTAAAGAAGGTTTTGTATATACTGGAAAGAATAGTAAGAAAAAGAATAGAGCTACCTTAGAAGAATTTGCTATGTGGCCATCTGGTTGTCTGCATACCTGTAGACTGGCAGAAGAAGGTTGTTTCTCATATTTAACAATTTTTAACTAGTAAGTATTGAATATGATATGGCCGTGTAATTAAGTAATTAATTATATTATAACACCTGAATATCTTCGGAAGCTAAGTCAAGAAATTGATATGCTAACTTGAAGAGGCATAGGCTAATCTTGTTCGGGAGAATATAGATTAGATTCAGCCCTAGAGACTAGATGCAGGTGCAACCTTATTGTAAGGTTGAAGACATAGTCCATCTTAGTTACTTATGAAAATAGACCTAAGATACTAGATCTTCCAGAGCTATCTGTAGGTATCATGTTAGGTGTAAACTCTAGTAAAACTAAGCAAATCCAAACATTAGGCCGTGTTGTCCGCTTGAATAAAGACAAAACAGCTGAATTTTTTACTATTGTTATTAATAATACTGTTGAAACGGAATGGATGAATAACAGTAGAAGTGATAATAACTTTGAAGTAATTGATGAAGCTAACTTAATGAAGGTTTTAAGGGGGGAACCTTATGAAACCTATAAAAAGAGTATTCAGAAATTTGTTTATCGTTTTTAATTATGGAAACATATTATACTAAAAAAGAGTATAACGAGATGAAAACATCTCTAACTAGAAAGTGTAAATCCTTACAGGATAAAATTACTAGATTAGAGAAAAAGTTGAAGGAGGTGCAAGAAGATTATGATGTTCTTCTTACAACTGCAACAGAATCACGTAACTAAGTTATCAAGTCGTACAAGACATTAACAACTTAGTGTATAGATTAGTAGAAAACAACTATTAATTTGTACACGTGAATAATATTGAACAACAACTTTTCTTTTGTGAAAAGTATGGAATTAATCCAAATGAATTATTGTTGTTAGAAATCCTTCTTATTGCACAAGAAGGTGATGAATCTGGAATTGTTCAGCAATATTTCTCTAATAGAGTATGCTCTCGAGGATTTACTACTGAATTATTACAAGGATTAATTGATGCTGGAATCATTTTAAAATCTTATAAAATACCTGCTAAGGGTACTGTATTTGACCCTAATTCTGTTCCTATTAATAAGAATGTTATAAAAGA
>JBJEXV010000052.1:0-6212 GCA_051886175.1 Candidatus Coprovivens sp. | reverse complement strand
AATGAAGCAGGTTTATCCTAAGGCAATTAACTTGGGTAGTATCTTCTAGAGGAACTTATGATATTTGTAACTGTAGGAACACATGAGCAACCATTCAACCGTCTGATTGAGAAGATGGATGAATTGGTTGCTAACGGTGATATCAAGGAAAAAGTTGTTATTCAATATGGTTTCAGTACCTATGAAGCTAAGCATTGTGAGATGCACAAGATGATGAGCTTTGATGAGATGCAACAAACTTTTAAGGATGCTCGTATCGTAATCACTCATGGTGGACCATCTAGTTTTGTGGAAGCCCTGCAGTATGGTAAGGTGCCAATTGTAGTGCCGAGACAGTTAGAATTCAATGAACATGTTAATAATCACCAAGTTGATTTTGCCAAATTGATCGCAGAGAGAATGAACAATATTATTCCGGTTTACGATATTGACCAACTTGGGGATACTATTGCCCACTATGATGAAATTGTTAAGACCAAGAATGGCGGAGAAACTAGCAATAACAAGAAGTTTAACGCCGACTTAGAAAAGATTGTCGAAGGGCTAGGGATTTAAAGATGACTTTGAAGCATGCCTTTCTCATAACCGCTCATGGTGGGTGGGAACAACTTGAGTTGCTGCTTAAGCAGATTGACCACCCCAACCATGATATCTTTATCCATGTTGATGCTAAGGTAAAGGAGTATCCCAAAAAAGCTTTAGAAGGGGCAACTAAGTTCTCAAAAGTATGCGTTTTCAGTAAATGTAAAGTGTTCTGGGGGTACTCTACAGACTGTAGCAGAAATTTATTTATTCAAAAAAGCTAGAGAATATGGTCCATATGATTACTATCATATGATGTCTGGACAAGATTTATTGCTAGTATCAAATACAAAATTTGATGATTTCTTTGAAACTAATAATGGAAAGGAATTTATTGAATTTAAGGATGACCAAAATGAACATGATCCAGAAATTAAGCGAAGGATAAAGTTCTACCACTTCCTACAAAATTATCGGCGGCGGTTTAAATTCCAGCCATTAAATGAAGTATTTATCTTTTTTTGAAAGATGTTCATTAGCCTTGCAGTTAATCCTCCATGTTAATCGAGTAAAAAATCTTGATTGGGAGATCAAGCTAGGTCCAAATTGGGTCAGCATAACGGATGATTTAGTTGTGACGTTGCTCAATGAAGACCCTTTGAAAACTGACGTATGGTCAAGGAGTATTCAGAAGTTAAATCAAATTGATCGTTTGGCTGAATCACGGGACAATTGTGAGCGACTAGCTTCTAAGGGCTATGATGCTCATGCTAATGCTGAAAAGCTATACGAGTTCTATCGGGATCGCTTAAAGTAAAAAGTATTATTTAATAGGAATTAATTGATGAAAAAAATCTTACTTGGAATTAGGAGCTTATTATTTTTCTTTAGAACAAAGTTGAAATATGGTAAAAAGATCCAAATCCATATGATGAATTCTATTAGAGGTAAATTCATTATCGATTTACAAAGTAAGTCAAAGCTGAAGATTGGAACTTTTTTAATGAGTCAAGGACCATTGTATCTTAAAGCTGTTGATAATGGGCAAATCATTATTGGGAATAATGTTTTTTTTAACCATAATGTATCAATTACGGCTGCCGATTCAGTTGTAATTGGTGATGGGGTAGATATTGCGAACAACGTCGTTATTGTTGATCATGATCATAAAATGAATGATACTGGTGTTACTGGTGATCTAGTTACAGCACCGGTTCAAATTGATCGACATACTTGGATTGGCGCAAATGTTACAATTACTAAAGGTGTACATATTGGTGAAGGTAGCATTATTGCTGCGGGTGCAGTAGTTACAAAGTCTGTTCCAAGCTTTTGCGTGGCAGCAGGCATTCCGGCAAAAGTTGTGAAGGATAATAGAGGTTAATAGCATAGAGAGCTTAATATTGCAACAATTTTTAGGATAAGAGGAGCTAAAATGTCGATACCTGCTGTAAGTTTAGTTTTACCGATATATAATGTTGAATCATACTTAAGTGAATGTCTAGATTCCATTGAATCCCAAACTTTTCAAAACTTTGAAGTGATTCTTGTAGACGATGGATCTAAAGATTTGAGTGGCAAAATTTGTGATCAGTACGCTAAACAAAACTCTAAATTCAAAGTGATCCATAAAGATAACTCTGGACTTGTTGGAGCATGGAAGACAGGGGTTAATGCGGCTAGCGCCGCATTTATTTGCTTTATAGATCCAGATGATATTATTGAGCCTGATTATTTAAAGAAGTTTATTGATGTGCAGCGCGAATACAATGTAGATTTAATAATAGGAAATGTTGGGACTTATATTAATGGTAAGAGTAAAAATATACCATTAAATGTACCTTCTGGCTATTACGATTATGAGAGCATTAAGAGTAAGCTATATCCAACAATCTTTAATGATGGCACATTTCAGAATAGACTTATTTTGCCGTCAAGATGGGGAAAAATGATTTCTAAAACATTAGTATTATCTAATATGAAATATAGCGATAGCGGAATGACATATGCTGAAGATCTTAGTCTTATATGGCCAACATTATTATCTGTAAAAAGTTTATTTGTACTTAAGGAAGATGACGATAGATATCTCTATAGAATTCGCACAGATTCCATGATTAGAGGGTATGATAAGAATCGTTGGAAAAGTGTTAAACTTGTCTATGGTAATTTATATCAGGCTTTTGAGGATAAGAAAGCGAAAAAAAGTCTATATAAACAATTAAGCTTAGATTACTGCTCTTCATTAATCCAGGTTTATAAAAACGAAATGAAAAACTTGCAAGGCAATTTTTCTACAGACTACAAATTGATAATTTCAGTAAGAGAGTCCAAAATAACTTCTGAGATTTACAATAATGAAGAGTTTAGTAGCCTTGATAAGAAGAATAAGATTATTCTACATGCTATGTTACGTGGCGGAAAGTTAGAAAATTTATTTGTAAGTAAAATTCTAAGATTCTTATTTATTGCGAAAAAAAGGTGTATATAATGGCATTGATGTGGAGTGTATTGCTATATAGTATTGTCATTTTTGTGATGACAGTAGCGACTGGAAGGATATCTACCTTCGAAACGAAATCAATTAGATATTCTGGATATACACTTATATCAGGAATTGCAAGTTTAGTTCCCGCCTTTAGAGGATTGACCGGAACAGATACAGCTATGTATAAAACTGTGTACTTATATGGGGATGCAGCATATACTAGATGGTCAGATATCGAAAAGGGCTATATTGCCATCAATAATTTCTTTCAAAAATTTCTTCCTCTTCCAGCATTTTTCTTTTTAGTTTCTTTTGTAACTATATATTTATATTTATTAAGTATTGATAGTTTTAGAGACCGAATTGATATGTATGTGGCTGCTTTTATTTTATTTACAGGCAATTATTTACTCTCAATGAATATTATGAGACAGATGCTAGCTGTATCTATCTGCCTATTTGCGATGGTTAAATACTTAGAAGGAAAGAAGATTTTACCTTTTGTTTTATTTATTATTGCTATCAATATACACACTAGTGCAGTTCTGTGTGTACTTTTTATTGTACTAGATATTCTACTAACAAAATACCAATCAAGGTTGCTCGCAATCATTATTGTCGCTGTAGTTTTATTATTAACTGTAAACTATGTACAAATAGGTAACATTATTTTACGTTTTACAGGAAATAAATATTACGCAGGGTATTTTACTAGATCAGCTTTTACAGGAGGAAGTTTTATTTCTTACTATTTAAAAAATAGTCCAATATTAATTGTGATATGTTTATATATATATCAATATAGACAAAATAGGCCATTTTTTGTTATGTTTGTTGCGTTGCTTGTAGGTTATATGATGGCGTCTATTGGTGCAGTGGTAGATACTCAAGTTGGTAGAATTGGATATTACTTTACTGCATTTAGCAGTATTGTTTTAGGCTTTTGTAGTAAATATGATGCCATTCTCCAATTTGATGGTCGAAATATTGTTATACGTACAAATGTTATAAAAGCAATGGTTTACATTTATTACATACTAAACTTAATTAGTATGTTCGGTCACAACTATGCTGAATTATTGCCTTATGGGCTATCGTGAAAAAATAAAGATTATGAAATTACTATCAATAATAATACCAATATATAATAACGAAGAAACAATAGACAGATGTATTGAATCTATCGAATCACAAAAAAAAGATAATATTGAAATTATTGCTATTGATGACGGCTCTACTGATAGTAGTGCTAATAAATTAGATTCTTTGGCCAAGTTGTATAATAATATAACTGTTGTTCATCAGCAAAACATGGGAGTTTCTGCAGCAAGAAATGCTGGTTTGAGTCTTGCTGAGGGAACTTGGATTTGTTTTGTTGATTGTGATGACTTTGTCGAGGAAAACTATATATCTTCTATAAATAGCATAACTAGTTCTAAAAAAGACGAGTTAATAGTTATTGGTTATCAGGAAGTTAATGGGGCTGATAAAGTTCAACATACATATCCAAGGCTAAAAAGTGAGATGTCTAGGGAAACTTTTTTGGAGTTGATCTATGATTTAGATTTGTATCGTGGGTATTTATGGAATAAATTGTTTTTAAATGAGGTTATTAAGCGCAATTCTATATCGTTTGATCCACATATAAAACTTAATGAAGACATGGTTTTTTGTGTAGAATACGTGGCTCATATGAGTGGTAGTGTAAGAATCATCAAAAAAGTTTTATATAATTATGTTTATAATGATTTTAGTGCTGTCCATTCAATAAATAGAAAGGCTTTTTTTTCTAGAGATATCGCCTTTGAGAAAATTTTAAGAGTTGCTGAATCTAACCAAATATTTGCAAAATTTTTAAAAAATACTAAAAAAGAGTTTGTTGATATCTTACTACAAAATGTGTATCAAGCTGACTACTTATGTAATGTTTATGATAGAAAGCATATAAGATATACAATACAGAGAATTAAAAGTCTTAGGATAATAAAGAAGTGTTCACTAAAGAAGAAGGGAAAGTTTGTCTTACTTTATTTATCGATTCCCACCTATATTTTGTATAGAAAAATAAAGTTAGTACGTAGTTTAAAGAAATAATTAATGACGTAAGCAAATTAATAAAGCAAAAGGTAGGGAATCAGATTGGATAATACAAAGGTAAAAAGAAACTATGCATTCGATTTTTTGAAGGTTTGGTTTATCGTATTAATTATCTTACACCATGGTTTGGTATTTAACAAAGAGCAATTATACCTTGCAGTTGAGGTCTTTTTCATTATTTCGGGTTATTTGTTGTATAACACATATTTTTTTAAAAAAAAGACACCACTAGTCTATCTTTATGGAAGAATTTGTAGGCTCTGGCCGAAATATATAATAATTTTTATTTTAATTTTAATACCACATCTGATTAAGGGAAATTTAGGTTACTCAAAACCTTATTCGATAGTCTGGGAAATTTTTATGTTACAGAATATTGGGCTCCCTGGATCTGGTGGTATAAATTATCCACTATGGTATATATCCGTTTTATTTGTAGGCGGAAGTTTGATTTATACTTTCTTGTTTTTTCTAGGTGATAAAAAGTACATAAGCTATATTGAATTAATAATAATATTTGGCGTCTATATTCTAATGTATTGTCACAATCCAAATACATTAGAGCAATGGTCATATGTTGGATCAGTAGTGTACTTACCTTTTTGGCGGGGAATTGCTGATATGTTAATAGGAGTTTATATTAGCTCAAAATATAACGGGCATACTTCTAATATTGAGTTGCTTAAGTACTTAGATGTGGTAATGCTGATTTTGGTCACCATAGCTATGTTCAGCAAACTATCGGCTTATTTCATATTAGTTGTATTAATTATCATGTTATTAATAAGCTCTAATCCAAGTTCAAGTTTACAACATCTTGGCAAAAATAAGATTATAAAATTCCTACTTATGCATGAATATACTGCATATCTAAGTCATGCACTAATAATTGACCTTTTTATGTTTTTTGAGATAGCAAATAAAATGCCTAAGCTTTTATACGGCTTGTTATTACTAATTTCGGTATTACTTTTTTCAGTGGTATTTGATTTTATCTTTAATTGTATAGAGAATTTTATTAAAATAGTTAGAAAATAATCTGCAAGAAAATTTTGGTTCAGTATAAATTCGTGTGTAAATAGTAAAAATTAGACAACAAAAAAGA
>JBJEXV010000051.1:0-82841 GCA_051886175.1 Candidatus Coprovivens sp. | reverse complement strand
TCTCTTTTTAATATAAGTCTTTTTTTATGATGTCTACTATTTAGGGTTCACTTCATTGTAAAACCTTTTTTTATATTGACCATGATGCTGCTTCAGCTGCAGCTTCTGCAGCTATTTCTTTTTCTACTGATAACATATGGGAAGCACCATCTAGGAATGTTATTAATTCTTCGAAGCAAGTTGCTACGTTATCTATATCTAATTTAGTACTATCTTTAAAATGTACATTTAAATCATTATCGCATGGATATCTAAATTTATCTGATGTTGTATCGATATCATGAAATGAATTAATGTATTTATATACATCTTGTAATGTTGTATCAGTTCCGTTATCGTGTGCATCTAATTCTGGTTTTATACTATTATATAATCCTAGAATACTGTGTTTTTTCTTTTTACATATCTTTAATGCTTTTTCTGTATCTATTGTACTACTATCTTCGATTATTATTCTTTTTAATCCTAGTTCAATAGCATTTCTATATAAGTAACACATTGGCATGAATAGATGATCTTTACCAGTTCTTTTTATGTATGCTGGTAAGTATTTAGCACATTCTTCATATGAAGTATAGTATGGATGGAATGATCTTGTATGATATTTGTATCCTACTACACTGCTTTGATAATATTCTCCACCTTCAACAATTAGTTTAGGTTCATATTCAGGATAGTCACCTTTTGTAAATTGTTGTGTTTGATAGAAAACTTCTAAAGAATGAAATGCTCTACTCATATTGTAATAAGTAGCTGGTAATGATATTTGTGTTTGGTCTTGGAATAGTACTTTTAAATTACTTCCAAATGGATATCTAAACATATCTGATTCTCTATCTATTTTTGAAATATCATGTAAGAATGTTTGTAACCATTTAGCGTTATCATCAGTTGATATATCTACTCCACTAACTTCTAATATTTTATCAAATGAAGCACCAACGTCATGGCGTACTTCACCAATAATATCTTTTCTATCTTGTTCTCCTTGAACTAGTTTAAATATATTAGCTTTTAATAATAGTTCTAAACTTTGTCTATAAAGATAGATAAGTGTAAAGTACCATAAGTCTAATTCTGCTATTCCTGTATCTTTTGATTCTGAACCAATTAATTTATTAACAATTACTATTGCTGCTTCATAGAAGTTATTAGCATATTTTAAGAAGTCTGTTTCTAGTATTCCACTATTTTGTATTTCTATTTCATTAAATGGATCAGTTGCTTTTTTGTAAAAATCCATATTTGGTTGTGGCCATTTCATATCCATATTTATCCCCTCGGTGAAGTATTATATCAAAGAATGTAAATAAAATAAAATTTAAACAAAAAAGAAGAAAAACTATTTTTCTTCTTTTATGTAATTAGTAAAATGTTTATTTACTTTTTCTGTTCCTTCTAATGATAAGTGTCCTTCATCATAGAAGTCTCCTTCATCTATTTTTAATTCTTTAAACATTTTATTATAGTCAATGAAATCTATATTTTTTTCTTCTGTATAATCTATTAACCAGTTAACTTTAGATTGTCTTTCTTCAGTCATTTGGCATGGTGTTTTTACTAATATAAGTGTTATATCATTGTCTTTTGCTAATTTGATTATTTTGTTTAAGTATTCGATATTTTTATAATATATTTCTTTTTTATTTGCATCTTTTAATACTTGTTTATTATCAACTTTTATTTCAGGTTTTGATTCTAAACCAATAAAACCATTATTATCTATACCTTGTTGTAATATGCCTTCTTTAATATCATTTTTAGTTAAAGAATTATATCTACTGTGATATTTTATAATATTTAAATAGTAGCTTGCTCTGTCATCTTTATTTTCTACACTTACGTTAATTGCATCAATTTTATTTTTGGACATACGCATTTTATCTAATGCATCACGTACTGTTCCTTCTTCAGCATAATCTTGATCAATTGTTAACATATGACTTTCTAATACAAAGTATTTAGGTTTTTGATATTTTAATGTTTCTATCATATAGTGATATGTTATTTGAATTGGTTGTTGTTGTGTTGCAAAGTTGTATGATTTTAATCCACTATTTTCTTCTATGTATTCAGGGTTAAAAGTTGAATAACTATGTGATGAACCAAAGAATACTATATCTAATGTACCTTTTTCAATATTATAAAATGATGTTACATCGGAGCCATAACCATTACCTTTTAATTCAAATACATTTGAACATACTATAAACATTAATATGAATATTACTAGAAATATTGTGTCTTTAATTATATTTTTCATAAGTCACCTCTAGAATTGGAAGTATATGAACTCTGTGGCATCAAAGCCAGGTCCATATATTCCAAATATTATTATCGTAAAGATTAGGATGTAATAGAATATCCATCTAATAATAATATTTCTTTCATAGAATATTTTAGATATATCATATTTTGTTGATAATAGTTCTAGTATATATACTATTAGGAATGATACTAATAATATAATTAGTTCTAATATAGTAGTTCCTAATAAAGATAAATCAATAACCATACCAAAATCAAATAAGTTACCTATTATTGTAAAGGCATCTGATACAGTATTTGCTCTAAAGAATATCCAAGCAAATGTTACTAGTATGAATGTAGTAATCATTTTGATTATTGTTTTTGGTAATGTATTTTTAGTTGGCTTTTTATATTTAGCTATTATGTTTTCAATTATTTGATATATAGCATGTAGTAATCCCCAAATAAAGAATGTCCATGCAGCTCCGTGCCACATACCACTCACTAAGAATACTATTAGAATGTTAATTTGTGTTCTCACAAATCCTTTTCTACTGCCACCTAATGGGAAGTATAAGTATTCTCTAAACCATGATGTTAATGATATATGCCATCTTTTCCAAAAGTCTTTTATTGATGTTGATATGTAAGGTTTATTAAAGTTAGTACTTAGTTCATAACCTAATACTTTAGCACTACCTTTTGCTATTGTAGAATAAGCATTGAAATCAAAGTATATTTGAATAGCAAATAGTACTGTGGCAATTATTAAATATAAGCCACCACCATTAGTATAGTTGCCTAAGTTATTATATATTTGGTTAACTACAATAGCAGCTCTATCTGCTATTACCAATTTATAGAAGAAGCCTATTGCTATTAGTAATAGACCTTTATGTAAGTTATCCCAATTAAATTTATGTTCATGATTAAATTGATCTAATAAGTCTTTTGACTTTTCTATAGGTCCTGCTACTAGTTGTGGAAAGAATGATACAAATAATGCATATTTAAAGAAGTTTTTCTCTATTTTTACATCTTTACGATATACATCCATTGTATAACTTAGTGCTTGAAATGTATAAAAACTAATTCCTATTGGTAATAATAAATCTAATGTTTTAGGAATAGTTAATGAGAATAATGGATTTAAGATTGCATTAAGTGAATCTAGAATGAATCCATAGTATTTAAATAAGAATAGTATTCCTAGGTTAATAATAAAAGATAATGCTACACATATTTTCTTTTGTTTAGTAGTTTTACTTTTACCTATCAATATTCCACTTAAGTATGTTATAAATGTTGAGAACAGCATTAGTAATGCATATTTTGGATTCCAACACATATAGAAATAATAACTACATATTAGTAACCAATAGTTTCTTACTTTTTTATTTAGTAAGAAATATACTACACATGCTATTACAAAGAATATCATGTATTGTAATGATGTAAAGTTCATATTATCACCCTGTCTTTTATGATAACATATATAATTTTTTAATAAAAGTAAAAGAAGAGTTATTCACTCTTCTTATTTGTTAATTCTTTATAATAGTTATATCTT
The DNA here is from genome assembly GCA_051886175.1 of Candidatus Coprovivens sp. GTDB lineage: Bacteria > Bacillota_I > Bacilli_A > RF39 > UBA660 > Coprovivens. The sequence goes on along the minus strand of JBJEXV010000051.1, from coordinate 79,021 downwards.
TTTATAGCATCTTGTTTATTTAATTCTAATGCTATTTTAGCCCCTTCTGGGTCTTTTTTCGCTAAGCTATTATATCTAACTTCATTTGATAATAATTGTTCGAACAAATCGAAGTTTGGTTCTTTACTATCAATTGTTAATTCATCACGTTCTGGAACATAACGCATTAATGTTGTGTATCCACTTTCTACTACTAGTTTTTGTTCTCTAGATGCATTAATCATACCACCTTTAATACCTTGTTCAATACATGGTGCGTATGCAATGATAATTGATGGACCGTTGTGTTCTTCAGCTTCTTTAAATGCACGTATTGTTTGCATGAAGTTTGCTCCAAGCGATACGTTTGCAACATAACAATTTGGATAACTCATTGCAATTTTGAATAAGTCTTTTTTAGCAGTCTTTTTACCATTATCAGCAAATTGTGCTACTTGACCAATTCTAGATGATTTAGATGCTTGACCTCCGGTATTGGAATATACTTCTGTATCAAGTACTAAGATATTTACGTTTTCGCCACTTGATAGAACATGGTCTATACCACCAAATCCAATATCGTATGCCCAACCATCTCCACCGATAGTCCATACACTTCTACTAGGTATGTAATTAATTAAATCAGTTAAGTATGATGGTATTCCAATATTAGTTAATTCTTGTTTAATTTCATTTGTTATTTTGAAATCTTCTTTATTATCTAACCATTTATTAAATAGTTCTTGTACTTCATTTTTTTCTTTAGAGATATTAGTTCTCATTAAGTTTTCTATTCTATCTCTTGTTTTATTGAAACTTAGTAACATACCAAATCCGAATTCAGCATTATCTTCAAATAATGAGTTAGCCCATGGAACCCCGTATGGTGTTGATGGTACTGAACCACCATAGATTGATGAACATCCAGTTGCATTTGCTATTACTAATTTATCTTGAAATAGTTGTGTTAGTAATTTAATGTATGGTGTTTCACCACAACCTGCACAAGATCCACTAAATTCAAATTTAGGTTTCTTAAATTGACTTCCTTTAATTGTGAATTCAGGAGCTAGTCCTTCTGGATTTTCATATTCTTCAAACCATTTGATTGCATCTTGAGCAGTTTGTTCATCATAAACACCAAATTCTAATGCTTTATTACCTGCTTTACCTGGACATGTATTTATACATAATCCACAGCCAGTACAATCTGCTTCACTTATTTTCATTACGTAATTGTAATCAGGTTTACCAAGCATTGGTTTTCCTTCAGTTTTATCTGTAGTTGCAAATGGACGAATTACTGCATGTGGACATACTATTGCACATTGACCACATTCAATACAGTTTTCAGGAATCCATTTTGGAACATAGTTACTTGTTTTACGTTTTTCATTTTTTGATAATCCACAAGGGAATGTTCCATCTTTAAATGGCATTAAATCGCTTACTGTTAATAAGTCGCCACGACGAGCATTAATTTCATCAAAGATGTTTTTATCTATTTTAGTTGTTTCTTCTACTACATCTAGTTTAGTTTCTACTAATACTAGTTTTTCTAATGATGAAGTAATAGCTTTTTGATTAGCTTCTACTATGTCATTACCTTTAGTAGAGAATTGTTTAACTATAGATTTAGATATTTCTTCTAAGGCATTTGGATAGTTTAATAAGTTTAGAATAATAGTTTCCATTATCTTACTTATCTTACCCTTGATACCACAAGCCGCTGCTATTTCATCAGCGTCTATAATATATAATTTAACATTTTTGTTGTTGATAATTTGTTTAATATGATTAGGTAGATAACCATTTAATTCTGTTTCTTGTTTTTTAGTGTTAATAACAAATATTCCGTTTTCTTTAATATCATTTATTAAATCAAATTTGAATAAGTATTCTTCTTTTGTTAATACAACAATATTAGGATTTGTTACATAGAATGGTGCGTTGATTGGTTTATCACTTAATCTTAAGTTACATATTGTAACTCCACCACTTTTTTTAGAATCATATTGGTTATAACTTTGAACGTATTTGTCAGTACCATTACCTACTATTTTCATAATATCTTTACTAGCACTAACCATTCCGTCACTACCGAAACCAAATATTTTTATTTCTTGTGCTCCTAAATCTATTTGATAATCAGATACAGGTAAGCTTAAGTTAGTTACATCATCTGTAATACCGATTGTAAAATTATTTTTCATTTCACCTTCTAGATTCTTATATACACTATATATTTGATCTGGTGTTGTGTTTTTACTTGATAGACCATATCTTCCACCAATTATTTTGATGTCTTTGTTAGCAAGTGCTGCTACTACATCTAAGTATAATGGTTCGCCAATACTTCCTGGTTCTTTTGTTCTATCTAGTACTGCAATTTTTTTAGTAGTTGTAGGTAATACTTTGTTTAAGTATTCTACACTGAATGGACGATATAGATGAACTTCTATGAATCCAACTTTTTGTCCCTTCTTAGTTAAGTCTTCTACTACTAGTTTAGCAGTGTCACAAACACTTCCCATTGCAACAATTACTAATTCAGCATCTGGTGCTCCATAGTAATTAAATGGTTGGTAGTTTGTTCCCATTAGTTTATTAATTTCTTCCATGTAGTTATTAACAATGTTTGGCATTTCTTGATACAAACCATTTCTTGCTTCTACTGATTGGAAGTAAATGTCTTCGTTTTCAGCCATACCTTTTTGAATATTAGATCCAACGTTTAACATTCTTGATTTGTATTCGTTTATTTTATTGAAGTCTACTAATTTAATTAGGTCTTCTCTATTTAGTTCTTTTACTTTGTTTACTTCATGGCTTGTTCTAAATCCATCAAAGAAATGCATGAATGGAAGTGAACCTTTAATTGCACTTAGGTGAGCTACTGCAGCCATATGGTTAGCTTGTTCAACATTTGATGAAGCTAACATACAGAATCCTGTTTGACGAGCAGCATATACGTCGCCATGATCACCAAATATTGATAAGGCATGTGTTGCAAGTGTTCTTGCTGCTACGTGGATTACTCCTGGTAAGCATTCACCAGCCATTTTATACATATTTGGTATCATTAGTAATAAACCTTGTGATGCAGTAAATGTAGTTGATAAGCTTCCGGCTAATAAAGAGCCATGCATTGTTCCAGCTGCTCCAGCTTCACTTTGCATTTCTACTACTTTAACTGTATCGTTAAATATATTTAATTCACCAGAGTGACTTATTACATCTACTTCTGATGCCATAGGGCTACTTGGTGTTATTGGATAAATACTTGCGATTTCACTGAATAAGTAAGCGACATCTGCACAAGCTTTATTTCCATCTATTATTTTGTACATTAAATCATCCCCTTGATTTGTTATTATAATTATTTTTTTTATTAAAGTCTATTAGTTCCGTTAGATAAATTCATATTAGCGTAAATACCTCTTGCTTCTTCCATTCCGTCTTTTACGTTTCCTACCCAATATTGATTTACTTTGTTTACATCGTCTGGATCGTTAAGTGGACAATGGATAGCAGCCATTTCTTCAACAGTATTAGCTCCTGACCATCTATAACTATGAACTTGTAGTATTAATTCAATAATACCTGATTCAATTGTTTCAAATTCCCACCATTCGCCATTATTTAATTTTAAACCAGCTGGGTTGTTAAGTTCGTTTAGTAATCTACTATCCCATCCTGTTTCAGCTTTCATAATTCCATATATTAAGCATGGGTCTTCACCTAAGACATCACAATAGTAACCAATCATTTCTACATAGTTATCATAGTTCTTTTGTGTTTCTTCAGTAGAATAATCTTTTACATCTTTTCTATCTAAACCAAATCTTTGAGTATCTTGATCCATAGCACGAGCTGCAATAATTGCCATTTGTTCTGGGCTTGTGCAGTTTACTTGATTTGAACCTTTGTAAGATACTCCTTCAAATGTATAGTTTTCTAAATAATCATCAGATGTTAATCCATCTGTATTAGACATTATTACTTCATATAAGACATTAGCATCTAATTGATATATTCTTGCAGCTTCTTCACAAATATTACGCATTTCTTGTTCTGGACTTGCTTCTGGTGTTGTAGGTTTTGTAGTTGTAATGATATCTTCTGAACCTGCTACATCATGTGGATTAGTTGCAACAATTCCATAACCAGTATCTACTGGCAATTTTGTTATATCATTTTTAGCAAAAGATTGAATGAATGCAATAGCCATACATATTACTAAAGCCCCTGCTGCTAGTCGTTTATAAGGAAATTTAATTCCTTTATGATGTTGACCAGTATATTTATTTTCTCTAGATACTGCATATTGTTTTCTTGGTGTAGGTCTTTTAGCAGCTCTACTTTGTGTTGTTCTTGGTTGTGTTGGTCTTTGACTAGCTGGTGCTGGACGTCTTGCTTGTTCAGTTTGTTCTACACGTACTTTAGTTCCTGATTGGGCTTTCTTTCTTTGGACTTGTCCTGGTGTTTTTAAACGTGTTTCTTCTAATGGTCTAACATTTCTAAATTCAAAGTTCTTTGCTATACTCTTATCTTGATAGTATGTTCTTAAAAATAAAATATCTTCATAAGTAAGATATGTAATTATATTTTTTTCAAAATTTACATATCTTCCATCTGATTGAATATGTCTTAAATCAATTCTTGTTAATGCTCTTTCGCGATCTGTCATATTATCACCTATTATCATTATAACAAAAAAGAAGCAATTACGCTTCTTTTTTAAATACAAATATTTTACTTAATATATAATTTAATACTATTACAATTACTTGAATAATAAATGTAATGGCAATTACCCATGCATTAGTAGTTAAATTAAGTATATTGAAGAATAAGTATGTTAAACCCATTTCAATTACTAGAGTTGCTATTCTTGAACCTAGGAATTTTAATGATTCTTTTAACATCTTTTTGTTTTTGCTTTTAAATACGATAGTTCTATTAGTTATATAAGCGAATATAACTGCTACTATCCAAGATATCCATACACCTATTTGAGCTTGTAGTGTATCATTTACATCTAATATAGTAAAGTATAACCCCCATTTAATAGCAATTGATATTAATACTGTAATAGCTCCCACTACTAGGTAGTTACATATTTCATTATTCTTTTTATAGAATGATTTTATAGCACGGAATGTTCTTGTTATAAAACCTGGTTTGTAATCATAGTATGGCATTACAACATCTTTTTTTACTAAGTATCCTTGTTTTGCTTCTTCTATTAATGGTAAATCATTTACAGAATCAGTATACATTGTTGCGACAATATCTTTTGGATATGATTCGTAAAATAGTTTTACTTTTTGTTTACCATGACAGTTTTTACCAATTACTTCACCTGTTTTAGGATCGATATTAGTTGCTATTAAATCTTTTACTTTATATTTATCAGCAATTGGTTTTAACCAAAAGTATCCAGATGCTGATATTATTATATCTTTGCTATGGTCTTTTTTATCTATCCAAAATTGTTTCATTTTATGTTCATGTTTTTCCCAGAATTCTTTAACGAAAGCATCTGGATCTTCTACATCTTTTAAGAATGAAAAGATTACATTTTTAGTTTCTTCTTTTGTAACAATGTTTAAAAAGAATTTTATAGTATACCAAATTATTTTTGGGAATTTTAATAAAAATTTTGGATTCTTTTTGATTGCAAATTTAACTAAGTCTACTCCTGAGTCACCATCGTAGATTGTGCCATCAAAGTCATATAAGTCGTACTTCATGTTAATTCTCCTTTGCATTGTTATTATACTATACTAATTTGTTTAATACCACATATTAGTTAAGTTACCATCATTAATATATACTTTATCCATTAGGACTACATGTGTAAATGTACGATTAACATTCTTTTTAGAATAAGTTACCATCTTTATACCACCTAGGTTGTTTAATGATTCTGCTACATAATAGTTTTCATCATCTATACCAATAATGATTGCGATGTGTCCAGGCATACTCATTAGGTCGCCTACTTTAATTGTGTCGGAGTTAATTAGGGATTGTGTTAGTTGAGTAAATTCACCTAAGTCACTTAGTTCATGACGATATCCACTATTACCTGCTCCTTTGTCTCCAACATCGAATCCACCATTTAATAGTACCCATGATATAAATCCAGAACAGTCTAATCCGTTTGGATATTTTTTACCACGTGTAAAGAATGGTTCATCATCTTCCCAGTTTGTCATTTTACAGCCCCACATTTGTGGTCCACTTATTGTAGCTGCTAAAGATGAATATTTGGATTCACTTAAGTATAATCCTTTATGGTAATATCTTCCTTCACCATCTACATAGTTAGCTCCATTTGGCCATAAGCGACCATTTTCCCAATAGTAAGAAACTCTATACGGGAAGGATAATGTAAGAAAGCGAGCTGCTTCTACTGCTCCTGCTCTAGTTCCATAACCAGCTTGTTCTATTTGATAAGCTAAGATTTTATCTAATAAGTTAGCTTCTTCTTCCGTAAATTGTTTACAAGCTAAATATGGTTTTTGTTCATTAAATGATGTTGGTCGATCAACTATTGTATTTGTTGAAAAAATTGTAATTGTTTTAACTATTTCTTCATTATATTTTATATCTATTGTTGATATTCCTACTGTTGGATTTTTTAATATACCATCTTCTAAGATGACACTAGTTCCATTTATTACTATATCAATATTTGGTTCGCCTACTTTAATAATGGCATCATTAATATTTATTTCATTATTAAGTGGTAAGTAAAATATTTCATCAATTACTATATCTACTAAGTAGTCATTTAATTCGATTGGTTCAGTTATTTTTTCTTCATTTTTAAAGTATACATAAGATACATTATCTAATGGTGCATATATTTCACATCCATAATTATCTTTTTTAACGTATTCAGAATATTGTGATTGTATTACATTTAAAGTACATTCTTCATAATCAAAAGGACTATCTACTGTTAAACGAACTACTTTACGTTCTTTATCATATGATAATACATCAATTTTTGATATTACTTGTTGACTCTTTTCTATATCTGTTAATTCATTTTTAGTACTTATCTTTATAAAAAGTATTATTAAGTAACCTATACAGATTAAAAAAGTAAGAACAATTTCTTTCTTTTTTCTATTCATACAATCACTCTTTACTATATAGTTATGATATCATATTTTATACTTTTTTAGAACAAGCAAAAAAGACAAAATATTGTTTAATTTTGTCTTTTTTTATTTGGTCGATCTACTTTACGAAGGACCATTGCTTCTTCATTAGCTAGTCTTATTTCTTCATTTACGATAGCTAATTGACGTAAGTTAATTCGTTCTATTTTTTTATCATAGAATGTAAATACTGCTTCTAAGAAGCATGGTAATGGACGATATTCATATGGCCCGGAAATATCATCTGATAAGGTTGGAACAAATATTTTCTTTTCTTCTTTGAAGCTATTTTTGGATTTATGTGAGTGACCTTTAAATGTAATTGAAACATCTTGGCTTGTATTGGGATGCGATGATTTTTTTAAATCATGAACTATAGATATAGCATCATCTTTTAATTGAATTATACTTTCACCATATCCAAGTGATACTAAGTCATAACGTCTTGTTTCTAAGTAACGAGCAACATCGAATCCTTCATCTTGTAAACTTTTATAATCATGGTTACCATATAGGATGAAATTTGTAATACCTGGATATTGCGGATAGATACGTAGAACTTTTTTTACTTGTGATTCTATAGTGTGATTTAGTAATTGTTGATTACTATTTGGATATATACCTTCAACGAAATCACCAGCATTTATAATTATATGTATGTCATGATCTTGGGCATATTTATATACGATACGTAACAGGTCTGGTCTTTCATATATTGAACCAATATGTAAATCGGAAATAAAGATTACTCTTAGTATTCTATCTTTAACTACTATTCTAGTTTTTTTACTATTTTCATTAAAGTTAAGAGTCCTGTTTGGTTTTATTACTACTTTACCATCAGAATAAAATGTCTTAGTAAAATTAAAACCATAATCTTTTAAGTATTTTAAGGCATCACTAAACTCTCTATTATTTAGTTTTAAAATACTTTGTATTTCATCTACTGAATGGTTTTCTTTTAGTAATTCTAATACTAAGCGTGCTCTTTGAGTCATGTTATTTCCTCCTTATTGGTTATATTCTTTTCTACGAAGGGCTAATGTAAATTCACTAGCTATTGTTAATTGTTTGTCTATAACGAATTGTTTTATATATACTTTATCCATTTTATTATCATCTTTAAATGTTATTTCAACATCTAGGAATCCTTTAGAATGTGGATATTCATAATTTTCAGGAGTGGCATCTGATAAAGCAGGTACATTGATAACTGCTTGGCCTTTTTTTAAATTATATTTCATTTTATGAGAATGACCTTTAAATATTACTTTTGGTCCTACTGGTATTGGTGTATGTCTTGTATTACCAATATTGTGTTGTAATGCTATTTCATCGTCTTTAGTTTGAATGAATGCTTCGCCATATCCAAGTGATACTAAATCATATCTTTCTTGTTCAATTATTGATGCAACATCGAGTCCTTGATCTATAAGAGCACGATGGTCATGATTTCCATATAGTACTAAGTTTATGATATCAGGTGAATATGGGTGGTTACGTACTAAGCTATTTATTTGTCCTTCTAATGTTTTTTGTTTTAGTTGTCTTGGTGGTAAGGAATAAATGTTTTCTAATACATCACCAGTATTAACTATTATATGTATTCCATGTTTAATGGCATATTCATATACATCATTTAATAAATCTAATCTATCTTTTTTATTACCACAATGTAAGTCAGAAATGAATATTGCTCTGAATGTTTCTTGTGTTGATATTAACTGAATTTTATTAGGTGGTAATTCAAGTTTAGGTTCTTCAGGTAAATAAAAAACCGTTCCGTTATCAAGAAACTCACGTTTATAATTTTGATAACTCGAACGGATTGTTTTTATTGCACTCAAAAACATTTGATCTGGTAAATTTAGTATTGCTTTAACTTCGTTAAGTGATTTTCCTTGTGACATTAATTTTATGATTTCTCTAGTTAGTTCTGTCATCGTTTCACCACTCTCTACATTAATAATACTATATTATTTTTTATTTGTCGCTTGTTTTTGATTAGTTTTAGAATTATTTTTTTTATTGTTTTTTTTCTTTTTTTGTTTAGTAGCTTTTTCTTCTTTTTCTTGTTCTTTTTTTTCTTCTACTTTTTTTACTGAATCAGTATCAACTGGTTCTAATTCAATAATATCTAAAACTTTTGTATTACTTAATTCTACTAGTTCATCGATTTTTTCTTCTACTTCAGTAAGATTAACTTTTTGTTCTTCTTTATTTTTTTTCTTTTTCTTTGGCTCTATTTCAATGAATACATCTTCTTTTATTTCAGCATTTTTATAGTTGATTGCTTCAAATACTTGAGTAATATCTTTGATATATTCTTTTTCTTTTTTTGGTCTTACTGGAGATACTTTATACGTTTTACAATTATCTAATTTAATAATTGTAGTATTTTCAATATCGTCTAGTATTGAATGGTCAATATTTATTTTTGTTGGTTGTCTTCTTATTTCGTCGATTAGTATTTCAGTAGCTGTTATATCGTCGTTGTTTGCTTTTACAATATATACACATATTTCTTTATCATCGATAAGGACGAATGAACAACTCTTTTCTTCTTCATAAAAGTATATTGGTTTTTTAATTACCATTTGGGCATATACAAGATCTTCCATGGAAGCAACTCTTATAATATTATGATCAGCTAATTCTGGAAGTTTTTCACTTTTTACTAATATTGAATCATATGTATTTATTATTCTTCTTAGTTTGTTTCTATAAATAGAATAGTTATCTTTTGATTCATTATAATAAATAACGGCATATGCTACTAAGATTACTGCTACTGTTGCTGTAAGAATAGCGTATGAAGAATAATCACTTCCTAATAAGAATATAGTTCCTACTACAAAAATAATTCCTGTTATTGATAATAAACTAAGTTTAATTTCTCTATTCATTTGTATCTTCCCTTTCTAGCATATCACTAAACCATATTGATGGATATGCTAAGTATGGTATTCTAAATAATACTTTACCTTTTACTGTACTATGTTTTACATCTAATGGATCTCTTGTTGTATTGTTATCACCTTTTGTAACATAGGTATTATCATCATTTATTTGTATTATACGATGGACGATAATTTCATTTTCATCTTCATATGCAATAATATCTTCTAATTCTAATTCAGTATCTTTATTTACTTTTGTTAATACTATTGCATCACCTTTATATATAATTGGTTCCATTGAACCACTACCTATTCCCATCATATATATTGGTAATACTCCGGATACTAGAATAAATATTATTGCTATAATTCCATATATTATTAAATCAGTACTTTTATATAATGATTTAGCTAATATTATTTCTGTACCATTTTCGTATTCTTTTATTTTACGTGATGTGTATAAGTATACTAAGTATGGTAAACAAATATTTACTACGGATTTTAGATAATTTTCTAATGCTGGATGATATGGAATTATATATAAATATAATTCACTTATTAATCTATACATTATAGGTATTTTATATCCAATATGATATGTTAAATAACTCATTACGATATTCTTTATTGATATAGGTAGAATACATGATGTAATGAATAAGAATACATTAGATAAACTATTAAATGTATAATTATTTAAATTAATTGTTATTTCTAATAGTGCTAATAATATAGTTATAATTATTATTACTTTGTTCTTATCTTTATTAGCATTTATTATAATATATCTTAATAATTCACTAAATATTATTATTAATATAGGTAGTAATAAGTTGTTAAGTATATTAATAATATTTATTGTATATGGTAGTTTATTAAATGATGTAAATAATCCAATACCATATATAATTATAAAAAATATTATTAATTCTATTATGATTATTTTTGCTATACTCTTTTTTAATTTATTAGTTTTATCTTTTTTGTATCCTAATAATTTAGAAGTTATAAAACTAATAATTAAAATAAATGAAGTAATTATTGTTTTACTATATTGTATACAATATTTGGAAATTATAGTTGAATATAGTACGATAAATATTAATAATGATATGAATATAAATATATTTTTTTTATCCCTTTTCTTCATTTTTATACTCCATTAATATATTACTCTACTATATTATATATTATAACTTTATAGGTTAGTTTAGTCAATGTAACATTAAAAAAAGAGATTTTTATAAATCTCTATTTTTTAGTTTTTGTTGTTTTTTTAGTTGTTGATTTCTTTGTTGTTTTTTTAACTGATTTTTCAGTTTTTATTCCTCTTAGTTCATCTCTTTTAGCAAATTCATCTTTATATAATTCTCTTGCACAAAAGTTAGGTTTGTTGTTTTTGAAATCCCATGTATGAAATGCATCACCTGTACATATTTTCCAATCAGGACACGCTGCACATGTTTCGTTACATGTTCTATCAATTTTACGATATCTTTTGAATCCATTTTCCCATACATCTGAGAATTTATCTTTTCTAATATTACCTTCGATTAATTCTGGTAATCTTTCAATGTCTGGACATCCGAAGATATCTCCGTTACTTAAAATACTTGCTACCCAATATCCAGTAAAGCATGTATAGAATGTTCCAATTAACATTGTATTTAATACGTTGCCCCAATAGTGTCCGCAACCATACATGATTGTCATTTCTGGATCTTCTATTCTTTTTTCTAACATGAAATTGAATACTTGTTTATATTGTTCTGGACTTAATAATAATTCATCATTATCTTTAGCTCTTCCAATCGGGTCAACTGTTATAATACGCCAGTTTTTAATACCAATTTTTTTCATTAGTTTATGCATTTCTTCTAATTCATGAATATTCTTTTTGTTAACGCATGTTGTTACTTGAATAACTGGAATTGCGTTACTTTCATGCATTAGTTGTATACCTTTAAGAATTTTATCGAAGCTTCCTGGTACTTTTCTGAATTTTTCATGTGTTTCTTTTAAACCATCGATACTTACTGATACTGAATACATGTTTGTTTCTACCATTTTTTTAACAGTTTCTTCATCAATAAGCATTCCATTTGTTGTTATACCCCATGCAAATCCTAATTTGTTTGCATAGTCAGTTAGTTCAAAGAAATCTTTGCGAACTAGTGGTTCTCCACCTGTAAAGAAAAACATTATGTCTTTTGGATTATAGTGTTCTGCTACATCGTCCATTACTGAGATTATTTCATCATATGTCATTTCATCTTTTGGAACAAAGTCACCACAGCTACTACCACAATGTTCACATCTTGCATTACATCTTGATGTTACTTCAAAGAATAATGCTTCTAATTTATGTTCTTTATATAATTGTTGTTTAGTTTCATAAACTGAATCTTCTAAGCTTTTATTTTTATCATATTTGACTTGAAATCTCATGCTACTACCTCTACCTTCCACTAATATTAAGTTTATATTAAATCAAGTTAAAATACAATAATAATTTAGGTTTTATCTGGTTTAAGAAAGAAAAAATCACGTGTTTACGTGATTTTTATAATTAAACTTTTTTAATGTCATCATTTGCTGGTGCAACATATACTTTGGAGATTGTTTGAGTTGTTGTACTTCCTCCGCCTCTTACTGGTGCTCCGTAAACAGTTGAGATTGGTATATAGCTTGAACTACCACGATCTGGGTATATGATTGTTCCACGATCTACTGGAGCTGGTCCATAAACTGTTGATATTCCTCCACCATATTGTGTTCCACTATTTGGGTTTACTCTTGTTGGAGGGCCATATACCGTTGATGGTCCATTTATGTAACCATTTTGGTTTGATGTTGGCGGTGGTCCATAAACTGTTGATGGATTTGTATAAGTTCCACTTCGAGTATTATTTTGAGTGTTTCCACCCTTGAATCTATTTGTTCCACTTGTTGGATTACCACCTGTTGGATAATTCATATTTGGAGCAACTGGTAGTTGACCACCTGGTAAGGCATCACCACGAGTTGTCATATTTTGTACTATTGAAATACACATTGAAGATAATGCATCTGTTCCTTCTGCTACACTTTCAAAGTGATCAGCATACATACGAATAGAATCTGTCATATCTTGTAGTGCTTGTTTATAGCCTTCACATCCTACATTAAACGCATCATAATCACTACCTACCCAATGTGTTCCTAAATTACTAGGTCCAATTTGTGTATAAAGATTTGCAAATTGTGTATCTAATTCATCTGCTTTATTTTTTAGCATTTTAGCCATATCTAGTTGAATATCACTATCAACTGTAAAATCCCATGCCATATTAAGCACCATCTTTCTTGATATTTATCTTCTATTTATTAACCTATTATATCATTTTCAGTATAATATTTTTACATTTCTTTGTCAATATAACGAACACGATATATGACAACATATATATGGTGTTTACATAGATGTTTGTGTTATAATTTTTATAGGTGATAATTATGTATAAATTCAATTATTCTAAAATGAATCGTGTTATTGATAATGTAAAAATTAATTTAAGTAATCTTACTGAAATTGAAGATATAATTAATGTATTTGGTGGAGCTTTATTATTCTTTGATGATGCTTTAAGTAAAGCTGAAAATTTAGATAATAAGTTAACTATTGATTATGTTAATTATTTTTATAGAGAGATATTTAATATTACTCTAAATATGAATAATTTAGAAATAATGAAACCAGTTTCTGATTTATTAATTGAGAAGTTAGAAAAGAAAGTTGGCAAGAAAAAGAATAATCCATATTTTAATTTAATGATTGATATTCTTATTCTTAATGCTTTATCTTTTGTACAAGTAAGTATGATAGACGGAGCTAAGATATATTTTGATAAAGCTATTGATTTAGGTAATAAGTATTTAAATGATTCAAGTAAGAATTATCATGATTCATTATGTTGTGCATGTAATTGGTTAGGTGTTATTTATTTTAGAGAAAATAATAGTAAAGAAGCTTTAAGATATTTAGAAAAGACTTTAGAATTATATAATAGTGTTAAAGATATGGATGGTTTTTATTTTAAGGAATATAATCCAGCTGATGTAGCAAATAGAATTAAGGAATTAAAAAAAGATATTAGTGAATAATATCTTTTTTATTTTATATTAGTTATCTTTCCGCCACCAATACATACGTTATTATCATATATTACTAATGATTGACCTATTGTTGCTGATTTAACTGGTTCAGAAAATGTAATTAGTAATGTATCTTCATCTTGTTGTTTTATAGTACATGGTGTTAGTTCATAACGATATCTTATTTTTGCTTGAGCATTAGATGGTATTTCATCTACTAAGATATTTATGTTAGTTATTTCTATTTGTGTACTATATAAGTCTTGTTCTGTTCCTAGTGTTATTTCATTTGTTTGTTTATTTATATTAGTTACATAAAGTGGATGTTGGTATGAGATACCTAGTCCTTTTCTTTGACCTATTGTGTAATAGATTATTCCTTTATGTTCACCGATAATTGTTCCATCTTTTAAGATAAAGTTACCTTTGTTTGGTAATTTATCAATATTTTCTTCTAAGTATTTAGTATAATCATTTGATTCGATGAAACATATATCTTGTGAATCTTTTTTATCATGTACTTCTAACCCGATTGATGCTGCTATGCGACGAATATCTTCTTTGTTAGTATAGTTTTGTAATGGGAATAGAATTTTATTTAATAATTCTTTATCTATTTGATATAAGAAGTATGTTTGATCTTTTGGTGAATCTATACGACATAGTTTGTTGTCTATTATTGCTGCATAGTGACCTGTTGCGATATAATCGCAATTTAGTTTTTTTGCTTCATCCCACATAAGTCCAAATTTTAAAAATTTGTTACATTCAACGCATGGGTTTGGTGTTTCAGCATTTAGATAGCTATTAATAAAGTAATCAATAATATGACATTTAAAATCTTTTTTATAATCTACTACATGGTGTTCTATACCAAGTTTTTGACATACTTTTGCAGCATCTTCTACTGCTTTTGAAGAAGTACATCCTTCTTCTTTATTTGAATTAAATAAGGACATAGTTAGACCAACTACTTCATAGCCTTCTTTTTGTAGTAGGTATGCTGCAACAGAGGAATCTACTCCACCACTCATACCTATTAGTACTCTTTTCATATTTCACCTACTTTGTACAAGTTCCATCAAGTGTTAATGGAACTTTATATGTTGTTGTTTTATCTTCTTTTACAGCACTTATTTCTAAGTACATTTTTGAATCTAAGAATGAATTACATGTTGTTTTATAATCATCTATTATTATATTTAATTCATTTAGATAATCATTTAAGTTTATATTTTTATTATTTTCTATATTACAATCTTCTACTTTTATTTTATTACCTTTTGACTCTTCATATAATACACATGTTATTTCATCGTATATTATTTCTTCATCTTTACAATATTCTATATTTGAAATATGTATAGCTGTTTTATCTTTGTTGTAAGCTACACTACCTAGTAAATCAAATTCTTCACAATCAGTTGTTAGTTGTTGGAATGTAAATTCATCTCTTGTTGCTATTGCAATTAATAATATTGTTAATAGTATTAAGAATATTATTATTAATATGAATGGTAATGGATGTTTTTTATTATATTTTTTTATTTCTAAGAATTCGTTTACATCTAAATCATATTTTTTACATATTTCTTTTAAGATAGCTATATCAGGGATGTTTTTAGCTGTTTCCCATTTTGATACAGCTTGGTAAGTAACACCAAAAAGATCTGCGAATTCTTTTTGTGTTAGATTATGTTCTTTACGTAATTCTTTTATTTTTTTGGCAATGTTTTCTTGGTTCATATTACTCACCTGTTTTACTTTCATAATCATCTAAAAATGAATGTAATTCTCCATTTTGTCTATATCCTAATAGAGCATCTATGTTAGCGTTTTTTAAGCTTCTAAATATATTATCATCAATATTAGGATTTAGTGTTCTAAGGTTTTTTATTACGCCTTTGATTTCTTCTCTTTTACTAGTTCCTGAGTTTGTATTATTTTTTTCTGTGAATTTACAAGCACAGTTTATGAAATCTAGTTCATTATGTTTAGCCCATGATTTTATAGATTGTTCTTTTATGTAATATAGTGGACGGATTAGTTCTAATCCTTCAAAGTTTGAACTATGTAATTTAGGTAACATAGTTTTTATTTCTGCTCCATAGAACATACTTAGTAATAAAGTTTCTATTACATCATCAAAATGATGACCTAAAGCAATTTTATTACATCCTAGTTCTTGTGCTTTATTGTATAAATGTCCTCTACGCATTCTAGCACACATATAACATGGTGATTGTTCATTTAAGAATGTTGATACTTCAAAGATATCTGTATGGAATATTTCTATATCTACTCCTAATAACTTGGCCATAGCAATTATTTTATCTAGATGTTCTTTTTTATAACCAGGATCCATTACTACATATTTGGCATCAAATTTTATTTGACCATGTTTAGTTAATTCTTGTATACATTTAGCTAGTAGAAATGAATCTTTTCCACCACTAATACATACCATAATTTTGTCATTTTCATTAATCAATTCATAATCTTTTAGAGCATGAATAAACTTAACCCAAATGTCTTTACGATATGTTTTTATAATACTTCTTTCGATATCAGTTTGTTTGTTCATATAAATCACCTTAATTCATTTTTATTATATAAAAATGTTGGTTTTTTATCAAATAAAAAAAAAGCGTCTTAGACGCTTATTTTATTAAGTATAAAGCACGAGCTGCTTTTTTTATTAATTCTCTATTTTCTGGTAGTAATTCTATTGAATCAATATCATTTATATTTACTTTTCTGATTTCATAGTAATTGTTAGTAGAGTTTTCATCTAGTTCTTCACCACCAAGAACTGGATTACCAAATAGTTTTCTAGCACTATATATGTAACCGATATTTTCAACATCTTCTACTTTTCCTAAATAGCTTATTATTTCAATATCTATTTGGAATTCTTCTTTTATTTCTCTTATTATACATTCTTCTATTGTTTCGTTTTTCTCTTGCATTCCACCAGGTATGGCATAGTATTCTTTGAAAACACCATTTGCAAGGCGACGACGAAACATTAGCAGAACATCTTTGCCATCAAATATTACGGCTCTTCCACTAACTCTCTTCATATTACACCCCGTATGTGCTGGCAAGTTGGTTTAAAGCATTTTCACTTATTGTTCCAACTGTACCATATACTATTTTTTTATTCTTTATAATTATTATCATAGGTGTTGAACCCATGTATTCTTTTAATTCTTTTTTTTCTCCCTCGTAGTTGATTACGATATCTAACTTGTTAACAAGTTCTTTGTATTCGGAAGAATTAGGATTTTCATCTAATAGTTCTAAATAGTTAATTGTGTATTCACCTTTAGCTTGGGAGATTTCCATTATTGGTACAAAGTATTCTGTTGCACTACATTTTTTTGATCCGATAACTATCATTCTTGCTTCTTTTTCATCTAAGAATTTTAAGACATCTTTTGATGTAACTATGTTGAATGACGATGTATCGAATGATACTGTTTCAGAAGTATTTTTGTTACCAATAAATGTAATAATACAAAATATTACAACTACTGCAATAATTAATAAATATATTGGTAGGTTGTGTTCTATATTATTTTTTATTTTGTCCATTCTTTTTGCTCCTCATTATTTCGTTTTCAATAGCTTTTACTGCTACTTTAATTGCACATTCTGTATCGAATGTTGTTTCTTGAGGCAACCCTATTTTTTCTTTTTCTTGATTCCATACTGTTAGTAATACTGCAGCGGCTTTCATTCTTAGAACACTAGCTACAGTAAATACTGATGCTGTTTCCATTTCGCTTGCTAAAGCTCCGGCTTTAATCCAAGCATTCCATTTGTTTTCTAGTTCGTATGAAACTGGCATTCTATGTGGACTATGTTGACCATAGAATGAATCTTTGCATTGTACTATTCCTACATGGTGTGGGTATTTTAGTTCTTCAGCAGCTTTTTTTAATGCGTATGTTAAGTCGAAGTCAGCTACTGCTGGGAATTCAACTGGAACGTATTCTTTACTTGTTCCTTCTTGTCTTATTGCTGCTTGAGCTACGATAATATCACCAGCACTAACATCTAGTTGCATTCCACCACATGTTCCTACTCTTATTAGGTTTTCTACTCCGATTTGTGATAATTCTTCAACACATATTGCTGCTGAAGGTCCACCCATACCAGTTGAGATAACTAGTACTTTTTCACCAGCTAGTTCACCTAAGTAACTTGTATATTCTCTTTGTACTTTAAGGAGTTCTTTTTTCTTAAGATGTTTAGCTATAGAACTTACTCTTCCTGGATCTCCAGGTAAGATAGCATATTTAGCTCCTTTTATGTCTTTTTTACTTAAACCAATATGATACATTGTTTCTTTATTTTCCATAAAATCACATCTCCTATAAATTAAAACCTTCTGGTAATAATTCAGTTATTTTATATTCATATACTTCATCTTTTGCTTCATCATATGCATATATTAAGAAATCTTCTTTAACATATTCACTCATGAATTGACGACAATATCCACAAGGTAATGTTTTTACGAATTTAGGTGCATCTTGTGCCTTACCAACTACAACGATACATCGAAATTCTTTATTTCCTTCTGAAAGAGCTTTTACGAATGCTACTCTTTCAGCACATATAGATTGAATTCCATCGTTTTCAACATTAAATCCTTTGTATACTTTTCCTTCTTTTGTTAATAATGCTGCTCCTACTGTATATTTTGAATGATTGCAGCAAAAGTTTGAATTTGCTATACTTTTAGCTTCTTCAAGTAATCTATCTATAATACCTTGGCTCATATATTATCACTCCTATTATAAATGATATCATAAATCATAAAAAAAGAGAAGTTAGTACTTCTCTTATTGATATAAATAATTACTATTATTTTTTAGTTTTGGTAAGACTATAGTTTCAGTATTATATTTAGATAATCTTTCATAATAATCTAACATATCTTTTTCTGTTTCATAGTCAGTTATTAGTTTACTACTGAATATAGTTGCTATTTGGAATTTACCTTGATTATCAGATAAATCTAATTGTTCATGGTTATAAACTTTATTTGTTTTAGTATTAAATGGTTTACCATGAACATTTTTTATTGAAACATTATGTTTTACTAATGCAACCATATATTCGTTACCAAAGAATAAGTCCCAGAATAATCTAGATAAATCTTTTATACTTCCTCTTACTCTTAAGTATGTTTTATACATCATTAATGGTGAGTAAGTATTTTGGAAGTTTTCAAAGTTATCTATGTAATTAATAAAGTCTTGATATTCTTTGTTTGATAATTCTACTGCTAATGCAAATTTTAAGTCATTAACATATGGTAGAACATCTTCAGTAATAAATGATCTATTTAAGTATTTATTGTTTAATGTTAAGAATAGTTTTCTTGTTTTTTCATCATCAGTTGCATGAATATATTCATCTAATTCTATTCTATTTGCATTAACATTATATATATCATGTATTTGTTTTACTACTGTAATTACATCTTTTAATTTATATATATCTAAGTAACCAATAGATTTACTTAATAATTCTAAGTAAATAGGAATATTTACTGAATCTTTTTTTAAGTAAGCTATATTATTTATAATTGTTTCTGCTTGACGCTTGTAAACATTAAATTTTGTTACATATTCATATGTTTTGATAATTAATTGTTTGTTGTTACCAATTTGTTCTCTATTATATGAATCTGTTTTGAATTGACTTAGAAATTTATTAATTTCCTCATAAGTCGACATTTAAAAAACCCCGTTTCTTGGCCGATATACTACACTAACAAGGTATTTTTGTCAATTAAATATGTCTTCTTATTAGTGATGTATCTTTGATTTGGCCATATGTTATTCCACGGTTTGCTAACAATTCTTCAACTGTTATTCTTCCGTCGAATACAGCTTGAATACCATCAATAATTCTTTGTTTATCTTTTGGTTTTCTTGCTTTTTGATATTCATCAAATAATTTAGTTGCATATAATGTAGATTGAATATACATTTGTGCTTCTAATATTTGTTCTTTTGTTGCATTAAATCGCATTGCCATTTCTGGATTTAGTAATAATAGTTTTAATTCACTTATATATCTAAATCTGTTTCTTTCACTTAATCTTAGTAATTCGCCAGTTGGATCTATTTCTAATGCTGCTAGTTTTTCCATAAAGATTGAAATAACTTCTTTATTGAAATAGTCTTCCGCGTATCCTTTAATTCCTTCTGTTTGTGAATGTGCTGTTTCATGAGCATGTGTAGCAATAGATAATCTAGTTAATTTATCACCTAATACAATACGCGCAAATGGTACTTCTACTGCATTAATGTATTCTTTATCTGGTGCTACAATTAATGGTTTTTGTATTTCACCTAACATTGAATGTCCTTTTGTTAATACAACTGGTATTTCAAATGGATTTATTGTAGTTAATAAACTGTTATAGTTTCTAGCAGTTTGTGCTCCTGTTGCAGCTGGTATATTAGCTTGGTTGGCTTGTAGTGTTTCTTGAGATAAATATCTTACGTCATGTAATGTGAAATATTTATCATAGAATTCTTTTGAACCAGATATTACTTCTTCTAATGTAAGTGTTTCTTCTGGTGATGTGATTTCGGGCAATTTAGATATAAGCGGATCTATAGTCGTCATTAAAATAGTATTTTTACCCGGTACAAATGTTATGTTATGTTTATAACCTAACATCATTCTTTTTATTTCTTCTTGATGTGCAAGTAATTCTTCTTTAGTCATTGTAAAACCCCTCTTTTGACTACTTAAATTATAGAATATATGGAAAAAATGGTCAAATTTTGTTCTATATCGTGCTATACTAAATATAGGAGGATTTTAGTATGAGAGAATTAAAAATTAAGGGTGTTTATAAGCATTTTAAAGGAGATTTATATTTAGTTGAGGATTTAGCTCAATATAGTGAAGATGATAGTAAATTAGTTATTTATAGAGCTTTATATGGGGATAATCAATTATATGCAAGACCACTTGAGATGTTCTTATCTCCTGTAGATAGAGAAAAATATCCAAATGTTGAACAGGAATATAGATTTGAATTACAAAATATCGAAAGTAAGAATAAATAATTTAATACGTTTTATTAGAAATATATGATATAATTAACTAGAATTGAGGTAGATGAAAATGTTATATAAAGATTTTAAAGAATACGAAAACATTGATCCTGAGAATAAGGTTGAGTTCTTATTTGATGCAGTAGCATATAATGAATATATTAATGTTGCTGATGTAGCTGCACTTGAAGAATTCCATAGAATCAATCATTGGATGCCAGAACAATATATTCCTATGTTCTTAAACTGGGTTACATTCTATATTAGATGTCAAGTTGTTAATCCACTTGAATCTCCATTATGTGCTAGTTTTAAAGGTAGATGTGCTCCTGCAGCACAAGTTGCTGATGAATTATTAACTAAGATGGGATTTAAAGTAGAACAATTTAATATGGGTAGTGTTGTTAATGCTCCACAAATTCACCAATTATGTATGGTTTATATTCCTACTGTTGTTAATGGTGAAACTGTTTCTAAAAAATATATTTTAGATCCAACATTTAGACAATTCTGTATTTCAGAAGAAAACAGATTCGAAAGATATTTTGAAGAACCTAGATATAGTGTTAATATGGCTACTCCAAGACCTGGTTATTTCATGAATTTAAATGAAGAAGGAAGAAAGTTAGCTGCTGAATTAATTACTTATGGTTATTTTGAAATTACTGAAGAAAAGTTAAAGAGATATAGTGATGCATTTGCTTTATATGCTAAACCAAAAGAAAAATATAAATCTTTAGATTTAGTTGGTACTACTGATACTACTAGTACTAAAGCTACTGAATATATGGATAGAATATTAGAAAATCCTTATATGAGTAGTTTCCATAGTAGAACACCAATTATTACTGCTTGTGAATATGTAGAGCAAGAAAGAAAAAGATTTGTTAATGTTATTAAACGTTTATTTGGGAAAGATGAATATAAACAAAGTATTAATTTAGATTTCTAATTAATTAAAGAAATAAAAAAAGTTCAGATTATTCTGAACTTTTTATTTGGTTTAAATTAAGCTGCTGGTAAAAGATTTACGATAGCATTACTTTTACTACTAGCGTTATCTCTTGAAGATGTTGTCTTTTTAGCGCCAGCCATAATTTCTATTACTTCTTCAAATTTTTCAGTTTCGTATTTACCTGAAGTTTGGTTATAAACAGTTATAACTCCAACATATGCATCACTTACTTTTGTATATGCTGCTAGTATTTTAACTCCGCTAGAATCTACTACTTTAATTTCAATTAAAGTCATACCAGCGATTGTTTTTTCTTCATAACCTTCTACAGTGAATCCTGAAGAAGTAAAGTTACTTACTATTGTTTCAATATTACTTGAAATTGTACTGTATAGATATTGAGTTAATGTCATTTCTGCAATCCATTCAGTTGATTCATCATATACATATAAGATTTCTTCATTATCTACTTCATATAAATATTTTGAAGGGATTGTGAATTTATGTCCACTAACG
Organism: Candidatus Coprovivens sp.; assembly: GCA_051886175.1. GTDB lineage: Bacteria > Bacillota_I > Bacilli_A > RF39 > UBA660 > Coprovivens. Next base: position 56,265 of record JBJEXV010000051.1, on the reverse strand, counting down.
TAAGCTTCTTTAGACGCACCAACTTGTGTAGGTTCATCTTCTTCTTCATCTTCATTAGGTGCTTCTACATTATGTTGTGGATTTTCTAATTCATCATCGTTATCTACGTTTGTAACAATATCACATTTCTTTTCTTTACAATCAGCACTACCGAAGAATACTCTTCCTAGGAGTAATCCTGATATTGCAACAATTACTAGTAAAATAATTGCTACAACTACTGGAATACCAGCACTTTTTTGTTTTGGTTGTGCAGGAGGCACAGGAGCAACCGGTTGAGTATAATTCGGTTGTACTGGTGCCACTGCAGGTTGTACTGGTGCAACTGATGCAGGTTGTACTGGAGTTACATCAGGACTAACAGGTGTTAGTTGTTCAACTGGAGCAACTGGATTTTGATCAGGTGCGTATGTTGGTTGAACATTTGTAACAGGTAATACTGTTACTGGAGTTTGGCATGCTGGACATGCTAAACTTCCTTCCGGGATTTGTGCACCACATTTATCACAATATTTCATACTCTAACCTCCTTAATTAACCTTTACTAAATTCATTTGGTGAATTTCACCTTGAGTATCTGACACTCTAAACATATAGTAATATTCATAACTTGTATTTTGTGTTACTGTACCATCAAAGTTTTTAATTTCAATAGATGATAAGTCATAGTCTAAACCAACGAATTTAACATTGAAACCAGTAGCTATATCAAATGTATTAATATAGTATTCTTTATTACTTTCCCATTCTTCTAAGTAATTATTATTTGCATCATATAATTTGTATGATGAACTGAAGAATTGGATTTTTTGCCAATCTTCTAAGTCTAAACTTGTTTTATTAGCAACCTCTGTATTTGACATTAGTTGAGCATCAATGATTTCTCCTTGTGTTTCACCATCTTTAACTCTATAGATTAAGTTAACATTTCTTAATTGTAGAGGTTCTTCTAATGTTTCATCGTATTTTTCTAATATGGCAACAATATTGTAATCTGTATATCCTTCTTCTCTAACAATTTCATACATTGTAGCCCATCCTGGTGATGTTCCATCTGGGTTTTCAACGATTAATTGTTGATTTGTGGGTACAGATGATAATGTTGTTCCATCTAGTACTACATTACTGCTCTTATAAACTGGCATGTAATTATTTTCACCAAGTTTTCTAAATATTATGTAGTCTGCTTTTTCATAGTTATCTGCTAAATCTTGAGGTATTGTAATACTTACTGATTCAGCTGTATAAGCTCCATTAGATGATCTATATAATGATTTATCTACCATTCTATCGCCATTAATGAATGATGAATAGTTTTTTAAGAAGTTATAGTATTCTTTAGAAATTTTAACATCATTGTATCTAGCTAAGATAGTATCAATATTCTTCTTATTATTTGTTGGGAAGTAAATTGATAAACCATTTGTATTTGCCATATTGTCTTTTGTATAAACAATAACTTGATCTAATGTTGTTGCAACAGCTTCTGTTTCTTCTGGATATTCATCACTAATACTATTTGTTAAGTCTTTTAAGTCTACTAAGTCATAAGTAGAATTTGAACGTCCAGTGTTACCGAATACTGTTTTTCTTGTTAATTTTCTAGCATATTTTGAGAATGTATTAACGTTGATGTCACCATCTGTTTTAGAGAATAATGAATCAATTTCAGTAATTAATCCTTCTACTTCTTGTAAGTCGATTAATGATAGTGTTAAGTTTCCTTTGTAATTATAATCTTCGTAATAATCAAAGTATTCATCTATAATGTTTTGACCTACTTCTTTAGTAGTTGATTCTTCTTTAATATTTTCTAAAAACATATAGTTCCATCCAGCACCAGGTTCTAATTCTTCTGATGCAATTAAGTAATTAGCATTATCTTTTAAAGAATACGCTACTTCGATGCTTCCCATTAAACAAGCATCGAAACCAATGAAATCAAATTTTGTTTCTTTTGCTAGTTTAGACTTTGATAATGCATCGCTTAGTGTTTCTAAGCTCATAGCTTTGTTAGCTATACTATTTTCGTCTTGACCATATCCATATATTGGTCCACCTCCGTGGTCCCAAAGGATTAAGTCATATAAATCTGTTTCATAATTATCATATACATAGTTTACAAAATCAATTAGTGGATCTTCTTTAGTCATTATTTCTTTATCAAAAGATTTTTTCTTAACTAATTCACCATGACTGATTTCGAAAATAGCGTTTTCATCTTCAGATATTTCTGATGTATACCATCTTTTTGTACCACCTGTATAAAGTACTAAGTTAACTGCTTCTTCATCGAAGTCTGCTGAAAGCATTTCATCGATGTCGAATGTTGCTGAACCTTGTGTAGATTCTAGATCTGAACCAATCATGTATACCATAATTGTTCTTGTACCTTCTTCTTTTTGTAGACTTACATCTCCAGTTGGTTTTAATAACACTGCAACTATTGCTATTAAAGCAATAACTGCAACTGTTCCAATCATTATTAATAACGGTTTATTAGGTGCTTGTCCATTTTTACCACTTGGTCCAACTGGTGCAACAGGTTGGATTGGTTGCATGTACGCAGGTTGTACTGGTTGTTGCATTCCCATATTTTGTTGCATTTGTTGTACTGGTTGTTGTGGTGCTAGAGTTGGTGCTCCAAAGAACATTTCATTTCCACCAGAAACCGATTGCTGCATCGGTGCTGGTGCAGCACTTGTTGGTTGTTGGAATGTATCAAATGGGTTTGTTTGCAATCCAGGTTGTGTATTTTGAACATTCATGTTACCGCTCATTGGATTTTGTTGGGCCATTGTAACTGGTTCTAATTGTTCAATTGGTTGATTTAATACAACTGACCCTTGATTTTGAACTCCACCCATTTGCGCTTGTTGGTTAACCATTCCTACTTGTGTACCACATTTATCACAGAACTGATGTCCTGGTCCAATTGTATTTCCACATTTGTTACATATCATTTATACCACCGCTATTCTATCATTAGTTCTATTTTATCATACTTTTTAGTTCTTTAAAATAAATAATTCGTTATTTTCATCTAAGAATAGATAATTACTTGTTCCAACATATAGTATTGGATATTTATATTCACTATCTCTTGTTGTTATATAACCTATACTATTTACATCAGGTACTAGTTCTTTTTCTAAAGATTTAGATAAGTCTTCTAAATATTTTTTAGTATTTTTAACTTCACCCTTTTTAATAAAGTTACTATAATGGATTGTTGATTCCCTAGATGTCATATTTTGTTCATGAATAAGTAATAGATAATTATCTTTTTGTTCTAATAAAATCATTTCGATTGGATGATTAAATTTAACACTAGCTTTATTACCATCTAAATCGATAACTAGTTTTTGATCATCTACTGCAAATTTAATAGTATGTTCTTTTATAGTTTCTACTTCTTGTGTTGTTACGATTGTTGGATCGATTGGATCAACTGTAGTTACTACTTCTGTTACTTGTTCTTCTTCTGTTAATTGGTATGTTGAATAACTTGGATAATGGAACTCAGTTCCTTTTAATTCTTTTTCTTTATAGTCATAACATATCATTTCATTCTCTTCTTCAGCCATTGGTGGCATTGGTAAGAATACTAAACAGAATATTACTACTAATGCTATTTTTTTGAAGTTTTCTGATTTTTCGTGTTCTTGTGAAGTAATTGCATTTTCATCTGGAATCAGATGATTTGTTTTACTCTTTCTTAAAATTATAAATGTAGTTATTAGGTATATTCCTACTAACATACCTGTTGTCATTATTTGAATTAATGAGATTGATTCAGTAACTGCATGGCAATCTTTTAAAGTATTTACACTACTTAGGAATACACAGAAGTCATAGAATCCATGTAAGAATACTACTGCCCAAATATTTTTAGTACGATAGTAAACTGCTCCAAATAGCATACCTATCGCTGTTGCTTGAATAATTTGGATAATTGTTATAGATACTGATTGTCCACCTACCCATATGTTTGAAATATGCATTAAACCAAATATTAAAGCACTAATAAATATAGATATTATTACTTGTTTTCTTGTTCTACCATATTGTTCTAAGAACTCATTTAATAACCATCCACGACATAGGAATTCTTCATATAATCCTATTGAAACGCAAAACATTGCTAATGTTAATAAGTTACTTAGATTAAATGATGGTTCAAATATACTAGGAATGTTTATTATACCTACTAATAATGCAATTATTAATAGTGGTAATCCTAAGATAATTGATTTAAAGAACCCTTCTTTTTTTTCCGTAAACACATATTGATTTTTACTCATCATCATTACTATGAATATTACTAATACAGCAAACATTTCAACGATGAATGATAACCCAAACTTACCTGTGTTAACTGCTCTAGTCATTAAAGCGGGCACATTACTTGTTACAAAATCTGTAACTAAGAATAGGAACACGATTTTTAATATTAATAAAAACAAATTCCCCTTTTTATGTTCTCTTTGCATTTTATACTTCCTCCTATTATTAATAATAATTTATTTTTAATAAATAGTAAATGAATTAGAGTAAATTTGTTCATAAAAAAACATTTTTGATATACAAAAATGTTTTTTGTTTGTGCAAAACATATTTTTTTATTATTTAATTAGTGATGGTATTGATTGTACGTTTCTTGCTTGAAATCCTTTATCAGTTTTTATTAAATCAAAATTCACACATTGTCCTTCTTGTAATGTTTTATATCCACGGGAATCGATAGCTGAATAATGTACAAAGATATCTTCAGTATCTGTATACTCTATAAACCCGTAACCTTTCGAATTATTGAACCACTTAACTTTGCTTTCCATATGTATTCCTCCTTATTGTTTAGCACGTTCTTATTATATTAAATATAGGTGGTATAAACACGTAATGTTATTGTAATATTTCTGTAATAAAACTGTAATGAAAATTGTAAAAAAAATAGAATTATTTATATAATTCTTTTTTGTTCTTTTTTCTTTCGGGAAGTATTTTACTTGTCTTTTGGGTTATATCATATATTTTCTTTAAGGTTGCAATATCTTTATTAACTTGATCGACACTTAAATTAAGGTGAGCAGCTTGTTCTACTATTGATAATCCTTGAGCTCTAGAACGAATTATATATTCTTGACGAGGGTTTAGGTTTCCTTCAATTATAAATGCTTCTAGTACTGCTTTAGTCCATATTACTTGCCTTGTCATTAGTTGCAACCTAACCTATTTTATTGCAAACAAAAAAAGATTCGATAATATCGAATCTTATCTGTAATAGTTTCTTATGTTTCGTTCTAATGTATTGATTCCATGTGTAATGAATGCGCAGAATGATGAGAAGTGGAATGGTTTTACACTAGTCCATTCTGGTTTAGACATTTTTATGTTTTCAAATTTTTTAATCCATACATTAGATATTCCTAAAACAATAGTATAAGGTAACATATCGTAGAAGAAGTTTGGATTGTCTTTTAATTTAGCTTTGATTTCATCTTTTGTAATGTTTTCTAAGTAGTTTTTAAATCCCATTATTCTTCCTAACATTTTATTTCCATATATTGTTCTTTTTGGCATTATTTTAATAAACATTATTAATAGTATTAAACATAATAAACCAAATATGAAAGCTAATAAGTAACCAATATCATTTACTAATGCATATGCTAGAGGAATTGTTGCTATATATGAAATTGTATGTATAGCAATTATTATAACTATTAGTATTCTAAATATTTTTTCTCTAGCTAGAGAATATACAGCAGCATATATTAATATATATAAACTTATCATAAATATTGATATAACTGTGTCATCAATTGAACCATATTCAATAGATGGGATAAACATAATAGTAAATAAACTTATAATAGTTAGTAATACTGTTATGAATGTTTGATTATTTGTATTTTCAAATATTCTACCTCGATTTTCAATATCATTTAAATCTTCAGTTACATTCATTACTGCGTTATAGAAGTTTTGATCTATATCTTCTGGTGTTACTACATCTCTATTTTTAAATAAGTTTTCAAAGATAAGTCTTTCTTTGTTATTATTTCCTCTATATTCTTTTAGTTTATGTAATTCAAAAGATTTTATTAAAGAGAAATCAGATTTATCTTCTTCTATTTTTATGTATCCTCTATTAGCGAAATCTAAGATTATTGTAGCTAAATCTAAATTAGATGTTCTTCCTTTATATAAATAACCGATTTCCATACTATTAAGTCTATCTGGAACTGTAGTTATTTTCTTTTTAGTATATTTATTATCTTTACCAAATGCATACCACATTGAGAAAGCTATCATTACTGATATCATTGGAACAATAATCATTATAAATATACTTAGAGAATGTTCTTCTTTAGCTTTTTCAAAATAATTATTTGGTAATTGTAATTGAATAATCATACTTTCTTCTGGATATAATGTTTCTAAATATTTACCAGAGATAATATTTTTATCCACTGTATAAATAATACTATTTTTAGTTTCTACATCTTTATTGATAATTGCTATTTCTACATTATCTTTATCAAATTCTTTAGGCATTTCAATGTTAAATGTTAAATTTGTTACTACTGTATCATTAGTAATACCATTTAGTATGTAATATAAAATATCATATTCATCATTTGAATCTTTACCATAGTTATATTCATATGTTATTTGATATTCTTTTTTAGAATCTTTTGTAGCTGTGCCATCTATTTCAATAATATAGTTATCTTTTGTTTTTCTAAAACTATATTCTGAATCAATCTTTAAATTTCTTATAGAAGTTTTTTTGTATAAATCTTCTTTTATATTTATAGGGATTGTTCTAATAAATGGTTTATTATCTTTTTTATAATCTACTGTAATATTTTCAGTTACTTTATAAGTGTTATCTTCTTTTACTTCTATATTAATATCATAGTTTGAAATAGTATAAGATTGTTTATCTAGTTCTTTAGATGTTGTTACTACTTCAATTGAATATTTAGAAATTGAATATAATAATGGATTTTCATTTATATTAGTTTTTGTAATTATTTCTTTTGATTTATTTGGTTTAACTACTTCTTCTAATTCTTGTGAAAATATTTTGTTATTATATAAGTCATAATAGTTAACTACTAATTCATAATTTGTTTTTAAAGGTATTTTATTTTTGATTGTACCAGTAATACCAAATTCACCTAATTCATTTTGATAAAATGTAATATTAGATAATGCGGTATCGTTTGTTTCTTTTCCAATTGTTGTTCCTATTAGAACTGGGTCTGTTTTAATTTGTTCAGCATTAATTGTAATTGGTAGTAGTAATAGGATTAATAAAATTATTATTTTTTTCATAATTATCCTCCTAGTTTTCTTTTTCAATATCATCAAGTAATTTTGATAATGCATCTTTTTTGATGTCTTTATTTACTTTTAATGATTTATTTTCTTTTTCACTAGGTAGTTCAATTGTTTCTTTTTTTAATACAGGTAATGCCACTGTAGTTTCTAAAACATTAGTTACTACTGCTTCTCTTGGTGAATCCGTATCATATGGAATTTCTGGAATGTTTAGTTTTGGCATTTCACTTTCTAGTTCTGGTAATTCAGGAACAGGAAGTTTATCTTCTTTTTTCTTTTTAAATTCATCTAAAGCATTTTCTTCTGTTGCTTCTTCTTCAGTTGTAAATATTGCTGGAGTTTTTTCTTTAGCAAATAGTGGTTCACCAACTTGTTCCCCTACTTCTTTAACGATTGGAATTTCAACTGTTGCTTCTTTAACCATTACTGGTTCAGGAACTTCAACTTTTTCTTGTTCTTCTTTAGTTTCTTCTACATATTCTTCTTTTTTATCTTCAGTAGTTTCTTCTTTAATTTCTTCTTTTTCTTCAATTGTTTCTTCTGGAATTATAGGAATTAATATAGTTCCATCAGCTGGTGTTGTAGATTCAGTTTCTTTTTTATCTTCTTTTGGTTCTTCTTTTATTTCTTCTGTTTTTACATTTTCAGGAATTGGTGTTAGTGATTTAGTATCATCTAATGTTCCTTTTTTCTTTTTATCTTTAAGATTTATTACAAACCAAATTGCAATATCTCCAACTAAAAGGATAATTCCAGATGCAAGATATTTACCATTACGATTGTTATCAACCCATATTATTTCACCATGATTTTTAGGATTGTATTTAATCTTTATTTCTGTATCTAATTTTTCTGGTTTTTTACTATAATGTTTTGATGTAATTTGATAGTATTTTTCATTTACATTATATTCAATTATTATTGCTCTTAAACCATTATCTTTTTTATCATAAGCAACTACTTTTGCAGTTGTATCTTTATATTCTTTAGATTTTATATTATGTGAAATTATTAGTATTGTACTTGCTGTTGTTACTGCTAAACCTACAAATAACATTAAAATACCAATAATATATAGTATTAAACTTTTGTTATCTTTCTTCATATTTATCATCCCTTTTTATGATACTTTTCTATTATATATAATAACATAACATTAATTGAAAAACTAGTAATCATTACTAATTTGTATTTTTTATCTTTTTTTGATAATATAAAAAAACATTGGGAGGTTTTGGTTATGAAATTATTTAATATTGAAAATGGAAAAGAAAAAGTTTATGTACAATATCAAGATCTTATGGAAATCATTAATGGTGAGATGGGTAATAATGGATTCCCTGCTTCATTAATGGATAAGTTATTTGCATCAGGTCAACCTTTAATTGTATCTGATCATAATAGATGGGATTTTGTTGAGTTTGATAAACCAGCTGATATAGAATATTTTAGAAGTCAAAAATGGATTTTAGATATTAAAGAATATCGTGGATTATCATTTGAAGGAATGCAAGCTAAGAGTGGTGAATTAGTTGATAAACATAATGCACTTTGCGTAGAATTAAAAGATTTATCTGAAGAAGAATTAGATGGACGTAAAGAAGATGTAGCTGATGTAATAGCTTATAGAAATATTTATCATACTTTACCTGAATTAAGTCATGTATTAAGAGGACTTAAGAAAATGAATTTCCCTGTTGTTGTAGACAGCGATGGTTATGATTGTGGAAGTAATGATGAATATGAAGCTAAATCTTCATTAGATCCTAATAAGATTATTATTCGTAGAAAAGATGGTCAACCACTTAATAAAGGTAAAGTTAGTAGAAAGTTTATTAAAGAAGTTATTGCTAATGGAGCTGTTGGTATGAGTGAAGCTAGAGCTACTTTTTGTACTGTTGGTAATGCTAAGTATTCTATTAGTGAAGATGGTATGTATATTGTTTTAACTTATAAAGTTGAACCAATATTAATGAAAGAAGAAGCTGAATTTAAAAAGAATAATACTTTTGTTAAGAGAATGAAAAGAAAAATAGCTGGTCAACCAGAAATTATGGAATAAGAAAAAGCATCGATTGATGCTTTTTTATTTTGTATATTTTTTAAATGATAAGTATTCTTTATCATCATCTTCTATCCAAAAGCCGAATCTACCTTTTACTGTATATTTTTGTGGTAGTTTTTTGAAGTCTAGGTTTTTAGTATTTACTGCTTCTGCTTCTTCAGATAGTGATGCTGTTATATGTGGTTTTTTTAGAATATTAGTATTTGTTTCATCATAGTTTATGTAATATGGTTTTAAGTTTTTTGAAAGTTCTATTTCAAATCCACTATTGTTTCCATCATTACCATAACCAATTAAATACATTTCAAATTCTTGACCTACTATATCATTGAATATTTCTTTATCATTTGGTTTGTATTTTAATGTTAGATGTATTTCATCATTTACTCTATCTAATTTATTTTCTTCTAGTCTATGTATTAGTTTTACTGATTCTTCATCTAAGAAGATTGCTTCATATTTTAACATTTTAATTTTCCGTTCTATTTAAGTATTGTTCTCTTGTTATTTCGTAAGTATATATTTCTACTGGATCATCTAGGTATGTATATGTTACTAGTTTTGTTTCTGGTAGTTTTTGGTAACCCAATCTTTCCATTATTTTCCATGAAGTAGGATTGTCGATTGCTGCTCCAGTAATAATTTTAGTTATTTCTACTTCTTCAAACATATATTTTAATGTGTGTTTTGCTGCTTCCGTTCCATATCCTTTACCTTGATGTTTAGGTTCAATATACCAACCTACTCCTCTAATGCTTAAGTCATTTATTTCGTTATCTTCTTTTGAGTATTCATGATAATCTATTTTACCAATACATTCATTAGTATCTTTTAAGAAGATAGACCATTCGAATACATCCTTATCATTTGAGTGTTTTATTTTTTCTTCGTAGAATGGTTCTTGTTTTGACAATCTTTTAATTTATCTCTAAACTTAGCTGGTGTTGTTAAGTATACTTTATTTACTTCAGGAATCATTAGTATTTCCCACAATCTTTTTTGTTCTCGAATTGTTTGTGGTTTTAAGATTAATCTTTCTGTTTCAATTATTTTACTACCAATTAAGTTCATATTATCGTCTCCTTAGTTTTCAACAAGTTCAACTTTATCAATGAATTTTGTTGCTTGATGAAAGTATAGTTTTAAGTTTTCTTCTTGTTTCCAAATAGATGTACGATAGTATTTAACGCCATTACTTACTGTTATGTAATGTACTAAGTATGTATTGTTATCTATTTGTTCACAAGTGAAGTTATATATTTTTATATTTCTATCTGTTTGGCATTCAAGTAAGGAATCTATTGTGATTTCATTATCGTATAGAAGTCCTGATTTGCCACATTCAATAAAGTTTACATGTATGATATTTTCTAAGTAATTTCTATTAGATGTATATTCATGTTTAAATAAACTTTTTTCTAATTCTAATATTTTTTCTTTCATATTATAGTTCCTCTAGAACATCTTTTATATCACCGCTAGTGTCAATGAATCTTATGTTATATTCTTTGCATTGTTGTTCTATTTCTTTACTTATTTCTACTAGTCTTTCTATCATTTTGAATAGTTCTTCGTCGCTACGGCGATGTGTCCAACTTAATTCATGTTCTAATTTTCTTATTAAATTAAATTTATCTTGTGGTGAGACATTTGGATATCCAACATATATAATGTCCCATTTTTCCCTATCAATATATTTAATTATATCTTTAGGCATTATATGTGCCGAATCAATAATGAATTTTTCTTCAGTGTCATCAATTATATTGAATACTGTTGATAGTAGTAATGCTAGTTTGGGACTTGTTTCTCCTTCTATTAATACATTACTTCTTATTCCTACATCAGGAAAGTTTCTTTTTAGGGATGCAGTAAAATAATCTAATGGAATGTGATTATATCTTTCTTTAGAACATATTTTTTCAGCAATTGTTGATTTGCCTGATTTGGCTGCACCACCTATAAATATATTTTTCATAAATCCTCCTTTGGGTGTGAATGAGTATATTAGTTATTCACAATTAGTTATTGAATCTTAGTAAGTAACCATCTGGATCTTGAATTAGAAATTCTATATCTTCATAGTTTATATCATCTACGCGATATGAATGTGTTTCAAGTTCTTTAAATGGTTTTATGTTTTTATTTATTATTTCTTTATATAGTTCTTTAACATTTGATACGGACATACTTATGTTAATACCTCTACCGAATGGGTATTCTAATGTACCAGTATTCCAATTATCATTTATTTGTTCTATCATTATTTGGTTGTTTTCTAATTCTAAGAAACAGAATTTATCTTCAACTCTTTCATATTTTATTTGGAATCCTAGTGATAGATAGAATTCTTTACTTTTATTGATATCAGTGACTGATAGTTCTGGTATTAAGCTATTGAATTTCATTTATATCACCTCGTTATAGTATTTTAAGTATGTATCAAATTTTTCTTTATTATAAACGAATGCTCTAGACATTCTTATAAAGAATGTTATTGTTATCATTGCTTTTTTGACTTCTATTTCTCTATCATAGTATTTTAATAGTTCTTCGATAGTAGTTGTTGTAAATATATCAGTATCAGAGAATATTGAGAAATAAAAGTCATATAGGTAATCGCCCACTACTGGCATTGGGTCGATTACATTTAGTGTATCTCCATTAGTTATAAAGTTATGTGTACCAAAATCTCCATGGATTAGGTATTTAGGTTTTTGGTATTTATCTAATGTTGATATTGCATTAGTTATTTTATCTAGGTTTATATTTAAGTCTTTTATTTTAGAATATGAGTATTCTATTTCGGAGTTTAGGAATTCTATCCAAGTTTTTTTATCTTCGTATAGGTATCCATAGTAATTATGATTATATTCTTTATATTGTTTAGTTATGTTATATAGTTTATCTATTGTTTTAGTATGATCTATATTAGAGGAAGAATATTTAGTACCTGGTATGAATTCAAAACATATATAATTTAAGTCTTTATTAGAATGGATTACTTTTTGGAAGTTAGGTATTTCTTTGTAGAAATTTAAGAATTCTATTTGAGTATTGTATGTATTTTCATCTACTGTTTTAATAAGGTATTTGTTATTAATATTAAATACTATGGAATCTGTTGCTCCATCTGTGTAGTAGATAATGTCTTTTTTATTAATTTTAATGTTTAAATTTAGTTCTAAATCTTTTATTATTTTATCTATCATATGTATCACCAAATTTATTATAGCATAGAAAAAACACACTATTTGTGTGTTATTTTAATAATTCTTTTAATTCTGCTTGTTCATCTATTGTTAAGAATGCGCTTTCAGCGGCATATTCGTTCATTTTTTTGAATTGTTCTATTGTAATGCCAAAGTGTTCATGTAGTTTTAAGTATTCTTCATTTAATGTAATATTTGATACTGTAGTGTTATCTGTGTTAACACATATTTTTACTTCGCAGTTATAGAAGAATTCTAATGGATGATCTTTGTATTCTTCAATAGCATTAGTTTGAACATTACTTGTTGGACACATTTCTAATAGTACACTTTTTTCTTTTAATAGTACTTGTGTTTCTAATGATTCATTAGCATGAATACCATGACCTATTCTTTTTGCACCGAATTGCATTGCTAGTTCTATTTCTTTATAGCTAGCATTTTCACCAGCGTGAATAGTAAATGGAACAAATTTTGATTTTGCTATTTTAAATAGTTCTTCGTAATCTGATAATGGGAATTTGTCTTCTGCTCCTGCTAAGTCTATAGCACATACTCCATCATATAAGTATTCGAATGCTGCGTCGATAGTTTTTACGTTTTCTTCAAATGGGAAGCCACGCATCATACAAAGTATTAAGTTAGTTTTAACATTTGGATTACTTCTTAAGCCATCTCTTACGGTTTCTACTATTTCGTTATATGATAAACCTTCTTTTGTATGGAACATAGGAGCAAAACGTACTTCAGCATATATTACATTTTGACTTTCTAAGTAATCAGCTACTTCTTTAGATATTTGATATAAATTTTCTTTTGTTTGCATGTATTTAAGTGGTGTGTCAAATCTAGTTAGATAGTCACTTAAGTTTTCACATTTGTCTGGAGCAACCATTTCTTCAGTTAGTTCTTCTATGCTTTTTCCTGATATTTTAGAAATTGTTGCTATTGGAACAGATCCATCTAAATGGATATGTAATTCTATTTTTTTTAGTTTTTCTATTTGTTCTTTCATGTAATAACCCTCCCTGGATTTTATATATTTATTATAGCATAGTTTAAAAGTTTATATACAAAATAAAAAGATGAGGTTTACTCATCTTTTGTTAAATATTGAAGTTTCCTTTTTTAAATACTAGTTGTGTTCCTTCTTTTGTTTCTGCTGATATATCTAAATCAGGAGTTCCTATCATGAAGTCAATATGGTTTTTACTTAAGTTTAAACCTCTTTCATGTAGTTCTTCATCACTCATTGTTTCATGCCCTTTAAATGTTTTGGCAAATCCTCTACCTAAAGCTAAATGACATGAAGCATTTTCATCAAATAGTGTTGTATTAAATACTAAGCCTGTGTTTGATATAGGCGAATCATTTTGAACTAGTGCTACTTCTCCTAGGTATTCAGCTCCTGGAGTTTCATAGATTATTTTCTCTAATAGTTCTTGACCTTTTTTAGCTTTTACTGCAATTACTTTGCCATCTTGGAATGTAATTGAAAAATCTTCTATTACTTTACCACCATATACTAGTGGACGACTTGAATAAACTATACCATTAGTACGACGATAGTCAGGTGTTGTAAATATTTCGTATGATGGCATGTTAGCTATCATTTGACCACCTTTAGTGTCAGTTTTATCAAGATTTAACCAAATGTTATCTTCTGGTATTTCTAATGTTAAATCTGTTTCTAATGAGTTTGTAAAATGCATTGCTTTAATACCTAATCTATTTAATTTATTTTTATAGTAGTTATTACCATCTATGTATTCTTTCCATGCTGCAACTGGATCTTTTTTATCAATCATACACATTTTCATAATGTACAAGTATAATTTTTCATAAGCATTTTCACAATCTGGAAATAATGATTTAGCCCATCTTTCGTTTGGCATACAAACTATACACCAAGGGAATGTATATTTACTAACTTGAGCACGATAGTATGGAACTACTGTTTCACTTATTTTATGCCATGTATCTATTTTTTCTGCAGGTACATCATCCATTAAACCAGGAACTGTTGAGTTTAAGAAAACTAGTGCTCCACCTTTTATGGCATATTCATTCCATGCTGATTTATTTATTATTGGATTTAATGTTATTTTTTCTACTGGTGTAGACATTAAGTAATCATGTATATCATCTAAATCATTTACATTAATACATACATCAAAGATACCTAGTTCATTAGCTCTTTGTTTTATTAGTTCAGCAAATGGAACATGTTCTTTAAAATCACAATGAATCATTAATGATTTTGATTGTTCAAAGTTAACACATCTTTGTAATATTAAGTCTACATATTTTCTTTCTAATTCTTTCATATCAAAACCTCCTGTTATATATTATTTTTTTATTATAGTTTTTCTTTTTGCGGTTCATCTAACATAGTTAGTATTTTCTTTAAGTCATTAAATAATACTACATATGCTTTTACTGAGAAGTCTTTTATAGGAAAGTCTATTTCTTCTATAACATAACCTGTATATTTTTTATAGAATTCCATTGTTGGGTTTCCTAATATGCATTCTAAATACATATCATTATATCCCATTGCAATTAAGCCTTCTATTGCTTTTTTAAATAATACTTTACCTAATCCTTTTCCATGATGTTCTGTAAGAATGTATATAGATTCTAAGTATCCATAGTTTTTATATTTTTCATTTTGATTAGGTTTATAATTTAGAATACCTATTATTTTATCATTATCAGTTAGTACATGATATGCAGGTGATTCTTCTATTCTTTGTTCTACTCTTGGTACTCTTTCTTCTATATTTTCTACTCTATATGTTAAGTATTCTATTGGCATGAATGGTTTATAAGTATCATACCAAGAATGAACTGCTACATATTCAGCACCATATGCATCTTCTTTAGTTGCTCTTCTTAAGTTTGTATTTTCCATAATATACCTCTTATTTTTCTAAGTTATTTAACTCTTTATAGTTTAAGTATTTAACTTTATCATTATATTTTTCTAAAGTTTTTAATTTATCTTTTTCTTTTTTGAAATAACCTCTGCAACATCGAAGCATGTCGAAGAATTGAAATAATGTTGGTGGGTAGTTATATGATTCTTTACCTAATCTTTGTTTAAACCATCTAGTCATTACTCTTTTGTATACAACTATTCTTGGTATTTTTATGTAATATATTATGTCGGCTTTTTCACGGCCCAGTTCGAATTTGGAACGACCAACATCTTCAATTATCCAGTTCTTTTTACGAAGTATTTTATTAAACATTTCTTCACGTACTTTATCTGGTCTTTTGACGTGACCATTTTCATCATCATATACTAGTAAATCTAATTCATAAGATGGAATGTTATGTTTTTTACTTAAGGATTTAGCTAGTGTTGATTTTCCTGATCCAGTTGGTCCAATAACATATATTTTCATAGGTACCACCTCTTATTTGGTTTTATTATAGCATAAAAAAAATGGAGCCAAGTCCATTTTACATTTTTTTACCTGTTGAATGTTGTTCTTTTAGTCTTCTAGCACATTCCATGTAGTCACCTTGCCATCCAAGTTGTTCATAAACTTGAGCTATTTGTTCTACTGGAAGTGTTGCTATTGCACTCCATAATTTATCATTATCTCTTTTTTGTATATCTATTTGATTGTCTCTTTGTTCAATTTGGCGTTCTGTTTCTTCTAATTTTATTTGTCTTTCAATACCTTTTATTCTTGTTGTAACTATTTCTAATGTATCACCATATTTATAGATTATTTCACCATTGTTTCTTGTTATGAATACACCTGGGAATTTATCAATTAGGAATTTAACTGTTTTTTCATTAATAAATGCATCTCCGAGAATAATACCGTTGATAAAGTTACTTGGTACTCCAAATAGAATTGATGCTGCTAAGGATGTATCTTTTACAGGTAATCCTTTCACGTTAACAAAGTTTTTTGTTGTATCTGATTCTTTTGTTCCTTCTCTGTAGCAATCGAATGACGCAATTTCATCTAAGTTAGCATCAGGATATAAGATAAATGCTAATGTGTTTTTACCTCTTATTCCAAACGGACATCTTCCATCTCTGTATGGAAATTGGTCATTATAATTTGCTAATGACATATCATTATTTACTCTATGGAAGTCAGCACAATAGAATGTTTCACCATCTTCAGCAATTCCAAATGCTTGACCAGTAATAATTCCTGATTCAGCAATACTTGTTAGTTTTTCTTCATCAACACTTGTACCATGTATTAATGTACCTTTTGGTAGACGAATTACATCTCCTACTTCAGCTACTTTTCTTGGTGTTCCTTTTAGTTTAATAAATCTATCAATTTGTGCTCTTAATTCTCTTTGTTTTTCTATAGGTAGTCCTTCAAATAATTGCTCAATATTCATTGCCATTATAATCACCTCTATTATGTATTTATTATAACATAAAAAAAGTGAATATTGTTATTCACTTTTCTTAGATAATATTAATCCTACAGACTTATTATCTGTTGCAGTAGATATTGCTTTATCTCTAACATTTTGTAATGTTCTTACTAATTTTTCTAAATATTCTCTTCTTTCAATACCATACGTACCTAAAATATTATATATATCTTGAATATTTATATTAGGTTTATGATTATCTAGTTTGTATTGCATTACTGTTCTAAAGAAGTCTTGGATAAATGAGAATCCTGGATTGTTGTATTCAACTTCTCCAAAGTTTTCCATTGTTCTAATCGGGAAGATGTGTCCTGGAATGAATCTTCCATTGCTTATAACACCCATTTCAATTTTTTTATCTTCTTCATTAGTAAATCTTAAAAGATATGCTTCATCTATAAGTCTTAATGGTTGTTGTTTTAGCATTGTATCTTCTTCAGTTTTTGGTATAAATGTTTCTTTTTCGAATGGTCTTGTTACATGTTCTGCATATTTTTTTGGTGCTACTAAAGCCATATGTCTACCATCTTTAATAGTCTTACCATCTTGTGTTTGACCTTCTAATTCATAATATAATTTATTATAAAAGAACGGGTAATCTAGGTTATATGTAAATAAGTAACTTAGTGCTTCTCCTAATATGTCTACATCAATATCAAGGTATCCTTGTTCTTTATACCATTCTGGTTCATGACTATCTAATGTCATTGGTTCTATCCCCTTTGTTCTATTAATTGAACTTTTATTCTTTTCTTGTTGTTCCATTTTATGTCCCTCCTGTTGTAAGTACATTATAAAAAAAATAGACTTATAAGTCTATTCTTTTTTTTACTTTTATTCAGTTACTTCAACTACGCCATCTTCTTTGATAGTAATTGTCATACCATCTTTAACGTAGTTTAAGAATTCTTCTCCTAGTGAATCTACAACTGGCATTTTAGTATGTTCTCCTTCTAGCCAAATGTCTGCAAGGATTACACCAGCACCTGCTAGTGAATCAATTGGGTTTGAGAATAACATACAAGCTGGTTGTCTTCCCATTGAGCATGCACAGTATAATACCATTCCACCAGTTGTTGAACCGATTGTTTGTGGTAGGCAAAGGGCTTTACCAGCCATTTGTTTATTATAAAGATCTTCGTTATTTTGATCACCACATGTTGCTTTTTTATCACCAAATTGTAATGCTTTTTGGAATGAAGCTAATGTATTTAAGCCACCATGTGATACTAAAGCTTCTGCACTTATAGTACCAGGTGCTACTACTCTACCTTTAAATGTTTTCATTATTTACCTCCTTTAGTAATTTGTTCAAGGATTTCATCATCTGTATAGTATCTTGCTGTTGTATATGTACGAAGTTTATTTGATGATGTAATTACTGGCATTTTTCCACAAAGTGGATTATTCATATACATAAGTGGGCAGATGTATGATACTACAACACCCATTTTTTTTAGTTTTCTAGATTCTGGTAATTTATTGAATGCTTCTATTACTGCAGGAGCTGCTGTAAATACTGTTGGTATTACAACTTCTTCATTACCATACTTTTCTAATGACTCTTCTAGTTTATGTGTCCAATCTTTTAATTGATCTAAACTCATATGAGGACATCCCATGAAGCATAGTTTTGGTTTTGCATCTTTATTTTTCCAAATAACTGGATATGATTTATATACTCTTTCTAATTCGTCATCATCTATAATATATCTTTGAGCATCTTTTAAGATTAGGTCTTCTCCATCTTCTTTCGCTTCTGGAGTTAAGTTATCGATATGGTATAAACCAACAGCACCATTTGATGCAGTTGCAGCACCAAAGTCTTTTAAGTATGTACATACATCATCTGTTAATTCAGTACCTAACCATTTATCTAATCCTTTAATGTATGGAACACTTTCCATTACTCTCATACCAATTGCTGAACCAAGTAATTGAGCTTCTGGTTTTTTTGTAGTTTTTATTTCTACTACCCAACTTGCTTTTCTACCTTCATCAGTTACTAAACCAAAGTATGGAACGTATCCAACTATTGAACACATAAGTTCAATAATACCTGAGTTACGATTACAACGTGCTCCTAGTACTGAGTTAGCATATACTACTGCTGAAGATTCAGCCCAACTGATAACATCTCCTTTACGAGGTTTGTTACCTACTTCATCCATGTATGATGTACATGTGAAAGCATTTTCATCTAGTAATCCAAGTTCTTTTAATTGGCCTTCATAGAAGTCTTGTCTTGTATACATAAATTTATTAAAGATAAGATTTTGTAAGAAGTTTTTTGGAACATTTGGATCTAATGGACGAGGGTCCAATGTAAATTTTTGTTTTGATATTGCACCATCTTTGATTAGTTTATCCATTAAGTCATAAACTGGACCTAGTGCTTTTAATCCAAAAGATGTAACAAGGTGATTGTATTCACTTGTTATGGGAATTAGTTGTTGTGCTCCGAATAATTCGCCATAACGAATTACTGTTTGCATAACTTTAGCTAATGTTCCACCTTGTTTTCCATCTAATATTGCTTGTTGTTCTTTAGTTAGTTTCATAGTACCTCCCTATATTTTCATACATACATCCCATGCACCCCAGATAACTGTTCTTAGGTTACCAACTTGGTTAGCATCTCCGACAATATGAACATGTCTTTTCTTTTCAGCGATTGGTGCTGGTACGTATCCTACTGACATAATTACTGAGTCAGCATCTATAGTAGTTTCTTTTCCTTCTTTATCTTTTATAACTACATTCTTTTCATTTATTTTAGATACAGAAGTTTCTAAGTATATTGGTACTTTATTAGCTTCGAAGAAGTCTCTTAAGTAACTTGAGTTTGCTAAACATACTCCTTTAGCTACGATAAGATCTTGTTGTGCTTCAACGATAACTGGTTTTTTACCTTTTAGATATAAGTCATAAGCTATTTCACAACCAGTTAACCCACCACCAATTATTACTACTTTGTCTCCTACTTCTTTTTTCTCTAGTAAGTAGTCAACTGCTTCTATACTATGTTCTACTCCTGGAATTGGAATTCTACGTGCTTTAGCTCCTGTTGCAATAATTATTTCATCTGCTTTAATTAGATTTAAATCAGTTATTTCTGTTTCTAATTCAATAATAATATTTTTATATTTTTTAATTTCTCTTTCATACCATGCGATAAGCATTTTATCTTTTTCTTTGAATGATGGTGCAGCTGCTGCAATGAAGATTCCACCAAGTCTATCACTCTTTTCATATAATGTAACTTTGTGTCCTCTTTTTGCACAAAGGATAGCTGCTTCCATACCACCGATACCACCACCGATAATAGCAACATTTTTTCTCTTATCTGCTGGTTCGATTTTATATTTATTTGATTGCATTACTCTTGGATCAAGTGCACATCTTGCAATATGGCTAGCATCGTAAATAGATTGTCCATTGGCAATACCTTTATAATGTGACATATTGAAGCATGCATTATGACAACAGATACATGGACGAATATCTTCCATTCTATCTTCAATCATTTTTGTAATCCATTCTTCATCTGCTAGGAATTGACGAGCAACACCCATTGCATCGATACGTCCATTATCAATTGCTTTAGCAGCAACATCTGGTTCCATACGTCCTGCACATACTACTGGAATGTCTACTGCTTTTTTAAGTTCAGCAACATCGTCTAGATTACAATTTTGTGGCATATACATTGGAGGATGTGCCCAATACCATGAGTCATAAGTTCCGTTATCAGCGTTAAGCATGTCATAACCTGCATCTTGTAAATATTTAGCAGCTTTTTTACTTTCTTCCATGTCTCTACCGATTTCTTTAAACTCTTCTCCAGGTACAGCTCCTTTACAGAAGTCTTTTACATAAGAACGTACAGAGTAACGTAAAGATACTGGATAGTCAGCTCCACATTTTTCTTTAATTGCTTTTACGATATCTGTTGCGAAACGATATCTATTTTCAAATGAACCGCCCCATTTATCAGTACGTTTGTTAGTATATTCTAAAGTAAATTGGTCTAGTAAGTATCCTTCATGTACGGCATGTACTTCTACTCCATCTACTCCCGCTTCTTTACATAGTTCTGCTGTTTTAGCAAATGCATCGATAATTTCTTCAATTTCTTTTTCTGTGATAGCACGACAAGTTACTTTATCTGACCATCTTGATGGTAGTTCACTTGGGCTAGCACTTTGATATGGAATATTAATTATTGGTTTAATAATATCTCTAACTACTGGCATATTATGTATTGCTACTAATGGTGTTGGGATAGCCCATGAACGTCCCATACCTGCAGTAATTTGAATAAATAATTTAGCTCCATATTTATGGATTTCTTCCATAAATTCTTTTAGTTCTTTAAACATTTTTTTATTTTGATATAACCATTGATTCATGTAAGTACTTTTAATTGGTGCAATACCAGGTATGATAAGACCTACATTGTTTTTAGCTTTTTCAATAAAGAATTTTGCTGCTTCTTTATCAAAATGGTTACCTGTATGTTCCATCCATCCAAATAGTGATGTTCCTCCCATTGGACATAGAACAATTCTGTTTTTAATTTCTACGTTTCCTATTTTCCATGGTGTAAATAGTGGTTCGTATTTTGAATTCATTTTTTCTTCTGTTTTACTCATATTGTTACTCCTTTTGGATAATCCTTATCTTACTTAAATGTTAGCATATTAAGGGGTTTATAGTCAATAATGCAACAATTGTTTAAAAATTAAAAAACACTAGATAAATGAACTGCACCCATTAGTGTCTCCTAAATGGGGTTCACATCATAAAACTAGTGTTTTTGATTAAGTATTAGTTTGGCGGCTTCGTAATGTTTTTTAATGATCTTTTTACCTTTAGGTGATAGTTTGTTATAGCTTCGTTCTAATTTGTCGTAAACAAATTTGGCTCCTTCATCTATTGATAAACCTTTTTCAACATATACCATACTTAGTAATGATGGTACGTTATAGAAATGAGCCATTGCATCAGCATCTGCAATACATATTTCTTCTGGTGAATTCTTTTTAGCTAATCTACTACCACGATGATTTAGTATACATTTTTTTATATGTTCTATTTTATCTTGTTCTATATCATATTTGGATAATAAATTTTCTGCTATTTTAGCTCCATGAATATGATGTTCTTCTGTTAGTTCTTTATCAGTAACTGATGCGATATCATGAAGTAATGCAGAAAGTGCAACTATATTATAATCCGCTTTATATTCTTCACATATTGAAGTTGCTATTTCATATACTGTTTTTATATGATGATTCCATGCTCCGATACCATAAGCGTTAGTATCAGCCATACATCTTTTTTCTACTTCATCATATATTTCTTTAATTATCTTTTTCATATTAGTTACCTTTCTTTGTATATGATAAACCAGGTTCTTCTATTACTAGTTGAGCCATTAACATACGCTCTAGTTCTTCCCAACCAGTACGCCATTCATAACCTGCTCTATCTATTCCTTTTTCTTTTAGTTCTTCATCAGTTATATCTTTATTATGATATGAAGGGAATAAAATTTTTGTAGGTATTTCTGGATCCATGTTTTGAACTCTATCATCTATTTGAATATCTGCTTTAAACATATTTTTTGTACTAGTAAAGATAAATTTTCTAGGATCTAAGAACGGTAAATGTCTAATTAATAGTTCATATTTATCTTTAAATATTCTACCTGAGTTTGCTATATCTACTGGGTTTACGCAAGAAGAACATACATAGAAGTCATAGTACTCACATAAACGTGATAATGAATCTATAGCTCCTGGTAAGAAGTCAGGTGTTTCGTACAAGTTTTGTGTACTTACGAACTCATTAAAGTCCTCTGAGAATTTTGGTGGTAGTACTTCTTCTTCAAGATAATATGTAGTAAAATCATCTATTTGATAATTTGTTCCTAAGAATTTATTTAAAGCATTTAGGAAACCAGAGAATACTACTACTTCATCTATATCTAATAATACTTTTTTCTTAGCCATAGGTATCACCTCTTGTGTTCTATATTATAACATAAAAAAAAGATATCTTTATCGATATCTTTTTACCATCTTATTTGTTGTAATGGAAAGTCTTCAGGTAAACCAAATATTTTATTTTGTTTTGCACAGTTAATTCTTGATGCAATATCTAATAATGTATAGAAACTTAATTCTTCTGCATTAGGTAATTTAGTAAGGATTTCTCCCCATAGTTCTTCATCTCTTATCATATCAAGAACTCTATATCCTCTTTCTGTTAAGCCTTTTAGTTTATGGTCTCTAAATACTTCGTTATCATCATAACTTGCTTTATCTATTACTATTAAGTAATGTTCTCTATTTAGTAGCGTTACTACGTGAAGTACATCTTCAATTGCATATTCTGGAATGCTTTCATGTAGTTTTGCTACTGTTATTGTTTCTCCGAATGGAATTTTTTCTGTTTGTAATAATACTGCTCTTGCGCATTTACTATTCATTTTCATTTAGTTCACCTCTTGTTTTTTTATTATATTATTTTGTTGTTAATATGTCAGCAAATTTTTTCATAAATTCTTCTGTTACTGGATTTGTTGCAGCTTTGTCATGACCTTTCCCACCAAAGTATTCCGCTACTGGTCTTACTGCTATTCCTTCTTTTACACTTCTATATGCTACTACTCCAGGATCTAGTGCGATCATCATAGTGAAGTCCATATCGAATTTATTTTGTCTAAAGTATTCAGCTAGTTCATTTCTAAATTCATATGTTATGAATACTATTCCTGCTTTCATACCTAGTATTTCTTTATATATTATTCTATTTGAATAGAATTCATTTTTTTCATTAATTAATTCTATTCTATTATTTATTAATAATTGTTCTACTTTATTAAATTCAAAAGTTTTTGTTGTTTTTTTCTTTAGTTTGTCTGTCATCATGTTAATATAACCATTTGGGCCTAGGGCGTCAAATAGTATTGATAGTTCACGTGCTTTTTCATTGTTGTAAATGTTACGCCATTCCCATGTGTCATGTTGTCTTGTTAGTTCAACAAATTCAGCAATTGCTTCATTTGATTTATCTATTAAACCTTCTTTTACTAAGTGATTATAGAATAGATATGTTCCACAGCATAGACCATGCTCATCTTCTATTACTACATTTATAAATGGATGTTTAGTATATTTAATATCTGTAAATGTACGATGATGATCAAAATCTAATATTTTATCTTGTATTTTTTCATCATTAGCTATACGTGTTAGTACTGGGTCTTCTAGACATAAGTCTGTTACAAATATTTTGTCGTATTCATATATTTTGCCGGATGCAAAATATGATTCTACTCTACTAGTTAAATCAAATGTACCACATAGTTCATAATCTACATTCTTATATGCTAGTTTTGCTAATATTGCATTCCCCATTCCATCAATGTCATTTTTGTGTGTAAATAATAATACTTTCATAATTCTCTCCTTTTTTATTCTACATTATTTTTTTTAAACAAGTCGGTTGTAGTTCGAATACTGGGAGTTCTTGCTTGTTAATACTTCTTATTACATCTATACATGTTGGATTTTGTATTTTTAGTTTTTGTTGCCATAGTTCATATAGAACTTGAGCCATTACATCTTTAATATCTTTACCACGTATTTTTCTTTGATATTGAATTGCTGATTGTATCCATTTTTCAGGTGATTCATAATCTTCTAGGATGGACCATAGTTGTTCTCTACTATCTTCAATTATTTTTCTTGGTATTTTTCTTTCAAAGTAGTTTTCCATACAATCTATCCAATGATCTATGTATCTTCTTGTATAACATGATAAGTCATTTGGTAAACAATTCACTTGATTGATCGGCATTGTTGTTAAATGACTAGGTAATAGTATTCCACATAATTTTGATTGTGATATTGCGCATTGTGCGAAGACTTCATCATCAAAGAATGTTTCTCTGGCTCCTTGTTTAAATACTCTAATATCTTTATCTACTAGTACTGATACAGATGTCATTGTGTGTAAGGGAAATGATTCAAACATTGTACAAAATGTGCAATCATCTTTGTATTCAGTTAAGGAAATATAATCACTACCATTTTTAGAATCATAATCATTTGCTTGGTGTGTATATAAAGATAGATTATGAGTTTGTTCTAGTAATCTTTTACATAGTAATCCATATTGTAGTATTAAATCTAATTTAGTTAAGTTTAAGTCTATTAAAGAATGGTAGTAATATTGTTTAAAGAAGTCAGCATTAGACGTAATTGTTTCTTTATACTGGTTTATATCTCTTATCTTATCCACAATATCACCACCTAAAGTAGACTATATTATAGCACAAAAAAGAGAGTTTAATACCCTCTTTTAATAAAACTTTTTGATATCTTCAATATCATATATTTCTTTAATCATTTGAGCTAAGTTTGAACAACCAGCTATTTCTTTACTATTAAAATCTAATGCAAAGTTAACATCTTTCCATTCATAATGTCCTTCATAGTTATCTTCTACTTCTTCTGTTTCAATAAAGTCATATACTACACTTAAATGTGTATTGCTATTTACAGGATTTGTTTCTGGATAGACATACGTTACTAATAATTTAGGATTTACCATCTCTAAACCTGTTTCTTCTTTGCATTCACGTATTGCTGATTCGATAGGTGTTTCACCTACTTCAATTTTTCCACCTATTCCATTCCAAAGATTTGGATATGGTTTTTTGTTACGTTTAACTAGTAATAGTTTTTCATGATCTTTTGAAAATAATAATATTACTACATAGTTTTTATTTGGTTTATCTGTCATAATAAGACCTCCATTTATGTTTTAATTATAACATAATAGTTCTTTTAGTTTATCTTTATTTAATGCCATTAGGAATAGACCTAATTTTGGACCTTGGTCTTGACCAAGTAACATATTATATAGTATTTGGAAGTATCTTTTTTTTGTTTTTTATTTATTCTTACTTTTAGTGTATGTAATTTTTTTCTTAGTTCATCAAACATATTGTACCTACTTAACTTTATTTATTTTATCATACTTTAGGTTGTTTACGACTAAAGTGTGACCTTTTTTCTTCTTCTTGTTCACGACATAGTTCTTCGTAACCAATTTCTTTTTTGAATATTTCAAATTCTTTAGCTATTTGTTCTCCGTAGATTTCAATTGAATGTTCTACTAATTGTTCTACTAGTGGTAGTATTAATGGGACTGTTTGTCTATCTCTATCTATTGTGTTATGAACTGTATATAATTTTTCTCTAAAGAATTCTACTGTTGGTTTGTCATTTATTTTTGTTATGCTCGGTTTTTCTAATAGATAATATAATGGGCGATAATAAACTAAGCCATCTGTTGTGTCATAAACCCACCATGATCCATCGCTTCTTTTTCTTTCAATAAAACTATGGTTTGAATAATGGGGATCGTTACCTTTTTCATGAGCAATTGTCCCTGGATGATATTTAATTCCATCTATATCAGCATCTACTTGACGATATTCAACATCTGGACCAAATCCATATGTTAACATTGTTGCTCTATCGTAACATTTTCTTACACACATACCATGTGATAATATAATTATTGATAATGGAATACCGCCATAGTATTTATGTCTTAAGTTATCTATTGTTTCAACATCATAAGCTTGTACTAATCCTGTTTTAAATCCATATTTTAAGATAAGTTTTTTCTTTCTTTGATATTGTTTCCATTTCTTTTTTGGTATTCAGTCATTTCCATAAAAAAACCTCCTTTTTATGGAGGTTATTTTAACATTATATAGTGTATTTTTCAAAAATAAGTATTATGTTATTTTTTCTTTTATTAAGTTATAAAGTTCTTCTTCATCGAATTCTATTATAGAATTATCTTTTAGTTTAATATAATAGTAATCTTCTTCTAATACTTCAGTAATATCATTTAATTATATTTATAGTCACCTAGTTTTATTATATAAAAAAACTACTCTAATGAGTAGTTATTTTTTTATATGGTGCCTGTGGTGGGACTCGGACCCACATGTTATCGCTAACACTGGATTTTGAGTCCAGCGCGTCTACCAATTCCGCCACACAGGCATCAGTAAGTTAATTATAGCATTATTTCTTTTTTATGGGAATAAAAAAAGTAGTAATTATACTACTTTTTAATACCTGCATTTGTTAGTGCTTCTTTTACAGTATCTTTATCAACAGCTCCTACTACACCACCAATTACTTTGTTATCTTCTACAATAATTGTCATTGGTGTTGAACCAAAGTCTTCCATTACTGAAGCTGCTTCATCGTTAGCAGTTTCTAAAGATGTTATAGCATTGTAACTAGCTTCATCTGTTAATACCCATTGATATTGAGTTGTATCATACATAGCTGCTAAGTCAATGTAATGAATATTGATACCATAATCTTTGCCTACTGATTTAATAGTTGGTGCATATAATGAACAATATGAACATCCTTGTCTACCAATCCAGATAACTATCTTTTTACCTTTTGATAATGAAGCAATATCTGTTCCTTTGATAGTTTTGAATTCTGATGTATCATAAATACCACTTGTATCTCCTACTTCTTCATCAGTTATGTCATAACCTAAAGCATCACTTAGTTCTGTTTCTAGAAGTGATACTCTTTCTTCTAATTCATTGATTCTTATTTTGTTTTTACCATATGTATCTATTGATATAAATACATTGATTGTGCATGCTAGTAAGCAGATTACTGATATGCATATTGCAATAATTCCTGTAACTTTTCCCATTTTTATACCTCTATTCTTTTATTTCAACTTCAAGTAATCTTATTAGGTCGAGTGCTTGAAATTGATCTATAATAACTCCTTTTAATACTTTAGGAGATATTTTTATATTATTTATTTTACATGTACTTAAATCTATTCCTTTAAGTGACATTTCTTCTATTTCGCTTTTAGTTAAGTTAACATTATCAAATATTGCTTTATTTAATTCGATATTAAATAAAGATGATTCTGTTAAATCGCTATCTTTAATAGTTAGTTCTTTTGTTTTTAAGTCTACTAAGTTTATGTATTTGCATACTGAGTTATTTATGTTTAGTTTTGTTATACGACAATTATCAAACATAGTACCTAGTAGTTTACTATTATTGATATTACATGAATGAAAACTACATTCTATAAATTTAGTA
Source organism: Candidatus Coprovivens sp. (assembly GCA_051886175.1). Classification (GTDB taxonomy): domain Bacteria; phylum Bacillota_I; class Bacilli_A; order RF39; family UBA660; genus Coprovivens. Next base: position 28,030 of record JBJEXV010000051.1, on the reverse strand, counting down.
TTCGATAAATCACAATTATTGAAGTTTACTTTATCAAAGTGAACATTTTCATATATTGAATCTTTGAATTCACATTCTTCAAAGTTAGTTAAACTAATTGATATATTTAATACTTTTAAGAAATTAAGTTCTTCTTTTTTATATGATTCATTGTTGATATCTTCATCATTTGATATTAATTCTAAGTAGTTCATTATTCACCTTCTTTATATATTGATGTGAATAATTCTGTTTCGTTTTCTGCAGGTTCTTCTTCTTTAACTATTAATGGTAGTTCTTTAATTGAAGATAATCCAAAGTAATCTAAGAATTCGCTTGTTGTACCATATAAGTTTGGACGACCGGGCATTGTACTTTTACCTACTTCTTTTATTAAACCTTTAGCAAGTAATTTTCTTATCATATGAACATTATTAACGCCACGCATTTCATCTATTTCAACTCTTGTAATTGGTTGGTTATAAGCAATGATAGCTAATGTTTCTAATGCTGCTGGTGATAATGTATTGCTTTCAGGTGTTTCTATTAATTTTTGATAATATTCTTTATGTTCTTTTTTAGTTGTTAATTTAAAAGCATCTCCTAGGTAACTAATTCTTATGCCACGATCTTCTGTTTCATAAGTTTTTTTAAGTTCCATAAGTAATCTTTTTGATTCTTCTAAATCAACATTTAATATTTCACATATTTGATTTAATGTAATTCCTTCGTCGCCAACAACGAAAAGAATTCCTTCCAAAACTCCTAATAAATTCATACTTACACTCTTTTCTCAATCATTATAGGACTGTAGTTGTCCTCTTGTGTTAATGTTATTTCGTTTGTTTTACACATTTCTAATATAGATAAGAATGTAACTATAATATATTCTTTTGTAGGTTCTGTAAATAGTTCAATAAAATTAACACGCTTTCTAGTTTCTAATATTGTTCTGATTTCTTTTATTTTGTCATCTACACTTAATTCTTTTTTAGTAATTCTAGTGTTTAATGGTTTTGATAGTTTTAAACGATTTAAGTATTGCATGTAAGCATTTAATAAATCATCTACATCAAATTCTCCTTTAGTTAGTTTAGCTTCTGGTAAGAAGTCTTTTAAACTCTCTGGAAGTTTAGTATAAACTTCACTTCTTTTTTCTTCCAATTCTTGGAAGTTTTTGGTTATTTCTTTATATCTTTCATATTCAATTAATTTATTTTTTAAATCTTCTTCTGATGATATTGAGAATTCAGATTCTTCATCTTCAATATCATCTTTACGATTAACAAGTAACTTACTTTTTAAATGGATTAGTTCTGATGCCATTACTAGGTATTCACTAGCAATATCTATATTCTTTTCTTCTAGGGAACGAATAAAGTCTAGATATTGATCTATTATTACACTAATGTTTATTTCATAGATATCCATTTCAGATTCTTTAACCATATGTAGTAATAAATCTAATGGGCCTTCGAATTCATTGATGTGAAAATTGTAAGTCATATTAATCCCCCTAACTGCACATGTATCCTATTGCTGGCATTTCATATGCTACGATGTCTGCTTTTTCATGATATTTAAAGAATCTATATACTCTTAGGTTTTGTAGTGAACTATCAACAACATCTGCTAACATAAAATCTACTTGAGCAGTAAAGTCTTGTTCGGTTTCAACGAAGTTTGCATTCATTCCCTCTACTTTACGATATGCATTTATTTCTGTTTGTTTAGTAGATTTTAGTTTACTAAAGTTTTCATTTTCATAATCACTATTTGTATATGTTTCTCTTATTTGTTCTAACATGTTATCTTTAAAATAATATACTATTTCTGTTTTGTCATATGTACATGTTAATGTATCATAGTCGCCTTCTTTTGTATCAAATTCATATTTAGGATATAGTTCTACTTTTGTTTCTACTAGTTTTAATGAATCTGCTCTAGCAAAGGCTTTTTCAGATATTTCTAACGATAAGTTATCTGCTCCTTTAGATGCTATTGGACGATATGAATGAATTAATGCATGATAGATTAATTTTTCACCTTCATAGAAGTCCATATAATATTTTTTATCATATTGATATGCTGCATCTCCATTATTAATAATAGTGAAATTTATTTTAAATCCTGTATCTGTTTCTTGTGTAACAAAGTTTTTTAGTTCTAAGTTATCTATTCCAATACTTGATTGTTCTTTTTCAAAGTAATATACGTTTGTTAAAGTTGTATTGTTTAATATTTCTTGACCAGTATTAAGAAGTTGGTTGTTACCTGAAGGTCCTGTTCCTCTATTAATTAATTTATCTGCAAGTGGTAGAAATAATAAACCGATACCTAATACTGCAAAGATTATTAATGTTCCTACTGGGTTACTTTCTTTTTCTTCTTTAAATTCATATAGTACTTTTTCTTTACTATTGAATGCTTCAGTGTTTTTTTCTGGGCCTTCCTCAGGCGCGCTTGTAGTAGCTTGTACTGGTGCAACTGATGCAGGTTCGTCTACTACTCCAGCTGTTGTAGCAATAACTGGACCAGTAGTAACTGGTTGTACTTGTGCATCATTAGTTGGAACAACTGGTTGTACTGTATTATTTGTTTCATTTGGTACTTGATTGTTTTCCATTAAAATCCCTTCATTCTCTTTTAATATTATATCAAAGAATGGAAGTATTTTAAAGATAAAGAAAAAGGTAAGAGATTAATCTCTTACCCTGAAAAAACATGAGAATACAAATCCAAAGAATATTGCACTTGATATACCTGCACTTGTTGTAGTTAGAAGGTTAGCAAACATTCCTATTATTCCATTTTGTTGGAATCCTTCTAGGGATGCTTGATATAAGGCATTACCGAATGAAGTTATTGGTATGCTACTTCCAACCAAGGATATATTAGCAATTAATTCATATACTCCTAGGAATGATAGTACTGCTCCTATTACAACGAACATAGCTGTTATATGTCCTGGTGTTAGATTAGTATTATCAAGTATAATTTGTCCTATTAAACATATTATTCCACATACTAGGAATGCATTTATATACATCATTTTATCACCTCGATGCTTACTGCATGTGTTATTGATGGTATTGATTTTTTTAGATTTACCATCAGTGGGCTGTGTAGTGAACCAGTGGCTAGTAGTAGTATTTTTTTATAGTTAGTTTCTTTTAGTATTTTATTAAATAATACTAATGGTACTACAACTGGTCCACTTCCACCTTCTATTTCATTAGCTTCATTATCATACAGTGTACTTGCTGCATCCATATATGCAGAAGGCATATAGTTATAATCTTGTTTTATTAAACTAAGAAATAGTTTGCTACCATATGATCCTAAGTCTCCTGTTACTATTAAGTCATAATAGTTTATTGGTCTATTTAATTCAGTTAGATGTTTATATAAGGTTGCTGCAGCACTAGGTGCCATTATTGCTCCCATATTGTTAGCATCTTTTATACCATAGTCTACTACTGTTCCAATAGTACTTGATTCAATTCTTAAATTAGTACGTTTACTTGTTAGTAGGCAACTGGCTGCACCAGTTGTAGTAAATGTACTGTATGGTTTTTTGTTAAAACCATATTCTATTGGATAACGGTATTGTCTTTCGGCATTTAGGTTATGACTTGATGTAATAGCAACGCCTGTTTCAATTTGTTTTGTTTCTATCATATTAGATATTAATATTAATGCTTCATTAAATGTTGCACAGGCGTTGTATAAACCTAAGAATGGTAAGTTTCTATTTACTAAATTATAACTAGTCATAGTTATTTGGTTAGTTAAGTCTCCACCACAAACTAGGTTTACTTTTTCTGGTACTAGTTTATTATTTATCATTATTTTATTTAATACATGTTCTTGCATTTTTATTTCAGCATCTTCAATTGATGTTTCATTGTAATAATAATCATTTATAGAATCGTTAAATTTTATTAGACCTTCTTTTTCTTTGGGTCCGACAATGGTATGGTAATCTTTTATGTAGACGTTATTATATTTAAAACTAGACATTTAATATTACCTTTATCATTGTTAATATTATTGCACTAACGATTCCATAAAGTAGTACTGAACCAGCTAATTTAAATGCATTTGATCCAATATTAATTAAGCCTTCTCTTTTATAGTCAATTATTGAACTAGCAAGTGAGTGAGCAAAACCAGTAATCGGAATTATTAATCCACATTTAAATGTTTGAAATAGATTATCTCCAAATCCTAATGTTGTTATTAAACTAGATATCATTATCATAATTAATAACATAAATGAAATAGATAATTCACTATTGTAATAGTTAAGTAACCAATTGTATAGGAATGTACCTATTACTCCTATTATTCCTCCCATAAAGAATGCTATAAACATATTAAGTAGTTTATTTGGTTTGGGAGTTGTTTCTTCAACTATTTGTCGATACTTCTTATGTTCCATATTATCACCTAACTTTATTATTGTTAGGTATTTAAATAATTATACATTTTATTTAAACTTTTCTTTTCGTAACGTGATACTGTTACTTGAGACATTCCCATAAGTTTGGCTGTTTCGCTTTGCGTATAGTCTTTAAAGTATCTATAATTGATTATTTGTTTTTCACATTCATCTAATGTATTTAATGAATCTTTTATATCGATTATAGAACTTAACGGAACTTTAGTATCTGATGCTAATGTTTCATATATTGGTCTTTCTGTATCAGCATCTAAGCTCATTATTGTACTTGTGCTATTTATTATTTGTTCTATAAGTAATACATCTATTTGTAAGTACTCTGCTACTTCATTTATTGAAGGTATTCTATTTAGTGTTTGTGATAAGAGATATTTTGTTTTTTCTATTTGTTTATATGTTTTTAGAACATCTTTGGATAACTTAATGGACCGGAGATTGTTTACCAGTTCGTACATTTCACCATAGATATATTTATAAGCATAAGTACTAAAGTTGGTTGTATTATTAGCTACGTAATTTTTATAAGCTTTTATTACACCTATTACGCCGGCTTGGTATAAGTCTTCTTTTGGTACATCATAGAATTTAGTAGCTATTTTATATATAAGTTTTTCATTTATTTTTATTATTTGTTCTAAATCCATATTTTGTCTCTCCTGATATTATGAATATAATATTTTGTTTAATATTTTGAAATAGGTTCGACAAAATAAGAAAAAAGATACAGTTTTTACTGTATCTTATTGTTCTATTGTATCTATTGTATATGGATTACTTATTGTTCCTTCACCACTTACTGTTACTGAACTATTAAGTAATATTACTGGTCTTATACCAAATGCAGTATTTGGATATGCTCCAGCTATGGAACCGGTTGTAGTAACTGCTGCTACATAAGAAGTATAGTTAAAGTATTCTAATGGTGTCATTGTAAAGAATGTTTCACCATTATTAAGATAGTATGATGCGTTATCAGCATTGAACATACCACCTGCTAGTACTACTTCATCAGCTGTTATTAATCCAACTTTTTGAATGTAAGTTCCACCGAAGTCTGCATTTGTTGCTGCACACGTAAGTGTTGGTATTTTTTGTGTTACTAATCTATTATAAGCATTAAAGTATGTATGGTATCCACTTATTGTATGGTATGTATCATTACATATTGTCATTTCTTCTATATATTGATCTAAGCCAAGATTTAGTATGTTATTTTGATACCAAATACCTAAATGATTATTTATATCATTGTTAATCATTTCATTATTATAGATATATTTTAATCCAGTATAATCTATAGCATTAGCATAAGAACTATAGTTAGCGAATGCAATTGATTTTTCACTAATTAGTTTAACACGATTATTGTTAATGCTTACTATACGCCACATTTGATTAGCGAAGAATACATAGTTATTATATGATGTACCACGATAGTAATATGTTTTATTATCGTTTTCATTTAATAAATATAAGCCTTCTTCTGTTGTTGCTATTGTATTAAAGTCAGGAGATGGTTTAGATTCTATCTCACTAACATTTTTTAATAATGTTTCTGCAAATGTAGATTTAATACTTGATGCAGTATCTATTAGTTCAAATTTAGCACTAAATACTTTTTCACTATCAATGATTGGAGCTTTTCTTTCATCAAACCATAGTTTAATGTTTGTACGAACAGTTTCATTTGGTTCTACTATAATTAAACCTATTAGTTTACTTGCAGTAACTCCCTCAATACTAGTTCTTTTATTTTCTAAGTTATTATATAAAACACTATCTTGTTCTATATGTCCACTAGCATCAATAGTTAATGCTTTTGTATCTATTGTATTATCTTCTAATATATTTAATCTAATTTGTAGTTCTTTTGTTTCTTCACAAATATTAGTAACTGCAATAGAATTTGGTGATGTTTTTTTACCTTCTTCATTGATTACTGATTTAATATTTGTCATGTTATAGGATTCGCCATTAGAAAAATACACTTTAAAGCATTCAAGTGTTTTTGTATTATAGTCACTTTCTTCTTGGTTATCTAACCATACACTATAAGATGTACCTATAGTAATAGAAATAACAGCTAGTATACCAATTATAAGTAAGCTTATTCTATACCCTTTCCTCATGTTATCAATCCTATCTATTATATATAATCAATATATAATATTTATGGGTCTTAGTCAATGATTTGTAAAGGTTTGTTAAGGTTTTTTACATAAAAAAATATCAATGTAAAATTGATATTTTATTCTTTATCTAATACTCCTAACATTTGTATATCTTTAATAATATACTTTACACTTTCAGTTATGAATTCTTCTATGTCAGTTATATCAAACATAAATGTTTTTTCTTCTTTACTGTTTGCAATTATAATACCCATTTTTTCAATTAATATATCTAATTGATGCATTGGTATTTCTCTTATGATACTTCTTGGTAATTCAAATTCATTAGCAAACATATCTAAACTTAAATCGTATTTATCTATTAAGTCTATGTTTAAGTTAGTATAATCGTTATATATTAGTTCTTTTATTGCTGTATATGTCATTCCTCTTTTTACCGGATCGTTAGTATATCTTTCGATATATTTATATACATAATCTCTAAACCAATATTTATCTGTTAATAAGTGAATGAAATATCCCATTTCAAATGGTTTGGTTAATTCACTTCTATATTTATCTAGGAATCTATCTATGTTAGGTATATCATCTTCGTTAGTATGATCTAAGAAGTGAGATATTTCTTTTGTTTGACCTACTTGTTTAGCTATATCTGGAGCTATTGATCCTAGTAAGATATATTTTTCATCCATATTTAAATATTTATTTACTTCTTTAGCTACGCATAAATGTATTACTGCCGATGCCATATATTAATCACCTACTTTATAAGTATATCATATTTTTATTCTTTTAGTTTTTGTGGTAAGAAGGATTGAATAAATTTATATTTATCTCTTTTTATTTCATATAGAAAGCCAAATATACTAAATATTAATGCACCTAAGAAGTTTACTCTTAAGTCTTTAATAGTGTCATTTAATCCTATATCAAGATAACCATTTTCTATTTTAGTTTCTACTATGTTACCATCTTTATCTTTATGTATAATTATTGTTTCTTGAATATCATTTATAGATATTTTTTCTTTTTCTTGTTCAGATAGTTTTACAGTATTTATTTTTGTTACTATACGATCTTTTTGCATGTCTAGATTTAATATTGTATCTGCTTTATATTCAAAGAATTCCCATAGTACACCGATTGTCATTGAAAAGCAAAAAGATACTAAGCATAGGAATACTGGGGATAAGCTGATTGATTCAACGTTTTTATTTAATAGGTCGAATAAAGCAAACCCTACTCCTGCTGCTAGAAAGCCATTTAATGTATGTAGCATTGTATCCCAATGTGGAATAATACCATAAAAGTTATTTATTTCACCTAGTATTTCTGCAGCAAATATAAATAGCATTACTATTATTTGTAGTGTATTTGGTAAATCTAGTTTTAATTTCTTTTCAATAAAGAAAGGCATTACTAAAAGGATTAGAGCTAATACACATAAGAAGGCATTATTTAAATCTCCTCTTAGGAATTCTAAAATCATACATAGTATTACTAATAAACGTAATACTACATAGACTATTATTGTACCTTTGCTAGTGTTGTTACCGATTTTTTTTAATTTTTCTATATACTTTTTAAACTTCTTTTTCATTTTTTTCACCACTAAATATGATATTATTTATATCTTTTTTATCTTTCTTGTTAACTATGTTATGTAAGTATTGAAGAGATTTAGTAAATTCTTTGATAAAGTCTTCTATGTTAGTTTCTTCTTCAATATATAATCTTATTGTATTTATTATATCTGGTATGTATCTATTAATTGTATCTTTTATTTCATCAAATGTATAAGCGTTATATATTGTTTTAGATGGTAGTTCTTTTGGAACTATATTATTTAAATTAATAATACTATTTATTATAGTTAGTTCGTTATCGTTATCTAATTTATTTAATAATAATTTAGCTAATACACGATAGTAAGATACTTCACATAGATCATTGAAGTAATCAATGAATGTTATTTCATCAGTTATATAATCTGATATTGAATATAATGATTCTACTGATGGTTTTATAAATGGAATTGGTGTTCCAAATTTATTAGACCATTCTGAATGTTCATTAAGTATTGTATCTATTATGTTTATTTTTGTATTATAGTCTTCTAATTTAGAATAGATTATTGTTCTATCTTTATTGTTACCATTTATATTTAATCCTTTTAAGTAATAATCTATATTGTGATCAATACATTTAGTTATGTATTCTGATAGGAATTCACCCGTACATTTTGCATTAGGTGTATTTAGATAGATTATGTAACTTGGTTGGTAATCTTCTGTTTTAAATATATTATTGTTAGTAAGACCAATTGATTCATTATATATGTTAGTAGTATCTAATGCCATAAATATAAAGTTATATAAGGAGTTAGATATAGATAGTTTGTTACATATTGATTCTTTATCGATGTGGTTGTTCATTGCCATTATGAATGTAAAGATATCTTTTGATGTAAGTTCACTCATTCTACTATAATCGTCTTCACTAATAAGTGATAAGAAAAATTCATTTAGGTCTTGTTCAGCATAGTTAGTTATTTTGTCGTAGAACATTGCAATTAGTTTATATGTAAGGTTGGCATGTTCTTTTGTATTGTCGTAATTTTCTAAATCATTTGGTTTAATATCTTCTTTTGAGTAGAATGATTGTATTTCAAATGTTCCATTGTCATAACGTGATTGTAATAGTTTTTTTATAAAATCATTGTTATGTAATGGATTTATAGATTCTTTTTTATTAACTGCATTAATTATATTATTTGGTGTAGTTAGTTCTTCACGTAAGTTGATGTTATATATTTTAGATAATGAAGCTAATAGTTTTAGTATTTCTGCTTTTTTGTTATCTGTATAGTTTTTCTTTTCTTTTTTGTATTTAGTTAATAATGTATTAAATGATTCATAAGATATAGTTAGTTTATATTTTTCTAGTGATATTTTTAACTTTTCAATGAAATCTATAGCACTTGCTTGCATTTCATTGAAGTTAAAATTATATTGTTTTGATAATGATAGTAAGTCATTGTATGTATCAATAGATTCTATATCATTTATGTAATATGAACAGAATGAATAAAAGATTTCTTCTTCTGTTAGTTCTTTTGGTTCTTCTTGTTCAGTTAAATCTATATTATGTATTTCTGATAGTTTAGTAATTATGTTATGTAGTGTTTTTTTCTCTTCATCTGATAGATTATATTCTTTATAAATTGATTGTATTTCAGGTAAATTTTTCGCACTTAAAGAACATACGTTATATTTTTTTAATTCTTTACGCATTTTCTTTATAGATTTTTTTATTTTTTGTTTAGCTTCATTGATACTTCTTTCTTGATCAATAAATAATTGTTCTATCTCATTATATGTAAGTTGGTCTTCGTTGTTAATGAAATAAAGATATAATTTTCTATCTAAATAATTCACTACTATCACCTATTATGTATTATATCAAATATTAGAATTATTTTTAATAGTTATGTAACAAAAAAGATAACTTATTTTAAGTTATCTTTTACATATTTAGTTATTTTATATACTACTTCATCAATAGCTATTTCTTCTTGGTTTCCAGTAGCTCTTTCTTTGAATTCTACTAGGTTATCAGCAATCTTTTTACCTACTACAATACGAGCTGGGATTCCAATAAGTTCCATATCTTTGAATTTAACTCCTGGTCTTTCATCTCTATCATCGAATATTACTTCTATTCCAGCAGCAGTTAATTTTTCATATAATTCATTAGCTATCTTAGTTTGTGCTTCATTTTTAACATCTATTTGAACTAATGCAATTTGATATGGAGCAATATTCATTGGTAGAATAAGTCCATTTTCATCGTTGTTTTGTTCAATTAAACTAGCTAATACTCTTCCTGGTCCGATACCATAGCAACCCATAACAACTACTTGTTCTTGGTTGTTTTCATCTAGGTATGTAAGTCCAAGTTTCTCAGCATATTTAGTTCCTAATTTAAATAAGTTACCAATTTCAATACCTTTTTTGAAGTATAGTTTGCCACCACAATGAGGACATGTATCTCCTTCTTGTACGTTAACTATATCTCCTGCTATATCATAGTTAATATCTTTAACGTTAGCGTTAATATAATGGTATTCTTCTTTGTTGGCTCCACAACAGAAGTTTTTCATTTTTAATACTTCGTTATCAACAACTACTTTAGCATTTAAGTTAACTGGTCCAGTATAACCTGGTACAGCATTAGATGTTGCTATTAAAGCATCATCAGCAAAGTTTAGTTCATTTATTCCTAGAAGTTTACATACTTTATTTTCACAAAGCTCTCTATCTCCTCTTATGAATAATATAACTAATTCTCCATTAGCATTCATTAATAATGCTTTTACTGATTTTTTAACATCTATATTAAGGAAGTTACATACATCTTCAATTGTTTCTTGATGTGGTGTATGAACCATTTCTAATTCTAGTTCTTTTTCATCTTCAGCATCTTTAACAATAGTTTCAGCGATTTCTAAGTTAGATGAGAAATCGCAACTATCACATAATACGATTGTATCTTCACCAATATCTGTAATAGCTTGGTATTCTTCAGAAAGTGTTCCTCCCATTGCTCCACAGTCAGCTTTAACTATTTTGTAATCAATTCCTAAACGATCATATATTTTACAATATGCATCTTTCATTATTTGATATGATACATCAAGTCCTGCTTCATCTCTATCAAATGAGTAAGCATCTTTCATAACGAATTCTCTTACACGAATTAAACCATATCTTGGTCTTGGTTCATCTCTAAATTTCTCTGCTTGTTGATATAGATTGAATGGTAAGTCTTTATAACTTTTTACCATTGTTTTAGCAGCAATTGTAAATAATTCTTCGTGTGTTGGCCCTAAAACATGTGGTTTACCATATCTATCTTTAAAATTGAACATACTAGCACCAAATGCTTCAACACGTCCACATTTTTCATAGTATTCACTTGGAATCATGCTTGGCATTACTAATTCTTGTGCTCCTGCTCTATCCATTTCTTCTTTTATAATTCTTTTAACTTTATCAAATGTTCTTAATCCCATTGGCATGTACATATAAATACCTGTACCAACTTTTTTAATCATTCCACTACGTACTAAAAGATTACCACTTCTACTTTCTTCGTCTTTAGCATCTTCACGTAATGTATAAAAATAACTTTTACTAATTCTCATAACTTTCTCCTCCTAATCTTTTTTTATATATAAATTGATTACTGGGTCGTTTAATATACATAAAATCACTTCCTTAAAAATAAAAAAGGATGGTACATAAGGAGTGCAGATGCACGGTACCATCCTTTAATTAACTTATTTATGATAACGGAATATAATTCCGGAGACTATTAATCTCACTTATGGGTAGGAATATAAAATTATTAAGGTTTAGTTTCCACTATCCTAAACTCACTATTCTTAAGGGAATAATATATTGTGTCCCAATCAACGTGTTGTAAGTAATATAAATGATTTAAATCATTTTGTCAAATTAAAAAAGTTTTTTCTCGCAAAAAAACTTTTTTTTAATATTATTGTTGTGCTTCAGCAGCTAAGATTTCTGCTAATTTAGCTTTGAATTCAGTTTCTTCATCATCAATCAACCCCATATGATCTATTCTTACAATTTGATCATGATTAAATAATAAAGTTTGGTCTGAACTTAAAGATCCTTCTGGGAATAGAACACCTGAGTAGTCATATACAGTATTTGGATCTTCTGAATCAATTGAGCAGAATCCATTAATCATTACTCTCTTAGTTCCATTTTGTAGAAGTACTACAGTTCCTACTGGTAAAAATTTTTCTTCCATATTCATACCTCCGTCTATATTATGTATTATATCATATAATTCAATAATATAGTAATATTTTTGTTTTTGCAACATATTTTTTGGTAAAGGTGAATTGTATGTTTAAGAAATTTTTGTTTGGTTTATTAAGTTTTTTGTATTTTTGTAGTGTTGTTAACGCTGAAGAGTTAGTCAAGTATGCGAAGTCGGCTATTTTAATTGAACCTACTACTAATAAGATTTTATATGAAAATAATTCAAGAGAACAAATGGCACCGGCTTCGATGACAAAGATGATGACATTGTTATTAATTATGGAAGCTTATGATAATGGTCAGTTTAAGTTAGATGATATGGTACCAATTAGTAAGAATTCTTCTAGTATGGGAGGAAGTCAGTTGTTTTTACAAGAAAATACAGAGATAAAAGTTGAAGAATTAATTAAAGGAATTGCAATTGCTAGCGGGAATGATGCGGCTGTTGCAATGGCAGAGTTTATTGCTGGTACTACAGATGAGTTTGTTAAGATGATGAATGATAAAGTTATTGAATTGGGTTTAACTGATACGCATTTTGTTAATGTTCATGGATTAGATGATCCTGATCACTATTCTTCTAGTTATGATATGGCACAAATCGCAAGAGAGTTACTTAAGCATCCTAAGATACTGGATTATACATCTTTATATGAAGATTATTTAGTTAAACCTGATGGTTCTAAAATATGGTTAGTTAATACTAATAAGTTAGTTAGGTTTTATGAAGGTGTTGATGGACTTAAGACTGGTTATACTAGTAGTGCTAAGTATTGTTTAACTGCTACTGGTACTAAGAATAATATTAGATTTATTAGTGTAGTTATGGGAGTAGATACTAGCGAACATAGAAGTTATGATACTACTACTCTATTAAATTATGGTTTTAATACTTATAAGATAAATAATATATTGAAGAAAGATGATATAGTTGATGAAGTAAAAGTACATAAGGGAGTTAAAAGTAAAATACCAATGGTAGTAAGTGAAGATGTTAATGATTTAATTAAGAAGAATGAATCTAAGGAATATAATTATAAAATTAATAAATTAGATGTTAAAGCACCAATAAGTAAGGGAGATATAATTGGTAATATTGAAGTTTTAGATAATGATGGTAAGATAGTTAAAACAGTGGATTTAGTTAGTAATGTAAGTGTTGAGAAACAAAGTTTTTGGTCTTTGTATAAGAAATTCTTTTTTAAATATGTTAGGGGCTATTAAGCCTTTTTTTAGTATATTTTTTTTAGTCATTATATGGTATAATTTTTAAGAATAGAGGGATTATTTATGAATGAAGAAAATATTAATGGTGTTCAAACACCAGTTGTTAATAATCAAACTGCAACGCCTGTAGTTCCGGTACCAAATGCAGCACCTGCACCTACTCCGGCACCAGCACCAGTACCAGCGCCAACTCCTGCATCTGCTATTGAACCAGTAATTCAAGAACCTGTAGCAGTGTCAGTTGCTCAAACTGTACAACCAGCTGTTCAACCTTTGCAAGAACCAGTTCCTGCAGTTACTCCAGCATCAGTACAAGCTACTCCAATTAGTAATGAAGGAGGTTTTGGAACAGCAATTGCTACTCCTAGTGCTCCGGCACCAGAAATGCAAAGTATTCCACAACCTGCTCCAATAATTGCAAATCCAACTGTAGATTTAAATCAAAGTTTAACCGCACCAGTTGATAATGGTACTTTTGCTCCTAGTGTTCCACTTGGAGATCAAGTTGGTTTTGTTGCTACTGGTCAACCTATTGAAAAAAAGAAATCTAAAAAAGGATTGGTTGCTTTTATTGTATTACTTGTATTAGTTGGTTTAGGTTTATTAGCTTGGTTTGTAATTATACCAATGGTAAAAAAATATTTAACTACACCAAAGGATGTATTTGATACAACTATTACTACATTAAGTAAAGAAGTAACTAATGGTATTGAATTAATTGTTCATGATAAGACAACTTATACAATTGATTTAGAAATTGATTCTAATATAGAAACTATAAAAGATTTCGCTGGTTATACTTATACTACTAAGATTGGTTTAGATAGTACTAGTAAGTTAGCAGAAACTGGTTTAACTATTGTTGATAAGTATGATACTAAGTATTCAATGTTTAAATATGCTAAGGGTGGTAAAGAATATAGAAGATATTCTACTAATGATAATTTATTATATGTTGGTGATGATTCTATTAATTGGGACAAGATGTCACAAGAAAATTTAACTGCTGATGAATCTACTTATTTAGTTGAAAAGTTATCTACAATGATTAAAGAAAGTTTAGATGAAAAGTATTTAAGTAAGAATGATGATTCAAGTGTTACTGTAAATGGTGAAACTATTAAAGCATCTAAATATACTTATAAGATTGTTGATGAAAACTTAAATGCTACTATTAAACATATTGCTAAAGGTATTTTAGATGATGAAAAGTTATTTGATATATTTGTAAAAATTGAAAGAAATAAATTAATAAGTCCTACTGAAGAAGAATTAAATGAATTAGATGAAAATCTTGAAGAAAAATTAGAAAATATTACTAAAGAAGAAAATAAAGAATATCTTGGAAATTCAAGTATTGAAATTAGTGTTTATACTAATGGTAAGACTGCTGATTTTGCTGGTATTGAAATTTTAAATCAAGGTGATGATAAATCATATAAAGTTCAATATTCTAATTTAAATGGAAATTATAATGTATTTATATATAGTAAGGCACCATGGAATGGTGAAACTACTGAAAATACTATTAGAATAGACGGTATTAAAAATGGTAATGTTACTAAGTCTACTGTTAAAGCTGAAGATGTTGAAATAGCAACATTTAAAGTAACTGATAATGGTACTAATGGTAAGACTGTAGAATATGAAATATTATTAGAAAATATTGAGTTATTTAATGAATATGATAATTTAACTGGTAGTTTAACTTATTCTACTAAAGCTGATGAAAAGAAGAATGTAGATAATTTATCATTTGAAGTTAAATCTGGTAAGAGTTATTTTAAAACTGATGTTAAGTTAACTACTGATTGGACTAGTGATGTGGCTAATATTAATACTAGTGCTTCTACTACTCCTACTGATGTTGAATTAGAAACTATTGAAAATAATTTCTTTACTGAGTTTGAAAGTAGAACTCCTTATGGAACATTGATTGGTTTATTTGAAAGTGATGAACATTATTCAAATGAAACTAATCCATTAACTGCTATATATGGTTAATTAAAGCAAATAAAAAAACTAGATTACAGAACTGACTTGATAAATTTATACACGAAATAAAAAGTTCTTAACTATGACAACATCGATACTTTGTCGGTGTTGTTTTTAGTTTCTTTTTAATTTTTATGTTATTATTATAGTATACAAATTTGTTTAATACAATTTGTAGTTCATCAAGATTTTTGGGATAATTGTTCTTGATGAAGTCTTTGAACTGACCGTTGAGTGTTTCTATCCAAGGATTATGAGTGCAAGTGTAAGGTGCAGACATACTCGGAATTAGATTCATTTCAGCGGTTTTTGTTTTATATATCCCACTTTTATACATACTACCGCGATCCGAATGTAATACAACGTTGTTCAAATTATAATTACTTTTACTTAATAAATCTAAATTATATTCTATAAAATCACTACTTAATGACTTACCAATAACTGATACTAAAATTTCTGAACTATAGGCATCAATAAAGAAGGAAATATTTTGTTTTCCATCTTTTTCTAATTTTACTTCTGTAGTATCAGTTGATATTACTTTGCCGATATCATCTATTTCTATGTTTTCAGCTATGTTTTGATATGTATATTTTTGCTCATTATCTTTTGTGGTAACTCTATATTTTCCTTTGTTTTTACTTGATTCTCTAACTGCATTAAGTTTCATAGTTTTGCATTTCAATATATAAGCCATATAGTATGAAATTACTATCCCTTCATGTTCTTGTAACTGATCTTTTATTTGTCTGTAACCAGCAGTACTATTTGATAAATCGTAATAATACTGTATCAAAGGTTTTAAAGAATCATGATTAATTTCATATCTATTTTTAGAGTCTTTTCGTTTTAACCATTTATAATAGGAATCCCTTGAGATTTCCAGTTCTTCGCACATTAGTTTTATTGAATATTTTTCTTTAAATTTTTCGATGAATTTGAATTTGTATGTATTTCTTTTTCCAGGAAGGCGTTGAATTTTTTTAATATATCGTATCTCACATTACTATCTGTTATCTTTTTTAAACCTTTTTTCTTTTTAAAACAATTTTCTTCGCCTTCCTGGATATACTCTCTAATCCATCTGTTAATAGTACCTGTACACTTCTTTTTACCCAAAACATTTCTTTCAACTTCCATTTGAGATTTCTTATCAACTAAAACCATTTTCACAGCTTTAATTTTTTCTTCTCTAGTAAAGTTTCGATATTCCCTTGCCATATGCATTCTCCTCACTTGAATTTTATCATATAAAAATCTACACGACTTTTTTTATTTCGTGTAGATTTTTTTCGAATCACTTCTTACTCTAGTTTTTTTATTTGTCTTCCTTTTTAGACTTTTTAAATAATTTTTTTTCTTCTTTTTCTTCTTTTTCTTTTGTTACAGGTTTTGGTAGTGCTGATTTACGAGATAGATTTAATCTATTTCTATTATCATAACCTTCTGCTCTAACGATGATTTCGTCACCCACTTTGAACATGTCAGATGCTTTGTCTACTCTTTCCCAAGCAAGTTGAGATACGTGACATAATCCTTCACATCCTGGCCATAATTCTATGAAGCATCCGAAGTCTTCTACTTTAACAACTTTACCAGTATATACTCTTCCTTCTTCTACTTCTCTAGCAACTAATTCAATCATTTCTTTTGTTTTTTCGATAATATCTTTATCTTGATGATAAATTAATACTGTTCCATCATCTTGTAAATCTACTTTAACTGCATTGATATCATTTACTGATTCAACATTAGATGCTTCAAGAATAATCTTAGTGATCATTTCTCCACCTTTACCGATAACTTCTTTAATCTTATCTGGATTTATATGAAGTATTTCAATTTTTGGTGCATATTTAGATAATTCTTCTCTTGGTTTAGGTAATACTGATTCCATAACATCTAAGATTTCTAAACGAGCTTCTTTAGCTTGTGCTAAAGCTTCTTTTAATATTTTTTCTGTTACACCTTTAATTTTGATATCCATTTGTAATGCTGTGATACCTTTTCTTGATCCAGCTACTTTGAAGTCCATGTCTCCCATGTGGTCTTCTAAACCTTGGATATCAGTTAAGATTGTATATTTTTTACCATCTTCTGATGTAATTAGTCCCATTGCGATACCAGCTACTGGTGCTTTAATTGGAACACCTGCTGCCATTAACGATAAGCATCCTGCACAAATTGTAGCTTGTGATGACGAACCATTTGATTCTAAAATTTCAGATACAACACGTACTGTATATGGGAATTCTTTTTCGTCTGGCATTACTTGTAATAAAGCTCTTTCTCCTAGTGCTCCGTGTCCGATTTCTCTTCTTCCTGGAGAACCATAACGTCCTACTTCACCAACAGAGAATTGTGGGAAGTTATAATGTAACATAAATCTTTTTGAATCTTCTAAGCTTAATCCATCTAAAATTTGGTTTTCTTCTAAACTTCCTAATGTAGTTGTTGCTAATGCTTGAGTTTCACCACGAGTGAATACTGCTGAACCATGAGTTCTTGGTAATAAGTCAACCATTGCTGATAATGGACGAATTTCTTTCATTCCACGACCATCAGTTCTAGTTTTATCTTTAGTAATCATTCTTCTTACTACGTTACCTTCGATTGCATCTACTACTTTCTTAACTTGTCCTAGTAATTCATCACAATTTTCTTCTTCACCATAAATTTCAGCAAAGTTTTCAATTGTTGCTTCTTTAACTGCATCAACATCTGCGTATTTATCTAATTTACATTTTTTAGAAGATAATGCTTCATACATTCTGTCTGTAGCAAATTCTTTAACTGCTTTTTCTAATTCAGGATCGATTTGAGCAAGTTCAACTTCAATCTTTTCTTTTCCGATTTCTTCACGGATTTTTTCTTGGAATTCACATAACATTTTGATATGTTCATGTCCAAACATTAATGCCCCTAACATATCTTTTTCAGATACTTCTTTTGCTCCAGCTTCAACCATACAAATAGCATCTTTAGAACCTGCTACTGTTAAATGAATTGTAGATTGTTCTTGTTGTTCAGGTGTTGGGTTGATGATATATTCTTTACCAATCTTACCAACTACTACTCCTGCTACTGGTCCATCAAATGGAATATTACTTATTGTTAATGCTAAAGATGATCCAAGTAATGCAGTCATTTCAGGTGAACAATTTTGATCTACTGATAATACTGTATTGATAACTTGAACTTCGTTACGGAAGTTTTCATCAAACATAGGACGAATTGGACGGTCAATTAATCTTGCTGTAAGAGTTGCTTGGTCAGTTGGACGACCTTCTCTTTTAATAAATCCACCAGGTATTTTACCTACTGAATATAATTTTTCTTGATATAAAACTGTAAGTGGGAAGAAATCTTGTGTAATTGGAGTACGTCCCATTACTGCAGCAGTTAAGATAACTGTATCTTCATATCTTACTAAAACTGAGCCATTTGCTTGTTTAGCTAATTCGCCAGTTTCAACTGTTATTTTTTTGCCTAAAAAGTCTAATTCAAATACTTTTTTACTCATTTTCTACTACCTCATTCCTAAAAAAAGACACTTAAAAATAAGTGCCTACTTTTTTCAAATTTTTATTTTCTTAATCCAAGAGCTTCAATTGTTTTTCTATAACTAACAACATCAGTTTTCTTTAGATAATCTAAAAGACTACGTCTTTTACCAACCATCATTTGAAGACCTCTTTTTGAATGGAAATCATGAATATGAACTTTTAAGTGTTCAGTTAATGCATTGATTTCATCAGTTAAGATTGCGATTTGTACTTCTGTAGCTCCGCTATCTTTTTCATTCTTTCCAAATTGTTTAACTAATTCAGCTTTTCTTTCTTTTGTAATTGCCATTGTAATTCCTCCTTTATTTAATTTAGCCGTTTAAACCTAGAAGAGATTTGGAGATTTCTAATCCAAGATTAAACTTACTCGTATAGTATAACGAAAAAAGCTTGCAAATGCAAGTTTTTTCGTTAATTTATAAACATTTTAAATGGTTTTGCAAATGTATTATCTTTATCATATGTTTTATATATTGCTACTATTTTATTATTGTATAGTAAATTAGCATAGTCATTATTAAATTCTTTAGGTATTATAGAACCATTTTTAACTTTATTATATAGTTCTTCATCAATAGTAATTGTTTCTATTTCTGATAAAGCTTTTTCTATGGAAATAAACTCGTATTTGCCATTTTCTATATCTTCTAGTGTAAATGTTTGTTCTAATGTGAATTGTCCTTGTTTTGTTCTTATTAATGATGACATAGTACCTACTGTATTAAGTTTTGTACATATATCATCTATTAATGCTCTAATATATGTTCCTTTTGATACTGTTGTTTTAAATTTTATTTCATCATCTTTATATGATAATAGTTCTATATTAGATATATTTATATTTCTTTTAGGTAGTTCAACTTCAATACCTTCTCTAGCATATTCATATAGTTTTTTACCATTTACTTTTACTGCTGAGTAGATAGGTGTTGTTTGAATGCTATCTCCAAGAAATGAATTTAATACTTCTATTATTTGTTCTTCAGTTACGTTATAATCTTTTTCTTCTATTATTGTACCTGTTGTATCTAATGTATCTGTTTTAATACCTAGTTTAATTGTTGCAATGTATTCTTTGTATTCTGAGGTTAGTAATTCACATAGTTTTGTTGTATTACCTACACATACTACCAATACACCTGTTGCAATTGGATCTAAGGTACCAGTATGTCCTATTTTTTTAGTTTTTAATATTCTAGTTAATTTGTTTACTACATCTCTTGATGTGTAATCAATTGGTTTATTTATTAATAGGATTCCATTCATATTATCATTTCTTTCTATTACGTAGAATAGGATAATCTATACCATATTCTTCTGGTAAGTAATCTACTTCTAATTCACCGTTATCATATTCTTTTAACATATCTTGAGCTAATTGTATCACATATTCTTGATACATGTGTGGTGTGTAATATCCAAATGGATCATAAAAGTCGAAATGTGTACATCCACACATAGCAATGTAGAATTCTTTTTGTGCTTTACATGAAGCTGAAATAATTGCTTTTGTTGCATCACAAGGTAATAAACCCATTACTAGGTCATATGAATGAACATCAGTAGATGCCATAAACTCTTCTTTTTTTAATGTTAAGCTTTTAAATTTAGATTTTGTTATTATTAAATCAGGATCATATACTGTAATAGTTCCTTTTTTAGTTTTTTGTTGGATGGTAGCTACTTTGTTAGCGAATGCTGGCATTCTACCTCCACTTACTTCAACTATGTTTCTATCTAAACCATACATATTTTGAATTCTTGATAAGTGGGCGTTATAGAAGGAACCTTCTTTAACACCACAACCTACAGTTGCATATATTTGCATTAATATGTCAGGGGCTGTTGGTTCATCTAAATATAGCATAAAGTTATCTGCGATATATTCGCGGCAGTTATCTGTATATAAGTGACCATATTTATGCATATATTTTCTTAGTTTATGCATTGCTTCTTGTACTTCAATTATTTTAGATGCCATTTTAATATCCCCCTTTTTTTATGTGTTATATAGTATTATATTTGGGGATTTTAGTCAAATTAAAGGGAAGTATTACACTTCCTTTTTTTATGGATTTATATCATTGTTTGCAATGGTATATTTAATTTTTAAGTTATTTAGTTCTTTTATGAATGATTTTTGTAGGTATTGTTCTTCTATATTAGATGCAAATGTAAATGTAAGTGTTTCATTAAAAGAACTAATTGCACACCTAATTGGTTCACACCAATCTGGTGGTAATATAACTGATGTATCTTTAATATATTTTTCATATTTAGAATCATATGATATTTTACCTAGGTTTGTTAAGGTAATAGTAAATGTTCTTTTGAAGATATGTGAACCAATTACTACTACTAGTTTTTTTAATGGTAATGGAATTATATTAACAAATGGATTGTTTATCAATTTACCATCACTTTTCATAGTAGCTAGAATACTTTCTTTAGATAATTTTTTATTGAATTCTTCTTTAACTAATTCATTTATTTCAGTTAATGTGTATTCTTTATTTTTATTTGGTTTTATTGTTAACATCATATGTGATACAAAGTTAGATATAGTATCTTCTTTAAAGATGTTATTTAAATCTATTGGTACACATATGTTTATAGAACGTTTGCTTTTTGATTTTTTATAATACGAGTTATATATTGCATATGTTAGTAATGAAATAAGTGTGTTTGTAATACTTACGTTTTGTTTTTTAGAATATTCTTTTAACTCTGGTAAGTTTATTTTTATTTTGTTAACACTTATTTCTTCAGTATTTAATTTAGTTCCTTTAATACGGAATGCAAATGGAACTTTATATGGTTTTGGTGTTTTTTTAGGATAGTTAGATGTATAGGCATTGTAGGCTTTATATACTACTTTGTCTTTTGATTCATCTAGTTTATTATTTATTTCAATATATTTATATGCTATTTCTGTAAGGAATTTATTTGCTCTTAGACCATCTGTTAATAGATGGAGATAATCAATTGAGATTGTGTTATCTTCATAGTTTATTTTAAATAGATAATAGTTATTATCTTTGTTATGAAAGCTAGTAAAGTCATATTCTTCGTTTTTATGGATTATTATGTCTCTATTGTTTTCTACTAGTTTATACATAAATAAACCATATCTTAGTTTTACTTTAAAATCTTTAAAGTATTTCATGGTTTCATTTACTGTTTCTTTTAATATTTGAGGATTTATTTTCTCTTTTAATGTTATAGATATTCTAAAGATAGATGTATCTTGTTTATTAAAAGATAATGAAAATATTTTAGCTTGGTCATCTAAATTCCTTTTATATTTTGTCATGTTATCACCACTTATTTATATTATATAGGAATGTAAGTCAAAATAAAAGATGGTGAATTATTCACCATCTTGTTCATGTATTTTATTTAATATATCATCTATATTATTTCCATATGCGATTGAGTCGTCATATTTAAATCTTAATTTTGGTATATGTCTTAATTCTATTTTACCAGCAAGTTTTGTTCTTAAGAATCCTGCTGTATCATCGTTTAAGTTTTTTTCTATTTCTTTATGATCCATATCTGCTGTTGATGTAAAGAATACTCTAGCTAGACCTAAGTCATTAGTTACTTCTACTCCAGTAATAGTAATAGAATGTAATAATGAGTCATGTGCTTCTTCTAATACAATTTCACATAAGATTTGGTTGATTTCTGAACCTATTCTTTTTAATTTAATTTGATTCATCTATCTTTTTATCTCCACTTCTTCATATACTTCTAAGTAATCTCCAACTTTGATGTCAGAATAGTTTTCTAAAGTTAAACCACATTCGAAACCTTTTTTAACTTCTTTAACTTGGTCTTTTTCTCTTTGTAATGATGATATTTTAGTATCAACTACTACAATACCATCTCTGATTAAACGAGCTTTAGCACCATTTTTAACGATACCATCCATTACGTATGAACCAGCAATGTTTCCAACTTTAGAGAATTTGAATAAACGACGAATTTCAACGTTACCAATAATTTTTTCTTCGTATTCTGGAGCTAACATACCAGTCATGGCAGTTTCCATTTCTTCTACTAATTTATAAATGATAGTATATAATCTGATATCTACACCATATTCTTTAGCGATATCTTTTGTGTTATTAGAAGGACTTACGCAGAATCCTAAGATAATTGCGTTTGAAGCATTTGCTAGAACTACGTCACTTTCAGCGATTGTTCCAATACCACTTCTAATAACTTTTACTTTAACGCCATCAACTTCGATTTTTTCTAAAGCATTTTTAACTGCTTCTTCAGAACCTTTAACATCAGCTTTTAAGATTACGTTAATTTCTTTTATTCCTGAATCGATTGATGCGAATAAGTTATCTAATGATAATGATTGTTTTTGGAAACTATTTTCACGAGCTTGGATACTTCTTTTTTCTGCTACTGATTTAGCTTCTGATTCTGTTTCGAATGCCATGAATTTATCTCCAGCAGCAGGAGTTTGTGATAATCCAGTTATTTCTACTGGTGTTGAAGGTCCAGCTTCAACAATTGAAGCTCCCATATCATTTTTCATTGTTCTTACTTTTCCGTAAGTTGTACCAACTACGATTGGATCGCCAATACGTAATGTACCATTTTGGATTAATAATGATGCTACTCCACCAATATTTTTATCCATTTTTGATTCAATAACTGTACCCATTGCATAACGGTTTGGATTAGCTTTTAATTCACCCATTTCTGCAATAGCTAAGATGTTTTCTAATAATAAATCAATACCTTGACCTGTTTTAGCAGAGATATCAACAAATGGAATATTTCCACCCCATTCTTCTGGAGTAATGTTGTGTTCAGCCATTTCAGTTCTAATTCTTTCAGGTCTTGCATCTGGTTTATCAATTTTGTTTACTGCAACTACGATTGGTACATTAGCAGCTAAAGCATGGTCGATAGCTTCTTCTGTTTGAGGCATTACACCATCGTCTGCAGCAACGATAATAATAACTATATCTGTGATACTTGCTCCACGTGCACGCATTTCAGTAAATGCTGCATGGCCAGGAGTATCGATGAATGATATTTTTTGGCCATGGTGTTCTACTTGGTATGCACCAATAGCTTGTGTTATTCCACCGTATTCAGTATCAACAACTTTACTTTTACGGATTGTATCAAGTAATGAAGTTTTACCATGGTCAACGTGACCCATAATTGTTACTACTGGTGGTCTTTCAACTAAGTCTTCTTCTCTATCATTTGCAACAAATTCTTCGAAGTTAGAAACGTCTTGTGTTTCTTCCTTTTTAAGTTTTTTATTATAATCTGATGCAATTAGTTCAGCAGTATCATAATCAATAGCATTACTTAAACTTAACATTAGTCCTAATGCCATTAATTTTTTAACTAATTCTGTTCCACTAATTTCTAATGCGTCTGCTAAGTTTTGTACTGACATTCCTTCTTTATAAAGTACTACGTTTTCTTCCATAGCATTACCCATTAATTTTTCTTTATGTTTATACATTTCTTTTCTTTTAGACATGTATTCATCTTTTGAACTTTGAAGTTGGCTTTTCTTTTTTAATTTTTGTTTTTTGTTTGTTGTACCAAAGTTTTTATCTAAGTTATTTGATTCAACTAAATCTTCTACAACTTCGTCCATTGCATCTTCGTCTTCATAATCAGTTTCGTTATCAGTACTAATTAAGTTAATAGTATTGTCTAACATGATGATATCGTCTTCAGATAATTCATCTTCTCCACTTCTTACATCAATACCTAGTTCTTCACATTTTTTAAGTATTTCTGCGATTGAACAATTTGTATCTGTTGCATATTCTTTAACATTCATCATAAACTCTCTCATCCCTTTCTTTTTTAGACTATTTTAAGCATTTCTTCATATATTTCATCTGGAATAGGAACCTCTAGTACTCTTTCAAGTACTTTTGTTGTACGAGCTTTATTTATTACTTCAGCGTCTTTTTTAAGGTATGCTCCTCTACCATTTGATTTACCTGTTTCATCAATACTAACGTTGCCATCTTTATCTCTAACAACTCTTAGTAAATCTTTCTTTTGTATTTTTTCTTTTGTTACTACACAAGTTCTTTCTGGAATTTTCTTCATTTTAAAACTCCTTACTAGTTTGTATTTCCTTCTTCATTAACTTGATTTAAAGTTTTTACTTCTACTTTATATTTAGTTAATTTAGAAGCAAGTTTGATGTTAACACCTTTTTTACCAATAGCTAATGATAAGTTTTCATCATTAACAATTGCTAATGCTTCTTTCTTCATTGGGTCTGTAATTGTAACAATTGCATCTTTAGCTGGGCTTAAAGCATTTTTGATATATTCTGCTGGATCAGCATTATATAGAATGATATCTACTTTTTCGCCATTTAGTTCTTTTAAGATAGAAGCAATTCTTGAACCACGTTCACCAATACATGCTCCGATAGCATCAATTTTTTCATTTGTAGATTCAACAGCAACTTTACTTCTTACACCGGCTTCACGAGCTACTGCATGTAATAATACTGTTCCATCTGCTAATTCAGGAATTTCAGATTCAAATAATCTTTTTATGAATCCAAAATGTTTTCTAGATAAAAGGATAAGAGGTCCTTTTGTACTAGCTTCAACTTTTGTAACGTATACTCTAATGTTAGAACCCATTTTTAGTTCTTCACCAGGTATAGTTTCGCTTTTAGGTAAGATACCTCTAGTACGTCCTAATTCAACATAGTAGTTTCTAGCATCTTCCATTGCTAATGTTCCAACAAGCATTTCATCTTGTTTGTCAGCATATTCATCAACGATTGAATTTTTTTCTGCTTCTCTAATTTTTTGCATGATAACTTGTTTAGCTGTACCAGCTGCAACACGTCCAAAGTCTTTTGGAGTAACTTCTTTTTCGATTCTTTCTCCTACTTCGATTGTTGGATCGATTTCTCTTGCTTCTTCGATTAGAATTTGTGCATCTAAATTGATTGCTGGTGGAACGTCTACTTCGTTTCCTTCTTCATCAATTATGATGTCTCCTTCGTCGATTTCGTCAACTACGATATAGTATGACATTACTTTGATATCTCCACTTTCTCTGTTGATATCTACTCTAACGTTTGTTTTAGAACCAAAGTTCTTTTTGTAAGCAGTAGCTAATGCTAATTCCATTGCTTCAAAAACGACATCTTCAGAAATACCTTTTTCTTCAGTGATGTTTTTTACAGCTTTAATGAATGCTACTGGATCCATTTGGCCTGTTTCTTCAACAGTGTTTTTTCTTCTTGCCATTTTACATCTCTCCTTTTTCTTTGCTAATAATGTCTAAAATATATGAATCATCTATCAAGTCTAATTCGTCAATAATTGGATTAATTACTTCTGTTGCCTCAACTATACTATCTAAATCAATTCCATTTACTTTATCAAGCTCAATTCTTAAGAAGTTGTAGTTACCTTCTACAACATATGTTACTGACTCAACGCTAATGTCTAATTTTTTCATTGGTTCAGTAATTGAATTTCTAATTTCTTCTAATACTTTGTTCATGATTCACCTCTTTAAAATAATAATAAAAGTGGGATATTACGCCCACTTAAATCTGTAATTTGATTATATCATAAAATGGGATTATTGCAACTTTTTAATTGTTTATAGCTATAATTTGTAGTAATATAGTTATAGATAATACGAAGGATGGTGACACATGAGAAATAAGTTATTGTTTATTATAGTTGTTACTTTATGTGTTACTTGTTCTTTTATGGGACTATTTTCATATAGTATAAGTGTTAGAGATAAAGATAAAGTTAATGAAAGTA
This sequence comes from Candidatus Coprovivens sp., assembly GCA_051886175.1. Taxonomy (GTDB): domain Bacteria; phylum Bacillota_I; class Bacilli_A; order RF39; family UBA660; genus Coprovivens. The sequence continues at coordinate 994 of JBJEXV010000051.1, read as the reverse complement.
ATGAAGAAAATATTACAAAGAATGAAAGTGATTTTGATAGTTTAAATTATAATAATAGTTTTGAAGTAAGTGATTTTTCCGGTAGTAATATAAATACTATAGATATTAATTCTAAGGTATATACTCCTAATACTATTACTGTATTAGATAGTGATTTTAGAATAAGTCCTGAGTTAGAAGCTGAAATATATGAAACTTTAAATAGTTATGGAGCTAGTACTTCATTTTATATAGTAAGTTTAGATGATGGAATGAGTATTGGTTATAACGTTGATAAGAAATATCAAACTGCTAGTTCAATTAAAGCTCCTTTTGCTTTATCTATTCAAAGGGAAATTGCTAAAGGTAATATTGATGGTAATATGTTATTAACTTATCAAGAAAGACATCATAGTATTGGTTCTGGTGTTGTTAAGAATAGTGAATTTGGTACACAGTTTACTGTTAATGAGTTAATTAAGTATTCTTTACATGAATCTGATAATGTTGCTCATATTATGTTACATAATTACTTAGGTGTTAGAGCACATAATCAACATATGAATAATTTAGGTGCTGGTGTTTTGGCATTATCACCTTCTAGTCCTTGGGGATTTATAACTCCTAGAAGTTCTGCTCTTGTATGGCAAGATATTTATAATTTTGCTATTGAAGATCCTGAAGGCGTTAAGTTTATGAATATATTAGCTAATGGTAAATATAATTATTTTAAAGAAGTAATGCCAGGTGTTCCTAGTGCTGCTAAAGCAGGATTTGCTAATTATGATGTAGTTGAAACTGGTATTGTATTTGATGATAAGCCTTATATAGCAATTGTTATTGCTAATAAGGGTGGTAATAGAGGTGCTTATACTCAAGTATTACAAATAATAAGTTATATGAATGATGTTATGAATGAGTATAAAGCTTATTGTGAAGAATAAAAAAAACGAACTTAATAGTGAAGTTGTAATATAAAAGTGTACACAAAAAAAAGTGTATGCTTTTATTTTTG
>JBJEXV010000050.1:0-1697 GCA_051886175.1 Candidatus Coprovivens sp. | reverse complement strand
TAATTATGGAGAAGATGGAATAATTAAACAATCCGCCCGATTATTGGGCGCTTACTATCTTACAAGGCTTGCTAGAGAGGAGCCGGGACTGTATGCAAAATTGGCATCCAGAGATGGTGGATTGCAGGGGTATGTTGAGGCGATGGGGGAGTTTAATTAACTCTTCTCTTTTCTCACCACGGTATTTGTTACAAACATGCTTTGATAAACATTTCTCCTAAAGGAGTAATTTCTATCTTTTTCTTTTTCAATGATACCGTTCCCATTTCTTCCGGAATTCCCATTTTCATTGAAAGATATATTGAATTCGTTTCAAACTCATCATACAACTCTTGATTTGCCAGTGAAACAAATTCCGGAATATCTACCAGTCCAAAACGCACCAATGAAGATATAGATTGCGTTTGAAGATCATAATTAGACTGTTCTTTATTTCCAAGAAAAAGATTATTAAAAATAACATTATATCCTTGTGAGCCCTTTTTGGTATAATGAATATCACAAATTGGATAACTCTTCTGTCCTTTAAATAATGTCAAATTTTGTGCATCTATAGGACTCATTTGCTTCAACATATCTGCAAATGAAGGATGTACACATTTTGAATAATCTTGATGTAACGATCTTGATATCAAATTAGCAAATGCTTGTCTAATTTCCTCTGCTTCCATACAATATTTTGAATTTTCTAACGCTGGACCTATGGTTTGTATATTTGCTTCAACACGCTTTTCTTGTGGAATTTGTTCTATTTTCTCTTCTAACTCTTTTTTAAACCTATCTAACTCAATAGCATATTTCATTTTCTTTTTTTCTGCTAATTGAGATATACCACCAAATACCAAAAACCATATATCCCCAAATGTCTGCCCCGCATTGGCTGTTATTTGTTCTGTTAAATTTTCCGCTGCGTGGTCAACAAAACCTGGTAATTCTACATTAATCAAGCTATTTTTATTTGTAGTATTATCTGACATACACTTTCTCCTCGTACATATTTTTCTCATTATTCATTAATAATTCATATTACTATTTCCATATATACTTAGCTGCCTATTTTGACAACCTAAGCATATCTTTCAATCCAATTAGCATCACATAGCATTCTGCCTCTCACCCTCTTTTTAGCCTTCTTCGCTGCAATTTCTTCCAAATACTCCTTGCATCTTCACATACTTTCTGTTCAAAGCCCAGAATATCTACTAATATGTTCTTATCTACTATATCCAATGCATCTTCAATATTTTGGTTGTTCCTTACAATTGAATCAATTTGCTCCAACAGATCCCGTATTTCTTCAAGAGGAACCATATCCAACTTCGGCACAAAAATATTACCCACTTCTCCCGGAAGAATTTCTAACACGCCTCCACCATAACTTCTTCCGCAAAGTTCAGTAAATGCAAAAGATATGCTGTTGTAGTAAGATAAAATTGCTCGCTCTGGTTCTATACCTTCATTAAATTTGATTCTATGCATTGTATCAGTTGATACTGCCTCACACTGATTCAAGACAAATTTAGGGTACAAATTGTTTCTACGTAAAAAGAATGCGTCCGGTACCCATATAGATGGAATTCGATACCATCTGTCTCTAATAGAACATTTATATCCCTTATTTTCACCATTCTTTTCGCCCATTTTAATATATTCCTTATGCTTTTTAGGATAATTCTTATATTCAACATCCGGAAAAT
>JBJEXV010000049.1:4122-6451 GCA_051886175.1 Candidatus Coprovivens sp. | reverse complement strand
TAAGCAAACTTTTTTAACGAAAGTAAAAAAAGTTTTACAAAAAACAGGGTTTACAAGAGTCAAACAAATAAGTATATTTTACTTGTTAAAATAAAAGAGCTGAATGAGTTAGAGCAGTCACTCAAACAGAGAAATCAATAACAAGAACTGCATCACTTTTAAAATGCCTTTGAGAATGTAAAGAAACTTTTACAAAATCAGGGTTGACAAACTGAAAATAATTAGTTATATTTAGCCTGTCAAAATTGAAAGAGTCACTACGGTGAAACTTTCAATGAAAAAATCCTCCTTAATGTAAAGAATGTTTTACAGAAAAGGGGGTTGACAAGAGAAATCGAAATTAGTAAATTTACTCTTGTAAAAATAAAAATTCGGTTCGAGAAACTGAGTTGATGGTTGACAATTTGGTGAGCAATTTATAATGGTCTGGTAACCCAACTGGTAGAGGTGACGCACTCAAAATGCGTAAAGTGTGAGTTCGAATCTCACCCGGACTACTAAAAGGCTATGGTTTTCTCCGTTGCTATAGGGAAGGTAAAGCGGAGGCGAGAAAGAAAACTCGTTAAAACTCTCGTCATGAGGGTGTAGCTCAGTTGGTAGAGCAACGCAACATGATTAAAAATGAAATACTATACTTATAACTTTGAATGTCGTGGGTGTAGTAAAACTGGTTATTACTGCACACTTTTAATGTGCGATTCACGGTTCGAGTCCGTGCACCCGCATTAAGTTTAGTGTTCTACCAAAATTATAAATAAAATATGGAAGAATGTTATATTTGTAATTTTTGTAGAAAACTATGTAAGAATGATAATTCATTAAGAAATCATGAAAGACTATGTAAAGAAAATCCTGAAAGACAAGAATCATCTTGGGTGAAATTTAATCATGAAAGAGGTGCTTGGAATAAAGGATTAACTAAAGAAACTGATGAAAGATTATTAAAGGCTAGTAAAACTTTATCTGATGGATATAAATCTGGACGTTTAATAAATGCAAATTTAGGAAAACAACATACAGATGAAGAAAAGAAAAATTTATCAGAAAAAAGAAAACAGTTTTTAATGAAAAATCCAGATAAAGTTCCTTATTTACTTAATCATCATTCAAAAGGTGATAGTTATCCAGAAAAATACTTTAAAGAAGTATTTGATAATGAAAAGATTGAGTATAAACAAAACTATTATCAGTGTGGTTATTTCCTTGATTTTGCTTGGCCTGAAAAGAAAATCTATTTAGAAGTTGATGGTGAACAACATTATTTGGATAAACGAATAGTTGAACACGATAAAGTTAGAACTCAAAAACTTTTAGAAAATGGATGGACTTGTATAGAAAGAGTGAGATGGAGTGAATTTAAACATTTGTCAAAAGAAAAGAAATCTGAATACTTGAAATTAGTTTTTGAAAAACTTGAGTGATGGTCGCAGGTTCAAGTCCTGTCATCCTCACGAATTTTTATATCGCATAAGGTGGTAGCCCACTGAGAAGTAGGAACTCTCTTAAACCTACAAAGTTTTGGGTGGATTGAGCAATTGGTTGGTTCGGCGGCCTGTAAAGCCGCTCCCTGCGGGGCATGTAGGTTCGAGTCCTACTCCACCCATTATAAAATAATTCATTGCTTCACTGGACATATTGGCCTGCCAGGAACCTATCTTGTAAATAAATTATTTTATCTTTTATGGCCGAGTGGCGGAACGGTAGACGCTGGGGTCTTAAAAACCCCTGGAGGTAATCTCCATGTGGGTTCGAGTCCCACCTTGGCCACTAAATTCCTAACTGACGTTAGGTCGCAGTCGACAGTTCGCGATAAGATGATCAAATGATTCTAAACTGTCAGTTTGCTCCGATAGCTCAATTTTGGATAGAATAAAATACACTGGTAGCCGAGTCTGTCTTCTTAGTGTTATCTTTAGCCCAGTTCCGTTAATAGGATAAACGAATGGACTTCTAATCCATGCCTGCCAGTTCGAATCTGACACTGGGTATATGAGCGGGACAACAGGCTACCACCTGCTGAAAAATTTAATCAATTTTTCTAACCGCATTTTTTATAAATATATTTGTAGTTTTGGTAGAAACTACTTTAAAATAAAGGTAAAAAGATTATGAATGAAAATATTAAAAATAAAATATCCAAAAGTCGTATTAAATTTTTAAAAGAAAATCCTGATAAGCATCCTTGGAAAAGAAGTACAAAGTTTAAATCAGAACCATGCGAACATTTAAAACAACTTTTAAAAGATAAAAGTTATACATTTGAAGAAGAATTTACTGATGCTAGATGGAATCATTGCTATAGTTTAGATATAGCATTTATTGATAAAAA
>JBJEXV010000049.1:0-4022 GCA_051886175.1 Candidatus Coprovivens sp. | reverse complement strand
AATATTGTTGGTCAAATCCAAAAAACAAAGATATTTTAAAATGTGAATTTTGTGGTAAAAACTTTAAAAAACCAGGAGCTTTAGGTCTTCATAAAAGAGTTTGTTTAAAGAATCCATATAGAAAACCACTTGAAAATCATGTTTGTAATTGGCCAGGAAGAAACAACAAAGAAGGTGGTTGGATTTGTCCTGAATGTAATGAACATTTTGAAACAAAAAATGATATGTACAATCATAGGCATAAACTACATAATTTAAAAACAAGAGATACATCAAAGATTTGTGAATTGTGTGGTGAAAAATATGATAACAAAAGAAAACATATTAAAATTTGTTCAAAAAGAAGACATGCTGAAAATTTTAAATGGTCTGAAGAAGAAAAGAAACAAATAGGTCAAAGACAAAGTGATTGGTTAAAAAACAATGCAGATAAACATTATTGGAAAACAAATCAACCATCAAAACCTTGTGAACATTTGAAAACTTTGCTAAGAAATAAAAATATAACTTTTGATGAAGAATATACTGATAGTAATTGGAAACATTCTTATTCATTAGATATTGCGTTTGTTAGTAAAAAGATTGCTATTGAAGTGAATGGTAATCAACATTATAAAGAAGGGCAATATTTTCAAGGTGGTGAATTAAAAGAATATTACCAAAACAGACACGATTATTTAATTAGTGAAGGTTGGACTATTTATGAAATTCATTATTTAAAATGTTATGATGAAAATTTTATTTTGACAATAATACACATATTTTAATATCTGCAGGTCAGGTATTGAAGAAGGCGCAGGTTGAAGGTTCGATTCCTTCTCGGAGTACTTTGTCTCCATATCCACCTCTGGTTTTCTTACTGGAAGGTTAGTCTATGTAAGGACATCGATATCATAGATCGTAAAGTGTAAATCAATTCGGCAGCACTATAAATGTCAACTATGTTGATGAGCCGTGATGTTTTATTGTCCGTTAGTATAGAAATTAACACGCTAGGCTTTGACCCTGGAGAAGGTGGGGTGGTACCATCACGGACAACTAAATAGAAACGGAAGTGCGATTCTTCCAAGCAGAGTAAACTGCGATAATAAGTTAAATCATTTTTACCGCGACATACCTGCCGGGGCTCTTATAAGGTTCTCAGAAGAAAATGGTGGGCGGTCCTGAGAGGTTCGACTCCTCGGTCGCGGATACGCTCTTATTAGCAAAAATCTAAAAGTTCAAAAAATACAATGTTCAATTTATAAATAATATATGGAATATAAAAGTCTATATAATAAAATAATTGAAAATGCACAAAAAGATTTAGCTAATAGACACGATGGTTATTATGAAAAACATCACATTATACCTAAATCATTATGTGGTAATAATGATGAAAATAATTTAGTAAAACTAACACCAAGAGAACATTTTATTTGTCATTGGTTATTAGTCAAAATGTATAGAAAAGGTTCTGAAGAACGTAATAAAATGTTATATGCATTTTGGTTTATGAAATCTAATCCAAATAACAATAATCAAAGATACATAAATTCTCGTGCTTATGAAAAATATAGGATTGAATATTCTAAATTAGTAAGCAAACAAATGAGTATACGACAAATTGGTTCTAATAATTCTCAATTTGGATTTAAGTGGTATACAAATAGAAATACTGGTGAATGTAAAAAGTTTAAAGAAAAACCTGATATATTTTGGATTGAAGGAAGAAATCTTTTTCGTAATGAAAGTTATATTATTCCACATATAAAAGAATACATTAAAGGTTTAAATAAAACAAAATTATTATGGGATAATTTTCATAAAAATAATTTTAATTCGTTGAATGAATATGCAAAATCATTACATATATCTCAACCTACATTATCATTAAATTTTAGAAAATATATACCATTATATAATAAAATTTGTTCTCGTGGATTTGATTTAAAATCGAATAAAGATTTAGTTGGTGTTTATAGATAAAGATGCACTCAGAAATACAAAATTTATCAATGTAAACCGCTAGTCTCACGACTTCGGAGGTTCGAATCCTTCACTCTCCATAACGTGGAGAAGTTATGCAAGTGGTTAAAGCATGCGGACGATAATAAAGGCATCTAGAAAGTTTAACAAAAGGAATTGTTTATGAAGAAGAATACTAAAGTGAAGAAAACAAAAGAAGAAATCCAGGCTGAAAAGGAACAGAGTTGGAAGCAATTGCGAAACTTGGCAAAGTCTTTTGCTAAACAGGCAGGAATCAAAGTAGTCAAAGAAAAGAAAACAAATAAGTATGACTACTAAAAGATAAACAAAAATTTGAAATGTTTGTTATATAAATAATATAACAATAAAAAATTGGAAGATTTTTTATAAAACAGGGTTTACAAGTTCTTTAATAATTATTATATTTAACCTGTTAAAAATCATTAAAAATATTTATTTGGGCTCACATGTACCAAGGAGGCGATTGGTCCTTGCACGACTGATGGTAGAGTTCGATTCTCTATGGGTCCACTATTATTGTCCTGTAGTTCAGTTGGTAGAACACTCGACTGTTAATCGAGTAGTCCCTGGTTCGAGTCCAGGCAGGACAGCGAAAATACTCTAAAGTCATACAACAGTAAATACATGAAAGTAGGATTTCATGCAGACAATGGAGACTTATTCTTCGTGGGTGATTTCCAAAAGCGTGTAAGGAACCCAAGTTTTGATTCGCCTTACATCACGAAGCGATGGTTCTGATAGAGGTAACGAGGCGTTAGTACATACCTTATCCGGCAGATATAGTCCGTTAGTTGGTTAATCACCATATATATCACATTTTGCTGGAGTAGCTCAGTTGGTAGAGCAGATGCCTTGTAAGCATCAGGTCGGGGGTTCGGATCCCTCCTCCAGCGCTACTTATAGCGGGCGAGTGGAACGGAATACCATTCTAGGCCCATAACCTAGAGATACCAGGTCCGACTCCTGGGCACCGCTACTAATATCCATTGAATTTAAAATGAAAACATCGATTAAGTAATTTTAGATTTAAGTCCGGGAAGTTAAGTTTCTGACGAGAATAATTTGCTGAAAGCGCTACTGCATAGTTCGGTAGGACAGTGGGAAGGCACCTTAACAAAGAGCTTCAATAACAGAGATTGATAGACGTGAAGCAATGGATAATTTTTGCCCCTTTCGACTAACGGTTTAGGTCATCGCACTTTCTATGCGATAATCCGGGTTCGAATCCTGGGAGGGGTACTAAAAGGTAAACAAAGTTTACTTTGGTTATACTAAAAGATAAGATACACACAGCAATACACTAATGCTATGGAAACAATTATCTTAAGTGATGTGGTGGTTCGAATCCATCTTTCCCGATTCATTGGGAAATGGCGAAATTGGTAGCCGCGATCGATGCAAAAATGTATCTTGATAATTTCTCTTTGTGGAGGACTATCCTAATTGGTAAGGAAGTAGATTACTACTCTACCGGGAGAAATCCCTTGGGGGTTCGAGTTCCTCGTCCTCCGTTTAATAATTATGGCCGAGTGGCGTAACGGTAGCCGCGCAGGTCTTAGAAACCTGTGTCCGTAAGGACGTGTGAGTTCGAATCTCACCTTGGCCACTACAAATTATGCTCTGTTGGTTAATGGAATAGCATAAAACTCTACGAAGGTTTTGACACTAGTTCGACCTCAGTATGGAGCATTATAAATATATTTGACCAGCGTAGTGATAGACTTCCTAGAAAGTTGCGAATTTATATGAAGTCGAGAAACGTGGTGTTTCACTAGTTAAATGGGTAGCTGTCGCAACTGCTATACCGGTGTGGTTCGAGTCCACCATTGGTCTTAGGTTTTAAGATACATTCAGCAATTGATATTCTTTAAAACCCAAGCCTTTATGTCGGTGCAAGTCCGACCGTCAACATAGTTGGCGTCATCTAATAGTAGGATAAGGCTCCAAAGAAAAACGTATCTTGTTATGGAGGATTAGGCTAATTGGTAAGTCAGCGGTCTTGAAAACCGCCGCCGTCAGGCTTGGGGGTTCGA
>JBJEXV010000048.1:0-6549 GCA_051886175.1 Candidatus Coprovivens sp. | reverse complement strand
GCATTAAATCCATTAGTCTTCTTAGTATCACCATAGTAGATGTTTCTAAGAGACTCAGTTAAGAATGTTGCTGTTAATTCAGGATACAAGCGAGAAACAACACCAAGACGATGAGGTCTCTCCATGTGAATCTTATGTTTCCATAAGCACTGACTATATCTTAACTAGGTAGCAATCTAGCAGTACCTTTTTCGAGTTACGTATCAATAGTAACCCTACTTCTGCGATTCCAGAATAGTCGATACAGGATTTTATTCCCACGGTATTACCATATCATAAGACTTAGGCTTCACCGTTAGCCATTTCTGACCCTCTTGATGAAAGAGAAAAGGTACAACAGGCGATGTTACTCACCAAGAAATTTACTAAAATCTTCATATGTGCGAGTTGTTCCCATTGTGGGACGGTTCGTCACAAAACTTGCTACTAACATATAAACTTTTTTACTTTAAAAAAATGTTGATCTAATTACCAATCATCTTCATCCGCAAATGCATCGATCTTTCTAGTAGGAGTTACTTCAACCTTGGCGGATTCTTGTTTGGCTGCTTCGTAACCTCTGTTATATTGTTCTTTCATTTGTCTATCTAATTCCTGAACTATTTTATCCTCATTCAGAATAAAGAATGCTGCTTTAGTAAATACCTTAGGGTCTCTCAAAGCTGCACCAAATGGGCTTAAACCATTCTAGTCTAGACTCAGAGTAAAGCTAGCCAAATCTTCCTAATCCTATTTATCTAATTCCAAGGAATTTCCTACAAACGAATTCAGATTCGCTATCTCATTATAAATGGTGTTAGCAAACTAATTATATTCTTCCTTCTGTAATCTTTCTTGTTCTTCTTTAGCTTGCTACTCAGCATCATCTTGGATTTTCTTAAAGTTGTTTCTTAAGCTATCTACAGTCTTCTTAAATAAAGCCTCATTAGATTTAGCCTACTCTAAAGCTTGTGTAATCTCCTCATCTGTGATATTCTCTTCTCCTACTTTTTGTAGAAGGTCCAGAGCATAAACATCATCGTCAGATAGCTAATCTACATCATAGGTTTTCTCAGGAGGAGCTTGTAAACTATTAAAGTAATCATCAATACTCATACCACTATTTCTAATAGATTGTATCAATTGCATTTCATCATTAGTAAACTAAGTATTCTCCTCTGCTGCTTTCTCAGGTTCACCAATTAAAATATTAAGCTATTCTTCTCTATCTAAGGAATTCCAATCTTTTTCTACAACTTGTCCATCTTCTTCAAACTTGATTTTGCTTGGGTCAGAAATACCTCTAGCTTTAAGAACCTCAGAAGTTAAATCATCTTCTATATTCTAAGAACCTTGTTCTTCTCCACCATTATCAGCAAATTCATCTTCATCAAAAATTACATCATCAAAATCAGCCATAAATCATTTCCATTTCATTATAAATATAAGAGAGTAGTAATTTGGTTCTACTTTAATAGGAGTATTTTTCCACTCTTGTTCCTATTCGCTAATAGTGTGAGTGTGGGAATTCATAGTTAAGGTATGCTCATGCTCATTCATAGTTAAAGTATGATTGTGCTAATCCATTGTTAAAGTATGATTATGCTCATTCGCCGTGAAAGAGTGATTATGAGAATCAAATGTTAAACTATGAGTGTGCTCATTCATAGAAATATATCCAGTATAGTTAGTTCCTCCAGCATCATAAGCTGTATTGGTTACACCCCAACCTTTTATTGTTGCATCAGATATATTTCCCTTATCATCCTTTGGAATATTAATAATTTCCACATATTTAATAGTAGATGATGAATACACATTAGAGGTCAGCTAACCAGAAGAACCATTGAAAGAACCAGTAGAAGTAGTTCCACTAATCTTACCAGTAACTGTTGTTGAGTCTATAGTTCCAGTAACTGTGGTGTTACTTATACTTCCAGTACTTGTAGTATTTCCAATAGTACCAGTTGTTGTAGTTTTACTTATACTACCTGTTGATGTCTATTCACTTATAGTATATGGATGATTATGTTTTGGTAGATTATCTGCTGTAAGAGTAATTTCATTATTCTCATGTACAATAGTTTCTCCAACTTCGCTAGCACTAGCTTTAATAAACTTGCCAACTAGGTTAGGAGAACCATGTGAGCCATCACATATAGTCCAATCTTCTGGGATTTCAGAAGAACCATTATACATAATAATAGTTCCTATTGGTAAGTAACTACTAATTAGTTTCTTAACCCAATCTATATTTGGAACTACTTGATTGTACTTACTCTTTAGACATTCTACTACATTCTCATCTCCTTCTTCATCATTCTAAACATCTGGATATTTAACTTCCTCATTATACTTAGGATATTTATTAAAGAAGAAATTTCTAGCATATCCCTCATAACAATCACTGTATATTCCAGAATATTCTACTATGTTTCCCTCTTCATCTTCCTCTGTTAAAGTACCAATCTTTACTACTGATTTATCTTCATCAATAACTTCTAATGTTCCTTGCTATATTTTAATTAATGGTTCTCTATATACCTCACAATTAACACAATCAAGAGTACTATTTATTTTAATAGTATTATTAGTTACTTCAACTACTGAGAAAACAAATAAGTTCTTCTTATTAGTATTAGAAGTAGATACATTATCTGGAGCTTTTACTATTTTATAACTAAAGCTCTCGATAGTACTTTCTGAATTTACTATTTTCTCAGACTCCCCTTCTGCCAAAATAACAGTAGATTTAGCTTCATTAATAGTAAGTTCTAATTCAATTTCAGAAGTTGTTGGAGAGGTAGTTTTAATTGTTATAGTAGTATCTTCATATTCAACAGTTAATACATTAGTGTATTTAACTAAGGCATATATTCTATCCCCAACTTCAAATTGATTATTATATAGTAAAGTGCAATTAGAAGAACCATCCTCATTAAATGCCTAATTAGTAATTAAATTGGACTATTTACTATATATTATAGCATTATCTTCATACTTTTCTCTCTCTATAATATTGTCTACTTCTAAAGTAGATAAACCATTTAAATTATACAATCTAAACCCTTGATACGAAGTTGCTTCTTCAGATTGCACAATAGCATCATTAGAAATTATCACATCTTTATATATTTTTATCTAATCTCCAAATACAATATAAGGAGTGTTGTTTATAGATAAAATTAAAGATGGGCTTTCTATAGTCATATCTCCATTTTTGTAAATTCTAAGATCTCCTATAGTCAACTCATCTTTCTTTTCTTCTTTAGTAAAGTTATATTCTTGTAATTGTCCATTTCTTACAATATACAGCTTTCCTTCATCCTCTATATAAACAATTCCTCCCTAAATATTCTTTGCTTCTGCAAGTGTCTGATAATAAAATCCGGCATTAGTAAGAGTAAGATACTTCTGTTCAGGTGTAAGTTTCTATTCTACCATAAATGATAGATAAGAACCACCAGTTAAATTAATTTTCTGTCCATCTATACAAACCCAGACTTCCTAAGTTTCTGGAATTAAATACAGACCATTTTCATTAATAGAACTAGAATCAGAAACAGTTTTTAAGATTTCCTAATTTTCAACATTAATTTTTCCATCTTTAATTAAGTCTATAAATCTATTTCCCCACTATACTCTTATAGCTTTACCTTTTAAAATAAGATTAGTATTATCAGACCCAACTGTATTACTGTTCTAACCACCTATAGAGGAACTCTTAATAGCCTGAGCTATAGCCCCTCCCCCAGATTTCATTACTGCCATAATACCTATCTCCTGTTTCTATCAGAATAACTAATGTGAATCCAGCTAAAACCCTTCTCATTAATTAACTAATCAAATGGAAGATTTAGCTTTCTCACTAAATTAAATAATACTTCATTTTCTGCTTTAGTATTTCTATAAGAAGAAATATCAACTGCATGACCACTTAGGTGCTAACTATTTGATTTTCCACCAACCTTAGAATTAAGCTCCTTACATCTATAACCACTATTAACACGGATTGGTTTCCCATATGCTTCTCTTAGTGGGTCAAGAATGTTATCAACAAGCTTAGTTAAATTGTCAATTTCCTAATTAGAAGGAGTGTTGTCAATTCCGTTAGCCTCAGCTGTAGCACTTTTTGTAAGTTCTTTTATTGTAAAATACTTCATAACAGTTCATTTTTAGTTACATTCATATATACTTATCCGTATGATGATTGTAAAATAAAAATAGGAGAACCTTCTAAAAATTAGAAAATTCTCCTTTTAATATGTAGTATTTTTATTCATAGGATTAAAGACCTGCAAGTTATTAAGTTTTTAAACAAACTCTTCCCAATCTACCATATTACCATTAGCTATCATAGTAGCATACCAGCGTCTCATGGTAGTTCCATCACCTGCATCTTCATCATCAATTGTATCTTTAATATATAAAGCAAAATGCTTCTCGTCTGTTATACTACTACCATAGTAGTCTGCTTTACACATATTTGCAACAAAAATATAATCATAACCAGAATTATGTTCTAGAGTTACTCCATACTGTTGTAATACTTTATCAACAAATTCTTTAGATAAAGGTTCTATTGCCTTTCCATTCTTCTTCATTAAAGAAACAGCATAGGTACAAAGTGCTTTATTAAAATGCCAACCATAATTCTGGAGATATGCCTTCATATATTTAGGCATTACATCATAGATGTCTAGTGATGTTTTCATAAATATCTACGATAACTAACCTCTTCTTCCTCTTCCTCTTCATCTTTATGCTTTAAAGCATATAAACAAGCCATGATTTTCTTACCATATTTAATCATGCATTCAGCGTATTCAGCAAGATGTTCTAACTTAGATTCCTGTACTTCGATTATTCTAGCCATACTATTTAATAAATTCTTTAAACATTTCTTTTATTGAATTAATCTCTTCTCTTAGAGCTTTATTTTCCTACTCTTGTTTCTATTTCTCCATTATTTCTGGATTCAATTCTTGCAATATTTTATCACAACCATCAATTATCCCTTTATGGTATTCTATACTATCAATAACATCCTAACTTCTTTGTTTCATAGAAGATATTTCATTATTCATAGCTTGCTTACTACAAGAAATTACTATATTATTTCCGAAATCAGCTATTTCACCAGCAGATGGTAATTTCTAAAAATTAGTTACTGTACCATTAACATCAGCAACAATATCTACTATAGTTTCCTAGCTATAAGTTCCATACTTAGGAAGTGGTAAGGAGACCTAAGTAACCTTACCAATTTCCAAAGTAGTGGTATCTTTATGGAGAATATACAACTAATTTCCGTTTCTTAAATTCTGAAAAGCCATTATGCTATACCAGTTAAGAGTTGTAATGTATCTGTTGCACTCTCATACCAACATAAGTAAATACCTGTTCCTGAGATATTAGCTACTGTAATATCGGCACCATTAAAGCCTTTTAAAGTAGTAGAAGAACCACCAGGACTAGTAAATACTATTGGCAAAGTTGTAGTAGTTCCAGAAGGAATTGCCTAATTAAGTCTAATAATCAGCAATCCTCTAAATGGGCCTCCAAAATTTCTATGATTATTAAAGGAAAACTATACATCAGTAGTAGTTACTGTAACTGACTAACTACTTAATGCAGGTATTCCACCACGATTTACATTAATATAAGCAGGCAATAACATACTTACCTCCTTTCTCAACCCCAAAGTGAGTTGGCACAGCCAGAATAACCAGAGAAAGCACCATAAGGCCAACCAAATGCTCCAAGTTGTATTCCAGAAACAGGAACTGCAATACTATTATTTGCTGGAAGCGTCACAGTTTCAGGTAATCTGCATTTAACACTATTAATATCTCCCTGCAATACATTAACTGCAGCGGCAATAGGAGCTGTAGCAGCATTAATCATTTGGCCAAAGGTAGCAGTTTGCTGAGCATTATTTATAATAACGGCTTGTTCACTATTCTTTTCTCTTAAAGCATCAATCTTATCAAGTAAAGTCTAGTTCTGCATAGCATCAAGCTTGGCCAGAATTTGATTTGTGCTGAGAGCGGCAGTATCTTTAACTGTATTCTATAAATTACATGTCTAAGTTTGGTTCTGAAAGGAAATAGTCTAGAAACCCTTATCAACAGTGTCTGTAACTTGATTAATACTATTTTGTAAAGTATTAGTCTGGTTGCAATTAGCTAACTAGTTCTAGTAACCCATTTCCAGAATTGCTTTCTGAGTATTGCAGCAACAATCTTTAATTGCTTGTACTACAGAACAATCACCTCTTTCTACAGCATTAATTACTCTCTCAGACGAGAAACCTACCTAACCACCTACAGTTGCAACAGCATTTCTTACATCACAAATACTTTCTTTTAAAGTATTAAAGTCACAACCAAGATTAGTAGACAACTAACCAAGAGCAGCACTATTTCCTTTAATAGCGTCCATTAAAAGAGAAGTATTCTGATTAGTACTCATCTATTCACGGATGGCAGATAACTATGCCTGAGTTTCTACATTCTATCCGTCTCCCCATCCGTTATTTCCGAAAAAACGGCCTGCAAACATCATCCA
>JBJEXV010000047.1:0-26395 GCA_051886175.1 Candidatus Coprovivens sp. | reverse complement strand
ACATTCATCTAATATCTAATATAGATAAACTGTACCAAACTAAAAGTGCTTTCTAGGTCTGCCTTTCTTCTTTATCTAGGCACAATACCTTTCATACTAAGAATTAGATAAAGCAAAATAATAATATCCATCCCACGGTATCTATTTTCTTTTATAAAGTACTCTTAATTTAGTAGTTAATTTTCTTATATAGTAATAAAAGTGTTCTAAAGAATCTTTTCTTAATCTTCCTATATAACACCATAAATCGTCTCCTTGTATGAGTGTATCTCCGCCATAACTATTATGTAAATATAAAGATTTCCAACAGAACTTCAAAATCCTTTGTATATCTACTTTATGCATTGTTGGAAATAAAGCATATATCTATTCATAATAGTCTTTTATAGTCTTATCAATTGCTCCATCTCCATAAGAGAACCCTTCATTAGTCTTTTCAGTAATTCTGTTCTTATATCTCTTATTAAGATATACATTTTTTACTCTAGGAGTTCTATTACCTAGCATAAAAAGTCTTATTTCATATCCAGAAAACATAGATTTTAAAAAATCTACATCTTTCCATTTTCCTTTCCTTCTTAGATTCTTAAATTCTGCACCAGTAATTCTAGCCATGTGCATGTTACATTTAACCGACCCAGTAAGAGGTAACCAGAATGTGATATTATTCTCTATAATATCTTCTAGTACTAGTTTTAAAGAGATTCTAAATACTTTCTATACTATTTTGTCTCTATGATTATCATTTACTATGGCGGCACATTCTTTACAAGTTATTTTTAGCTTTTTATAGGGGAAATTGTATATTATTTCCCCTAATGAAAAAGCACAACCAAGACTATAATTCATAATTATCTATATAATTTATAGCTCTTACCATGTTGTTTTCTATTCCAACTAGTTCTAGCATCAAGTATTTGATCAATTTCATTCTGAGATAGATAATATCCAGCTCTAGCTTGATCACACTATACTTGCCACTTTCTTTTTAAATCTTCTGCTAGCTATATAATATTAGTATTATTAGTCTGTAAGCCTTCTTTATATTTAGTTACATAAGCACAATAAGTTGCAAGTGCAGTAGCTTCTTTATCTGTTATTTCTGGAAGTCCAGAATCATCCAGCATTTCTCCTCTGTAAAGGATATTTATTTCTCCATAAGGCTTATCAAAGTAAAGCATATCTCCAACTCTTTCATACTTAATAAACTTACCGCTAGCATATAAAGGATCTCTAAATGCTTTTCTATGTTCTATATAAGACTCTACATAGGCTGAATGTATATTACCATTAGGAGTATCATTAGTAGAATATGCCCAGTCTTCAAAATTAGTAGTTACAGCTTCTAAAATATCTACATTACAAGGCAATTCAACTCCTTTATCACAGCTATTAACACAAGTCTTATATTTATATATTCTCATTCTCTTATTACCTATAAGATTCCAGCCTATGAGTGCCAACTCTTCAAATTCATCTTCAGGCAGTGTTATACCGTATAGCATATTGAGTAAACTCATGCTATAATGAAAATTATTATACTTCATATAAATATATTTGATTATCCAGCTGCATAACTCTAGTCATTAGGCAAATTAGGTGCCGCAAGCTATCTGTAATATTTAATTTTTTTCTCTGTTAGTCTTTTTTTAATCTCATTATTAATAAAAGACATATTATCATCCTATAACTCAGCACAGCAAGCAAATTTATCGAGCTATCTTAAATCCTTGAAAATAGCAGAGACAGATACTCTATCTAATAGAGGAGCATTAAATACAAAACAATCATACATTCCATTTTCATTAGGAGTAGTATCTATCCAGACGTATGGTTTATTTTTACCTCTCTTTCTATACTTATGATACCTAAATGCAGTAGATGAAGTATAAAATATAAACGGTAATTGTCTATCAGTAGATCCTATATAATCTATGGATAGATTACCATAGTCATTCACTATTTGAGGGATTTCAAAGTGAGCTACAGGCTAGTTAGAACAATCATCATAGGTATTACATCTACATCTCTCTATATTTTTACAATCAACCTATATACAGTTTATTGAAATATATAAATCTTTTAATGGGAGTACTCCTTTTAAAGAGTATTCTTTTAGTATCTGAAGCCTCTCATCAATAATATCTGCGCATAACTATTCCATAGACATAGACATGTTCGCGTGGTAACCTCTTAACCCAGATACTACATCATTTCTTATAGCAGATGCTAATTTTTCTACTTGATTATACATAATATAAATAAAATAAAAAGACAAGAGCAAATTAATGCCCTTGTCTTATGTTATTAAGCAGGAACGCTTACAAGTGTACTTTCAGGGGCTATTGTAGTAAGAGCAGATTCAAACTCAGTAGCAACAGCTTGATTAACATAGAATACATGAGTTGTAACTGATTTTACGGTATCTCCAACTGCATTAGTTCCTAGAACACCTCTATCAGTGCAATAATGTATAGTATATTGATTATACTTAGCACCAATAATCGGATTTTCATCCAGATTTACTCCGAATGCTCTAGTACGCATAGCAGTAGGAATACGTAGATTGTGGAGAAGATACGAATAAGTACCAAATCCTTCCTTACCTACAAAGTATCCTTCTACAGTTCCTGTAAGGGTAGCATTAGTAGGCTTTTCAGTCAGATTTTCAAGAGTTCTAACAGGAGTATATTCACCTCTTCCAAAGTAAGCATCCTTGTCAAACTTCTCAACATTTACCTTACGGAAACGCTGATATTCATTAACTGCCTCAATGGTAAGGAAAGTACCACTACAAGATACATTAAGAAGCTTTTCTCCATATACCATTACAGCATACTTATCAATAGTCTTTGCAAGATTCTTAGCAACATCAGCAGCAGAAGTCTTCCATACAAAGTCTACAGTGAAAGGCTTACCCTTAAGGATTAGGTCATTAGCATATCTCGAGTCTTGAGAAGCCTGAGTAAGACCAACATAAACAGCAAGTCTGTAGGATTCACCATCAGTGCCAGAAATCTGAGATAGGTCAAGAGTAACCTTAGCCATAGAAGGATCGTTAGCTACTGCTTTATAAATTGCAGTTACATTAGAAGCAAGGAATTTATTTACTCTCTTAATATTAAGGCTAGCAGGTTTATGCTCATCTCCCTCTTGGGTAGACCAGAGAGGTTTACCAGTTGTATAATCCTTATTAGAATTGATTACATTAGTTGTTGTAAATTGAAACATAATTTAAATTGTTTTATGCCTTTTTAGGCTGTGCGGTCTATTGCTGAGCTGGATTTGCAATAGATTGATTAACTAAACTATTTGTCTAAAGTCTTGGATCGGCAATATTTTCCATCACAAGTGTTGTCAGCTCATTTATAATCTCTTGGCAAACATAATCAGGGAATTCCATAATTTGTGAAGTATCCTCTATTAAGTTTACCTATTCTTGGGTTAATCTGATGACTTGAGGTGCTTTAATGTAGTCCACAAATACTTTCTCTAATGTAAAGACAGTATTATCAGAACCATAACGTATCTCCATACGTACATTAGAAGCATTTCCATAACGAGTTCCTGCATCTTTTTCTACAGTACTTACTTTTCTATTAGCAGGAGTTTCTAACTAAAGAGTTCTAGGGAAATTAGAATCATTAGATGTTCCTGCAACTACCTTAGTACTTAAATCGTCAATAGTTACTCCACTAATCTGAGTTGTATAACTAGAGTTAGCATATACTTTACCATCCTTAACATATACTCTAGTTCCAGCAGTATAAGATCCTACTGTACTAGTAAGATAATACTAAGTAATTGTAGGTCCTACTTGATATTCAGCGGAAATATCTGTACCATTAGGATTACCACTTGTTAATGGATTGGTAGGAGTGTCCTATTGAGTATTTATATTATGAATATAGTAATAAGGTCTCCAAGGTAATGGCCTATTATAGTAATCATTAATTATTACAGACCATGTATCAGCAGTAAGACGCTTTGCCGAGAATTGCACATAATCACCTGCATTATAACATTTAAAATTAGAATTCACTCGGTAAATGCAGATGCAATTAAGTAAATGTAAGTAGTCTTTCGGCATTACAGTCTCATAAGTAGCTCCAAACATTTTCGCACTACCAGCTGAATATTTATCAAGATTGCTCTAAATAGTACCGTATGAATTTACCTATTTAGGCTCTAGTATTGCAGTAGACTTTAAAACTCGTAAGTCATCCGTAGTTTGCTAATTAATATCATATATATTATAGCGTTTATTAATATATTGATTTATAGCTTTATTGAAAAAGTAGTTGAAGTCCTAAAGTAACATACTAGGTGCATTTACTTTACTTAATTCTGTCAACATACCTTCCCATACTTGTTTCACATTGTTACCCTAAGAGCTTTTTATCTCTTAGTTCTTATAGTTTCCTATAAGGTCAGCATATATTTTCATCCTCTAAGGAGCGGACACTCGTGGGAGAATTATATTCCATAAATGGGTTCATCTCCTATGCGTTACATTACTTAACTTTATTAAAGGCTAAGTTAACTCGGTATTTCCTTATTAAAAATAACTTAGGATTCACCGATATTGCCCGGATTGGTATTAAGAATTACTTCTTAACCCGCCAATTATATTAGCGGTCATTACTGTTCAATTTTTATTTAAAATTGTTAATCTACAGTTAATATTTAAGTATTACTCTTCGCTATAATAGTCTGGATAAGTATCCCTCTTAATAAGTTCAAGGACTTTTTGATTCTTCGGATCCTTCATCCATGCAATTACTGAATCATCAGTAGCACCGAGTACTATATTATCTCCATATAAGTACAGCTTATTCTTTATATAGATAACATGCTTCTCTTTAGCCTCTATAAAGGTAAGTCTTAGAGAAATATCATTACCTGTGTAAAGATCAATAATCTTATTAGGATCTTTTTCTGCTACTCTAGTCAAGAAGTCAATAACATCTGCAATAGGTTGATTTCTCATATCCTTTCCGAGAATTCTGGCCATATTGAGTTGTCCGTCTGCACCTCTAGGGTCATCATAAATAAAGCTTTCTGCTTTATGAATGAGTTGCTTATGAGATACTCTTCTCTGGGTATCAAGACCGGGTCTATCTATATAAAGCTCTGCGACACCATTTCTAGCTGGCTTACCAGGAGTAGATTTAGCTCCATCAATAAGTAAATTACCATTAGCATCTCTTTCATCTCTACTCTTAGCAATGAGTGGACAGTTTTTAATAGCCTCCCATTCAGCTTTGTCATAAATGTCTTTTAGATTATAAGTTCTCCCACTTGTAATTTCGAAGATATGAGTTTCTGGAAAATATACTGCTTTACCCTCTGAATAATCATCACGTTCCTTTTCACTCATAATCATATCTCCTTGAGAATTTACTCTCTTAATACAAGGAGGATATTGTCCGTACTTATTCTTACAAGGCTAGATAAAATATTTAATATTAGCCTTGTCATATACGCTTCTTAATGTAATTATTGTATCATCAAAAACTATATCAGTCTTTGTAACTGGTTTTTTATTAGCCATATTAATCCATATTATCATTAAAATGGTAGGAGGAGTGACTCCTCCTACTAATCTGCATATCTTTTATATATTATCTTTGTTTTAATTTATTATGCTTGGCGTACAATTACACTTCTATATGGTGTAAAGCAGGCCACACCTGCATCTGATTTTAAAAATCAACTGACTATATCATTAATTCTATTATATTAGAATTATTCTCCATTTTAATTAATTATTTACGGCTTACACCTAGTCGATGAACCATTATATTATTGGCTGCTGATTGTAACAATAATATTATTTTCAAACATTCACACTTATTATGTTGTAGTTAATATTATTTATGTTATTTTCCAGCAATTAAAAGAATTTATTTAAAGATGAGTCGTGCAGGATTTATCAACTCATCATAATTAGTTTAGAACCAGCAACATTGCTAGCAACTTCACCGGAACTTCGACCGTCGTACCCACCTACGCCTACAAGTTTATTTGTGATGAAGTCTTTTCCGGTAATTGAGAATTTTGCAATAGCCGGAGTACCAGAAGTCTTGTCTGCGGTAAGATCGATGCAAACTCCATAGCCCTTGTCAGGGTATTCACGAGTTAAAGCACGGTCGCAGACGAAGGAAATCTCGTTTCCCAAAATTATCCTTATATTTTCATATAAAGTTAGACTATATCTTCATCCTATTATTAGGATGTTTATTATTTTACTATTAGTTACGTCATAAAGACTAGTCGTTGAACAATCTCTTATTAAGAGCTGTGCTGCTGATTACCCAATCTTCTTAATTTTTATCTGACATATTATAGTTTAAGAAGCTCTAAGGGTTTTCCAGCAATTAAATAAATTTTATTAAGCCACAGATTTCTCTGTGTTACGCCAGAACGAGATTTGTTTAGCGTATTGATAGGTATCGAAGGTAGCTCCTACCTTTACATAGCCACCTTGACCCTTATTAGCAGACTTGGAGTACATATAAGTACCCATAGTTCTATATTGAGCGAGATAAACTCCAAGAACTGTATTAATATCATTCCATAGCTTACGATTTACTATGAAGATCCACTTGTTACCAGTATCACTCTGAGCCTTGTCTGCCATATCGCTCATAATTTGATTGAAGAGTGGCAATGTAGGCATATTTCCATACACGTATTTGTTTGCAGCTGCTTCAATTTGAGGAATTACACCCTCGCCTATATATATAGGGCGTCCAGTATCCTATAAAGCCCTAATTTTTTATATTATCCTTAATTTCTTAAAGAATTAGATTATATCTTTAACTTATTCTATATATTTAAATATAAATCCTCCAGATGTTTTATATTTTCCCATTAAAACTTGCCTACATCCAGAAAATTCTTTACTACATTCACCTATAGTGTTATATACTTTGATTAAATTGCCATTAATATCATATTGTCCTACTTTTCTTGCTTGTGATTTAGGTTGAATTGGTTCTATTTTATCAAATTTTTCCAACCTCCACTGGAATCCGGCAAAAATTCTTTTTAATCTAATAGCAACTCCTAAACCAGATTTTCCTAATTCTTTTTGTGCTATTAAATAAGAATCATATTCTCTAATAAATTCCCCAGATAAAGAATATTGATATACTTTCTTATTTTTAATATCAATCTTTTTAGGTTTACTATAAGTACTATTAAATTCGTAAGAAAAATATTTTCCATTACTTTTACAGCCTGTTTTACAACTTCTAGAAATATTAGTAGAAACTGTATTATTTAATCTTGCTGCTTCTGAAACACTTTCATAACAGCATTCATACTTATAATCTTCAGAATACTGAAATACAGGTATTTTATTAATAATAGCTTTATAATTAGTTAAATCAAGTTTATCCACTTTTTCTAAGGACCAATAATAATTAGCAGCCTTAATTTTCTCTTTTATAGCTCTCTTTATCGTAGTAAAACCTCTACCAACAGCGTAAGAAGCCTTTTGTTGAGAATCATATTCTGCTACAAAGTTACCTTCCAAATCGTATTGATAACAAGCAATAGATACAGTAGTATCACCCGAATTTCCTCCCAATACCTCATTATAGACATCTTCTCTTGAAAGAAATTCCTTATTTACTATTTCAGCTTCTAAAATTAAGGCTTCTTCTTTAGTATCAAAAACCTTAATAATAGTTCTTTTAAAATTAGACGGACCATACTTATAAACAGCATGCTGAAAAGCTGTTCTAGGCTTATTATAAGAACTTTCTCTAGTAATGTAAACTCCACATCCAATGTATCCATCAAATATATCTGGATTTTCAGTCAAATGTTGACCGACATAAATCTTGTTATTAATTAAATTTGTAGTACAATATACTATATATTTCATTTTTAAATATTTTATTTATCAGAATAAGTTATCTATTATTTCTAGTTATAATTTAACTATACACTTTTCAATTAATCGTTGAACATTGTTATACGTAATATATAACTTTAGCTGCTGATTGTCCTCGTCTTTACGTTAGGAGTTCCCAGCAATTAAATAGATTTTATTAATACAGCTCACGCTGTAAGATCCCAATACTGGAACTTAGGATCTGTAATAGATGCCTTACCGTTAACATCCACATTACCTTTGTTAAAGGTCAACCCTGTGTTCATGGCGTACATAAAGGTATCAAGAAGCTCCTTTTCCTTCTTGAGCATCTTATACACGCCTTCGGACTTAGTAGCGTCCTTGTCATCGGCAATACTCATAAATACATTCTCCTAGATAGCAAATAAGCTAGACCAGCTAGCATCTGCACGGAATGTAGTCATGAAATTGCGATGCTTTTCCATTTGACTCTGGAATTTTGAATAACCCTCTTCGCTCAACTCAGGAACGGCTACAGATTGGAATGTAGTTAAGTCTCCTACTTGACATCCGTCAGTATCAAGAATGGTATCATAACCATTATCAATCAGACGAACTTGTACTTCCCAGAAATCATCCCGCTTGCGAAGAGGACGACTAACAACTTGACACTATTGCTTAGTTTTATCAATTCTAAAGATGTCATACTTCTGATAGTAGTTCTCTTTAAACGCCATGGTGATTTCTGTTCCATTTTCCCCGGTTTCAGTAGGAACTTCTGCAAACTCAATCTTCTTAATGTTATTTGTCTCCTTATTTAGACTATATCATTTACTATTTTCTGGAGTGATATTTAAATACATATTCTCCAAAGTATTTATCTCCTAATTGTATATTCTTTATCTTAGATTTTGGCACATTATATTTCTCTTTAAGTTCACTTAAACTTTTAAGAGTTTCTATAAAGTCTCCATAATTAGTATAAACATCAATTTGTATACTTGACTGTTTATCTGGTATTTCCGATTCATTAATTCTAGTTTCAGAGATATAAAAATCTTCATACCATCCATTTCTAAGAGTCATTATATTTCTAATTTTAGCCCAAGAATGCAATTTAATAACAGGCATAAGTTTCTTTCCCACATACTCTCCAATATACTTATAATCCTTATAAACATAGAATTTAGTATACTTATACTGTCTTCTTGCTTTGGGAATAAATACATCAGTTAGTTTATCAGATACATAATACTTATTAAGTAGAAATCTCTGCTGTTTAACTGCATCCACTACAATCTTCTCAGGTAAACCTAGGTAATCAGCACAATCCTTTCTAGTCATAAATTCTCTCATCCATTTGCCATTCTTAGAATATAAATGAGTAACTCTAGAAGCTCCCCAAGGTTTAGTTGTATATTCTTTAATATCAATTCTTGGAGTTTCTGCCCAAAGAGAATTTACTAGAGGATGCTTATCTACAATAGCATATCCAAGTTTCTCCTTAGTAAAGTTATAGAATTTCTGAGCATCGACAGCATATTGCCATTTCTTTATAAATTTACCTTCTAAGTTAAACTGATAAACAGTTTTATCAGAATATCGTTCCTTTCCAGTACAAGCATTATAAACATGTTCTTGCTTTATAAATTCTTCGTTTACTAATTCCGAAACTATTTTATATGCTCCTTTCTTAGTATCACATACATATAGTGTCTGACGTTTAAAAGCATCTACACCATATTTCTTTACAGCCCATTGAAAAGGAGTTTTGGGATATTTAAAACTACTGGCTTGATTAATATAAACACCATTACCAAGATAGCCATCAAATATGTTAGGATTTACAACTTGATGTACTCCTACATAAACTCTACATTGTCCGTTAATCTTAGACTTATTATTAGTTGTTAAATATACAATATATTTCATAGTAATTCAGTTTTTAATTAATTATTACAGGTTACCCTTAGTCGTTGAACGTTATTATTTTTCATAATTACGCTGCTGGTTATTAGAAATTTCCCAGCAATTTAAAGAATTTATCTCTGGAGGTCAAGACAATAACTGTTTAACCTCCCATTCAAACATTAGAGAAGTGGACATTTGAAATTTATCAACATTATCATCCTTATAGAAGACGTTTCTGAGTCCGTCAGTAATAAAGTTTAATGTGTTATCGGTATACATACGAGCTACTACACCAAGTCTGTGAGGCTTTGCGCCAAGATATTTAGACCAGTCCTCATATGTTTTTGTGTCCACTTATTATTATCTTATAGGCTCTTTATCCCATAATTCATATAGTTTACCATCCTATATGTTTAGACTATATCATCTATGCCCTGCTCTCGTGTTGTTATTATATTCTATGTAAACATAGGTTCAAACATTAGTCGTTGAACGATTATACAGCTTTTAAACTATATTTTCGCTGCTGGTTTCCCTTAATATGTTAGCATGGAGGGGTCCCAGCAATTCACAGAGTTTTACATGGGCAACACATTCACCCATATTGGGAATTCTACTTGTAAAATTTGCAACTAACATATTATTTCAATTTAAAAATCGTCTAAATCAGCGTATTCTTCAGAAGTCTTATTCTTCTGCTTATATACAACATTAGATTTATTTCCTAATTTCGCATCTTTCAATCCTTTTTCATAACTCTATTTTCTTACTTGTGTTATCTCTTTCTGGAAATAATTAGTAACATCATCTAGCATTTGCTTCCCATAAAGAGTAAACCAAGCTGTCTCAACTAAAATTTTAGGGTCAGATAGAGCTTTAGCAAGATAATTATTACCAGCCGCATCAGTACCAGTAATAAAATCATAAAGATCTTGCATATCTTGCTAATCCATATTCAAATCATATCCCTGAATTTCAGTAAACTTATTTATCTAGTCTTCAACCGAACTTGCAAACTAATCAAACATTGCTGATTGTTGCTATTCTTGCTCAATCTGTGCTTGACGAATATTTTCTTCTTCTATTTGTTTGTATTCGTTTCTAATTGCTTGAATCTACTTTGCAAACAGGGTTTCATTAGATTTTGCTCTTTCTAATGCTTCCTATGCCTCTTCATCGGTGACGTCTCCCATCCTACTAATAAAATCAGCAATAAATAGCTCATCATCATCATACTAATCTACAGTATACTAGTAAGTATTTTCCTGATTATTTTGGATATATCTGTTTACTCCTTGCTATTCTATATACTGTAGATATTCAGCAGGTGTCATCCCACTGTTCCTAATAGCAGATAGAAGTCGTCTCTCTGAATCATCTAGTCCATCTTCGACGGATTCATTAGAAGAATTAATTATGTTTAGCTTATCTTCATTACTAAGCTAATCCCAATCTGCTTCTTCTATGTTTCCATCTTCAGTCTCAAATTTTATCCGAGACTTATCTTCAATACCTCTAGACCTAAGTAAAGAGGCAACAAAGTCCTCTTCTATAGGAGGATCTTCCATAGAAGACCCTTCTACTGAGTCTTCTGCTGTGGTAGACTAATCATCTGGCTAGCCTTCCAACTGACCTTCAAAATCATCGAGTTCATCCATAAACTCTTCTTCATTAGTTCCTAACTCCATAAACGATACTTTTATTGTTATTAATTAATTAAAAATTTACAGCGTCTCTAGATAATTAATTATTCCTTTAACGTGTAAATCACTTATTTTCTTTCTTCCCTCATTAGAAAGTAAGAATTTGACATCTTCTTTATTATCCTAGAATAAATTTTCAGTTAATACTGCTGGGCAATTAGTATCTCTACACATAGCAAGAGATTGTACCCAGTAAGACTTATTAGGATATTGTAACCTAACTTTTAATCCTAGTTTATCAGCTTCTTTCTTTAAACAATCTGCTAATTTCTTAGAATTACTTGAGGCATTCTAGGCAACAAACACACTCCATCCGTTTGCAGTATGCCACTTGCCATCAGAACTAGCAGCATTACAATGAACAGAAACTAATAATGCTTTATTTCCATTAGCCTTACATAGCTTATTAGCTCTTTTTACTCTAGTATTTAATGGTATATCTTCAGATTCTGGAACTAGTATATGGGGATTATAGCCTAATTCTTTCAAAGAGGTGCATACACTCTATACTATCTATCTAGCGTATTCATACTCTTTCAGAGTCTTATCAGGACTACACTTTCCTACGACTCCTAGTCCATGTCCACCGTCTAATAATATAATATACTTACTATTATCCTTCATAAGGTTACTTATTTAGTTGTTATATTTATATATTACTTATGGTAAGTATAAATAAAAAATGCTCAATACCAAAATTAATTTAGTACTGAGCATAAAAAATAACTTATATCATATCTTCCCATTCAATAGGAATACCTTGCTTGGCCATGTCTGCATACCATCTATTAAAAACTAAGTCTCCTTCCTTTTCAAATATATCCTTAATAAATAGTACAAATCTTTTCTCATCTGTAATGCTAGATCCATAAAATACATTACTACACCAGTTAGCTACATATACATAATCATATAGCTTCGCATTCTTTATTTCAATATTATGTGACCTAAATAAAGAGTCAAGCCTCTCTTTATTGTATTCATATTTAGAAAAATTACTACAAGCAAACTCGCATAACTTCTTATTAAAATGTTCACCATAATATCTTAAATAATTTATAAATGCAGCTGGTTTAATATCATAAACAGTTAAATCCTCGTTCATAATAATATATAAAAATGGGGGTGACATTAGCCACCCCTTATAATTAATACTTATATCTACTACTTCGGCTTCTAGGTTCTTCGTCTTCCTCGACCTCCGAATATTCTTCTAATTTCTTTATTGCTTTACATGCCATGGTTTTTACTTTATAAAGATGTTCGATAATATCTTCAATACCATCTTTATCAAATTCCATAAATCCTTTCATACTAATAAATTAAATTAATTGCTAATTATTCTATCTTATTTCCTTTAAGTTCAACTAGCAATTGCTACATCATACTTTCTAAATTAGCATTAGTTTTAGCCATAGCAGTAACCTAATTCTTTAAATTTTCAATCTCAGCCTCCTATCTCTATTTTTCTGCATACTCGGGGTTAAGCTATTGTAAAATAGATTCATAAGCTATAATCTTCTGTTTTTCTTCATCAACTCTTCTGATATGTTCTTCAGATTGATTCTTTAAAGTAGTAATTTCATTATTCATAGCCTCTCTACTCATAGATACTACAATATTTCCATAACCATCACCAAAGTCTGCTATTTCCTTATTAGCGGGAAGTCGTTGAAACTATTGAGTTGCACCATTTACAGTTACTGCTATGTCTACTACATACTCGGGATGACCTAGTCCAGAAGGAACTGTAGGAAACTTTAATTGTGGTACAGAAACCTAAGTAACAGTTCCTATATCTAGTTTAGGATTAATCCCTTTAGATAATATATAAAATTGCTAATTTGTTCTTAAAGACTAAAACATAATTAAACAGGTATATCGTTAACTACTTGGAAGATTCCTTGACACTTATTAAAATAAACTAATAAGCGACTTCCTTTAACTATTCTATTAGAGGTTTCTGCTTCACTTACCCCATTTAATAGAGGTGTTCCAGTGGAAGTATCTGATGGATTATCAGTAGTTTCCAGAGAAACTGTAAAAGCAGATGAACCTGCTCCTGCTGTTGGTATCTAATCTATACGTAAGAGCATTAAACCTTCATTACATAACTGTTTATATCGCCAAGGACATAGCTGATAAACAACTATACTTCCTACGGTCTTAACCGATATGGTATTTATTACTGGAATACCTCTGCTATTAATTCTCTTTATAGGGAAACGTCTAGCAAGCATTTGATTATTCCATTGTGCATAAGGACTAAACATAGTTATCTAATTTTAAAAGGTTTAACATCCTCCTCCACATGAGTATCCATACGTATAATTATCGTTTTGACACCCAAAAGGATTACAAGTAATATAAGCAGGGATCGGGCAAGGACGCAACTGATTAACAAGGTTCTATGTTTGAGCCTGCTAAGAAGCAGATAATTGATATGCATTACGTTCATCTCGTAAGTTCTGTATTTCTCTTTGCATTTCTCTCATTTCTAATTGACAGAACTTATCGTTAATTACTTGAGTCTGCGCAGCAATTGCATTCTTTAATTCACAAGTTTGCTGAGCAGTCTGGTAATTGGTTTCAGAAAAACCACGTTCAACACCTGTAGAAAGAGTATTAAGAGCACTTTGCAGAACATTAGTCTGATTAAGAGTTGCTAACTAATTCTCATATCCTTGTCTAGTTATAGCATCACGTACATTGCAGCAGCATTCCGAAAGTTGTCTGGAAATCTAGCAATCTCCTGCATTAACGGCGTTTATAACACGTTCAGAAGAGAAGCCTATCTGTCCAGCGAGCTTATCAATACCACCTCTAACATCACATATAGCACCATTAAGAGCCTTAAAGTCACAATTAAGCTAACCAGCTAATTGTCCTATAGCTACATTATTACCCTTAATAGCGTCCATTAGCAGATTGGAGTTCTAGTTACTATTCATCTGTTCACGTAAAGCAGATAACTGTGCTTGAACTTCAATATTCTGAGCATTCTGAGGTTCATTCCAACCATTACCAAAGAAACGATTAGCGAACATCATCCAAACTAAATAAATGACAGATTATTATGAATATATCGTTTCCATATATTCTCTCTATGTTACCATAGAGGTTAGACTATATCATATTTTAGAAGTACTACTTCCAAAACCCCCCGCGCTTCGAACTCACTTGAGTTCTACTTCCTTACGGAATAGTCGTTGCGCCTTCAAATAAGATTTATATTCTTATGAGCTTGGCTCATGATTGTCCTCTTACAAGGAGTTCCCATGAATTCACGAGGTTTTAAACCCGCTCATCTCTTATCCATCTAAATCCTTTACAGCTTCTATTTGGTTTGTTGATTACTTTTAATATACTACAAGGCTGAGTTCTAACAGCTCTTGCTGCCTCACCACTCCCAGCATATTTTCCTATCACTTCGTTAGTGTTAGGATCTACTTGGTAAATATATCCTTTAAATACTGGAGATTTTTCTCCAGATACTCCATACATAGGGTTATTTTCTCCCTTACAGTCTTTTTTAAGGACATCTATTCTGTGACGTTGATTTTCTGTATTAGTTACCCATTCTAAGTTGCTGGCTGCATTATTTTCTTTATTTCCGTCTATATGATTTACCTGATCCTTATTTTCAGGATTTTCACAAAAATAAGCAGCCACTACTCTGTGTAGAGAAAACCATCTAGTACCGAAAATTAATTTAATTCGAACCTTAACATATCCTGTCTGCTCGACTTCAGTATTAACAGCTTTTCCGTCACATTTTACATTTCCTAAATTACTAACTTCATAGTGATTGTTAGTACCTTCAATGATTTTCCAAATTTCATCCATAATTTTTTGAAATTTAAAAGTTAAACATTTATTTAATTTTTATATTCAAATATATGGATTATTCCGGAATATTCCAAATAAAAACTAAATTAATCTTTGGATAAGATTTTTAGTGTGTTAACGGGTTGTTCCACTAGCCTCCCATTCCACCATTCATCATAGCCATCATAGGCCACATATTACTTGACTAATTGGTAAGAGCAGAAGCTAATAGAGCCTGTCCATGTTCCTACTCTGGGAACATAAAAACTTTACTGTCTGACATAAAAAAATACATTTAAATAATTGGGTAGCGTATCTAATAATACTAAAATCGCAATCTTCGAAGTACTTCGTTATAACATCAATACAAATTTGTAATATACAATATTAATACTAAAATTTTAGTAACCAAAATAAATTTTTATAAAAATTATAATTAATACTATATAATAAAAAAGAGTCCGGATATTTCTATCCGAACTCTATTAATTATACTAATTCTACGTATAAACCTACTAAATCTCTCAATGCATGATAAACAGCTATTCCAGTATCTCTATTACACTTGTAGATAGTTCCTTCTTGAATATAATATTTACCATTCTCTAGAATCATATTACCATCATAAGGAATAGGATTGTCTAAAGTGCCAAGTTCTTCTCCGTTCTCATTATATTCAGGAGTAACTTCTACATAAAGACTTGCAGTATTTATAGATGGATAGTAGTGAGGGAGAATAGTATGGTCTTGCAGTACAGCCCACAGCTTGCCTTCATACTTGAACTTTGTACCTTTGGCGACAGTATCGCCCTCGCGGAAACCCTCATCTACTCCCCATTGAGGGAACCAGTCTACAACTTCCAAGGCTTCCATAGTACTCAGTTCAAGGGTGTTCATCTCCTTGGTATTCTGAGCAATCAGTTCCTTGGCTCTTTTAAGTCTTTTGACATGGTTGATGATAGGCTTAGACTCATAGTCTTCTGGCTTGTCTATCTCCTCATAGTCATCTGGTTTCATAAGACGAGGATTGCTGAGAGCAAAACCTGCATCGTAGTAATCGTAGCCGAGATGTACAACATCTCCAACTACATGCCCATCACTTTTTCGGACGAGAATTTTACCTTCGTCTGCTCTAATTACTGTTCTTGTAATTTGTTCAATTTTCATATTATTACGATTTTATAAATAGTTTTGTATCTCCGCATACAACTCCACATTGTCTGTCTCTAACTGAGAGATGGGGAAGATTTTATCTGCCAAAGACACCCATCCTGTTGCACTCTTGTATACATCCACACTCGCATCTGGTACATATATCTTTGTTGCCTTAGTTCCAAAACCTGCAGATGTTGTAGGTGGTGTATCTGCCAACATGATAAGTGTTTTTAACTTAGCTATTTGATGTGTTAAAGAATAGGCTTCCAAGGTTGTTATAGTACTTGGCAGGATAAGCAATTCTGCTTTAGGGAAATGTCCTGCATCACATCTTGTGAACGTAGTTATACTTCCAAGATTTAGAACCCTTGTAATATTCGCTGATGAGAATGCCCAACCACCGAGATATGTCAAGGATGGTAAAATCAAATCACCTATCTCAAGTGGACAATTTAATGCGGATCCTCCTATGGAAGTTAAGTTTTTGCTAATAGTACTCCAATTTGTTATAGATGTTAACTTTGAACATCCGTTAAAAGCACTGTTATTTATTGTTGTAACACTATTAGGTAGTGTAATGCTTTCTAATGCTGTGCAGTTTAAGAAAGTATATGACCCTATCTTTGTGGATGTATCATCTGTATAACGCACAGATGTTAAAGATGTACAACCCTTGAATGTACCATAGTCAGTATTAGTATTATCATTAGGTGTACTCTTTACAACAATAGACTGCAAAGATGTACAACCTCGGAAAGCAGATGCACCTATAATACAATTCCCTGCATCTATGCTTGTTATCTTAGTATATCCATCGAAGCAATAATTTGGAATTGATGTAACACCACTCGGTATTGTTATCTCCTCAAGAATGTCTTTTTTGCCAAAATTTTGCGAATAAGTATTAGCAGAAGGAAGGGATGTTATTTTCCCCAAGTTACTAATCCTTCTCACACTAACTTCATTGAAAACATCTTGTCCTAATGAAGTTAAGTTCGGCAGTGAAAGGTTATCTATCACTAAATTCATACATTTGTAGAAGGCACGTGTATTTATAACTTCAATTGAACTTGGAAATACAAAATTCGTTAGCGATGTACAATCTTGAAAAGCACATATACCTATTGTTTTTAGTGTTGGTGGTAAGACTACAGTATGCAGATGACTAGCATTACATGCGAATCCTACATTTGAGCTGTAATTTCCATCTGGTATCTGCGTAATTTCTCCAAGGGATTCTATTCGCTCAATAGCAGAAGCATAGAAAGTTCTTTCTGCGCCATTTGCACTTGTCATTGATTTAAGATTGGGAAGACTTGCAACCTTTATTCCAGAGTATTCAAATGCTCCACTATTCGTGTAACTATATGTTGTTTCAATATTACTCAAATCTATCTCGGTAAGGTTTACACATTTAGCGAACTCCCCATTATTTAATTTCTTGACTCCGAACTTGCCTAATTCATTGAATTTAACTATGCTCGTATTCTCTTTGAACGTAGTACCTATGCTAGTCACCGCATCAAGTTGTGTCTGTGTAACACCATATCCGTCACCCCATTTACTAATGACAAGTCTCTTTACCTCATCATCTTCAAACGGAATATACACATTGGCAGGGTCATAGTCAATCTTTAGGTCGGGGATTCCACGGAAGATCGCATCAATATCAGCTAGATAGATATTGTAGTTAACGTGAATGGAGCCATTAATGCTTACTTTTCCTCCAGTCTCTATGTCTCCGTTGGTGTTATAGGTAGCACCTCTGTATCCGCCTTCTTGACCGCTGACCTTAGCTATCTCTCCGAGCATTATAAGGTTGCTAGGGTCAGTATCTTTTACGACACCCTTCCATAGGATACCGATGTTGGCAAGTTTGTTGCCTTCCGTGTTGTATATCTCCTTCAATAGGTTTAAAGCATTGATGCTGTCGCATGAGTTGATGTAGATGGTCGTGAGGTTAGCCTTCGCACTTTCAGACAAGGTCAGCCCTTCATCTGTCAGCAGGTTGAGGGAGTGAAGGAACAAGGTTGCCAAGGTATTAGGGAGTTGAAGGGTCAGTATACGACCTCCGACAGGTGGAAAGACAGATGTTAGTGATGTGCCTTGCAGGTATATGTTCCTTAGTCTCGGACAGCTCTTCAAGTCAAGCGTGCCTTGAATAGTACTAGCATTGCGTGCATCAACCTCTTCTATGGCTTTGCCTACCACGGCAAGGTTGGTAGCGTTGAAGAGGACATTGCCATTCTCATCACCTACTTTAAGTCTACGAAGACGCTTACCGTTGACGGAGAAGGAAATGACATCGCTGCCACCTCGAGATGTCAGCTGTAGTCCACTGAGATCGCCAAGATCTGATAACCAGTCTAATCCCTTTATATAGACACCAGTTGTACCAGAAGATGGTAGTGTAAGAGTGCAAGTCTAGCCTGCTTCTGTACGAACGCTTGGTTCTGTTTCACTACCTCCGATAGAAATACGAGGATAGAGCCATATGGCCGGCCTCACCTGCATATCGAATCCACTGGCAGGTGTAAATTCTAGTGAACCATAATTATCTGCTGACGAAGATTTAAATGCTCCTAACTAATACTTACTGAAAAAATAAGCAATTCTCTTCTCCATCCATGCTTTTTCAGTTTCATAATGGTCTCCATGAATCTAAGTAAGAGGAGGTACATTATTATAAAGAGCAGACGGATTCTCATACCATACATCTATATATGCAAGTTTAGTATCAGCATTATAAATTGCAGCAGGAAAATACTTACTAGAATGTTTCCACATATAGTAAGATATTAATCCCAAAACTCGTTCATGAATACTATTTCCACTAATATTCAATGCTTCAGCTTTATCATAAGCTGCTTGAATAAACTCACTAGCCATACCTTTAATATTGTCTTTACACCATAAGCGTAAAGCATACCAGAAAGCTGATGTACGTCCTTGGAATATATCATTTCCATTTAAGGTATCATTAGGTTCTACATAGTATTCTTTAGTATCCTGACCGTTGTTGTCATTTTGCATTAAAGTGTCAAGGTCATCTTGGTTAAATCCCCATTTTCCACCTAATGCTACTTCTTTAAATTTACGCCAATATGTATTCTTGGCATCATTATCTGTTACTCCTAAGAACTCGCAGAATACATTATGATAATATGCTTCAGGTAAATTAACATATTTAGCAACTCCACTATCAGCATTTATCCATTTCTATCTTCTTGCTTCTAAAAGTTCCTCTGTAGTAGGAGTTCCACTTAATCCTAAGTAATTTAGCATATTATGAGTTTCAAGAGGTAGTATTTCATATCTGCCAGTTTTTACTCTATAATATATAAGTCTATATTGACTATCATATAAGGTTAATAGTACGTTACTATATCCATTAGTTTCTTTACTTTGGTATGTAGAAAGATTATTATTAATATCATCCAGACTAGAATATCCACTAGCAGCCAATGCCTCATCAAGACTTACTAAGTAAGGAGAGCAATAATAAATAGCATCATATGCAGGTTTAAACTCACTTAAATATAAGTTCATAATAGCATCTGCATCTTCAGCTGAATCAGTTCCATAACCAGCTATTATATCAGCATCCCATCCTTCTTGCTTACTTCCTTCTGACGGAGATTTTGCACCTACAGATAAAGTTTCATTAAGATAATCATAAAAGACATCTTCAGTCCAAGGTACTAAGAATCTAGTCATATAAGGGTCATGGTTAGGTCCTTCTATCATCATTAACTTAGGATATATGTCAGTTCTATCATAGCCAAAAGTCTTTTTATCAGTTTTATCAGGACCTCCTGTATACATACCGATAAAATCATACTAGCCATTACTACGTAATTGGAATCCTATAAAAGGAACTTGCTCTGTTGCTACTCTAGTATCTATACTAGGTAAAATACCTTCAGTTACTAACTTTTCAGCTCCAAATACCTACTTAAATAAATCATTATAGATTCCTGTTGCTCCCATTTTATGTCCCTATGGTTGAGAAGCAACATTCTTCTTCCATGTTATTTTTTGTACTTTTGGTCTAGATTTATATCCAAATAAATAACCATTTTTACTAGTTTCTTCAAGTACATTTCCATTATCATCTTTTAAATTGTGGTATCTCCATCTTAGAGCATTTTTAATTTTGCTTCTAAGGTTTGCCCACATATAAAGAGAAGATGTGGTACCCTATCTATCTAATGGAGCATCATAAATACTTACATTCCATTCTGGATGATCATTATATTCAAGATGAATATTAATTCCTTTACTGTAAGATACTGGATTCTTTAATGAGGGGATAGCTTGGTCTGTCTCTACTACATAAGTATTAAATCCAGCTTTCTTAGTCATATAATAGTCTACAGTATTACCATCTAAAATATTATTATCATCTCTTATACCTAGTCTATTATATTCAGCAGATTCAATAACCGCATTTAAGAAGTTATCACGAGCATTCTATTCCTCAAATCCTTTCTTATAAATACGCATCATATAAATGTACGTATCTGTACTCTATTGTCCTGTTACTATTCCTCCATACTAGAGAGCAGTATTAGGATAGAATGTATCTGTGTCTTTATAAGTATAAGTTACATTCTCTACTCCATTAATAAAGATACGACATAGATTGTTTGCTTTGCCTCCAAACTTCTTTTGGAAAGAGATTATGATATGATTGATTCTATCCTCGCCTACAAGCAGTTGTTGGAATACTTCATTACGAGTTTCCTTACTAATTACAAGAATTCTAGTAGGAAATATTACAATTCCAACACTAGTATTCTTGTCATAAGTTTCAGTATCTATACAAGTAAATATTGGAGTATCATAGTCAGCTACAGCACTAGCTCTATACATTATTTCAAATGTAGTAGAATAATCTGTTGTAGTTCTAAGGGGTTTAAGATTGGGAATCTTTAAAGTACTGCCTGCTTTAATTACTAAGGCTCTATTTCCATCTTCATCATAGTCCCAAGCATCTTTAGAAAAAGTAAAATTCTCCCAAGTAGCATCATAGATTGCGTCAAACCCCTCACTTACTGGAGCAGAATTTAATATTTTATCTTTATCACTAGTAGAGTTACTACCAAGAGATGCGTTAAGATAAAATTTAGCATCTGGAGTAGGTATAAATGCATTAGAGTTATCAACCGGTATTTCTACGCTCTTTGTGATTCCATTACCAGTCATTTCTACAAGTAAGTTAATACCATCTATTAAGTCAGTATCGATTTGTAAAGATAGAGATAAAGTATAAATAGTATTACTTACTATATTCTCTGTAGTATCTAGTAAAGTGACTTCTTTACTATCATATAATGCCTTAACAAGAGTACTTATACTTCCTATATTATATGTAGAGTATTGAACTAAATCTTCCTATTTAAAGTTATATACTTTACTAGGAACATTATTAAAACAGATAAGACTGACATTACCTTTATCTTCATTTGTAACATACATTATCTAATAATAGATATGTTTAGTCTCTACACCTTCACCTGTCATCCAAATTTCTAGTGGTATTGTTCCGCTTTCTGTAGGAGCATAATTAGTTAAATCAAATGTAGTGGGAACATTAACATACTAAGTACTTGTACTATATTCTTGTGTATATTCATTTTCTCCTAGTTTTATATGAAGAGTTTTAGCAATATTTCCACTAAAGTAAATATTCTATACAAAATAGTTATTTCCCTACATCCATACTTGATGCCAAGTATGTTCTACATTTAATGAGAGAGAAGTTAATGTGACAGTAAATACAAGAGTTTTAGGCTAACCACTATTTACTCCAGTAACTACAATTCTTGCCCTATTAACTCCAGTAGTAATATAATTTCTTATTTCTACATTAGCACTTGCCCCATTCTTTATTGTATTGTTAGTAGGAGTTCTATCTACAAAACCCTACCCATTATCTATTTCTACTTTAAATGTATAATCTTCTGGATAATCCTCTTTAACACTTGAACCAAATTCTATAGAATAAGTTTTTGGAGCAATGGTTATTATACTAGATGTATCTTGAGTTAATACAACTATATTACCCGATGGATAGTTTGTTCCTACTTCTACTATATAAGATGTACCAGTAATAGTTATAGCTCCGAGCGAAGTTCCTCCATCAGTATCATAGAATTGCATCTTACCACCTTCATAAGTGACATGGCCGAATTTTCCACCAATATCTGAGATGGTCTGTCTGAACATCTTCTTGATAAAATCCTAAACACTCTTACCAGAATAACCTTGCCAGTCTGTATTAATATTCGGTATTTCGTTATTATTTACTGCCATATTATTTCCAATTCTCTTTGTTTTCCCAAGGTCTCTAATTTATCCATGTACCACTACCAAAGCAACTTCGTACACTCTACCAAACTAATTTAGCCTAGTAATATACATAAGACAATGCCTTGCCAGTATAATAAATTAAACCTACCTTGCGACCATTATAATACTTCATTCTTCTTCTTCGTAGATATATATTGTTAAATGACTCTATGCAAATTCATCCCATGTGCCAGTAGCTTTCATTTCATCATATTCTCTCTAAGTAATAGCAACTATTTCAGAGTCAGAACTACCAAAATCTTTCCATTTATCCTCATTAGTAAATTCAGTTTCTGGATTACCGGAAAACTATTTACATTTCCAACCATTACTTGTATCATAGGCAATTATAACTCCATTATATTTAATATCTGTTAAACCAGCATTAATAAGAGCAGTAGCAGCCTATACTACATTTTTATATTTAATAGTTGTATCTAGAATACGATTAACATTAACTATTGACCATATAGCATTACCAAATTCTGAATAAAGCTATGAAATTCTACTTTGAAGAGATTCTATAGAATTATCCTTAATAAGAGGAACAAATTCTAGTTTATCATTAATAGAAATTACCCAATATAAAGTCTAATTATCGGATTCCTTTACTATTTTAAATAATCCTTCATGCAGTTGAGCATTATTAATAGAATCTTTGTAAAATTCTTTTAATTCCTCTTTACTATTAAAGATATAATTAGCTTCTAATGGATAATTTCCTCTTCTAATAAAACTACCTATGGTTTCACTATACTGTTCCATAATTATTCAAAATTATATGTTACTTTCTAATCAAGACTTGATAAAGCCTATCTATATACATATATTTTATATATAGTATCATCCTCAACTCCTTCTATATGTAAAGGAATACTATCAATAATATCAAAGGCATCTAGTCCAAAACTTTGAGATTTAGTTACTACAGATTCCAAATTAGGATAGTTTACAGGTAATACTACAAATAAATGTCTTAAAGCAGGATCTTCAAAAGTATATTTAAATGTAATAGAAGTTAAATCCTTTCCATAATTAAAGAATCTATTCTAAGTTCCATCAAAGTCTTCTGAAGCTAGCTATTCTAAATATTCCATAGTAATAGTACTAGCTGTTTTCCATTTAGGTAATAGTCCTACAAATACCGGCATATTACATTTAACTACTTGACTAGTCTCATAAACTTGTCCATTAGTACTATATAGCTTTACTAAGAAAGTAGTATCTTCTTGCATAGGTTGACTATTAACTGTAATACTACCATCTATAAAATCATCTGACTATAAAGTATAGATAAGAACTCCATTCTAATATACTTCTACATGGTCTATATCAGTATAATCTTTAACATATATAGTAATAGGACATTCCTAAGTAATATTCACATTTCTTGGTACTTCTATTCTAAAACCTCTACCATAGAATATTGCATCTAATATTTCCTGTAAAGACATTATTTCGGGCATAATAGTATTATCTTTAATATATCCTACAGTAGCTTCTACTGGTCCAGAAGGTTTCCATATAAAATCTTTTGACTATAAAGTAAGATTTACATCCTATTTTAAGTTGTCTACTGCTTGATTTAATTGTCTTAGAGTTGTTAGATGACTTAATTGAGTTGCATCAACTCCATACTAAGGCTACTCAAATGGAACTGATCCATCACTCTTTACATATTGCTAAGATTCTATTCTATTAATTTTAGAATCTAAAATATTAGTATATTCTTCTAAAGATGAATTTATTATTTCATCTACTTTACTATTAATAATAGACTCTAACTATTCTCTAGAATAAGTCTAAGTTTTATCATAAACTTCCCCTCTCTTGATATAAGAAGACAGTTTATCATTTAAAATAGTTAGAAATCCATGAGGATTTATCTCTTCTTTATGCTCTTTTAAGATAGAGTCAACATACCTTTTAGTAGTAAGATGTTCATCAACTTCTGGATCTACTCCTACTTGAGCATTAGAAAATGGGATTGATCCATCTTTATTTATATAGTTTTTAGACTATACATCAATCTCTGTCTTATCATATACCTAGTCTCTAGTATATACCTCAACTAGTTTAGCATAATTCTTTAATAATTCCTATACTTGTGGTAATATACTATGTGGATCATTACTATATATATGTGTCTATAATAATTTATCTACATAATTCTTAGTAGTAAGATGGTAACTATCAATTGGGTCAACTCCTTGCTAAGGAGCTTTAAATTCCGTACTACCATCTTGCTTAACCATTCCTTCTATTAGTTTAATGACTTCTGAAATAATATTATGTGGATCCTTAGTAAGTAAGTGTTCATAAATTGCTTCAGAAATCTATTTATCAGCATTCTATTTAGTGTAAACACTATCTCTAGAAGGAACGTTAAGATTATCTCTTACTACTCCCTTTTCTCCTTCTGTCTAGAATTCGGATAAGAAGTTATCTTTTAATAGATATTCATCCTAGACAGAAGAAGTAGGAGTACTAACTGAATTTGAATAATTAGGAGTTAAAATTGAACTATCTGCCATTTGTTATTCAGATAATACTATAAAGTAGTTAATGATAATTTATCATCTAGCTAATCACTTTCAAAGAGTTCTATAAAAGATATTTCTTCCAATATATGTTCATAAGAAGGTCTATATCCTTTCTTAGCCTTACAAATTAATTCAAAGAACTCTTTAGATACCTTTTGTTTTAGCGCATCCACATCCATTTGTACTAATTGTTTGGTTATTACATACTCCGTTACATGATTGCATTACCTCTATTATTCTCTCTGCTTCCGCTAACTACTCACATTCAGTAAGGTATTTTATAATATTAATTGCCATCCATACTAGGTCTCTTTTATAGGT
Organism: Candidatus Coprovivens sp.; assembly: GCA_051886175.1. Lineage (GTDB taxonomy): Bacteria > Bacillota_I > Bacilli_A > RF39 > UBA660 > Coprovivens. Next base: position 713 of record JBJEXV010000047.1, on the reverse strand, counting down.
AAGTTCACTGTCTATATTAGATTTACAAGAAGAGAATTCTCTACTATTAAAAATCTATTGACATATATTAGAAAAGCATTTCTTTAGTAAACAGATAGATACAAACTCTTTACTAGTTCTAGAAATAGTAGTATCTACTGTATTAACCTGTGCTATATCATTTATAGACACTTGAGTTACTTTTCCCCCTATATACTTATATATATTTCTACCATCAGAGAAATATACTAAATTATAAAGATTCAAAGCAGAGCCTTCTGATTTACTGCTTTCTCTATCAAACCATTCTGCACTAGGTAATACTATGTGTACAGCATCAAACCATCCATCAAATTCTATAGGAACAGTTACTGATTTTAATGTATCATGTGTAGTAAATACTGGGTCTCTATACTCAGCTCCAGTAGCTTTATTATGCTATAATACGTCAATAGTAACAGTTTCTGAGAACTTAAACTTACCTTTTACTGTTCCAGAAAAGCCTTCATCTAGATAAGTACTAGTATCATTGACCTATATCTGACAATTACTATTTATTATTACGTCTATATTAAGCTCCATTAGATCCTATTTGTCTAATTTTATCATTATACGGATTTCCATCGTATAGCTATGCTAATTCGACTTCTGTTCTCCTCTTCTACTCTTCTGCGGTAGCTTCTCTATAATCTCTTTCAGTTTTAGCCTTGAACCACTCTAATTGATACTTCTTG
>JBJEXV010000046.1:0-1727 GCA_051886175.1 Candidatus Coprovivens sp. | reverse complement strand
TTACTAATCTTTGTGCTATTATATAAACGAACGATTATCTAAAAGATGAAAGGAGAGAAAGTGTTAGTATTTAATGAAGAAGCACACGAGGCAAGAAAAGAAGAACTTATGAAAAAGTGCTATGAATGCTTTGCTGAAAATGGTTTGAGTAGTACAGGTATAAGAACACTTGGAAAATCTTGTGGTTGTAATCCTTCTACTTTATATTTATACTTCAAAGATTTAGATGATTTAATCATTCAATCAACTGAATATTGTATGAGTAAAGTGGAAGATGAGTTTATGGGAAGAGCACCTAAAAATGTTAGTGATTTAGAAAATTTCATTAACGAAACACCATATTGGACAGCAAAAGAACACTGCAAAAAATATAGGCTAATGTATCAAGTATATACACACCCAAAATACAGAGAATACGGAAAGAAATTCTTTGAGGGAGTAAATAAAAGATATACTGAATATGCAAAGCAACTATCAGAGAAGATAAAAATTCCTAGTGATACATTAACATCATTGATTTTTATATTTGTTCGTGCTTGTGTGCATTATGCACTATTCGAAGATGAATTTTATTTGCAAGAGCAATTAAGATTTATAAAGCAAAGCATAAACTTGAAATAGCACTACATAGAAAATATCGTTGTAACGATGTAAAATTTTAATTCATAATTTTTAAGGAGGAATATTTATGAAGAAGACAATGCCAAAGATAGCATTTATTATCTTATTAATAGTATTTGTTTTTTTTGCTTGTATGACAGTTTTTGCAACAACATCAAAATCTGTTACAGAAAAACAAAATGGTTTAGAAGCAACACTAAACTTTAATAAACAAGAGTATGAGGCAAATGAAAATGTTGAGGTTACTCTTAATGTGAAAAATAATAATTCTTATGCAGTTAAGAATATAAAAACAGAAATCATTCTGCCAAGCACAATGAAAATATCAACAGGAAGTTTAACACAAGAGGCTTTCTCATTAAATGCAGGAGAAAGCAAATTACAAGAAATAGCAATAGAAAAAGTTGTAGAAACAAACAACAATGTTCCAACATCTAATAGTCCACAAACAGGAGATAATGTTGTTATATATATTACAATGATGGTAATATCAGCAAGTGCTTTAATATTTATTGCTGTTAAGAAAAAATGGATACACAAAAAAGGTGTTATGTCATTGGTTCTTTGTTTCACTTTATTAGGAACAATGGCTTTAACATCAGTTGTTAATGCAGAGCCTACATCAAAGAACTTTACAGTAGAGGGAACTATCAAATACGATGGAGAAGATGTGGTTATAAAAGGAAAAGTTACATATATGTATGAAGTATATAGCAAAGTACAAATTGATGGCTTAGATAAAGGAATATATGTAGAGGGCGATACTGTTACTATCACAGCAGATGAAGCACCAGAGGGAAAACACTTTGCAGGTTGGACAGTAGTAAAAGGAAATGTAACATTAGATAATGCAAATAGTTCAACAACAACTTTTGTAATGGGAAATGAAGAAGTAGAAATTAAAGCAAATTATGAAGTAAATACTTATACAATAGAAGTAACATCTGGCGAAAATGGAAAAGTATCTCCTGCAGGTGAAGTTAATGTAAATTATGGAGATAATAAAACTTTTACGATTACACCCAATACAGGTTATCACATTGTTGATGTTAAAGTAGACGGGGAAAGCAAAGGTGCAATAGAGTCTTATTCTTTTGAAAATGTTA
>JBJEXV010000045.1:0-6785 GCA_051886175.1 Candidatus Coprovivens sp. | reverse complement strand
TTAGACATATAAAAACCTCGTTTCTATTTTGTCCAAGAAACGGGGTTCATATCACTTCAATTAATTAGTCTTTTTATTATTCAAGAACTTCACCAGTTTCAGGATCTATTTCTACGTCCTTAGCTTTCTTAGAAGCTTTTGGTTTCTTCATACCATTTAGTATATTATAATGTTCTCTAATCTTATATTCCAATTCGTCTCTTAAATCAGTATTTTCTTTTAATAATGCTTTAACATTCTCTTTGCCTTGGCCAACTTTTTCACCATTATAAGAATACCAAGCGCCACTCTTTTCTAATACATCTATTTCTGTAGCTAAATCTACAATTTCTCCTTCTTTAGAAACACCTTCACCATACATAATATCTAAAGAAGCAGTTTTAAATGGAGGAGCTACTTTATTTTTTACAACTTTAACATTAGTTTTATTACCCATTACATTATCACTTTGTTTAATTTGTTCTCCACGTCTTACTTCCAGTCTAATTGTTGAATAGAACTTTAATGCTCTACCACCAGGAGTAGTTTCTGGATTACCAAACATAACTCCAACTTTTTCTCTTAATTGGTTAATAAATATTGCAGTAGTTTTAGTTTTATTTAATGTTCCACCTAATTTTCTTAAAGCTTGGCTCATTAATCTTGCTTGTAAACCAACATGAGAATCTCCCATCTCACCTTCAATTTCAGCTTGTGGAACTAATGCAGCAACTGAGTCGATAACAACTATATCAATAGCTCCACTTCTAACTAAAGCTTCACAAATATCTAAAGCTTGTTCTCCAGTATCTGGTTGTGATAATAATAATTCATCTAAATCTACACCTAAGTTTTTAGCATAAACAGGATCAAGTGCATGTTCTGCATCAATGAATGCTGCTCTACCGCCTTCTTTTTGAACTTCAGCAATAGCATGTAATGCAAATGTTGTTTTACCACTTGATTCTGGACCATATATTTCTATAATTCTACCTTTTGGATATCCACCAACACCTAATGCCACATCTAATGTAATTGAACCAGTTGAAGTTGCTTCAATATTTAAATGTGTATCAGACCCCAATTTCATAACTGAACCCTTACCAAATTGTTTTTCAATATCAGCAAGTACTTGTTCTAATGCTTTATCCTTTTCATCTTTTTTCATAACTTACCTCCCACATGTTAATGACACTATCATTTTATAACATTGTTTTATCTTTTGTCAACATTTTTTACGAACATTTGTTTTTGTCAACTTTTTCCAATAAAAAAGGGACTTTTCACAAGTCCCTTTTTATTATTTTATTCTTTTTTACATTTCATCAAGTATAATATCTTTATTTACTAAGAAATATTGAACACCTGAAATAACACTCATTACAACAGCTATACCAATGAATAAGTAATCAATGTGAACACCATTACCTATAAATGCAAATGGCATATTATAGAACATAGCTAATGTAACACCAATCATCATACATATAGTCTTAATTTTTCCTGGCCAACTAGCAGCAACAACTTTACCCTTGCTACCACTAACCATTTTAATTGAATCAACAGCTATATCTCTAGTAATAATAATTACAGGTACAACAATTGAAGGAATAATTGCCCATTGTGGAGATGCTAATAATATTAACACACCATTAACTAATACTTTATCAGCAATAGCATCCATTACTTTACCAAAATCTGTAACAATATTATTTTTTCTAGCAATATAACCATCTAAGAAATCTGTAAATGATGCAATTGCAAATAATGCACCAGCAATAAGCATTACGATATCTACTTGTTCACCCATAATTGGAATAATTCTAGATTCATCAGACCATCCTAATGAACTCCAAGGTAAACATAAAAGAACTAATACAATCACTGCAAGTGCTAATCTTACACATGTAATTTTATTAGGTAAATTCATACCTTTCTTTTTTGTTTCTTTTACTTCTTTAACTTTTTTTTCTTTATTTTCCACTTTCACACCTACTTACTTATATAACTAACCATATTGGTAGTTGTACTATCAACTGTAATTTGTTTAACTGCCCAAATTACAACAATTAAAACTAAAACCGCTAAAACAACAAATAACACAGTCATCCACTTGTTACTATTTGTTTTTACTGGCGTTGTATATGGAGAAACTATTTTAACTTCTTCAGTTTCCTCTTTTTGTTGTTCTTTCATTGCCTTTTCGATATCTTCTAGTGGTATCTTTGAAGTATATTCAAATAAATACTCATTAAATTCATCAATAATCTTTTCAGGTTCTAACCCTAAATATTTAGCATAATTATAAATGTACTCTTTTAATATAAAGATATCCTTAAAACACCCAATGTTTCCATCTTCAATGTTTTCAAGTATTAGCGCCTTAATCTCTAAATCGTTACTGGCTTCTTCTAAAGTAACTCCTGATTCTTCACGAGTTGCTTTTAAGAGCTCACCAATTTCTTTCAAGATTGTTCACTCCTTTTCTATTAATCAACATGATTTATAAAATAAAAAAATAATTTTTAATAAGCCAAGTTCTGTACCATATAGGTGACAAACATTTATCTACTTGATTACTCAAGTTCTTTGCATCGTTCGATTCCTAGCAAAGACTCCCCTACCAAAATTTGGGTTTCTCACTCGCGGGGTTTACCACGTTCCACTCCAAGAATTGCTCCCTGGACTCGTCTCTTTGGCACTTTTATATCTAATCTAATCCCAGAAGGACTATTTCGAAGCCGTTAGTAAAAACTACCTAAGGTTATTTATTCCCTTAGCACGAACACTACTATCATCACAGATAGTGTGAGCCTGGACTTTCCTCTATATTATTCATATAGCGTTTGTCTAAAAAATTATTTATTATTCATCTTTTCCGTATACTACTTTTTCAAGTTGGCTTAATCTTCTAAGAAGGTCAATATTGCTAACTTGAGAACCACCAGCTGTTTCTTCAGCAGCCTCAATGTTTGCTTTGATACGACGAAGTTCATTTTTTAACTTATTATTTTCATCAGTTAAAAAAGAAATTTCTTTTTTTAATTCTTTAATCTCTGTGATAAATTCATTATAATCATTGATAACAAGATCCAAGAACTTATCTACTTCTTGTGGTCTAAAACCTCTAGCATCAATTTTAAATTCCTTATCTAAAATGTCTTGCGGAGTTAATACTATCTTTTCATTATACATAAATAAATCACCCTTCTTATGTAAATAATTATATAACTATTCGCTATATTTTGTCAATGTACGCAAGCCATCTAACTCTATCTCCGCCTCCCTTATCATATCTATTAAATCTTGAATAAATAATTCCGGTCTCAATATTATCATCCTTTCATAAAAATCATTATAATATTTTTAATTCATTAATAAATATAAAAGACAAAATTAGACATAATTTCATAGTGTAAAATGTATCTTTAACCACTATATTTTATCTTCATAATATTGTATAATTAATTAAGGTGATTTGTTATGCAATATCCAAACAATATAAAGAAAACATACACAAAATTAACAGTATCACACAGTAATAGAGGAATGAACTTAGAAAATGCAATAAATCAAAGTAACGAATACTATCTTCGTAACGATATTGCAGTTATCTATAAAAAACCTACTCCTATTGGAGTACTAGATGTTTCCTATAAGAATCATAAAAAAGTAATTGAAAAAGCTTACTTTAAAGAACAATCTACTCTAGACTATAACGGATTATATAAAGGTAGATATATTGATTTTGATGCAAAAGAAACATTAAATAAAACATCATTTCCCCTATCTAATATACATGAACATCAAACAGAACATATTAGAAGAATAATAAAACATGGTGGTATAGCATTTCTTATTATAAGAATGAATAATATAAATTATTTATTAACTGGTGAAGATTACATTAACTATATTGATACAGAAACAAGAAAATCAATCAGTTATAAATATATAGAAGAAAAAGCTCACGTAATAAGGGAAGCTTATCAACCATCATTAGATTATATAAAAGTATTAGATGATATATATTTTAAAAAGGAGTGTAATTAATGACAACAAAAAAACGAATGATTGAAATTGAAAAACCAGACAAAGGTAAAAAGACAACGTCGAGTAGCACAAAGAAAAAAGCAATAGAAATTAAAAAGGCAACAAAAAAACCAACAAGTAGTATAAAGAAGAAACCTAGCATAAGCGTTCCTGTTAAAGTTATAAAAACAACAAAACCTGCTAAAAAGAAAAAAAGAATAACAAATAAAATAATAAATTTCTTCTTATCTTTATTTATGGTACTTGGTATTGGAATAATGTGCTTAATTATCGTTTTCTTTGGATACATAGTTATTAATGCTCCAGAATTCGATACAGATAAACTGTATAGTAAAGAAGCATCAATCTTCTATGATAAAAATGGAAATGAAATCATGCGTGTTGGAGATCAACAAAGAGATTTAGTTACATATGACGAATTACCAGAAGTATTAATCGATGCAATAGTAGCAACAGAAGATGCTCGTTTCTTCCAACATAATGGATTCGACATCGTACGTTTCATGAAAGCAACACTTGGGCAAGTTACTGGACAAGAAGGTGCCGGTGGAGCATCAACATTAACAATGCAAGTTGCAAAAAATGCTTTCTCAAGAGATGAAAATGGTAAAATCGCTGCAAGCGGTATCGAAGGTATTATTCGTAAATTTAACGATATATATATAGCAATATTTAAAATAGAAAAAACTTATAGTAAACAAGAAATTATAGAAATATATGTAAACGATCCATTCTTAGGACAAAATACTTATGGAGTTGAACAAGCTTGCCAAAAATATTTTGGAAAATCAGTTTCAGACTTAACATTAGCTGAAGCTTCATTAATAGCTGGTATATTCAATGCTCCATCAAGTTACAACCCTATTAATAGTTTACAACTAGCAACAGAAAGAAGAGCAATAGTTCTTAACTTAATGGTAAAACATGGATACATTACTGAAGAACAAGCAAAAAAAGCTAATGCCGTGCCAGTTGAATCATTACTAGCTTCTTCAAAAACAGCACAAGCGAGTCCTTATCAAGCATTCGTTGATGCTGCTGCTAATGAAGTTGAAGAAAGAACTGGATACAATCCATATGATGTATCAATGTTAGTTTATACAACTATGGATCCTTCAATGCAACAAGCAATGACAGATTTAAATAATGGTAAATTAGGATATACATGGACAAAAGATTATGTTCAAATCGGTATCGCAATTACTGACGTAAAAGATGGTTCAGTACTAGCACTAAATGGTGGACGTGATACAGGAGCTCGTTTATATAACAGAGCAGTAGATATGAAAACACAACCTGGTTCAACAGCAAAACCAATCTTCGCATATGGACCATACTTAGAATATAACAATGGTAATACTGGTTCCCTATTCTTCGATAACAAGATGACATATTCAAACGGACAAGTATTAACAAACGCAGATAAAACTTATTTAGGACAAATAACAATGCGTACAGCATTAGTAAAATCAAGAAATATTCCTGCAGTTCAAGCATTCCAAGCTGTAGATAAATCACAAATTTCCGATTTCGTACACGCTTGTGGAATTGATTACGGAGATACACTATACGAAGCACATGCTATCGGTGGTGGATTACAAGTAAGTCCATTAGATATGGCGGCTGCATACAGTACATTCGCACGTGGTGGTTATTACATTGAACCATACACATTTACAAAAGTAGTATTCCTAGAAACTGATGAAGTTTACGAACATAAATATGAAAAAACTCAAGCAATGAGTGAAGAAACAGCTTATATGATAACAGATATGTTAATATCAGCAACAGCAGCAGGTGTTGGTGGTAGAATTAATGTACCAGGAACAGAAGTTGCTTCAAAAACTGGTACATCAACATATGACTTAAATGAAGCAAGAAAATATGGAATACCAGATAGTGCATCAGCAGATAACTGGGTTATTACTTACTCACCAGATATAACAATTTCTACTTGGTTGGGAACTGACTCAATGGCCGAAGGATATACAGATGCTATTTGGGGAGCTAACCACAGAATTAAAATATCTGCAATACTAGCAAATAAATTAATGCCAAAAAATTCAAAATTCAAAAAACCATCTGGAGTTGTTTCATCTAAATATGAAATTGAAACATTCCCTGCTGAATTACCATCAGCTAACACACCAAGTTATTTAATTTCAACAGAATTATTTAAAAAAGGAACAGAACCCAGTGAAGTATCATCAAGATTCGAAACACTAGATGCTCCGACTAAAGGTGAAGGTAGCGAAACAAATGGTAATATAACAATCAGTTGGAAAGCTATAAAAACTCCAAATGCCGTTAATAAAACATATTTAACAAATTTCTTCAAAGAAAATTATGGACAATTCGCAACTCAATACTTAAATAATCGTTTAAACTTCAATGCTACAACACTTGGAGATTTAGGATATAACGTATATTTAAGAAATGAAAATGGTGAAGAAACATATTTGGGATTTACAACTGATACATTCTATAATTACAGTGCTGAAAAAGTTGGAAATCATACATTTATAGTTAGATCAGCATATCGAATATGGCAAGGAAATGTCAGTAAAGGATTAACTATTACAGTCTATAATAGTACAAATAAAACTCCTGTAGTTCCTGAAAACCCAGAGGAAAATGAACCTGTTACTCCTCCTACTAATGGTGAACAAACAACAGAATAAAAAAAGAAGAATTAAATTGAAGTTGTAATATAAAAGTGTACACAAAAAAAAGTGTATACTTTTATTTTTGCT
>JBJEXV010000044.1:0-1775 GCA_051886175.1 Candidatus Coprovivens sp. | reverse complement strand
TAAATTGTATCCCTAAAAATGGACAAATAAAATGTGTATTGAGTATAAAACCCTAAAAAGTAGACAAGTAATTGTGGACATCTAAGCATGGAAATGATATAATAAAAATAATGACTTGGAGGTTTACAATGGCAAGGAGCAGAAGAAAATTCACAGAAGAGGAGATTAGAATTTTAGCGTCTAACTCTTACACATACAGAATTACAGAAACAACAATACGATTTACATTGCCTTTTAAGGAAGAATTTTTAAAACGGTACAAAGAGGGTTATTCACCTACTCAAATTGTTACTGATTTAGGATATGATATAAATATTTTAGGCAAGCGGCGAGTTGAAGGCATCAGAGATCATATAATGAAAGAGTCGGTATCAGCGGCAGGTTTGCACGAGGGGTCTTTGTTTCCGAAAATACGTCCCGGTTCAAGAGATTTCACATCCATACCACAAAGTAAAGCGATTGAATATATGCAGCATGAACTCATATATTTGCGCCAGGAGGTTGAGTTCTTAAAAAAAATTATTACTGCGGAGAACGGAAAAAGGCAGAAGAAATAATTATGGGTGTGCCGGGAAGAAAATTTGAAATTATTCATGAAGTAATTTCTCAGGATAATAATAAATTAACGGTGACAGAACTGTGCAATATCGCCGGAGTTTCGAGGTCTGGATATTACAGGTGGTTAAACTCGTATGAAAGCAGAAAGCTTCGGGATGAGCGGGATAGAGCAGACTTTGAACTCATTGTAAAAGCATACTATTACAGAGGATATCAGAAAGGTGCGCGGAGTATCCATATGAGACTATTGCATCAGGATCCTCCGGTAAGAATGAATGTCAAAAAAATAAGACGTTTAATGAAAAAATATGGTCTGTTCTGCCCTATACGAAAAGCAAATCCGTATAGAAGAATGCAAGCGGCGTTGAAGACTAACAACATAGCCGATAATCTTTTAAACCGCGAGTTTACTGAACATGGGGCAAGACAGGTATTGCTTACTGATATAACATATATCAATTACTCTGATAAGAGATGCTATTTGTCAACAATATTAGATGCATATACGAAGCAGATATTAGCATATGCTTTGAGCAAGTCATTAGACATGGATTTCGTACTGGAAACTGTTAATATGTTGATGGAAAAGCACAAAATATCGCTTAACACAGAAACACTGATACATAGCGATCAAGGTTGTCACTATACAAGTATAAAATTTATTCAAATAGTTAAAGATGCAGGACTCCGTCAGTCTATGTCAAGAAGGGGCAACTGTTGGGATAATGCTCCCCAAGAGAGTTTCTTCGGTCATATGAAAGATGAGATAGATTTAACAAAATGCAACAACTTTGATGAAGTCAAAATAATTATTGATGATTGGATAAATTATTACAATACGGAAAGGTATCAATGGGAATTGGCGAAATTATCGCCGGACGAATACTACGAATATATAGTGACAGGAGAATATCCTCTGCCTATTTACTCAGAAGAAAATAAATATATACATGGAGAAATTAACAATGACGATTAATAAAAATGAACTTGATAGAATTTTGCAAGATATGAGAATAGTAGCTTTAACAAAAGAACAGTATGAAAATATTCTTAATATGTTCGACTCAGAGCCTGATGCTATACATGAATGGACGGAGCAAGATATATATGAGCATATACGCAAAATGGCACAAAATTTAATATAAAATGTGAATATCTTTCCGATGCTTGGCTGGGCTTACACAAGCTTGATTGTCTACAACATTGGGTACACTTCA
>JBJEXV010000043.1:0-1778 GCA_051886175.1 Candidatus Coprovivens sp. | reverse complement strand
AAAAGTCAAAATGATTTTTGGAGTTAGTTATGGATATTCAAGAGATGTATGATACATTTGAAGATCAAATATGTCATAAATGTCCATTTTATATTCGTTTCATGATTCCAAATTATCAAAAATTAAAAGAATGGCGTTCATTAAAAGCAAAACGTAATTGGTTATTAAAGAATCATGGATATAAAGTTGAAGATACAAGAATTAGATATGTTCCAGGAGATATAACTAAATTGACTGATATAGAAAGTGCTGAGTTAAGACGTATCAATCATGCAATGGATAGTATTCAATTTAATGGTCATCAATTAAAAGATTTAATGGTTCAATACGGAGTTAAGAAGTTATGGAATTTGTAAGGATGATGGACTATCTAGAAGCTCAGCTCAATGAAGACAAAATTTTTATGGATAGATTCTTAAATGAAAAGATTTTAAGGACAAAGAAATATAAGAGAGCTTGTCAGAATAGAGATAGATGGTTAAATTGCTATTATATAGCATTAGATGAAAAATTAAAAAATGAAATGCAACTAAATTTAAAACGCTGTGAAAAGTATCTTGATAAATTGTTATATTATGGTTATAGTTATAATGATTTAAAAAATAAATATAGTGGTAATGTATAAAATTAAATAGAAAATAGTTTGTTGTGGTATTACGCATAAAGTAAGGAAACCTAAGAAATGAAAAAGATTTATCAAATAACATTATATACTGGTATTAGAACTCCAGGAATGCCAGTTAAAACTTATTATGCTTCTACAAAGGAATTGGCTGATAAATTCTGTGAAGTTAAGAAAAAGCAAGATGGAACAGATTGGAAAGCTCATGAAATAGAGCTTATGACTGAAGAAAATGATTTTTATAAAAAGGTGGTAAAATAATGAAAGAAAAAATTTTTGATATTATATTGTCTAGAACTTTATTTGGTTGCAAGTTTTGGATTGTATGGGATGTTTGTTTCTTTATTATTGATGTACTTTGTTTAGCAATAGGAGGTGGATTTGTATTTGGATTTTTCGCTATCCTAATGCTTATAATGTTATTTTGGAATGCATTGGAGCTCAAGGAATTTAAAAAAAGAAATAATTAAAAGAGGTGATGCTCGAGATTTAGAACGTCCATTTATGAAGATTATTAAAAAGTATGCAAAGGATTTGCAATGAGTACTAAGTTTTTTCTAGATACTGCAAAAAGGGAATTAGAAGATTTTAAGACTTTTCCAGAATCATTTCAAAAGTTATGTGAATTAGCTGAGACTGAAGAAAAGGGAATTGTCCAACAATGGAAATATCCTGATTTATTTAAGTGGTTAAATCATTCTACATTTTTAAGTGCAGGAAAGAGAAGTAAGTTAGTTGTTCCAGTAAAGTATGATGATGCATATACGCATCATTATTATATTACTGCTGATGGAAAGAATTATTCTATTTCTGTTGCAATTGGCCAAGGTACAGAAATGTGTTTTATGAAATTGTCTGAAAAGGAATTTGAAGACATTTTTCCAAAAGTAAAATTTGTAAGTATTGCTCTTTACGATGAAATCTATAAGTTAAGATTGCCTGAATTGGAAGAAAGTGTAGAAAGATTACAGAAGCAGTATGATGAAGAACAAGCAAAAATAAAAGCAGTAGAATCAAAGTTGAAGTCTGTAGATTGTGCAAATGCATTGATGGCAGTTTTTGGATTGAAGTTAGATGAAGCTTCAGAAAAGAAGGTTCAGGAATGGAGAGATGAATTGGATGAGCTCAAGGATCCAGGTGGATTTATCAGAAAAAT
>JBJEXV010000042.1:26487-27722 GCA_051886175.1 Candidatus Coprovivens sp. | reverse complement strand
ACAGCTTAGTCCGAAAATTATGACAAAACCTTATGGAAAAATTTATAAAAATAAAACAAATGTCTCTATAGACGCTACAGATTTATATAATGTATGGCCTGTTGGTTCAATTTATATATCAGTAGTTAATACAAATCCTTCAAACCATTTTGGAGGAGTTTGGGAGTCTTTTGGTACTGGTAGATGTTTAGTAGGTGTAGACGCATCACAAACGGAATTTAATACGGTTATGAAAACTGGTGGGCATAAGAATTTACAATCTCACCGACACTATTTATGGGGTAATGGTGTCTCTAGTGGAAATTGGGATATATCATCTTACCCAAATATGATACCAGCATATTACGCTACATCTAATGCAACTGATTTGACTTATTCAATAAGAGGTAGCAGAAGCTCTGAGGCAATATATGGTCGTTCAGGAGATGCTGGAGCGGGTGATAGTGAAAACCTACAACCATACATAACAGTTTATATGTGGAGACGTACATCTTAAAGCAAAGATAAAACTATAACGTAATATTATGGATTACGGAACAATAAAACATAAAAATAATAATGCGCAACTTCTTTCTCAATCAATCTTACACGAATATGAGGGGGGGGGCAGCGTAATCTAAATCTAATTCTTGATAACATATACCCAGTGGGTTCTATTCATTTAACCATAGGAGATTACAATCCTTCCCAATATTTTGGCGGGAATTGGCAAAAATTATATGGTGGCTACTTATATGCAGCCCAAAACAGTATAAGTAAGACAGATTATATGGGATGGGGTACACAATCTCACACATTAACAGCAGCTCAAAGCGGTCTACGTTCTCATACACACGATATGTCTGATGATGTATATGGTGGATATGTAAACCAGATGGGTGTTCGTGGTGACGGTGGAGGAGGTAGCCATTGGACTCCTTCTTATGCACAAACAAATAGTTATTCTAAATATAAACCAGGATATACTGGAGGATGGAACGCAGAACAAGGGCACACCCATAATATTGCAACTGTGGATATATATGTATGGAAAAGAATTAGTTAGATGTAGCGAATATTATGAAAAATATTGGCGATATAAAGAATAAAAATATAAATGCTCTCTTAAACTCAAGTAATATATACTACGAGGGGGGGGGCAAGACTTTAAATAATATAATTTACCCAGTTGGAGCAGTTATTATAAGAGTTGACAGTACAAACCCCGCCACTTGGTATGGTGGAACTTGGGAATT
>JBJEXV010000042.1:21099-26387 GCA_051886175.1 Candidatus Coprovivens sp. | reverse complement strand
AACCTTCAACCTTATATGGTCGTTTATATGTGGGTAAGAACAGCTTAATTTAAAGTCGAATTTTATGAATAAAGGAAACACTTATAACAAAGGTCAACAAGCTCTCATAACTTGTAACAATATACTTTACGAGGGGGGGGGGCTACGTTAGATAAGATTTTATATCCTATCGGAAGTATTTATATGAGTGTTAACTCAACAAATCCTAGTCAATTATTTGGTGGCACGTGGGAACAAATCTCGGGTCGCTTTTTATATTGCACAACAACAAGTAAAACTACTGGTGGTAGCACAACGACAGGTAGTACAACGTTAACTATAAACCAAATACCTAGTCATAGACACCCAGGTATTTATTGGAGCGCTGGTAGTGCAGCTATGGGTTTAGACGCTGGAGGAAATAATGTTTATTTACAGCATAATTGGACTGGGTATAATGGTTATGTGTCAACAGATAAACTCGTAACAGGATATACAGGTGGTAGTCAAGGGCATACGCATCCACAAAATTTACCTCCATATTTTACAGTTTATTGTTGGTATAGAGTGGGTTAATAATAAATACAAATAACGTAAAAGAATTATGACTAATTATGGAAAAACAAAAGTTAAAGATTTACCTGTCTTAATCTCAGACAAAAGTATCTTTTGTGAGGGGGGGGCAGGTTATTAAGTGATATTATTTATCCTATAGGCTCAATATATATAAGTACAGTGTCTACTAATCCCAGTGAATGGTTTGGTGGGGTCTGGGAGGCTTTTGCAACGGGTAGAACTCTAGTTGGAATAGATACAAGTCAAACAGAATTTAACACGGTTATGAAGACTGGCGGTAGTAAATATTTACAAAAACACACTCACACACAAAATCCTCATTACCATAATTTTAGAACAAACGAGTATAACCCAGTATCAGTTCTTTATGACAGCGGGTCAAATCAATGGTATGGGGTTGGTGCATTTGGTGGTTATTTGTTTAGTGCTAAAACTTTAGGTATTACTGAGGCAACTGCCGTAAATAATTCTACTGGAGCAGGTGATAGTCAAAACTTACAACCTTATATAGTGGTCTATATGTGGAAAAGAATATCATAAAAACCGAAAATTATGACAAAATCATATGGAAGAATTTATCAAAATAAAAGCAACGTTTCTATAACCCCATTTGATATATATAACTTATATCCTGTGGGGTCAATATATATGTCAGTAAATTCTACAAACCCATCAAATTATTTTGGTGGTACGTGGGAAAGAATAAGTGGTCGATTTCTTTTAGGAGCTATAGATGATAATATAAAATATAGTCCAGGGATGAAGGGTGGTGAAGAATATCATACTTTAACAGTCGATGAGATGCCATCGCATAGCCACGCTTTACAGGTTTGGAATAAGAATGACTCTGGTTCGCTTAGTAGATGGGGTATCAATGATTTAGTATGGTATAACAATATATTAGGAGAAGGAAAAACAAATTATTGGGTTGGAGGCACAACATATGTTGGTGGCAGTCAAGGTCATTATAATATACCACCTTATTTAGCAGTATACATATGGAAAAGAGTTGCTTAGAAAGAGAGGAATAGAGAATATGGCTTTATTTAAAGAAATAACAAATCAAAAAGGTATAACATCAAGATATTTTAGAATATCTAATGTTACCTTAAATATTGATAGTAAGAATATTGTAATTACACTAAAAGAATATACAGATGACACCTACAGAAATAAAGAGAAAGAAATTTCAGAATTGCAAAACGAGATTAACGAACGACAAGAATACATCAATACTCTTAACGAAAGTTATAGAGAAAACGAAGAGGAAATTATTACTAAAAATAATGAGTTAGGTAAAATCATCAGTAAACTTAATGAGATGAGAAACCAAGATTATTATATTAGTGAACAAAATTATAATTTCGATTTTGAAGATAAGGAATATTCTCTATCAATATGCTATGAATTATTAAAGACATTAGAATTATTTAAAGATAGCAAAGATGTTTAATATTAAAAGGAGGGAAATTATATGGCACAACAAACATTAAATAATGGTATATCTGGTTCTGTGTTTAGGGGGATATTAAACGATAACTTTACAGACCTTTATACAAACAAAGCAGATAAAAACCACGCATCTACAACTACTGATTTTGGTGTTGCTACAACATCTGCTTTTGGTCATATTAAAGTAACTACTGGTAATGGTCTAAATCTTAGTGGTGGTACTTTATCATTAGCTGGTGCTACAACCGCTGAAGCTACTGCTGGTACATCTACTACAACAGTAATGTCTCCTGCAAGAGTAAAAGAAGCGGTAAACGCTTATGGTGTAATGAGTGATGGAAATACCATTATTAAAGTTGGAGGAACGCAACCTTCAGCACAAACAGGAAAAACAATAATTTGGATTGATACATCTAGTTAAGAAAGGAGTTGATTTTAGATGGCTTGGTTTAATGAAGTAGGAGCTGGTAGTTATGTTAACGTATCAGCAAATGTAGGAGCAAATGTTAGAAACGTTTCAAGAAATGGTACTTCTGTGTATTTTGAGTATCAAGCATATATTTATCAAAGTACATCAACTTGGTCAACTAATACTTGGGCTTTATGGGTTGAAGGTAACCAAAACAATGTTAAGAGTACAGCCCAATCATCACAAGGTACAAAATATTATACAGGGTGGTATGGTAGAAGTATATCTTTAGGAACAGGAACCAGTAGCACAACAGTATCTATTGGTGTTAATGGTAACTATTGGAGCCCAAGTTCTCCCGCAGGATATGTCACATTAACGTTAAGTGGTTTACCAACAGTAGGAAAACCATCATTGAGTGGTATTAGTGTTAGTTCGGTTGGAGATAAATCGGTTTATGCATCGTTCTCTGTAACCAACAATAATTATCAAGCACCATATAGTCCATATATTGATGTTGCAACATCTAACTTTAGCGGAGTAGTTTCAACAATTAATGCCAGAGCTGGAACATTAAGTGGACTTGACCCAAATAGAACATATTATGTCAGGGGTAATGATGCTAATGATGCAGGTCGAACTTATACCAACGTAGCAAGTTTTACCACAACATACAATGACCCAGGTGCTCCTGGTGCTCCAGTATTAAGTTATGACCAAACTGAACCGATACCAAAGGCAAATTTAAAAGCAACTTGGACGGCAGCGTCAGCTGGTTCAACCGCAATATCAGGATATAGGTTAAGGTTGTATAAAAATGGAACAGAAATAAAGGTGATTGATACAGAAAGTACGGATGTGTTTTATACATTTGGTACATTTGAGTCTTTAGGATTTGTTCCAGGAGATGTTGCTAAGGTTGGTATTTATTCGTACGCAAAAGACTGGGCGGGCAATAAACACTTTAATGGTGGTGGAGCTGGCAGCGCCCAAGTATATAGTAGCAATACTATTACCGAAGTTTCAGATAAGTATATTTATGTATCATCTAACGGTTCATCTTTTAATAAATACAAAATGTATGTTAGTGTCGATAATGGTACTTTTAACGAGGTTAAAAAAGAAAAGTTTAAAGTTATTAAATAGGAGGAATAAATATGCCTGAAATTATAATGGTTGTATTATCTTTAGTTTGTTTAATGGTGGCTAATATTATTATGGGTAAAAAGTTAGCAGATTTTAAAGATGAATACAATAAAGAAAAATTGATTAGTGGTATAAGCAAAGCTGGATTTTCTTTATTAGGTTTAGCTTTGGTTTATATATCTACATTGATTTACCCAATGGAAGTTGCGGAAGTCAATGGTCAAATGGTAACTACACTTAGCGGTGCAGTTATTTTATTAAAAGCCGCTAATGTTTTATATGGTTGTAAGGTGTTAGTAAAGATTAAAGATTTATTAACAGTTAACGTACCTATAAATTCATTAGAAGGCGATACAACAGAGGAAGTTGTAGAAGATAAATAAGGAGGAATGCGAAATGGCAAAGAAAAAAGAAGAAATTATTGAAGAAGTAGTTGAAGTGTCTGAAGATGTAGAAATTCAAACAACTTTCAACGAGGACGGTCTTGATGTACTTTGTACAGAAGACACAATAATTGAGAATGTAGAGGAGGGTGAATAATATGGCTTTTACAATGAGAACAAGTAAACCAGGTGCTGGTAATAAATTTTATATTACTACATCTAAAGGTGGATATAGCACTTGTATTCAAGGAAGTCCAACAGATAGTCAATGTAATGTACTTGCTAACTGTGTAGGATATGCTTGTGGTCGTTTTAATGAAATTATTGGTTCTATGAAATACCCATCATTAAACTGTAATGCTGAAAATTTCATCGAAAGAGCTAAGTCTGCTGGTCTTTCAGTTGGAAGCACTCCTAAAGTTGGAGCAATTATGTGTTGGCAAAAAGGTGCTACATTAAGTGGTAGCGATGGAGCTGGACACGTAGCAGTAGTAGAAGCTGTATACGATAACAACCACGTATATACTTCTGAGTCAGGATATGGAAGTAGTGCTTTCTGGAACTCTCATAGATATAACACTAATGGAAGATGGGGATTAGGTTCAGGATATACATTCAGAGGATTTATTTATAATCCAGCAGTTAAAGATGAACCTACACCAACACCTACACCAAGTAGTAAATTTAATATCGGTGATAAAGTTGTAATCAATGGTGCGTTATATAAGAGTTCAAATGCTATCACTGCATCAGGTAGCGTAAGCAATAAAACAACTACAATTACTAGAAAAGCAGCAGGTGCAGCACACCCATATAACACTACAGGAGACTTAGGTTGGATGGATGAAAGTTCAATAACTAAATATGTTGAACCATCTACTCAAAAATTTGCTATTGGTACAAGAGTTGTAATTAATGGTTCTTTATATACTAGTTCAAATGCTTCAATTCCTGCTGGTAGTGTAAGTAATAAAACAACATATATCACAAGATTTGCTGCTGGAGCTAAACATCCATATAATACAACTGGTGATTTAGGATGGATGGATGAGTCATCAATTTCAGCATATAATGGTGTAACTTATACAGTTCAACCTGGTGATACTTTAAGTGGTATTGCCGCTAAATATGGAATGAGTTGGCAAGAATTATATGCTAAAAATAAATTTGTTATTGGTAACAATCCAAATATTATTAGGCCAGGACAAGTATTAACAATTAAATAAGAATAGGGTTTTACTCTATTCTTTTTTTTCAGCGTTGACAAATCCAGTTTTGTATGTTATTCTTTTATTAAAGATAGAGGAGGTAAGATAGATGAAAAGGATTTATTTAGACAACGC
>JBJEXV010000042.1:3036-20999 GCA_051886175.1 Candidatus Coprovivens sp. | reverse complement strand
TCACACGACTCTATGTTATTAGCAAATCCAATAAGTAATGTATTTGATGTATATTCTTATCCATTAATTGATAGTGAAACTGGTCAATTACATTATTCATTAGATGGGTATAACGATTGTCACGTTGATTTAACACAGGCTATTGGTAAAATAGATATTTATTTATATAGTTATGAGTCAAAATCACCAGTAATAACGTTTTATAATAACACTCTAGGTTTAGATAAGTGTGCCACAGCTTCATTTAGTGCTCATAAGTTTGGAGGGCCTAAAGGAGTAGGCGTATTATTTATTAGAAAAAATAGACAAGATATGTTTACACCTTTAATATATGGGCATCAAGAAAATGGTTTAAGAGGCGGAACAGAAAATGTGGCTGGTATAGTTGGTATGGCGGAAGCATTAAAAATAGCTATTAAGGACATAGATAAAAACAAACATCATATAAGAGTATTACAAGATTATATTAAGATACACGCAAATCATCCAGGTAATATTAGAAGCAGTGAACCATTTCCTTTATTTTGGAATTGGGGATGTTTTAGCGATGTAGGGGTGCGTGGAGAAAATGGTATAGTAAATATTACATTTAAAAATTTAGATGCTCAAACAGCGGTTCAAATATTTGATAGAGAAGGTATTGCTATATCTGCTGGTAGTGCTTGTAATTCTGGAAGTGATGAACCATCAAAAACATTGCTTGCTAATGATTATACACCAGAAGAAGCTATGAGAACAATAAGGATTTCAATAGGTAAACAGAATACTCTACACGAAATTAAAAGATTTGTCAAGATTTTGAGAAAAATTATTGACAAGTATGATAAAATATAGTATAATGTAATTAGAATTGAGCACAGGGTAGAAGAAGATAGGCTTGGTTCTAAATGGTTTTTGGATATAATACTATATAATAAAAGACTAACCTACTGGCATAGATTAGTCTCGATACACAAAGTTTTGGCGTCCTTGTGTATCCCTTATTATAACGTATTTTTATCAGAAAAGCAATATAAGGAGGGAGAAAATTATGGCATTCGTAAAAGCCAAAAAAGAAAAAATCTGGACAAAAATTCTGTTAGGAGGTTCAAGTGGAAGTGGTAAAACCTACAGTGCATTACGTTTAGCAACAGGACTAGCAAAGAAATGTGGAAGTGGAATTGCAGCTATTGATACTGAAGCTGGACGTATTCGTTATTATGCAAACGAATTTGATTTTTCAGATATGCAATTAACAGAACCTTTTACGCCAGAAAAGTACATTGAAGCAATCAATGATGCAGTAGACTCAGGGTTTAAAGTTTTAATTATCGATAGTATTTCACACGAATGGAATTACTGTGTTGATATACACGATAAAATGCCTGGAAATAGTTGGACTAACTGGAGTAAAGTTACACCTCGTCACGATGCGTTTATGGAAAAAATATTACAAGCGCCAATCCATATTATAGCAACAGTAAGAGGTAAAGACGAATATGTGTTAGAAGAAAAGAATGGAAAACAAACGCCTAAAAAAGTTGGTCTTGGTTTTAAACAAAGGGATGGTGTTGAATATAATTACACAGCAACATTCAATATTGCCCAAGACACACACATTGCAGAAGCTACAAAAGATAATACTCATATCTTTGAAGGACGTTATGAAGTATTAACCGAAAAAGATGGTGAGGCACTATACGATTGGGCTAATACAGGTGAGGATTTTGCATTTAATATTCCTAAAGCACAAGATGATATTATTAAGTTAGCAACTGAACTTGGTGGTAGCAAAGACCCAGAAGTTAAGGCGTCAACTATTGATATTTTAAAGGAAGCAAATCCTAAGAATTGTACTAATGAAGCATTATTGAAACAGTCTTTAAATGCGTTAAACTCATTAAAAGCAAGTAGAGGAGGAAGTAAATAATGAGAGCAAAAATTATAGACAGATGTAAAGTATGGGAAATTAATGATAAAGAGGGTTACGCAGAAGTTAAATTCTCTTGTAGTCGTAAAGTAAAAGAGGGTGGCTATGACCAAAGCCTAATTGATAATGGTATTGCAAAAAATGGATATGTTGCAGATTATCATAGTTTTGTTAGATTTGTTGGTCACGCATATAATAAACTAAAAGAAATAACTGTTGGTGACACTA
Organism: Candidatus Coprovivens sp.; assembly: GCA_051886175.1. GTDB lineage: Bacteria > Bacillota_I > Bacilli_A > RF39 > UBA660 > Coprovivens. Next base: position 18,862 of record JBJEXV010000042.1, on the reverse strand, counting down.
TCACTAATTTAGATACGCAAATTAGCACTACAGAACCATATTGGGACTCTAAAAATAATTGTGTTGCTTATTCTAAAAACGAAAGAATGACAGTATTTGAATTTGAGATTTATGACCCAAACACACAAACACAAAATTCAACAAGAAATTTAGATAAGGCACCACAAGTAGCAGATAGCCCAGCCCCAGCAGCGCCTACTCCAGCTCCTGCAACATCAGTTGCGCCTGAAGCACCAGTAGCACCTGCTCCTACGGCAGAAGATGCGTGCCCATTCTAAGATTACTAATATATATAAATAATTTTAGAAAGGTGGCAAGAGTATGTTAATTCCGACAGAAAAAATAGATGAGGCGAAAGCCAAATATGACGGTCAAGCCATACAAGAAATAGTTCAATATTTTGGTATGGAAGGAACGTATAATGATAGAGAAAAGAGTTGCTCTTGTCCTTGGCATAGGGATAAAACTCCATCATTTATTTGGAATGAAAAGACAAATTGTTTTCATTGCTTCTCTTGTGGTCGTAATTATGGAATTATAGATTTATATTTAGACCAAGGTATGACCTACTTAGAAGCGGTCGAGAGATTGTTTAAACAAGTAGATATGGATTATAACTTTAGTCAGAGGGGGATATTATCTTCCTCCTCTTATAAGTATCCCAAAAGAGAAACTAATGACAAAACTAATGCGTTGAAATATTTAGAGTTACGCGGTATTAGTGAGAAAGTAGCAAGTTATGTAGATATTCAGAGTGATATAAATGGTAATATAGCGTTTCCTTTTTATGACAGTAATGACGTATTAATGACAATGAAATATCGCTTGGGTCGAAAATTCATAAAGGGCGAAGATAAGGCTAAATGTTGGTCTCAGGTAGGAGCTGATTTTTCACCTTTATTATTTAATATGAACAGAGTAGACCCAGCGAAGCCATTAGTTATTACTGAAGGAGAAATAGATACGCTATCTGTTTTAGAGGCTGGATATAACAATGTCGTTTCTATACCTAATGGTTGTAGTAACACACAATGGGTTCAACATAATTGGGATTGGTTAGAACAATTTGATAAGATTATTTTATGGTTTGATAGTGACGAACCTGGTATAAAAGCTCGTAATGATGTAATCTATCGTTTAGGAACGTGGAGAACTTATTATGTAGAAATCAGTAATGAAGACACTGCTCCAAATGGTGCAAGATTAAAAGATGCAAACGAGGTTTTATATTTTAAAGGTAAAGACAGGGTTTTATATTACATTAATAAACCTTTTGAGGTTCCTGTAGAAAATGTTTCTGATTTATCAAAAGCAGAAGACTTTGATATTGAACACGCAGAAGGGCTATATACAGGAATAAAAGAATTAGATGACCAAATATATAAACTTACTTTTGGTACACTAAACATTATTACTGGTAAAAGTGGGGAAGGTAAATCTGTCTTTGTAAACCAAGTTGCTATTTGTCAGGCACTACAACAAGGATACGATGTCTTTGTATTTAGTGGCGAGTTACCAGCACCCATATTAAGAAATTGGGTAGAAACCAATATGATAGGAAGAGAATATATCACTATGAAAGATGGTCACGTTCGCGTATTTGATGCAGAAAAGCGTAAACTAATGCAAAACTGGTATGCGGGTAGAGTATTAGTTTATGATGATGATTATAATACCACAGCAACCGCACTTCTTAACAAAATGGAAGAGTTGGCAAGAAAATGTGGCACAAAGGTCTTCTTGATAGATAATCTAATGATGGTAGATTTAGAATGTAATGAAGAAGGTAGATTACAAGCAGAAAAAGAGTTTGTGAATAAATTAATCTTCTTCGCTAAGAAATATAATGTTTTAGTATTTTTAGTTGCTCATCCTCGTAAAACAGGAGAGATTAGAGTTACTAAAGAAGACATTGCTGGTAGTGGTAATATTGTAAACTTGGCACATATGGTGTTTAGTGTACACAGATACACAGATACCGAAAAAGAGGGGCAGACTAATACTAGAAATCAATATCTAAAAGGCAAAGAACCAATCAAAGAGGACTCTTGTATAGAAGTATTAAAGAACCGTATTACAGGTGTTTTACCTCTAGTAAAGTTATACTTCGATTATCCTAGTTATCGTTTCTATAAAGACCCTAAAAACGAGTTATGGTTTAGATATGGATGGAATAAAGATACTAGCCCAGTCAGAACGGACGACCCAAATCCTCATAAGGTTGTTGCAGAGGAGGTGAGCCCATTTGATAAATGATGAAATATTAGCAATAAAAGATAAGCTTCACGTATTCGACAAATTTCATTTTGAGGAGGAACCACATATATATTGGTGGTTAGACGAAAACGGTAATAGAAAACAAGCGACTACATCTATGACTGCTTTAATACACGACCATTCACAACCCTTTGATAAAGAAGCAATGGCTCCACGCACAGCAAGGAAGTTAGGATTACCAGTTCAAGAGGTTTTAGATATGTGGGATTACACTAATGCTTTGTCTTTAGTTAAAGGAACGCATATCCACGCATTTAACGAATATAAATGGCAAGGCAAAGAGTATATATATCCAAAAGATAAAATTATTAAACAGTTTGGCAACGATGTTTTGGCGTCATTATGGCCTAAACTCACGAAGATTGCTAATAAATTTTATGAAGATTATAAGGATGAAATTATTCCTATTGGTTTGGAATTAGTAATAGGAGATGAAGATTTAGAAATCTGTGGAAGTATAGATTTTCTATGTTATTCTATTAAATTGAAGTCTCTTATTATCATTGATTACAAATCAAATAAAGAAATTAAATTTAAACCATATAATAATCAAAAAATGACTGGTTGTCTTTCTCATTTAGATGACTGTAATTATATTCATTATAGTTTACAACTTAATGGTTATCAGTATATCCTTGAGAAAAAAACAGGTTTTAAACTAAATAATGAGCATTTTATAGTATGGATAAATGAAAATAATGACAGTTATGAAATAATCAAAACAAAAGATTTATACAAAGAAGCTAAAGATATGTTATATGAACACGCGCAGAAAAACCCAAATTATTGCCCTTTTTAAGGGTACAAGGATAGATTATATAACTTTTTGTATTCTTTGTCAAGGAAAGTGTAAAAAAAAGGAGAAAATAATTATGTTTGAAAATACAATGGCGCATAAGCGTATTTTAAAGAAAAAGGCATTATTGGATGCGTTGGCTAAAGCTAGTGAAGAAGGTAATGATTGGAAGGTAAGACAATTAGAAGGTAAGATTTCTTGCTTTGATAGAAAATATTATCCAAAGGTTTTTTGGGATGGTTCTCACGGAACTTATCGTAAACCTAAGAGGGCTTAGTTATGAATAAGATGACACAAAAAGACAGAATTTTGCGACATCTTAGAGATTATGGTCATATTACATCTTGGGAAAGTTTTGTTGAATATGGTATTACTAGATTAAGTGCTATCATATATAATTTAAAACATCTTGATGGTTTTGAGTTTGATGAGGAATGGCAAACTCGTACAAACAGATATGGTGAGAAAACATCATTTAAAAAATATATATTGAAAGAAAGGGATATGTAATATGGATATTAAAGATTTAACTTCTTGGGGTTTAACAGAAGTAATGTTTAACGTTATCGAAAATGGTTTTTATGCCGATGAAGAAACTGGTGAGGTTTTCTTTACAAGTGATGATTTAGACGCTTTAGAAGAAAAACTTGATGATAAGTTAAATGGTATTTGTGGTTATATCAAGAGAAGTGAAGCGTCAGCGGAAATGTTAAAAAATCGTAAAAAAGAGATTGAAAATAGTATTAAATTCTACGAAAATAGAGCAGACAGATTGAGTGATTTCTTAAAGTCATTAATGTTGGCTAACAATATTGATAAAAAAGAGTTAAAAGATTATCGTTTAGGAACTAGAAAAACATCTAGTGTTAACATCACAGATGAAAATGCTGTATATAAGTTCTTAGATGAACATCCAGAGTATAATGAAACTTGTAAGAAAGTAGAAACTAAAACTTCGTTAGTTAAAAAAGGATTAAAAGAAGTATTAGCTAACGAAACAATTCCTGGTGCTCAAATTGTAGAAGGAAAAAGTATTTCAATTAAATAGGTGATAAATAATGAATGACGATACAATATATGTAACATTAACTTTATCACTTGAAAATATAGATGTAGTTCTGAATGCCTTAGAGGAAAAAGCTCTTAATATACAAGCATTAAGACAAAACATTTATGACGTTGCTAATAATCAAATTGAGATTGTTAAACAACAAAAAGAAGCTCAACAAAAAGTTGAAGAAGAGCCCTTAAAAGGCAAGAAGAAAGGAAAAAGAAAGTAATGGAAAATATTAAATTAGTATGTAAAGATTGTGATAAGGAATTTGACTTTACTGTTGGTGAACAAAGATTTTATGAAGAGAAAGGATTTGCACAACCTATTCGTTGTAAAGAATGTCGCGATGCAAAAAAGGCTCGTAATCTTGAAAGAGAAAAAGCAGAGGCTAGCAAAGAAAATGATTTTGAGGCTATGCTAAAAAAATTCCAAGAAAACACAGTTAAATTTGATAAATAATAGGAGAGATAAGAATGGACACTAAAGAATTTAAAAGTGTCATAGAGGATATTGTAGATGCCAAAATGGCACGCAAAGGCATAACAAAGTTTATGTCGGCTGTTGTAAAAACAGTAAATGCTGATGGTAGCGTAGATGTTTATCTACCACCTGACAAAGCACGAATTGTTTCAAATGTTCTTAATAAGACTGGTGAAACACTTTATGAAGGAGACTCTGTTGAGTTATGTGCTAAGAATGGCAAATTGAGTAACTCGTGGGTTTCTGTAAAACACGGTACAAACTTCAATGTCGACAAGGTCGTCGACAAAAAGATTACCGATTTAAAATTAGGTAATGTGTCTCAACTTAATTATACAGTTGTAGATGAATGGTAAAAGGAGGAAATATTATGTTTAGAAAAATGTTCGCAGGGGGGGGGGCATCTAGGCTTTAGTTCTAGTGTCCATTCTCCTATAAAAAACTTTGTTGAGGGGGGGGCAGCTACATTATATAGTTGTTGCTCTTACTCAACAAACAAACCTTCTGCAAAGGAGGTTAAATGCTAGAGGTGATTTAATTGGCTAAGTCGATTAAACTCACAAATGATACATATTGGGATAGTTCTAGTATAACATATAACAAGGCTCCATTAGATAAAAAAATAAATGATATGGACACAAAAATTTTATCCAACACCAGTGTTGCAGTTATAAAAAGATATGTATCTGGTGATACCGTTAAAACAACTACTATCGCAACCGCTACTTTTACTGGAGCATATCAGGCTGCATATTTAATATGTATACCAATAAGTTGTGCTTCAAGCAGCGCCGAAGATACTGGTTTAGTTATATTTAAAGCAAGAAGTAATAATACTTCTACATCTATTAGTTACGGTATTGAAAAAACTAATACAGCAAACGCAGAAATAACGCAAAGTGGAAATGTTCTTAACTTTAATATTAAGCAAACGGTACAATGGAGATATTTGAATATGGTTATATTAGCAAAGTCTGATAATGTTACACTTAAATAGCATAGAATAAAAATGAGTAAAAGTATAAAATTAACGGATAATACTTATTGGGATAGTGGTTGTATATCAAGAAATAAGGTTGGCTTGAACTCAATTTTAGATGGGAAACAAGACAATTTAAAATCCAGTGGTTGGAATTATGTGGCCGCTAATGTGTATTACAAGACGTATGGAAATGTAGTTACAATTAAGTGTGATACAAGAGCCAATGGGGTCACGCTAAAGGTTGGGGCGTATACATCTGTTGGTACTTTACCACAGTCGGTAAGACCAACATCAGAAATTCCTTTTGTATTTCATTTTATAGGTGGAAATCCAGAGGGGCAATCTGCATTTGTTAGAACAAATGGTAATATTGAATTATATACAGCTAGCAATAATAGAGATTATTATGCATTTAGCATCACATATGTAATATAAGTATTAGATGTTATGACTATAAGTAGCGATACTTATGACAAATATTAAATTAAAATTATTATTAGGGGGGGGGGCAACAGGCTTAGATTTGTTGTTCTCAACCCAAAATCAATCTCCAATGGATTGGAGGTTCAATGTTAGATTAGGGTGGTGCTCTTATGAGTAAGAGTATCAGACTAAACGATAATACCTATTTAGATAGTAGTGGAGTTACACATAATAGAGCGTTATTATCCACAATATTAGAAAGCAAAATTATTTATGATAGTGGTTCAAATTCAAATGGAAGCTATATTAGATATACTGACGGAACAATGATTTGTGCAGGGCAAAGGTCTTGGACTATTAGTAATAATACAAAAGTTGGTAGCGTTTATTATACCGATGCAGTCCAATACGGCAGTTTCCCTATATCATTTTCAGAAACTCCTATAGTTGTTTTTCATACAGCGGTTGGGTCATTAAATCCTATCGAGCATAATAGTATATCAAAAACAAGTCTAGGATATGGATGGTTATGGAACCCGACTCAAAGAACAAATGTATATAGTGTTGTAAATTATATTGCTTTTGGAAAATGGAAATAGGTATTAAACTAACATAGATAATATGAGTAGAGCAATTAAATTAAAAAATAATGATTATATTGATAGTACAGGTGTAACACACGATAGGGTAACCCTAGACAAATATTTAAAAATGTATACCAGTATTGGGACAACAACCAATGGAACTACTTATCCATATAGAAAATTACTAAGTTTCAAATTGCCTTATAGTTATCAAACAGTTTTTTTAAAATTTGTAGCGGTAGAAACCGAAAATACTGGTTTTATATTTAATGGGGAGATATTAGCACACGTAGGCGTGGATAAAACGATAGAAGGTATATATTTTTTAGGTAATTATAGTTTTAAAAACTTAGATAATATGAAAATGGTATGTTTTGTTGAAAATAATACAGCTGGTAATGTAACTATAAGTTTATATGCTTATATACCGTATAATTGGCGAACAATTAAGCTGTTTATATCTAGTGCTTATAGTATAGCAAGTATAACATCAGATAGTAATTATTCAAGTAGTGAGCCGCCTTATTATTATAAAAAAGAAATATAATCATTATAAGCCTTAATTATTATGGCAAAATCAATAAAATTAGATAGTCCATATTATTGGAGTAGTAGAGGTATATGGCACGAAGAAATGATTTTAAAGAATTATTTAGACACTTTGAGTACTAATATTAAAACTAATACTTCTAATATAACTACAATAAACACTAATAATTTATTATGGAGTGGAGCGTCGTATATGAATGGCTCTCAATCGATAACCTTATCTGATACAATTTCTAATCAAACAAACGGCATTGTGTTAGTGTTTTGTGCATATAAAAATGGAGCTGCCCAAAATTATAACTGGGCATTTACCTTTATTCCAAAGTATTTCGTTGTAGCCGTGCCTGGGGCAGGAACTTTTCACGTTATGGGAGGAACAGAAGGAGTTGCTAATACTAAATATATTTATGTCTCTAATAACAGATTAACTGGTAATGATGCAAATAACTCAGATGGTTATGTTCTAAGATATGTAATTGGTGTTTAGTTTATAAAAGTCAGGATTTTTCATCTTGACTTTTTCTTTTATCTATGATATTATTTATATAAAGATAGAGGAGGGTATAAAATGGAAACAAAAAATTACGTAGTTTACCATTTACATAGCGACCTTAGTCTTCTTGATAGCTGTACAAAGTTTGAAGACTACATTATGATGGCTGCTAGTTTAGGTCAAAAAGCAATATGTTTCACCGAACACGGAAATATTATGCGTTGGGTTGCAAAAAAGATAGCCTGTGATAAGGCTGGTATTAAATATCTGCACGGTTGTGAGGTGTATTTGACAGCTCAATTAGAACCTAAAGTGCGTGATAATTATCATACAGTTTTAATTGCAAAAAATATGGACGGTTTGAGGGAATTAAATCAATTAATTAGTACCTCTAATACTGATAGTCATTTTTACTTTAAACCAAGAATATCATTTGAGGAATTTTTAAATATTAGTGATAATGTAATAAAAATTTCCGCTTGTTTAGCATCGCCTTTAGCAAGAATAGAAAACGAAATTTACACATTAGGCTCTAAAAAAGATATAACACCAGAAGAACAAGAACGTTATATTTTATTATTGACTAATTTTCAAAAAATATTACAGCATTATGATTATTATGAAATTCAACCACATATTAATAGCAAAGAACAAAAGATATATAATAAACAATTATTTGAGTGGTCTAAAAAGTATAATAAACCACTTATTGCTGGTACAGATACACATAGCATTAATCAATATAAAGCGGAATGTCGTTCTGTATTACAACTTGCAAAGGGTATTGAGTTCGCTAATGAAGATAATTTTGATTTAACATATAAGTCTTATGATGAGTTGGTTCATATGTTTGAAGAACAAGACGCTCTTCCTAAAACAGTATATTTACAGGCAATAGAAAACACAAATGTAATGGCAGACTCTTGTGAGGAAATTGTTTTAGATAAAGAGTTTAAATATCCTAAAGTATATGATGATGATATAGGAACACTAAAAACGCGACTATGGGATATGCTAAAAGATAAAGTAGCTCGTGGTATTATACCAGAAAATCAAAAGCAAGAATTTATAGATAATATTAAAATAGAATTAGCGGTATTTCAAAAAATTAATATGTGTGGATTTATGTTGTTTATGTCAGACCTTATTATTTGGTGCCACGAAAACAACATTCCAACAGGGCCTGCGCGTGGTTCTTGTGGCGGTTCTTGTATTGCATATGTTTTAGATATTATTGATTTAAACCCTATCAAATGGAAAACTGTATTTTCGCGTTTTGCCAATGAAGATAGAAAAGAAATTGGTGACATAGATGTAGACTTTGCTCCAGATGACCGTGATGCAGTATATAATCATATGATTGAAAAGTTTGGAGAAAAATATACAGCTTATATTCTAGCAATAGGTACGGTATCAGATAAGGGTTGTATCGATGAAATAGGTAGGGCTTTACATAGAAAAACCAACGATGATAAATATAGCATTGAAAGCGTTAAACAAATTAAAAAAGAATATGAGGCAAATCCAGATAAAGCAAGAGAGGATTACCCAGATTTATTTTATTACTTTGATGGTTTGCTTAATACAAATATATCACAATCAATGCACCCTTGTGGAATGGTAGTCAGCCCAGTAACATTAGAGGATAATTATGGTACTTTATATAAAGACGATAAAAAAATATTACAAATAGATATGGAAGACGTCCACGAAATATCATTGGTTAAATACGATATATTAGGTTTAAAAAATGTAGGTATTATTAAAGACGCCTGTAAATATGCTGGTATATTATATCCTAAATCTAATGAGATAAATTGGGATGACCAAGCGGTATGGGGAGATATGCTTAGATGCCCACAAGGAATATTCCAATTCGAGGGCGCTTATGCATTTCAAATGTTGTGTGCGTTTAAACCTAAAAGCATATTTGATATGTCTTTAGTAACAGCAGCACTTCGTCCTAGTGGTTCATCATACAGAGATAAATTAATGCAAAAAGAATTTCACAAAAACCCTTCTACCATTATTGACGATATGTTAGCGGACAACTATGGTTATTTAATTTATCAAGAAGATACTATTAAGTTCTTAAAAGATATTTGTGGACTAACAGGAAGTGAAGCAGATAATATACGTCGTGCTATTGGTCGTAAACAAAAAGAGAGACTTGATGCGGCAATGCCAAGTATACTAGAAGGTTATTGTAAGATGTCTCCTCAACCTAGAGAGGTTGCAGAAAAAGAGGCGAAAGAGTTTTTACAAATTATTGAAGACTCTGCATCTTATCAATTTGGCTATAATCACTCAGTTGCTTATTGTATGGTGGGGTACTTATGTGCCTACTTAAGATATTACCACACACCATATTTTATAACATCATATTTAAACAATGCTCAAAACGAAGATGATATTGTTGGTGGATTTGAAATGGCTAAACTTTATGGCTATCAAATACTACCACCAAGATTTAGACACTCGACTGATAAATATATGTATGACGAAGAAAATCATAATATATATAAGGGTGTTGCTAGTATTAAATTTTTAAATAGTGGAGCAGCGGAATATTTATATTCTTTAAGGGGTAATACATATAATAGTTTTATTGACTTATTAGCACAAATTGAAGAAGATAGACAAATTAATTCTCGCCAAATGGAAATATTAATTCAATTACAATATTTTGATGAGTTTGGTAAGAATAAAAAGTTGTTAGAGTTATATAGATACTTTAAGAGTTTATATGGTAGAAAAACGATTGCTAAGGATAAACTTGGTGATATGAATTTAATACCAGATGATATTATCGAATGCTTCGAGAAAGAAACAGAAAAACAATATACTAATATTGATTATTTAAAAATACTTGTTAATGTTGAACATAGAATACCAAACGAAAACATTCCTTTAACAGAGCAGATATTGTTTGAGGCTGATACAGTCGGCTATATTAGTGCCGTATATGATGTTGATAAGAATTATTGTTTAGTGACAGATGTCAATACCAAATATAGCCCACGAGTAACATTATATTCTCTGGGTACTGGTAAAGAGGTTGGATGTAAAATTAACAAGGCTATGTTTAATCAAACCCCATTTAAAAGAGGTCAGTTAATTAAGTGTGGAAGGTTTTATGAGAAATTTAAACAAAGAAAAACCGAAAATGGCTGGGAACAAACTGATGAAAAGGAATGGTGGTTAGAGTCATACGAATTTATAGATAATTTAGAATTATAAAGGAGAATAAGAAAATGAAAACAAGGAATAAATTAAAAATACTACGCTTTATTAATTCTAATCATAATTGGAGGAAGATATTATCGTCTCCTCCATATAATTTAATGTTTAGAGATTTTGATGGTTATACGCTAATAAAATATAATCAATTATTCTCTGACTTTAAACAACAGATGGTTAGAGAGGCTAGGGGTTTTATAGTAAAGAAGGTTGGACATAAATATATACCAGTATGTGTGCCTTTCACAAAATTCTTTTGTGTAGGAGACCCTAACGCTAAAAACGATTTACAAAAGTTATATCATAGAAAGCAATGGCATATTGAAGAGAAAATAGATGGCAGCTTAATAAAATTATGGTATGACAATAATGAGTGGCACATCTCAACAAGTGGTACAACAGATGCAGAAAAAGCAGATGTTCAGTTTGAAATGAATGGTATCACTAATTATAAGGAATTATTTTTATATGCTTCTAAAGATAAAATAGATTATAATCGACTAGATAAAAGATATACATATATGTTTGAACTTGTTGGTTTAGAAAATAAGGTTATTGTCCCATATGAAGTAGAAGATATTTATTATTTGGGTAGAAGAGATAATTACACACTATATGAAATTCCATATATGAAAGATGATTGTGTGGGTGTTGAGAAATGTAAACGACCAAAATATCGCGTTATTGATGTTATTGGAAACCCTAAAAAGTTAATGAGAGAATTACAAAAAGAAGTTGATAGTTTCACAAAAGATGATGAACACTTTGAAGGTTATGTAATTTCTGATGAAAGTTTGAAAACTAGAGTTAAAATGAAGTCTACTCAATATATGGAATTATTCTTTCAAAAGGGTAATGGTATTTTTACCCCACGCAAAATATTATTAATGATACTAGACTCCAAAGACGACGATATTTTATCATCTTTCCCTGAATACAAACCTCAATTTGATATGATAAGAAGAGCATTGTGTATTTGGCTTGAGAATGTAAAAAATGATTTAAGATATATGGATACACATACTTGGGAAGACAAGAAATCATTTGCTGAATGGGCTAAGACAACTACTAATTCTGCAATTACATTTGCGGCTTATGGTCAAGATTATTGGGCAGAGGGTTGGTTAGAAGATAGGGTGCGAAAAATTCGTATCGAAAATTTAGCAAAATATATAGGAGTTGAGGAAGATGTTTAAGGATTATAAAAGAATGTTTATATTTGATACAGAAACCAATTCACTTAACCCAGAACCTTGTGGTGAGATTTTAGAGTTGGGTGGTATCTTATTAACTAAACCAGAAGGTAGTGATAGATTTTCAGAACGTAAAGATATTAGTGTTCTTATAAAAAATAAATATCCTATCTTAAATAGTCATATACATCATATCACAGCTGATATGTGTCAGAAAGATGGCATCACAAAGGAAGAATTGTTTAGTATCTTAAAAGATATATTTGGTGACTATCAAGACACACTAATCGTTGCTTATAATACACCGTTTGATATGAAGTTTATAAAAGCATTTATGCTTCAAATGGAACCAGGATATAAGATTATAAATCCTACTTTAGATATGTTAGAGGTTGCGAAAGATAGAACTGGATTACCTAGGGGAAATAAATTGTGTGATATGATTGTAAAATATGGAGTAAAAGATGTTCAAAACTCACATCGTGCTTTAGATGATGTGGAGGCTACTTTAGGGGTTATGAGAGCTATGTGGAACGAAAAGTCAGATTTGGAAAACTATATTAGAGAGGCATAATATGAAGGACGAAATATATGAAGAATGGCGTCCCATAAAAGATTATGAGGGGTTGTATGAAATAAGTAATATGGGTAGAGTTAAAAGTTTAAAGAGAAAAGGCGTAAAACAGGACAGAATTTTAACACCAGAACTTAATCATAAAGGTTATTATAGGGTGGCCTTATGCAAAAATGGCCGTAGAAAATTTTATTCTATACATATTTTAACCGCTAATGCTTTTTTAGATAAAACAAAATTTAAAAGTATGCCATACGAAGATAGAACACAAATAGATATAAATAAATTAGAAGTCAATCATATTAATGAGTTTTGTAAAACTGATAATTCTATCAATAATTTAGAATGGTGCACTAGTGTATATAATATAAATTATGGAGCTAAAAAAGAAAGAACCGCGCAAAAATTTAGAAAAAGAGTTGCTCAATACAATCTTAATGGCTCTTTTATTGCAGTGTATGACGGTGTCCGTGTTGCTTCTAGGTAAACTAAAATCGATAATGGAGGTATATCTAAATGTTGCCAAGGTTTAAGAAGTAGTGCTGGTGGTTATATATGGAAATATGAGGAGGAAGATAAAATATGAAAACAACAATAAAAAATTTTAATGTAAATTGGTTAGATATTAAAAACGCCTGTCGTCAAACCGTATCTATGGGCGATAGTAAGTTAGAACCAACAAGTGAATGGAAAAGAAAGTTGTTAATATGTAGGCATAGTCCAATACGTATAGGTAGTGTATTATGGAAAAGCGAAGACGTACCCTTTTATGTAATGGGTCACATAGTTAGACATAATGTGGGTTGTACGCCGTTTGTTTCAACATCCAGAGAAGATAGAACTGGCATCCCTAGAAACGAGAGAAAACAAACTGATTTTGTTGATATGCAAATGACCGCAAATATTGAGGCACTAATCAATATAAGTGAGCGTCGACTTTGTACTTGCGCAGACCCAACAACTCGTAAATACTGGGGGGCTGTATTAGAGGCTGTAAAAGAATACGATGAAGATATTTATTGGGCGTGTGTACCTCAATGCGTTAGATGTGGTGGGTGTGTAGAACCGTTTAGTGAATGCACATTTTACGATAATTTCTCTAAAAATCTAACACCAGAACAACAAACTGATATTATGGCTAGATATGACGCTTATAATGAATACAGGGGTAAGGTATTATCGTTAAAAAGGGAGAAATAATTATGGATGAGAAAACAAGGAAAGAATATATAAAAAACCGCCTGAAGGCTCATTATAAATACATTGAGTCTTTAGGTTATGAAATCATTGGTATATTTTTGCAAGGTAGTCAAAATTATAACCTAGATATATATGAGAAAGATTATACCTCAGATATTGATACAAAGTGTATAGTATTACCTACATTGGATAATTTAATCAAAGGAAATCAGATGACATCAACTAAGTATGATTTTGAAGGTGAACAAATAGATGTTAAAGATATTCGTGTAATGATGGAAATGTGGAAAAAACAAAATCAATCATATCTTGAAATATTATTTACAGATTATAAAATAATTAATCCTAAGTATAAGAGTTATCTTAAAGAAGTATTAGATATGAAAAATGATATTGTTCAGTTAAACCCACCTCAATTAGCACGATGCATTAAAGGTATGAGCGGAGAAAAAGTTGTGGCTTTAGAACACGAATATCCAGCAACAGTAGAAAAAATAAAAAAGTTTGGTTATGACCCTAAGCAATTAGCTAGTATAGTTAGACTTACGCACTTAATAGAAAATCTTTTTGATAAAAATATGAATTTTAAAGATGCTATCTTATATACCGATGATGATTTAAGAAATTATATGCTAAACATTAAAAAGGGTAAGATAGAATTAGAAGAGGCTAGAGAATTAGCTACTATGTATGATACTAAAACAAATATGATAAAAGAACGAGTTGTAGAAGAACAAGGTAAAGATAATTTTAATAGTGAAATATGCTCTGTGTTAGAAGACAAAGTTTATAACCTAGTTAAATTTGGTATTGTAAGTGGTGTGGCAGAGGGGCAACAAAAACTATTTACAACACTATGTGGCAATATGACATATGCAGATGAAGAGTTTAATGAGGCAGTTGAAAAAGCAATAGAAAGAATGAGTGTAGAAAAAAAGGAGAATTTCTTAGATTATTATAATTAGGAGGTTCTTTTATGAGAGAAATTACAAAACTAATGATTAAAGAATATAAACTAATGAAACTTGGTTACGACTTTATGGGATATGACATTACAAATAAAAGTAATCTAAGTTTTCACCATCTTATTATTCCTCATAGAAATTGTAAAGCTATGGGTCTTGGAGAAGGATATTTAGAATGGAATGGGGCAATTCTTAATCAAAATACGTCGCACGATTATCTACATTTAATCGAGGCAAAAGACTACGATATGTTTTTGGCTATCACAAGTGAATTAATAGATGAAAATGTTAAAGGTTATCTTGATATAGATAATTTGAGAAGAATACACGATATATTAGAGTGTTTTGAAAGAGAACACGCAAATGATAGAAGTAAAAAAGGAAAAGTTCTTATAAAACAAGAATATATGAGACGTAGAAAGTTTTAGTAAATAAGGAGGAAATTTTATGAAGAAAACAATATTTGCTGTATCAGATATTCACAACGAATATGATGCACTTGTTGACGCTTTAAATAAGGTTGGGTTTGATGAAAATAATCCAGAACATCTACTGGTAAGTATAGGAGATGCTTTTGATAGAGGCCCATCTGCCATAGCTGTTTATGAGTATTTAAAAAGATTATCTGATAAGGGTAGTGCTATTGTATTAAAAGGAAATCATACTGGATTTTTTATAAACTATCTTAATGGAACGTCTGTCGACCCATTCAATTATTTACATAATGGCACAGATGAAACATTAGCAGATTTTATAGGACGTTCAAGACCATTTGAGTCTTGGTGTTTAATCGATAAAAAGATTGATAATCCAACATTTGGCGACTTTGCAGATTGGATGGTTGAGACTCGTGAAGAGATTAACTATAGTTATCCTGAATTATTAGAATGGTTAGAGACAAGACCTTATTACTTGGAAACCACCAATTATATATTTACGCACGGAGCTATAGACACTAACGCTATAGACTGGCGTAAACCACATTGTATGAGATACCACTATGTAGATTGGGAAGC
>JBJEXV010000042.1:0-2936 GCA_051886175.1 Candidatus Coprovivens sp. | reverse complement strand
ATGAATAAAGAAGATATAAAATGGCTACAAAAGTGTTTAGACGACCCAGAGAGATATAAGATATATGTAGACAACGATGATATATTTGTTGTTGAAATTACTAAAGAAGACCCAGACGGGATGGATAGTGCTGTAAACTATAGTTTTAGTAATTTTGGTTATGATTTTGCCTTATCTCTTTTAGAATATTTAGGCGCTAATGTAGACTACGTATAAAATAAAAAAGGAGGGAATATTATGAAACAAGTCATTAAACGCAATGGAAAGAAAGTAAAGTTTGACAAAGAAAAAATTATCAATGCAATCGAAAAGGCTTTTTTAGAAGTTGATGGTGAAGTAGTTGACAAATCACATCAAAAAGCTAAAGAAATTGCTGGATATATAGAAAATCAAGATAAAAACTTATCTGTAGAAGAAATACAAGATATAGTAGAAGATAAATTAATGGCTAGTAACCGTAAAGATGTTGCTAGAGCTTATGTTAGATACAGATATAAAAAAGAAGTACTTAGAAAAGAAAACACAACTGATAAAAGCGTTTTTGAATTATTAGGTGGTACCAGTGAGTATTGGAACAATGAAAATGCTAATAAGAATGCAAGGTCTGTAACAACACAAAGAGATTATCTTGCTGGGATAACTAGCACAGATATTACAAGAAGGTTTTTATTAGATAAAGATATTGTTGATGCACACGATGCAGGAATTATTCATTTTCACGACGCAGACTATTTTGCACAAAACGTTCTTCATAATTGTGAGTTGGTTAACCTAGAAGATATGTTACAATATGGAACTGTTGTAAATGGAGTAATGATTGAAAAGCCACACAGATTGATTACCGCCGCTACTATTGCTACACAAATTATTTTAGCAGTAACGTCATCAAGTTATGGTGGATGCACAGTATCTTTAACACACTTAGCACCATTTGTTAGAGATAGTTATAATAAATATTATAATAAATATATTGATAATGGTATTGATGAGGAAACAGCTAAAAAATTATCTGATATTGATACTAAAAAAGAAGTAGCAGATGCGGTACAAACTTTTAATTACCAAGTAAATTCAATGACTAATACAAATGGTCAAGCACCATTCTTAAGTGTGTGTATGTATTTAGGTGAAACTGAAGAATATAAAGAAGAGCTTGCAATGTTAATTGAAGAATTTTTAAAGCAAAGAATGTTAGGATTTAAAAATGAAAGGGGGGTATATGTAACTCCTGCCTTCCCTAAATTATTATACATTCTTGAAGAAGATAATATTCATCCAGATAGTAAATATTATTACTTAACTAAATTAGCCGCTCAATGTACAGCTAAAAGAATGGTTCCAGATTATATAAGTGAAAAAGTAATGTTAGAAAATAAAATTGATGCTAAAGGAGAAGGAAACTGCTATCCTTGCATAAACAAAGCCTGTGCCTTTTGTTAGTAATAACAATAGCAAACCTGCTTAAACGGAGAAAATCTCAATAGAGACAACTTACCGTGCTAAATTTATAGATAATAGGTGATATTAATGATATGGAAAGATATACCAGGTTGGGAAGAATATTATGAAATTAATAATTATGGTGAAGTAAGAAATAAAAAGTCTAATCATATATTAGTAGGAGATAAAAATTCAGTTGGATGTATGAGAGTTTGTTTATATAATAAAGACAAAAAGTTTAGATTTTTTAGACATATAATGGTAGCCAAATTATTTTTGAATAATCCCAATAATTTTAAAGAAGTTAATCATATCGATGGTAATAAAGAAAATAACAATATGAATAACTTAGAATTTTGTGATAGAAAACATAATGAAAGAGAAGCACACAGAATAGGTATTAAAGAATATAAACCATTTATTGTGAAATTTAATACAGGAGAGTGTAAAAAATATGAATTTGCAATAGACTTGGCGATAGAGATTAATGTTACAAAAAGAACTGTACTAAATTATTTACAAGGAAAATCAAAAGGATATTTATATAAAAACATATCATCTATAAAATATTTATAATAAAAGCCTAACGACTATTCCGAAAAGGAAGTACGCTCAAGCGAGTGGAAATGGCAGGAGACCTATTTTAGGTCTGTGATATAGTCTAATCTCATAAGTGATTATGAGCAGTTCATAAGAGAACGGTATAAGAGTAGCGAACTTATGTGAATATTTTGGGGATGCAGAAGTTTCTTAACACCAGATAGATTTCAAACTAATTTATCTAATGCTAAAAATTATGTTGAGGGAAAATCTAAATACTATGGAAGATTTAATCAAGGTGTAGTAACAATTAATCTACCAGACATTGCTTTATCATCAAAAGGAAATATGGATGAGTTTTGGAAAATATTTGATGAAAGACTTGAACTTTGTCACAGAGCACTTCAAGCAAGACATAAAAGATTATCAATGGGGGTTAGTGATATAGCACCAATTCTATGGCAATATGGAGCACTTGCTAGACTTGAAAAAGGTGAAAGTATTGAAAAATTATTAAAAAATGGATATTCAACATTATCTTTAGGGTATGCTGGTTTATATGAGTGTGTAAAATATATGACTGGACATTCACACACTGGAGATGGTAAAGAGTTCGGCTTAGCAGTAATGCAACACTTAAATGACGCGTGCAGTAAATGGAAGAAAGAAGAAAATATTGATTATTCTGTTTATGGCACACCTATTGAGTCAACAACTTATAAATTCGCAACAAAACTAAAAGAACGCTTTGGAAAAGATATATTTGTAGAAATGGATGGTGCCGATAGAGATTATATTACAAATTCATATCACGTTCCTGTGTTTGAAGCAATAAATCCATTTGAAAAATTATCATTAGAAAGCGAGTTCCAAAAATTAAGTCCAGGTGGAGCAATTAGTTATATTGAATGTTCTGATTTAACTAATAACGTAGATGCTGTATTAGAAGTAATTAA
>JBJEXV010000041.1:25960-27753 GCA_051886175.1 Candidatus Coprovivens sp. | reverse complement strand
ATGACTCTGAAAATGCTTAATGATTTTCTCTATCAAATTGAATGTGCATACGAAGACTGCATCAAATCCTCTGACTTCTACATTGATGATGAACCAAAGTTCGATAAGATTTTTGATTTGCTATATAGCAAATACTATAGAATCGGTTCTGGCTCTTCTCGCATAGTTTTTGCTCTCGATAAGAATACTGTCATTAAGATGGCAAAAAATGAGAAGGGAATTGCTCAGAATTTGGCAGAATTAAGAGTTTTCGAAAAGGCTCCTGAACGTGTTGCAAAAATCAAGTGGTATCACCCAAAGGGTTATTATCTTATCGTAGAACGTTGCACTTCTCTTTACCGCTTCCTTGAAGATAAGGAAGTGAACATTGATGCTGACGATTTTTCTGAATACGTCGATATTGATTGTAATAAAAAATACACAGTTGAGAATGTCGAAAAGATTGTTAAAAAATTTGTCAAAAAAACAAAAGATGAAGCTAAATATAAGCCGGCTGTTTTCAAGATGCTTGCAAAGCAGATAAAGGAATTGGCTACTTTCATCTGGAAAAATAAAATTGATGATATTTATGATGACCAGCTTGGTGTGAATAAATCTGGAAAAATTGTTCTTCTTGACTATGGAATGAATAAGGAAGTTTGGAAAAAGTTTTACGAATAAGGTAAATTACAAATAGAGGTATAATGAAGCCTGTAAATGATGGAATTCGTCGGAATAGTGAAGAAATCAAAAACCTATTTAAGTCACTACACTTAGACAAAACATGTTTAGTTAACTATTGGGAAACAACTATTCCAGATCCAACAAAGCACGATATGAAAGTAGTTATAAATCATATCGTTCCACTGGATTATATCACAGTTTATACAGGAACACGTGCATATAATCCGGTGTATGTAAACAAAATTTATTATACGTTTGATGTTTATTTTGGATATAATCATAAGGAATGTAAATGGAATTGGTTTAAATACATTTGTCCGTCTATGAAGTATGCGAAAGCATTTATTTATGATTATAGTGACTTTATCAAACATAACTCTGAAAATGATGCCGGTTTTAAAGCATTTGATACATTCAAAGACAAATATATTCGTTTGGCTAAAGGTCATTTTAAGAATTGGCTTTTATCACTTGATAACAAAAACAAATTTAAGGTAGAAATAAAAGAAAAATGATTAAGATTTATTTTGATATGGACGGCGTGTTGGCTGATTTTGACAAGAAGATTGAAGAAGTCAAAGGCCGTAATAAGAAAACGGGCAAACCTAATTGGTTTAAACTCAAAGCAATTGGACCGTCATTCTGGGCAGATATGGAAGTAATTCCTTATGGTCTGTCTCTTTATAACAAAATCAATGGCTTTGTTAAAGATGCTAAGGAAATTGGCGTTGATATTGAAATTGGTATTATGTCGGCCATTTATCTTCAAGAAGGTAAAGATGGTAAACGTGAATTCCTTAAAAAGCATTTTCCAGAAATTAAAGAAGATATGATTAAAATTATCAATAAAGGCTCCATGAAGTTTAAAGAAGCAGATAGTAAGTCTATTCTTATTGATGACAACGAAGATAATGTAAAACAGTGGAATGAAGCTGGTGGAAAAGCATTCCTCTTCAAACAGAATGATGATGAAGTCCATAACACGTTCTTAGAAATCATGGCAGAATGTGTGGCAATGTATTCAAAAGGAAATAAAAATGCCTAAGTTTACTTTGGTTATACTAAAAGATAAACAAAGTTTACTTTGGTTATACTAAAAGATAAACAAAGTTTACTTTGGTTATACTAAA
>JBJEXV010000041.1:16502-25860 GCA_051886175.1 Candidatus Coprovivens sp. | reverse complement strand
AAGTTTACTTTGGTTATACTAAAAGATAAACAAAGTTTACTTTGGTTATACTAAAAAGAAAAGAAGTATATCATGAAGAACATAATTATAGCAATACTATTTTTAATAACTATTGGAATGTGCAATACTTTAGTTCCAAGTTCTATTGTGAATGAAATTCATAGACTAGAAAGTGTAAAGCGGCACAAGATTGCTTATGTTTCATTTTCATTTGACTGGCTGGCAATCGTGGAAGATTATATCTTTGACGAAAACAAAGACAAATATTGGTGGATGAAGTATAAGTTAAATTTTTATTTTTAAGGTTTAAAGGAGAAAATTATGAAAAACAATATTGACAATGGTGGCGCTGGATGTTTGATTATTCTTATAATCGTTATCTTAGTTGCGCTTTCTAATATGAAAGAAGACCATAAAAAACAGGCCGACGCTATGAAAGACGAAATCCGACAACTAAGAAACGAGTTGGAATATCGTAGGTAAACTTTAGTTTACAAAGCCTCTGGAAATGTCAAAATATGACAAAATGTCATAAAATGTAAAGAAAGTTTTACAAAACTACAGGTTTACAAGACAATCAAATATACTTATATTATTCATGTAAATCAAAAAACAACACAAAAGGAAAAATATGAGAAATATTCAAAAACTGATTGACGCACACAAGACTTCTTCCCATAACAAAGATCTTGTAAAAAGATCGAAGATTTGCGCTTGTTTCCATTGTAGAACCTGGTTCTCTTCGAAAGAAGTAAATAGATGGATTCCTGGTGAAGAAACGGCGATTTGCCCGCGTTGCGGAATCGATTCCGTCATCCCGGACGCATCCGGCATCCAGCAGGATAGAGACTTTGTGGCAGAAATGCACCGCTACTGGTTTGGCTAAGAGCTCTAACAAGAAGGTTGCTATGAAGAAGAATACAAAGAAGGTAGTTGCAAAGCGTAATGCAAAGGGTCGTATTGTTGCTAAGGGTGGAATTGGTAAGATTATTGACCATGTTGAACCGTTGACTGTTGATGAACAGATCGAATTCAATGCTTTCCTTAAGTCTCATAACCTCGTTAAGGGACCGTCTGCAAAGCGTATGCGTATCTATCGTAAGATTGCTGAGTCCAAGCGTGGTAAGATTACCCGCTCTCGTGACTTCATCTATGTTGTTTCCGCTGACCGTTTCCGCAACGAAAAGGAACAGGTTTACAAGGACCTTATCGCTTTGTCTGAAAAGGTTATGGACAAGGAATTCCAGGTCAAAAATGCAGAATACATTACCAAGATGAGTAAGGTTGAAGAAAAGTTGCTCATGAATGGTATTGAAATGAACTGGTACAATGGCAAGTCCGTGACTTTCAATAAGATTCCACATGTAATTACTGACCGCAACATTCTAAAGCACCTCGATGCTTACTTCGCTGCTAAGGCTGCAGAAGAATGTGATGAAGTTGCAAACGTATCTCTGAAGAAGTTCAAGATTGGTGCGAAGATCTCCGAAATTGCTAAGAAGTATAAGCTGGATTGGAATAAGTGGTGTGAACACAACGTTATCATGAAGAATGGTGAAGTTATCGCAGCTTACTCTTACAAGGATCTTCAGCCGCTTTATGAACTTCACTTCGATGAAGGTATTAAGGACAAGTTCGGTTATAATTTGAACATTATTAAGCCGGCTAATCTGAAGGAACTTCTCAAGCTGTCCGATGATATGGACCTTGATTGGGAAAACGAACTAGATGAAGTGAATTAAAAATTAAATAATTAAATTTTTCTTAGTCATAGTAGTTAAAAAGACTCTATCGAAAGATAGGGTCTTTTTTCATTATAAATATGATATGATAATATCACATGATAATAAACCTAAATTCAAATTGCAGACTGCTTATGATACTTTAACAAGTCGATTGAGAGGACTTGGCTATGATGTTGATGGAAATATCGAATTAGATACTTCTGGATATGGTCATGGATGGATAAAAGTATTAAGAAATGGAAGAAAAAATAATTTCATTTATATGTGTTCACATAGTGATAACGTAGATCCAGTATGTTGTGAACCTGTATATCGTTATATTAAGGTATATAATTATTGTGATGATCCAAAAGATAGTAATCTTTTTTGTGAAATTCCTTTTGTAGTATCTAATATTGAAAGTATACCAAATACTACTGAAATTTATAAAGATGATGAATATAAGGTATATAAAGATAATGCATCAGATATAGTTTGGGGTTATATGAATTTGGGTGATGGTCATGTTGCACAAGCTCCATGGACTTCTTATCCAACTACATTAAAAGATTTATCTGGTGGAAATGTTGATTTTTCAGTTCCTTATTTTGATATTGTTGATAATAAAGGAATTAAATTAGAAGACGGTAGTTATTCAGCATTTGATGATTTATTTAAAGATGAAGATGTATTATATGTAGGTAAAACAAAAACTTTAGGAACAAAATATGCACAAGAATATCTACATGCTTATATGAAAGATCATAAAGACCCAAATGGTGTTTATGAAAATATCATGGTGCATTTAAATGACAACAATAGTAAATGTGGTGAAATTCTTAATTACATGTTGCATTCAAAGACAAAGACCTTTGAATATTCACCAAAATATACATGGAATTATGATGAAATAATTAATTTCATCTTGTATAAGGATGAAAATTTACTAGTATTGCCATCAAAAAATGGTATTTATCACTTAAAGACAAATTATTATAATGAATTGAATAACTTGTCTGATATTGGTAATTTGGAAAATGTATTAGATGGAAATACATGTATGCACGTAGGTTATCTAGGTGATAATCAGATGCATAGTGCATATAATGTAAATTTGAATAATAAAGATAATGATATTAGTTATCAACAAGCATATCCTTATATTAAAGACCCATATAATTCAAGATATAATTATTTCCCAAATGAGGAAACACAAAATATGTTATATTGGAATACACCTAAAAATGGTTTCTTTGAAGGTGTTTTCCAGTTCCATAATGATGTAATTGATGCAATACCAAATAAGTATGTATGGTTAACTTTGAATGAAAGTGCTTATGATGTTTATAACAATTCAACACGTAATTGTGATCCAATTCAATATGAACCATATTATTCATACGAAGGTAAAATTGATACTGCAGAAATTAGAAAACCTAATACTGATAAGGAATGGCAATGGAGAAATAATTTCCATAACTTTATGACTAATAGAGAAATAAAGACTATCTATTATAAAGAAAGTTTCTCTGCACATGATACATTGTCAGCTGGTTCTGGTATGACCTATTTGGCTAATGGTCAAGAAAATTCAAACGTAGCACAAAATTTCGTCTTTACTGATAGACCAGCAATTGCTAATGACTATTTCATTAAAGGTGAAGATATGAAAATCCATAACAACATTAGTTGGAATGGCTTATCTGCATATCGTCATATTTGTAGAACATGCTCTGGTGTAGGTATGATTAACCCATATAAACATGGTTGCAATAACTGGGCTAATTATCCATATAAAGGTCAATCACCATTCTATGAATTACAGAAAAATGATTTATTATGTCCTACATGTGGTAGAACTGGTATTAATATCAGATACTTATATTATAAACATAAGTATATAAAACCTTTATCAATGTATGGTTTACAATTAGATGATGTTGCTGATCCAAGAATATCAAATAAAAATCAGTTGTTATTACCAACTAATTTGATGGATGAAGATATAAAGAAAGATTTAATTCTTTATACAACTTCAGCTGAACCTATTGGATATTCAGCATGCACTGTATATGGAAGTAAGATTACATATAGAAAAGCATATTTAGGTTATGGTCAAATGTGGAATTATGTTGACGTTCCACGTGATGTTAATAATAATTTCCAATTTGTCACTGATTTCCATCAGATTTATCCAAAATGGGATAGATTGACTGGAACTGAACAAAATAAGATTATTAAACAATGGAAAAATCAATTATATAGAGGAATTGAATTACCAGACAATTTCGTTCAATATTATGTATTTAGAGGACAAGATAAGAACGTAGCTGGTGGTCCTAAAGATGCTTGGTCAAGAATTTTCTTTGATCCAAAATGGATTGAAAAACAGTATTTTGAAAATAATACAGTAGAAAATCCATGTCAATATAATCTAAAAGAAGAAATTATTAACAAAGGTGAACATAACCATAATCATATATCTCAAGAAAAGTATACATTGAATATGAATAATAGATATTATCCATATTATGGTGAAGTTGGTCATCATGATAGAGATTTAGAATTAGATTATAGAAAAACAGGTGTTAAACTTCAGCATACATGTAAAATGTGTAATGGTGAAGGTGAAATTGACGTCTATAAGGTAAATTCTAATGGTGAAATAATTTATGATATTATGAATAATCCAATTATCATAAAAGATACATGTCCAGTATGTAATGGAAATGGTTATCTAGAAGATACATATAGAGAAGACTATAATATTGCACATTGTGATAAATGTCATGATACTGGCCATGTTGTATGTCCAACATGTTTAGGTTTAGGTACTACATATAAAGCAAAGAAAAATTATACTTATATTGAAAGTAATACAATTCCAGTTGCTACAACTGATAGTCGTAGTAATTATATTGTAGGTTATATTACTATACAAGACACTGTTAAAAAAGTACAATTCTATACATTCTATTCAACAACTATTCCTAAAAGTGGTACATTATGGATTCCAGATAAAGTAGGTGCAGAAATAGTATATGGTTCAGCTGACCATCTACCTACTGAAATAGAAGATATGATTGAATTAAAACCATGTTCAAATTGTAGTAGATTTACTGATTTAGATAAAGGTCAAATATCATGTCCTGAATGTGGTGGTGTTTTCAAATACAAAAATACAATTCATGGTGATAAAGAAGAAAAACATTATCGTATTGCACCAGGAAATGAAGATACTAAGAAAGTATATAAATATATTAGTATCAATGCAGTAAGTATTGATAATATAAGTGTAGAGATGGACAATGGATAATTTAGAATTAGATAACTATACAGAAGTTAACGATGGTACACAAGAAGTGACTCAAGAAGTTGCTTATAATATATCATTGACAGATCCTGTTTGTCCTTGCTGTGGTAAACGATTAAAGATTGTTGACTCAGTAAAGAATCAATTTGGACAGGATTTGAAGTTAACAACTGAAAACAAGTTTTTAAAAGAGAACGCTTTTTCAGATTACTTACTAGATATTTGCGGTGAAGAAGCATTAAATATCTACGAAACTGAATTAGCTGTTCATGAACCATATTACGATACAAATGGTAATATAGAACCTGAATATAATACTCGTTTTGAATATACAGATCCTCAATTAAAGAGAATTGTAAAAGTCAAAGCAAATGCGATAGCAAATAAACTAGCCAATGATAACATTAAAATCGATCCTTATTATATCGAAAATGAAATCATTGAAATGCTAAAACATATTCATTAATTTTAATTTTTATAAATATACTAAGGAGATATTTAATATGAACAAATTCGATGATTTATATTTTAAGAAAGCAGCATGGTTATGTGAAGCTTCAGAAGACGATGACGATGAAGACAAAGTCGAAGAAGATGAAACTGAAACTGACGATACTGCAGAAGATGCTGATGTAGAAGCAGTTGAAGAAATTGAATGTCCAGACTGTGACGGTACTGGTGAAGATGAAGATGGAGAAGAATGTGAAACTTGTGGTGGAACAGGTGTAATCGCTCCAGAAGAATCTGAAGAAGATATTGTTGCAGACGCTGAAGATGCAATTTCTGATGCAGAAGATGTTGACGACGCTGAAGCAAACCCAGATGTAGAACCAGATCCTGATGAAGAATATGAATTAGATTTGGCTGATCCAGTTTGCCCATGTTGCGGTGCTCATTTGAATGTAATTTCTGATGCAGAAACAGATACAGAAGAACTAGCTACAGAAGAAGATGTTCCTACAACAGAAGTTGACGGTTTTGAAGTCGCAGACCCATCAATCATGGGACCAGAAACAAACATTTACTACTCAGATGAAGATGCTGAACCAGTAGAATATTCAGAAGACGGTGAAGACGATGATGACGACGTTGATGAATCTACTCAAGTAAATGAATGCGGTGCAGGTTGCTGCGGTGGTAAGAAAAAGAAAGACAAGAAGAAAAAGAAAGATATTGATGAAGTCTATGATATTGTAAATGAATTACAGTTGAAGACTTTAATTGATGAATCTGAAGCAGATGTCACATTCATCTATGACGAAAGTGTAGATAACATTGTAGACTCAGAAGTATATTCTGACCTATGTGAAGCACTTGATACATTAGACGAAATTGACTATGAAGTAGATGATCAAGATCCTTCTTGTTTAGCAGTTTGGGAAAAGTAATAACAATTAACCTATAAGATTTAAGACTCTCCTAGTGAGAGTCTTTTTTTATTGTATAAATAACTTAGAGGTAAATTATGTCAAAATATCAAGATTTTATTAAGAACTATTTAAATGAAAAAGCAGATGCTGAACAAAAATCTGCTGTTGTAAGTTATTTTTCAAAGCCAACTGAAGATGGATATAAAAAAGCATTTAAAGCTTTAACAGCTTTTGATGTAGATGACTGGAAAGCTTTATTACCACAAGATCTTGAAACATTTAAAAGAGAATTTAAAAAGAATCAAAAATTTATTTATAGAGTTAAAAATAAAGACGGTAAAGAAGAAACAAAATTTTTCCAAATCTATAATAAAGAAGAAAAATCATTAGATAATCGTTTTAGTTTGATTATTCCTAAATCATATTTAACAAATACTGATGAAGAACCATCAGAATCTCAAAAGAATATTGCTATTAATTTCTTTAAAGCAACACAGTTAAATGAAAAAGATTTAGAAGAATTACAAAAGTTAATGTCAGAAAAGAGTAGATGGTCTTTCCAAAGGGCATGTAGTGAATATGAAGATTTAGGTAGAATTCTAACATACAAATCAATTGACGTAATTTACCATTGTGCTAATACAGAAAAGATTTCTGAAAAAGAATTAATGTATGGTCTAAAAAATGCATTTAAGACAGAAAAAGTTGACTATTTTAACAAACTATCTTCAATTGACCAGAAGATGGATATTGATGCTGTTGCTGCATGTATTGAAGATGAAAAAGCACGTAATAATGAATCTATTATAGTTCTACCTGCAACATTAAATGAATCAAAAAGTATTTCTGAAATGGATTTGAATGAATACTTTACAAACATTCATAATTTGTCAGGTAGTGAAATTGATAAATTCTTAAAAGATTTTATAGATAGTCACAAAGAAGATGTTGAAACTAAGAAGAAAACTTTACAAGCACGTTTCGAAAAGGGTCGTAAAGAAATTATTGACCAAGAAAAGAAAGATGAAATGCAAGATTTCAAAGACCCTGTCACAGGAACAGTTGAAAAGCGTGTAGGTCGTTTAGGTCATTTTGGTCCAATGACTTATATTAAAAACCATCCAGATTTAGCAAAAGCAGTTGATGCTATTGATAAGCAGAAATGGAATATCTTTAACTGCGCTGCTAAGTTATTGATTAAGTTCTTTAAGGTTATTGAACATGGTGAAAAGAAGTGGCAAGAATTCTTAAATGATGCAAGAAGTCAGAAAAAAGAAATTATTGGAAGTTTAAATAATAAAAAGCAAAAAGACTTTAATGCAGATTATGAAAACATTGCAAATAGTGATAGTAAACCTGAAAATAAATTTTATGATATATTAAATGAATATTCAGCAAACGTCATTAAATACGAAAAAGCATTTATTGATACATTTAAGTCACTAGATTCAAAACCATTGGTATCTGAAAAAGATGGCAAATACTATATTAATCAAAATGTTAAAGATACTTTAAATGCACATAAAAATAATCTTGGTAATGTAGAAACAGGTTATCAAGTAGCAATGGAAAAAATTAAGGAAATTGTTGATGCAAGTCAAAACTCTAAAGAAAATGCACCACAAGAAAATGCTAGTTATAAACCTATTATTAAAAATTCAATGATTAATGAAATTGATGCAAATAAAGGTCAAGCAGCAAAACAAACACAAGAAGAAATTAATAAAGCATCTGAAGAAAATAAAGATAAAAATAAGGAAACACAAACACAACAGAAAGAAAATAGTTTTGATTTAGCTGATTGGAGAAATCAGAAATTCAAATTTGATTTGTCAGCAGAAAACTTTTCATTTGGTAAATTTGAAAAGCCATATCAATCTGGTCAATCAAGTAAAATAGCTGATACTATTATTAAATTAGCTGAAGGTATTGAAGATAAGAATTATAAGACTGTATATAATGTTTATGCATCTTTAATTAGACTATTTAATAGTAAGTCTAATGATGCTAGATTATTGTCTTATGATGAAATTACAACAAATACAATGACTGCTGGTGAAATGGTAGATAAATCAAAAACTCTATTTGAAGCAGTTAAGAAAATAGTTGATATTCCAGAATTCTCTGATGTAGAAATTGGTAATATTGAAGATTTATATAAAGAATTCGGTGGAGCTATAAAGCAAATTTCTAATGTAGTCGAAATTATAAATGACCCAGTTCTATTAGCAATTGGTCATGAAAAGAAAGAAGAACCATCTAAAGAAGATGGAGCTATTCAACGTGAATTAAAGAACATGATACAAATTGCAGCAGGTATTTCTAAAACTGTAGATAATACAGATAAGAATACTTTAAAGAAAGCTGTTGAAGATATTAAGAAGCGTAAAGAAGAAGTAGTTAATAAAATACTAACATATTTCAAAAATAAACCAATAAAAAATGGTGATGAACTAACTAAAGCATTAAAAGATCATGATTTAGATAGTGGTATAGTTAAATATATTCATCCTGATAAAAATGAAACAATAAAAAATTTACCAGTTATTGAATGTATTTGGACATGTATTAGTTTCTTAAAGAAGATTGGTGGTATTAGTTCTAAATATAAAATTTATGAAAATGAATTAGAACAGCAAAAAGAAGATGCAATTAAACTAATCAATGATTGTATTCCAACAGATGAAAATTCAAAGATATATCTTAAGAAATTAGTTGATTGGAGAAAACAAGAATATGCCTCATTTATTGCTAAAGTAAATGAAATGGCAAAAGTTATAATCGAATCTAAAGATAAATTAACTGAAGAAGTCTTAAAACCAATTGGTAAGAATGCAGATGAATTAATTAATGATTTATCTAATGAAGAAACTGATCCATTATTGAAATTGGAATTAATCTCAGGACTAATTATTGATGAAGAAGAAAAGAAAGAAGAAACTAATCAAGAA
>JBJEXV010000041.1:0-16402 GCA_051886175.1 Candidatus Coprovivens sp. | reverse complement strand
AATCTCAGGACTAATTATTGATGAAGAAGAAAAGAAAGAAGAAACTAATCAAGAAAACGGTGAAAACAAAGACCAAGATAAAACACAAGAACAAGGAGATAATTCTAACTCTGGAAATACAAAAACAATTGGCCAAGACGTTTCATCTAAAGTTCCAGCAAAAGCGGAAGAAAAGACGGAAAGCTTCTCAAACGAACTAGCTGAAGAAATATATATATATCTAAGAGGATAATTATGACAAATTTACAAAGACTTATAGAAAATTTAGATGTTAATTATAATGACTATCAATTGAAGATTCAGAAGCCATGTATTGATTTCATTAACGAAGATGAAGAAAATGCACAGACTAAGAAGACTTTAATTAGAGATGCAATTAAACCACAAGTCACTATTGCACAAAATGTCATTCAAGCTATTTCTACGGCTTATAATGATAATTGTGACCAGACTAAAAAGATTGGTGATATGGAAGACCATATTAAATCTTGGGAAAACCAAGTTCATGGTGCATGCGAACAAATCATTAAAACAGTAGAAGCAAAAGACGGCTCTGTAGATAGACCTGAGTCAATTGTAAATGACTCTTCTAAATGTTCTCCAAGAGCATTTAATAAGTATATTAAGAATTATACTTCAAGAGACTATTCTACATTAAATCTTTGTGCCGCAATTATCGTATTCTATAATTCTTTAGCATAATTCCAAATATTGGTCCATTTCCCGGACACGTTTCAACCAATAGAAGAATGACAATTTTTGTCATTCTTTTTTGTTATGTAAACAAAAAATTTACATAAAAATAGAGCGCTTCTGGGCATCTTTTATGGGCCACCCGTATAAGTTTCCATCCTTGGACATAAAAAATGCCCCAGGATGCATCTGGGCGCAAAAAAGACAGCTTATTCAGCTGTCTTTCCCCATATTTCCTCCCATCCCTATAGAAATATGTAAATTTTTATAGAGTTGTGCCAAGAAAAATCCCATGTTTTAGCATGGTGATATGAATTGGTACAAAAATACAATTTTCAAAATGAAACTTTTATAAATATAATATAGATTATTGGAAAGTAGCGGTTTCAATAATAGAATGAATTTTAAAAGCTAGTATTAGCTTCATCCTATTGTGCCGCTACCACAATAGGATTTTTAATTGTTATGAAGAAAGGACTAGAAATAAGATTATATCCATCAAAAGAGCAAAGAGTTCTTATAGATAGAACACTAGGTTGTTCTCGTTTTGTATATAATCATGTTCTAGCGATGAAAAAAGAACTTTGGGAAGATTATAAATTATCATTTAATCCAAATTTGAAAAGTTTTAAAGAAGAATGGAAATTTCTTACTAAAGTTCCTAGTCAAGCACTAGCAAACAGTTATATGGACTGTATGACAGCTTTTAATAATTTCTTTAATTCTATTAAAAAGAAAACTAAACTTGAAGTTAAATTTCCAAAGTTCCATAAGAAAGGACAGAAAGATTCATTTAGAATAGCAGCTTCAAAGACTTCTAAAGGATATGATGTAAGAATTGAAGATAAAGAACACATTAAAATTCCTAAACTAGGTTCAGTGAAATTCAAGAACTATAAAGATATAGATTGGACTAAAATTCATATCTATAACATTACAATTAAGAAAACACCAACAGATAAGTATTTTGCTTCATTATGCGTAGAACTACCTGAAAGAGAATATATTGAACCAAAGTATGAATCTTGTGGTTTTGATTTAGGTTTAAAAGATTTCTGTATTTTTGACTCTGGTGAGGTTATAGAAAATCCAAGATACTTTAGAACTTCTCAATTAAAGTTAGCAAAAGAGCAAAGAAAATTATCGCATTGTATAAAGAGTTCAAATGGTTATAAGAAACAAAAACTAAAAGTAGCAAAAATACACGAAAAAATAAAGAATCAAAGAAAAGATTTTCAACATAAATGGTCAAGAAAGATAGTTAATGAAAACCAAATTATCATATCTGAAGACTTAAATTTTAAAGGCATATTGAAAAATCATAAGTTAGCTAAATCTATACAAGATGCTTCATTTGGA
Source organism: Candidatus Coprovivens sp. (assembly GCA_051886175.1). Lineage (GTDB taxonomy): Bacteria > Bacillota_I > Bacilli_A > RF39 > UBA660 > Coprovivens. The sequence goes on along the minus strand of JBJEXV010000041.1, from coordinate 14,350 downwards.
AGTTTTTGTAATATGATAGTCTATAAAGCTTTAGAACTGCATAGACAATATATTAAAATAGATACATTCTATCCATCATCTAAGTTATGTCATTGTTGTGGTTTTAAATATAAAGGTCTAAAACTAGAAGAACGCTTTTGGACTTGTCCTGAATGTGGAACATATCTAGATAGAGATGAAAATGCTGCCATTAATATATTAAATGAAGGTCTTAGAATTTTAAGTAGAAATACTGATGGAAGGTCAGGAAGTGATAAATCACTTAAGCCTGTTGATACTGGTTTGGTTACAAACCTTGAGCAGGAATCAGTCATAGTTTATAGTAAGACTATAAACCACGCTGGAAAGTCCTCTGTTAATGCAGAATGACAGCTTCATAATAATCTTCCCACTTTTCCTTTAATTTATTTTTCTGAACTTCTGACAAATCTTGTGCATACATTCTTGCTTCACGCAATCCAACCTCATATTCCTTCATTATTGCATTTAATAATAAATCATCTTCAGGTTCTTTCTTATATGCATTATAATTAAAGAACGTATATCCTTGTCTAACTGCATTTATAAGAATGTTATAATGCATTTCATCAGTTAGACGTTTACAAGACAAATCATCTAACAATGGTAATAGATATTCCTTACATGATAGAAATCTATTTATCATGAATTGACTATAACCTTCTTTTAATTCAGGTGGCAATTCATTCCATGTTGGATATTGTTTTGTTGTAAATGCTTTTAATACATCAAATAATGCGGCCATTTTCAATCCTCTTAAACTTAGTCAATCTAGAAATTGGCCATTGATCAATACGATTATTCCATTTATTATAGAAATTTTCTCTTAACTTATTAAATTGAGGTGGCATTTCACCACTAGATTTATGGAATACTTCTATATTTGTATTGATACCAACTTTATATCCTCTAGATAATACTTCACAACAAATGTCTGCATCATAAAAATGGAAGTCTGGCAACCATTCATCATAACGAAGACCTTCTTCAAATATCCATCTTGGAAAGAACATACAACAACCATCTACTGTTGCAGCATAATCAATTACGCCTAAATGTTCAATCATTGCGTATTCATAGTCTTCCATAATTGGATTACCATCTTTATCAACGTATGTTAAACCATTTACTTGCTTTGGTCTTCTACTACCTTGTTTGATAGCACCTAAACCATTTACTTTACGATTTGGGTCCCACCAAGTACAACTTGGATAAAGACAAGCACATCCAATTACACCAACCACACCAACTTCATGTGTTTTAGTCATTTCCTTTATTTGCCATTCTACAACATCAGCTTTTGTTCTAACAGTTGCATCATCGTGACGAATACAAACAATTTCTTCATTAGGAAATTCCTTCAAAAAAGTTTCAATTCCACGATTTAGCTTCTTACACATTGAATCATCTTCAATGTTAGGAACATAAATGCATTTTGGATTTGGCTTTTCAGGAATTTCTTTAGTTGGAACTATTGTTATCATTTAAAACCTCTGGAATCATTCTAACTACAAAAGTATCTTGATTGGCATTTGGATTTGACTTTAAGTTTGCAAATTCCATCATTATAGCTTGGCCAAATTCAGACACAGCACTTGATCTGCCATCTTTAAATATAACTAATTTTACAAAAGGTATCTCACCTTTTAACTGTTTTATTCTATCGTTTTTATCTAAATTTGGACTAATTCTTTCAATATCAATGGGTATTTCATGGAAACCAAAAGATTTTTGAATAATCTTTTGACGTTCATCTTCAGTTGTTGTCTGAGTAAACAAATAATAAGCAAACTTGCATTGCTTCTTTGCATCTTCAATTTTTTCTAAAATCTCTTGTTTAGTCAAAGGTTCTTTTGGAAAGTCCTTTAAGAATTCAAGAATTTCTTTCATTTGTAAATCAAACAATTGTCCAAGACGGACAAATTGTAGATTATTATCTTTATAACAAGCAGTCATAGGAAGAGCAGAACGTCTCATTGTTTTAGATAAGACTTCTTTCTGTTGTTCTGTATTGACTTCAACAAAATATAAGTAATGATTATTGATATACTCAATAGACTTCTTATATTCTTGACAAAGATGGCATGAATCTGTTGTGAAAATATAAGTGCCGTGTTTATATCCTAATAACCAATCATCGAAATTTATTTTCTGACTATCAAACATATTAAATACAACTAAATAAATCAATCATGCATGCCGCAATCTGTATAGATGGGTCTGCACTAAATGAACATCTATATTCATAGTCTGACAAATACTTATATCCAAGTCCTTTGTTCTTTAATTTAGGAATTAACTCAACAAAGAAATAACTAAATACATCTGAATATGACAAACCATGTTCGTTAATATATTTACGTGCTTCAGTATGCTTCTTATTAAGAACCAAATTACTTAATTCTTCACCAATATTCTTGTAATAAACAATATCCTTATCGATTTCATCTTTCATCATTGCATATTTCTGACAAATTGCAATAACTTTACGAATAGATGGATATTGTGCTTCAACTAAGTCAACAATAGCTTGTCTATCATATTTAATCTTTTCAAACTTCAAAATACCTTCAACACGCTTAACTGTCTGTTCCTTCATTTCTGCAACATATTCAGGTTTCTTGAAGTCAAACTCGAATTCCATTGTTCTACCTTCATGTAGAGCATCAATAATCTTTGCAGGGAAATTACAAGTCATAATAAAGCGACATGCATTTGGATAATCTTCAATAAATGCACGTAATGCCTTTTGACAATCTACTGACAAACCATCAGCTTCATCAAGAATAACAATCTTTTGCTTTGCTGCTTCTGCATCTTCATTAAATCCAGAGAAACCCATTGTCATTGCAAATTCAGAAATAGTTGTCTTAACAATATCCTTACCACTATCCTTAGAAGCATTGATATAGAGTGTTTCTGCACCTAAATCTTTAGCGATAGCTTTAGCAATAGTAGTCTTGCCTGTACCAGGTGTTGATGATGATAACAAAAGATTAGGTAAATCCTTTGTCTTCAAAATTTTTCTAAAGAAATTCTTATAATCTTTAGGTAGAATTACATCTTTAATTGTCTTTGGTCTAAAAGCTTCTACCCAAAGGAAACACTGTTCTTCTGTCATTATTTCCTCTTTGTTCTACGTTCTTTTCTATTACGTGGTCTGAAATATGCACCTGATGGTCCAATTTCTTTTTCATATTCATTATTAGGGAAAATACAATTACATGCAATTGGTTCCTTAATGAAAATCTGTTTTCCATATTCATCTAACTTTGGCTGACCATTTGCATCTACATCTGGAACTAACCTACGTCCAGTCCATCCACGACCATGACACTTTTTACACTTTGGATCTGGTTTATTATAGACAATACCCATACCAATACAAGCAGACTCAATGACGTCCCATGGATCCATATCATTGACGTTTGTTCTATCTGTCATTTGGTCATCAGTTAGGAAATCATTTACTCCGCTCATAATTAACTCTTCTTAGAAATGTAAAGGTTCATATTAATATCATCATTTCTATCCATTGTAAAATGAACAAGGCCAGCTGATGCAACTTCTACAGTATATCCAGCTTCAGGCATCTGCTTTAGACCCTTAGTCTGAATTTCTAGAACACCATTTAGATTTGCAGGTGTTGTTAACTTATATTCAACATCATAATAGTTAGATGTCTTCATATTCTTCAATGTAATCTTACAAACATCATTATCCCATGTGAACTTAATAGTATCTGCTTCGATAACACTATCCAACATATAACGTAGATGCTTGAATTCTTCCTGTGTGATTGTGAATTTACAATCAACTGCTGGCATCTTAATCTGATTGAATACTGGCTGAGTTAGAACATCTGCACGAGCAGCACGATAAGAAATCTTCTGCTTTGTCTTAGATGACTTAATGATAATATCAGTTGTTTCATTGTTTGCATTTACAACACCATCAAGAACTGGAGTATCAGACAACTTTGCATCCTTACTCTTAATATCAAATACACGGAAGCACTTAACAAACTTTGTGAAATCATAGAATGCAAGCTTTGTTCCTGTAAAATTCAAATAATCTTCTGGTGCAGACAAAGTATAACAGACTGAAACATCTGGGTCATTTGCTCTGATAGCAATAATTTTTGCGTTTGCATCTTTGTTGATAATCAACTGCTTTTGAATTTGAGAAGCTTCATCCAATAAATCAATTAAATTCTTATTATAATTCATTTTTATACCTCATTATTAATTTTAATGTATTACAAATATAGCAACTTTTAGAAAAAAATTTCTATCATAAGAGTATAATTTTTCTAAAATTCTATTTATAATAACGTCCATTTGGATCTTGTTGTCTATGGAAATTCTCCTTGTTCTTTGCGTAGTAATAATTCCAAACATCTTGTTCATTCATGCCTAGAACTACAAACAAAGTACAGAAACGAATTAAGAATGTATCACACAATTCTTGCAACTTTGCTGGATCTTCCTTTGGCTTATCATAAGTCTTCCATATTTTGTAAGAAGTATTCTGATAAATTTCACCCATCGCTTCTACAACCTGTCCAACAATATAATGCAAATCATGATTTACAAAATCTACTTGAGCAATATTTTCTCTTGCCTTACCCATATAGAATGCCAATTCTTCTGTTGGCTTAACATTCAAATAAAGGATTTGATTCATTACGAAGTGCCAAGCATCAATCAATTCAAACTTGACAAGTTCTGTATACTGATAATTATCCTTTTTAATTTGTTCAAACATTTCGAATAATTCAGTGATAGTACTCATCATGTAATAACCTGATTCTTTAGCCATTACACGGTAAATATCATCTACATCCTTCTTCTGCCATGTATTTGGACAAATAGTTCCACGCTTAGCACCAATTGCATTCTGCAGAGATTCCTGCATCTCAAACATAGTCTTTAGTGGTTTTGCAACCATTTCTACATTTTCTACCATATATTACCTCAAAATTACAATTTCACAATCTGGATTTATGTATTTCTTTGCTACTTCCTTAACCTTTTCAAAAGTAATCTTAGACAAATTATTTGGCATCTGTGGAAGACCCTTATTAATTAGGTCATTAACATGAGCAAATCTAAATAGCTTCATTTCTTCCTTTTCACATTGAGCCATAGACATAATCATATCGTATCTTTCTTTAGTCAAATACTTATCTACATTATTTAGAAGATCATTATAAACGTTTGTCAATTCTTCTTCATTTTCCTTTGTTGTGCATGACTCAAATGTTAGAATAGAATCATTCCAAATATGGTCAACCATTCCATGAGAGAAGTATGACAATCCACGCTTAACTCTAATTTCTTGTGTCAATGGAGAATTCAATCCATCAGAAATCATTGCAACAGCAACATTCATAAATGGATAATCAGACTTACTTACCAACTTCTTAGAATGAACTAAGAATGCAGACTTATCCATTGGCAATACTTCTTGCTGAATCAACTTATAATCTTTCTTATACTTAATCTTACGTGGCTGTCTGATTAGTTCTTCTGCATATTCAATATTCATATCAGACAAATCAGTAGATGTTGGACCAACTTCAATAATACGTGCTGGCTTTAACAACATTTCCTTATATGTTTTCTTTACATCTTCTAATGTGAAATTCTGAATACAAGAAATTTCACCAATTGGACCAAAATCACCATAATGTGTTCTCATCCAGTTCAAGAACTTACCAGAAACTGGGTCATTGAAGTTATCCATATATTCCTGAATAACAACAGCCTTTTCTTTCTGGAATACTTCTTCAGTTAGATTATCAAGACCACCTAGAAGCTTCTTTAATACTCTCTTCTTAATATCAGAAGTCAAACGTGATGCAAGACCTCTCATATAAACTACAATATGTTCATGACCAGTATATGCATTCCAGTCAACTGCATTTGCAGTCAAAGTATCATATTCATCAATAAATGTTTTACAAATTAAATGTTCCATCAAATGCATTGTACCATACTGACCTTCTTTTTCAAATAGGGAACCACTATTAAATACAACTGTAAATGATGTTTTCTTTACTGAACTTTTCTTATAAATATATGCCATTATTTTCCTTATATTTTTTCTACTTTAATGTTATGTTTCTTTAAAAACTCAATACCTGCATCAGATCTATCATATAAATCTACGTAATAAACTGTCTTAATTCCAGATGCTAGAATAAATTTAGCACAGTTTGAACATGGAGCAATTGATACTACCAATGTGCATTTACTAACATCTACATGATTTTTTAAAGCATAAGATAAGCAATTCACTTCTGCATGAACTTCATCTACTTCACTAAACTCATGATGCTTAAATCTATAAACTTCTTCCGAAACTGGTTCACCATCTATGTAAAAATTTCCATGATTATCATGTGAAAATTTATCACAACAATGTTGGTCACCAGATGGAACACCATTATATCCACATGATAGAATTCTACCATCATGAACTAATAGCGCTGCTACTTTTAATCTATCGCATGTAGAAAACTTAGCATATTCTACTAATGCTACTTTATACAAATGTTTGTAATCGTTCATTTAACCTTCTTCAATACTTCAATATATTCTGAGACCTTTTCAAATATATCTGTCATGCCTTCATTGATTACTAACTGAGTAAATTTCTTACCAGAAAAATTACCTGGCTTGAATGACTTAACTGCTTCGTTAATATCTTCAACATACATCTGTGGAATACAATCAAATGAAATTAATTTAAAGTTTTCCATGAACTTTTCTTTAAGATTATTTTCTTCTAACCACTGATCTACACCTGCATCGATAATCTTTGCAACTGTGACTTTACCAACTCTTGCCTTTAACTTAGGAATGTTATCACTCTTGTCACCAAGAATAATCTTCTTCATAAGTTCATGTTCAGGATTCAATACTTCTACATAATTATGCATCATACCATCATACTGCTTATAATTAGGAAACTTATAAAGCTGATAGAAGTCATGGTCAGTAGAAATGTTGATAATATCCCAATCAGGATTACTACGTGTGATAACAGCAATTAAATCATCTGCTTCACACTTAGGAACATCCAAGAATTGGATATTAGGAGCACAATCTTTCAATGCTTCAATTAGTTTATTAGAAATAGGAAAGAAGACGTCAAAATCTACAATAGACTTTGCTCTAAATGCTTTTCTATTTTCCTTATAACTTTCAGAGACATCTTTTCTCCAAGAAGTATTATCCATACAACAGATAATCTTTTCTGGACAATTGTCCTTAATAGTTTTTAGGAATGAGCGCATAAAGATTGCCTTAAATTCCTTAAATTCTTTTTCGTGCGGCTTGACCGGATATGCAAATAGACACCGCATTATCAAATTGCTTAGGTCGAATAACATTACTTTTTTTCTATTTTGAACTACTTTATTCATAATATACAAATATATAAAAAAACAGTAAGTCGTAAACTTACTGTCATAGATATATTTCTAATTTTCTATTTATTTTTAATAATCTTCATTTGTATTATTTGTATCATTATAATAATCTTCAGATGAATTCACTAAAGAATTCGTTGCAGAATTTGCTAGATCTATTTCATTATTTTCAAGTTTTTTAAGTATATTATTTAACATTTTATCTACTAAATCATTACGTTTATCAATAAGATCTAAATATCCATAACGATTTGTTATAATTTCTAATAATTTATTTTTCACTTTTTCTTTTAAATTTTTATTTTTTATTATCTTATTAAAAATAAGTCTTAAAAATTTATTATTTAAAATTTTTTTAACAATTTGATATTCTATTCTTTCTAAATCTTCCGTTAAATAATCTTCAGCTCTAGGGCCATCAAGAACTGCTAATATTCTTAAAAATGGACTAAATAATATACTTAAACCACTATCAAGAAATTCAAAAAATGATTCTCTAAATGATTCTGTGATATATTCAGTTTTGTATAATTTATAACCATGTTCTCTTAATTCTTTTTTTGCTTCTAATAAATTCATTGAATTCTCCTTTTATACATATAATTAAAAGTTTCTACTTTATTTATAACATGAACTTTGTTACTTTTTAATCATAGCATCTTGACACTTCTATATAAATATATCAAGGAGTAATATAATGTTAAAGGAAAGATTTCAAATTAAAAATGTAAAATCTCCTTGGAAAAAGGATAAGGGAGCAAATATTGACTCTCCTGTTTATACTTATAAAAAAGAAGATAGACCACTAGGTGTTATTTATGGATGTTTCAGTCCATTCACAGGTAAATATGGCCATGCAAGACTTTTAGATAGAGGTGAACAAGAAGGTATCGAAGACTTCATTATTGTTTCACCTTATAAAAATCAGCCAATCGATAATGACCGTAATATGTTCACTTTGGAACAAAAGGTTAAAATTGCAGAAGCTGGATGTAAAGATTTAGGTTATAATATCTTAGGAGCATATACAAGTAAAGCTCATTTCTTCTTAGATGCACTTTATGAATATGCTGAAATGTACCCAGATTATCGTTTAGTTCTTATTTGTGGACCAGATAGAGCAGACTTATATGGAAAGTATTGTGTTCCATTTGGTGAAGAATACGAATTACAAGATGAAAATGACATTGGTAAATTTGAAATCTTATATTGCACAGATAGAGGTGATAAAGAAGTATCTGGAACTAAGGTAAGAGAAGCTATTAGAAATGGCGATAAAGAAGCATTCTTAGAAATGACTGGATATTCACCAAAGATGTGGAATTTATGTGTTAAGTTCGCAGCAAAGAATGGCGTATTGGATCTAGAAGGTTATAATATGAAAGAAAACACAAATACAACATTCAAGAAATTATTGAATGAAGATACACACTCATTACACATGGAAGACTCTATCCTAAAGGGTAAAGCTTACATTTCTAGAATATTAGGTTTCTATAATCAGGTATTTGATACACTAACTGGTTCTATTGATAAAGAAAAGCCAGGAATTACTGTAAAGATTGATGGTGCTCCAGCTATCACAATGTATACAAAGTTCCCAGGTCTAAAAGGTCCAGGTGTATCTACAAAGTCTATTTTCAATGCAACACCAAAGGTTTATACTACAGATGAAGAAATTGAAGCAGATGACCGTTCTCCAGAATTGAAGGCTAAGTTGAAAGCCGCATTGAAGTTGGCTAAAGCAAAGATTATTCCAGCTGGTGAAATTTGGCAAGGTGACTTACTATTCACTAAAGGTGATATTAAGAATTATACAGATGACAATGGTCAGAAGTATATCTATTTCAAACCAAATACATTAGTCTATGCATTGCCAGTAGGTTCTGATGGTGCAAAGAAGGCTCTAGCTTCTGATATTGGTATTGTATTCCATACACGTTATAAAGGTAGTTCAGTTCAAACTGTTAAGGAGTCTAATGATGCTTCTACAGATGAATTAAATGGAATTCCAGAATGGGCATTCGTATTAGATGCACGTCTACCTAACCTATCAGGTGTTCAGACTCTATCAGACCAAGAAGCAAGTGATATTGAAGATTCTCTATATGATTTGCATTCATTATGTTCTGAAATTGTAAATGATGCTGACTATGATTTGTTAGTAAATAATACAGACTTTATTAACTTCTATGTAATGACATTACAGAATAATAAAGTTGACAAATCAGAACTAATTGATCCAGAAACATTCGTAGATGAACTACATAAATGGGTCACTGGTAAAATGAGAAAAGAATATCAAGGATTGGAAAAGTTAAAGACTAAAGCAGGTAGAGATAAGAAGAGAATTTCTCTAGATGACAAGTCTAAAGACTTACATACAATTATTGAAACAAATGAACCATTGCTACATAAGATTGCAGAAGCATTGTATATTGCAGCAGATGTAAAGAATCAGTTCATTACTAAGTTGAATTCAGTTAACAAATGGGTAAATAAGGTTGAAACTACATTTGGTATGAAGGACACTAATGGTGAAGGATTTATGGTATCAGATGTTGATGGTAATTTCGTTAAGTTAGTTGACCGTTCTGCATTCTCTTATTTCAATAGAAGTCCTGATGTAATTAAAGGATTTGATGCAAGAAGAGGTTCAACTAATGAATCAATGAATTTTGCATGTTATTTGAAATCATTAGAATCTTAAATTATTCCTTATAGTTAAATTAAAGAGAGGTTTCTTACCTCTCTTTTTTGTGTTATAAATATAACATAGGAGAATTATAATGGCACTGTTTTTTACAGATTGGTTAAAAGAAACAAATCAACTTGAAGATTTGTATCTTGGTGAAAAAACAATCACCAAGAATGATTTTAAGAAGAATAAGAATTATATTAAAGAACTAGAAGCAACTTTTGGTAAACTAATGCCTATTACTAATATGAATGGTGCAGATGGTTTCTTTAATAAAGCTGTTCAAACAGTTGATAAACCAGAAGATATTATTTCTGATATTAAGCTTTGTGTAGTTCGTAATAGTAAAGCTTACCAAAATCTAATGAAGGTTGGTAAGGCTAAAACATTAGCAAACAAAGACTATGAATTTACATTCTCAGATGGTAATGTAATCAATATTCACGTATCAGATTTGAAACAATCTGCAACAGATGGTACTTCTACTAAGATTTATGTTGGTAAGGGTGACGCTGCTACTAAAATCCAGGAAGCAATTACTGCACTATTATTGACAATGAAAGTTAGAGGAACAGCATTAGATACAATTAAAGAAGATGTTCCACCATTAATTAAACGTGGTAAACAAGCAGCAGATAATCGTTCTGATTTGTATAAATGGCTATTAGCATCTGACCCAATCAAAGAAACTGGTGTATGTAAATATATCGAATTTGGTGTTCCAGAAAATGATGTTCAATCATTCAAAATCCAATTTGAAGAATTCTTAAAGTCATGGATTTATTCTTTTGAAGCAATTTGGAGAGCTGATATTAAAGGCTTGATTAATTCTGTATTCAAAAAAGGAATTGCAAACTGGGGTCAAGCTCAATTTGGACACTATAGACTATCTAAAAATTGTCCTAAAGTCACAAAGTCAATTATTCCTGTTCTAGAAGCATTTTTAAGAAAGAAGAGATTATCATTCAATAAGCATAATATTGATAAATCTGATATTGTATTATATTTTGATGCTCCACGTGCTGAAAAGATTATGACTACTGTTATGCATGCAAAAGACTTGGATGAACATAATCAGCTATTGAACTATGCATTCGTAAATCAGGAATTGATAGGTATTTCTTTGAAACAAGTTGTATCAGAAGCAACTATTGCTGCAGCAAACTTTGATAAAGCTGCAACTACTGCAGTTGGTCCTACAATCAATGAAAAGAAACAAATCTTCATTGAATATCATGGAAGAACAAAGGAAGATATGAAAAAGAATACCTTCGCTGAAGTATCACAAGATGATGTTATTGAAACTGAAGGTAAGTCATCAGGTATTATATTGAAGTTAGCTAATAAAGACCATATTCACTGTGAATCATCAGAAATTAATCTAGATATTAGAACTAAAGGTGGTTCATCAATTGCATCTGAATTCCGTGAAAAAGGTCACCCAGCATTTGGTAATGCAAACATTCCTATGGCTAAATCAGAAATTAAGGGTGAAGAAGGTCCTAATATAAATATTCCAAATCTTGTTAAGCAGATTATGGATGATGGAAGTGCAGAAAATATTGGTGAATTAGTCACTGCTGTTGCTCAAGTAGTTGCACAGAAGTTTATAGACAAACCTCAAACATTAGCTATGTTGTTCGCTGAAGCTGCAGGTTATCCAGTTAAGATTGTTAAAAAATCTGGAACTGAAATTAAGATTTTGGCAGCACCATATCTAAAGCTATATTAAAAAATTAGAAATAAAATGTATAAGAGGTTGTTATCCAAACAACCTCTTTTTGTATATTTGTTTCTATGAATTACATAGTAAATCCAGAAGATTATAAAACAAAAGAAGAATATACTAAAGCAATCGATACTCTTATTTCTCGTAAAGAAGAAAAAATGAAAGATTGCCGTATGAGATTATTACAATTAAACAATAGTGCATTAGGTGCATTATATTTGGAACATTTAGAATATGAAGCATGTAAGAAACATTTGACTGATTACGGTAAAGAAAAATATGGAAAAGCCAATGAAGATTATATGAATGCTTATACCTATTTGCAAAAAGAATATGATGAAACTTTGCACGAATGGACAAAATTAAAGAAAGAAAAACAAATCGTATTGATAAATTTTAATGGTGAATAATGTTTGATTTTTTTAGAAAGAAAGATGAAGATAAAAAGTTTATTCAGAATCTGAAACAGAATACGTATGCAGAAATGCAAGAACGTATCCGTAAAGAGAAAGAACAACAGAATGTTATTAATGATCCACATCCTTTATATGAAATACCTATAAAGGACTATTTGAAAAAGTCTATTCCAGAAATTCAGAGTGATGCAAATGAATGTTGTTCTAGAATGGATATTATTTACAATTACATTAAATCTTATATCAATGCACGTAAAGATGAAACAGACCCAGTTAAAGTTAATGGATATAGACAACACATGAGTGAGTGTCTTGCCATGTGGAATAAATATAAACACAGACAGGATAAACTATATAAGATGATTGAAATCAGAAATATAAATCCTGAATTTGAAACAATGAGACCAACTGATGATACAATTGGTGATATAAGATTCGGAGAAAACTAAATGATATTTAATGAACTATGGGAGGCCTTCAACGATATTTATTTCGAAGAAGGACCACATACTTATACAGATAGTGTAGGTACACAATATACTTCAGTGACTACTTTTTGCAGCCAATTTCAAAAAGAAAAAGATTGGAATTTAATTGCAGAAAAGTCAGCATTCAATAAAGCAAAAGCCGCTATTGCTGCAGCAAATCCTAAATTGAAGAAAGACCAAGTAATTGAATTGGCTAAAATTGAATCAAAGAAATTAGCTCCATCTTTAAGAAAAGAATGGAGTAAATCTGGTGATTATGCAAAAATCTTAGGAACTGAAGTTCATGCTGTAATGGAATACTTATGGCAAAATAAAGATTATACTGGTAATAAAGATAAAATGGCTTTATATCCAGGAATGATTGAAGATTTTGAATATCGTAAAGGTAAATGTAAAGAAATCTTTAATTCTCTAAAAAAGATGTATGTCCCTATAAAGAATGAATACATTGTATATGATAGAGACTGGAAACTTTGTGGAACAATTGACTTCTTAGCATATTCAAAAAAAGATAATGCATTTATTATATTTGATTGGAAAACAAGTAAAGAATTTAATAAAGAAAATAAATGGGAAAAGCTATTACCACCATTTTCAAATTATGATGCTTGTAATGTTATAGAATATTCACTTCAATTATCAACATATAAAGCAATTTTACAAAAACATTGTCCAAATATAAAAATTAAAGATCTTATTTTAATTAGAATACCATCAAAATTAAATGAAAAAATAGAAGCAGTTCCTTGTATTGATTTTAGTAATATAATAACAAATTATTTAGATAATAGAAAAGAGAGCTAATTGCTCTCTTTTTTACATCATCTTTATTCCTACTGCAGTTAATCTAACTTTTGGATCATTTGTAATATTCCATCCATTTGGCATAGTAGATTTAAATTTACTATCAAGAATTTTGCATTCATCATTTGTAATTAATCCACAAAAATGAATATTCAAAAGTTCTTTGATAAATTTAACTCCTTCATCTTTTTTATTATAAAGATCTTTATTGTTAAATTCATCTACTAACTTTTGATAAATGAATTCATTAGGAATAATATGTTCCTTATGTAAGGGTATTCTATTTGAAGATTTATTAACAAATTTAGAATTCCATTTTACATCTCCATTTTCAAGGATATACTTAGGAAAATTTATTTTAATGATATTATATGCATTTACAGAAATGTTTTCTTTCTTATAAACATGTTTATCTGCCCAATACTGAATATCTCTTTTAATTGAATCCTTACTTGGACAAATTGTAATAGCATACCATAAATATTCTGCTACACGATTAATATCATGTTGATCATTTCTTTGAACTTCATTCTTAAATTTTGCCATTTTATACCTCTTTGATTTTGATAGATATAATATAGCAAAATTTAATTTTCTTGCACACCCATATTTTTGTAAAATAAAATTTACAAAATTAAGTTATGTAAAATAAAATTTACAAATCTTAATCACTCTTTTTCGTATTATTTAGATAATCTTTTAAATATTCAACTAATAATTTTATTTCTTTTTCATCATAGTTAGTTGCAATTGTTCTTG
>JBJEXV010000040.1:25060-29128 GCA_051886175.1 Candidatus Coprovivens sp. | reverse complement strand
GAAACTAATCAAAAGAATATAATTCCAGAAGGTGCTCTACATAAAGAGAAACATCACATGGAAAATGCAGAAGACTTAACTAAGAAGGGCATTCCTGTAATTGATAATGATGGTGTATAGTAGGCCGAAATTGAACGTGATGAAATTGTCTTTACTTTAGAAGTAACTAAGAAACTAGAAGATTTATATCATAAGTACTATGATTAGGAAACTTCTAAGAAAGATGATTTAGCAATAGAAGCTGGTAAGATACTAGTATATGAAATTCTCTATAATACAATAGATAAAACCGAATTAATTAGTAAATGTAAGGAAGGAGGTAAACTGGATGCAACTTGAAGATTTATTAGTATCATATAAAGCAGTTCTACCTCCAGAGGAAGAATATAAGGAGGAAGTAATTACTAATCCCTATGAAAGATTGAGACAGTATCAAGCTTCTAGATAGGAAGAAACATAGACTAATGTTCCAGAATTAGATGAATATATTTTCCCTGGTTGGAAGGAAAGTGCTTAGCCTACCTATTCTCAGAAAGGACATTAGAGAAAACCTACACCTTCTTCATTTACAGAATAGTTTGATTCTTATTTAAGAGATAATCCACAAGATGCTGATACTAGGGATATTCTGACATCTATTGCTAGATTAGAATCTAGTTTTGATCCATTAGCTAAAAATTCAGGTTCTTCTGCTTTAGGTTATTTTCAATTTTTAGATAGAACTAGAAAAGATTATGATTCTTCATCTAGAGAAGAGTTCGCTAATGATCCATAGAAACAATTTGCAGCTGCTGTTAAGCATTATCGTAAATTAAAGAAATCTCTCATACCTCACGAATCTGCTTATAAGGCAAGAGGATTAACTCCTTTATAGGCTATGTATGGAATGTGGTGGAGACCTAAATCATTTATTGAATATGTAACTAAAGGTAAGGATAGTTATGTAAATCCAGATGGAATGACTATAGAAAAAATATTAGAAAGGGCTAAAAATGGATAAGGTTAGAGTTGTAATAGGTGATAAGGTATATGATTGCCAAGTTGCCAAAAACGAAGAGGATAGAAAGAAGGGACTTATGGGAGTTGGGAATCTTCCACCGAATGAAGGTATGTTATTCTAGTGGGAAGATGAGGATTCTAGACAAATGTGGATGAAAGATACTAAAATACCTCTTGATTAGATAGCTATCAATAGTGATGATGAAGTAGTAATGGTTTATACTGCTTAGCCAGAAGATGAAACCTTAGTTACTTTTCCTAATGCCAAATATATTCTTGAAGTAAATGCAAATTCTGGAATTGTTGAAGGTGATGGATTTGACATTGATGATTCTGAAGACCTTAATAAGTATGTAATGAAGATACTTGCTTAGGATGGTAGTACTCAAATGTATCTCCAGGGAGGTGAGAGAATATTTAGTAGAGTATCTACTAAGTAGATGATTAAGTGGGCTAAAAAGGCAGATGCCGTGAAAGACAAAGAAGAGTAGTATAATAAGATATGTAGAAGACTTGGTAAGAGATTATTTAGAGAACTGTATGCTCAAGACCATCGTGAACCTTAGTATGTAGATACTCCTAAAAAAGATAATTCTGACGACAAGACTGAATAATATATATATTTCTTAAAAAATATTTTGATTTATAGATATGGATATGTAACTTTGAAAAGTACATAAATAAAATAGATAATTAGTGCATTAATTACAATTTAATTTTTAGACTATGAGAATAGGAAAATTTCAAGAGGGCGGGGCAGCACCTGCTCAGTAGGACCCGATGGCAATGTTATTGTAGGGTGCTCAGCAAGCTGTACAAAATCAAGATTGTCAGATTGCTATGTAGGTTTGTTAGATGTTGTTAGAAGCCGCTGGCGGAGGTGGTGCTCCTCAGCAAGGTGCCCCTGCTCCGGAAGGTGAACCTGTTTATCGTAAGGGTGGACGCCTTTTAAGACGTATCTAATTTAACTAATAAGGGGTATATCTAATTTATTTAGGTATATCCCTTTAATTATTTATACACATATATTATGGCAAAAAACAAATATAAATTTGGTAAATCAGAAATAGATCTAGAACAATATATAAATGAGCTTGGTTCCAACGTAGATTCTTACTTGGAAAGTACAGGATGGGGAGAGGAACAGAAGAAGCAGTTTAGAGATGCCTATAACTAGTATATGGAAGGTTTCTAGGCATAGAATACTAGTGGAGGTTCTAGATTTTATACTAATGACTTTGGAGATATATATGATACAGAAGGTAAACTTGGTTCACAAGATGGAAATAAAGTTATTTCATTTTACTATGATAATAAAGGACAAAGGATAACTCCTGATGAATATAATCAATTAAAAGATAATAAGAAAAAGAAATATAGAGCATTCTCTGCTACCTCAAGTTTTGCTAACTATGCTAAGAAGGTGGGAAAGAAACTTGCTAGTAGTCAGACTAAAGAAAGTAAAGAACCAGATAATAAGTTCAGTTTTGCTAAACATGGATTCTTACCTACATGGCAGAAAGAATTATTACCTGCTGGAGGTTAGTGGAGTACAGCATTATTTAGTGATATGGATAAAGCTGGTGAAGATGGAATAAGGGGAACGCAGGAACGTGCATCTCATTTAGCCCAGCAATTATAGAATTATTCTGAAAAGTTGGGAGATTATGATTACTCCGATACTCCATATGGTACCAAAGAGGAATTTAGAAAAAGAATTCAAGAAGCTATTAATTCCCTCTAGAATGGATATGATTCTTCTGATACTAGAGCTTTAAGTAGAATAGGAATTGGAGAAGATTTCTTAAGTGGATATTTCCAAACTGGAGGAGATAAAAAACCTCTAACAGGAATTGAAGGAGAGGTAGAAAAGTTAAAGAAAGAGAAAGAGGAAGCTGAAAAATAGAAATAGTTAGAGGAGGAGAAGTACAATTTGACTAGAGATTAGTATTTTAGAGATTATAATCCTCAGTTAGAAAATCCATATTCTGGAAATTTTGGAACTAGCTATTTTGATTCAGACGAAAAAAAGAGAGAAGCTAATGCAAAAAACTTATTATCAGCTTTTATAAATACCAGAGGTTTAAGTAATCTAGAAGTAGATGACTAGATAGCAGCTCTACAATAGCAGTTTTCCAATAAAGATTTTAAAGATATTTCTGATATGATTAGAGGAAAAAGAAACCCAAAGGGGGACAAAAAGGATGAACATATTAGAAATATGCTTAGTGCTGCAGCTTTATTTGATTTTTTCTCTGATAATAAATTAACTGAAAACGGAAAACCTACTGGTTGGTATGCAATACCAAATTCATAGGATTTGGATAGAGGTTCATTTTTGGCATATAACCCTTCTAATGGATAGATAGAGGAAAGAGCCTTTAATCTAGGAGACGAATTATAGAAAAGAATGGCTTACGAAGCATATGATTCTGTAAATAGGACCTAGAAAAAAGAGGAAGGTGGAATAATATATTACTAGTTTGGTGGAAAATACGTGCAAGCGTATAAAGATTCTAAGAAGAAGAAATAGGAAACTAAATAGGAAACTAACTAGGAAGAAAAGAAGGAACCAACAAATAATAGAAAACCAGGAGAGACTGGTTTTACAGCTATGGATATTACTAGACTTGCATCTATAGGATTAGATGTAGGTTCTATAGCTTCCTCATTTGTTCCTGGAGCTGGAACTATAGCTAGTGCTGGATTAGGGGTTGGTAGCTCTGTTGGAAATCTAATAGCAGATATTGGAGAAGATGGTTTTCAATGGAGTGATTTAGGGAACTTTGGCACTAACTTAGCTATGGATGCTGTTGGCTTAATTCCAGGTGCTGGAAGTACAGCAAAAATGGGTAAAATTACATAGAAATTAATTAAATATGTTCCACGAATAATAACTGTTTTATCAGCTCGTAATTTATTAACTTCAGAACATTAGTAGTCTTGGAGTAAAATAACAAGTAAAGAGTCTTTATCTGCTGATGATTGGAAGAATATTGCAAATGATATTAAAGCAGTAGTAGGTATAGGAAGAATGGTACACTCTAATGTAAAGAGTAGTGCAATGAG
>JBJEXV010000040.1:0-24960 GCA_051886175.1 Candidatus Coprovivens sp. | reverse complement strand
AGAATGATCTAGACTTTAGAGTATGGAAATCTGTTTAGGAATCAAACTTTGGTAGTCTTAGAAACTTAATAAGAAATCCATATGCATCTAGGTATATACGACAACAAGGACCTATTAGTTAGACTACCTAGCGGACTACACAATCCAAGCCTACTACCTTAGAACTACAAAAAAGAAATGCTATTGATTAGGCTATAGAAAATAATCCTAATTTCATGTGGAGAAAAGAAGGAGGTATTCTAAAGTTTGAAGGAGGTGGTTATTGGAGAACTGGTTATCTTACGGATAAGGGAACTAAAGAAAATGCTACACTTCCTAATACATGGGGAGATTACTATGATTTTGATAAGATTCTAAAAGAAGTTCAAGATAGAGTTATCCCAGATGCTAATAAGTTTATAACCTCTATGAATAATCTAAATAAAATTAAACAAGATAAGAATTTAGGTTTTGGTAAAAACTTAAATGAAAGAGGTTATGCTAATTGGAATAAAGAATTTAATAATACTGGTTTTAATCATTTCTTTTAGTATAATGAGGGATTGAATGATTATTTAGGACCTTCTACATATAATAGACAATAGTTAGTTGATAAGTTATAGAATACATATAACAGTGCAGAAAAAGCTCTTAAGATAAATGGTTAGAACGTTTATTTTAATAATGGTTAGTGGGTACTTGCTCAACCTGTAACTTCTGGAGAAGTAAAACCTGAAGTAGAATAGAAACCAGAAGAAACGCAGAGTCAAGAAGTAAAACCTAGAGTTGCTGTATCAGGAGAAGATGCAGTAGCTAAAGAAGCCAAGCAAGCTACTAGTAGAGGTAATGGAACTAGTTCCTTAGGAGCTTTAAGACTGTGGTTAGCAAATAGAGCTAATAGGAGAATGACTAAATTAGCTCTTGATGCTTAGTAGCCTATGTACCTAAATCCTGTACAAGCACATAGATATGTATAGAGTGATTTAAGTGCTGAAATGGCTGGGCAAGATGCAATGGCTAGATTAATGAATTGGTCTAGTAAACCAATGACTTCAGATATTAGCCAGAACTTTGCATAGTAGATGGATGCTATGGTTAAAGGTCTTGAGTATGTAAATCAAGGTAGAAGATAGAGTAATGCAACTCTTAGAGAAATGGCAGAAAAAGCTTGGTTACAAGAATAGCAAAATGCTTTAAGTAGGTATTAGATTCATAACTAGAACCTAGCTTCTGCTTATTAGACTATGTAGAATAAGTCTGCAATCCAGCAAGCATTTGAGAATAAACAATTTACTAATTGGGATACTTTCTTAAAGCAAATGGAATATGATAAACTTGTAGCTAATAGAGAAAAGAGAGCAAAAGAAGATGCAATGGCTTAGGAACAATTTAGTGAATAGGTAACTAATAACCTATCTGCTTACGATCCCAAAC
Organism: Candidatus Coprovivens sp.; assembly: GCA_051886175.1. GTDB lineage: Bacteria > Bacillota_I > Bacilli_A > RF39 > UBA660 > Coprovivens. The sequence goes on along the minus strand of JBJEXV010000040.1, from coordinate 23,547 downwards.
TATCTAGAGAAGCTATTTAGATATATTAGGATGTATAGAGTGGGATAAAAAATGTATCTTCACTTACTCCAGAAGAAACCTAGTTATTAAGACAGGCATCTGCAAGTGCTAAGAAGGCTATGAATGAGCTTTACAGTCAAAGATATGGATTAGCTAGATAGTATTTTGCAAAGAAAGGTGGAAAATTAGATCCTAATAAGGATTTAGACAGATTCTATAAATATCTTGATTCTGTTATGAATAGAAATGAGAAAGCACTAGATAGAGTTTCTAAAAGTATGTATGCACTTTATAAAAGAAAATCAAAATGATATTAAAATACCAATAGGGGGGAGCTGCGATTCCCCCCTTAGTTAATTATGATCCAGTAATGATTCAGCCAGCACAAGAGGATTCTACAGTAGCAGAGACTAAAAAAGAAGAGAAGGGGCTTGCTGATAAAGATATACTTGGATTATTAAAAGATTTAAATGGACTTCCTAATGATGTATAGGCTGCAACTTAGCTATTATAGAATTTCTTTATAGATAGACAGTATATGCCTAAAGAATATGCTCCATCTATAGCTTCTCGATATATACAATTAATAAATCAAATTAACAGAATTAAATTTGACAGAACAGCTTATGAAGATGCTTATAAAGCCGCAAATAGTAAAGGAAGTCTGAGTGAATATGCTATAGATGATAGAGGCTATATTCTTTGTTAGAAAGGGGAAGACTTTCAATTATTAAGACCAGAATAGCTATAGGAAAGTGGTTATAAGCCATTAACTAATTCTGATGTATTAAGACTTAGAGCATATACTCCATAGTTAGCGTATAATAATGATTTATTAGATATAGTTAAAGGTAGTACAAGTATGGAAGTTATTAATAAATAGATTAAAGATATTATTTCTAATCTTGGTTCTACTACTCAATCTTCTGAAGGATATGCTCGTTCTGCTTAGTTAATTTCTGGAATAAATTAGTATCTTGCAGCTATAGAACAAGTTGGAGAAAGTGCTACCCCAGAATAGTTATATAAAGGTAAAGTATTAACTAAAGATTAGGCGCAATAGGCAAATGCCGCTCTTAGTTATGTTTATTCCTCATTACCAGAAAATGCTAAGACTTTAATTAAAACTAGAACCAAGAGTGGCACAGATAAAGAAGCACGTGCATTAGTAGCTTAGTTAATAGGAATGTCAACTAGTAATACTTCTGAGTTCTAGATTGATTTATAGAAAAGTGAAAAGGGTGATACTACAGATCCAACTAACCCATTTTCTAAGTTGAAGTTGAGTCCAGTAGATATGTTACAAGCTGGGTATGGATAGAAGGATTCAATTACTATTCAAACTCCGGAAGGCGGGACGGCAGGATTATAGATTATAACAACTCGTATGCCTATTACCGATAAAGAAGGTAAAAGTTAGGGAATTGGAACATTACAAGATGTTACAAATAGTGCATTTGCAGGATATTTAGACTTTAACTAGGCAAGTATGGGTGGGGTTAATATTCCATTTGAAGGATTCTCAAATATAGCTGTAGATGGAACTGCTTTACATGCTGCATATCTTCCTATAGATAGAGATAAATATCAATAGGGAGAAATAGTTCCAGATATTTCTATGTTAGAAAGATATGATAAAGCATAGAAGAAAATAAAGTAGGAGAATATTACAGAACCATAGGAAATAAATGCAGTATATCAAGAAATGGGATTACCTATGTTATATAATTCTAATGGTAAGTTAATGGGAAATTATATGAAGTTTGGTATACTAAATGGGACAGCTCTTAGTAGTGCTTTCAATAAAGATGTATCTCTTGCCGATTACATAGTAGAAACTCAGGACAAGAATGAAATTGCAAATACGTTAGCTATACTTTAGAAAGATAGAAGTGAGAAGGATAGAATCCAATTTGAAGAAAAAAGCACTTTATGGCCTTGGGGAGACTATACTAGGGTCTATAAAGGAACAATCTTTATTCCTATTAATGAGGACTACTTTACTTCTAATGCTACCACTGGAAACTTCCCAACTACTGCTGATGCTTAGTTAATAGAAGCTAGACAACAATCTAAATAGAAACAATATATTAATCCAGGAACATTATAATGAAAGAGAATGATATACTTCTAAACATGTTAGCAAATCCATATTTTTCAGTTGGTGATTTCTAGTCAGCTGGACTAACTGCTGAAAATACTGGATTAAGACCTGAAGAAGATTATAAGAAAAGTGAGAAAATTATGCAGAATCCATATTTCTAGGATGCAAATGGCAAATTTGATGAAGCTAAATTTCATAACTTCTATATAGCTGCTGACGATTTTTATAACCAACTAGCCACTAAGGATTACAATACTGCAATTATGGAATCTGTACAATTTAGTAAAGATAATATATGGGTAGAACCAGAAAAAAGAACTATAGATTATGCTCCTAGATTAGTTAGAGAACCTAATGAGACATTAGTATCTAATAGTTTATATAGAGTAGGTAAGAAAGGTCCTAGAACATTATCTACTAGTGAAATTGCACAAACATAGAAAGTATATAATACAAAAACAGGAGAATGGACTGATTCTCCTAATGATTCTTTCTTTGATAACTTCTTTGATACCTTAGTATTAGCAACATATGATGAGGATGAATTTGATGAGGACGGAAATTTAATCCATTAGAAAGGAGAAAGAAAACTTAACGATGAAGGACTTCCATACTATGAAACTCTTGGTGGAAGAGACGTATATGGTAAGCAAGTTCTTAATAAAATGAATATCCTAACTACTGATGGTTCATTTGCTAATAAGTTTGATTTCTTTGATTCTGATGATATAGAATAGAAGAGTTGGGCAGGTAGTATTCTTAAAAATGCAGCATTAGTTGGTTCCATGTTTATTCCATATATCGGTCCTGTAATTACTGGATTAAGTGTAGGCACTTAGATGGCTGGGTTATTAGCTACTATTGGAAAATTAGCAGTAGGTAATGATAGTGAATTACTGAACGACATACAAGGGTGGGCTAAAACTGTAAATAGGTCAGCTTAGACTGAATATGCTGCTGAAAATACTTGGTGTGGTGAGAACTTCTTTAACATGATAGGTGATACCATTGGATAGCTAAAAGAACAAAGATGGATATTTAATACTCTTCCAGCTATCATTAAAGGTAATAAGAAGTACTATGATATAATGACTACTAAAGGTAGGAATTAGTTTATAAATAAGTAGGTAGAAAAGCTTGATAGTAAACTATTAACTAAAAACATAGAAGAATTTACTGATGCTGACCTTAGGCAAATAATTAATCAAGCAGCTAATGGCATCTCTTATGATATGTATAGAGAAGCTGTTCATCAAATGAATATTGGAAAGGCAACCAAATTAGCTGATGATTTAATGAAGTAGGTTACTAAGATAGGCTCTCCATTATCTAAGGCTTATATGACTGGTATTACTGTGTAGGACACTTATGGTGAAGCTAAGCAGGCTGGAGCATCTGATTTGGAAGCGGCATTATTAACTATTGGATATGCAGCTGGAGAAGCAGCAATCTTAAATACAGAAATAGGATAGTGGATATTACCTGAAGCTAGGGTTGATAAATTCCGTTATAAAGCTATAGCTAAAGCTCTTACTAAAGATGTAAAAGAAGCGTATGATAAGTATGCAGTTGATTCCTCTAAAAAGAACTTTGTATAGAAACTTATTGGAATTGGTGGAAAAATTGCACAAGCTGATTACTCTTCTGCTTCAAAGACTGTTTTGGCACATGCTATGGCAGAATCAACAGAAGAAGTTTCTGAAGAATTACTTGCTGATTTCTCAAAAAGTGCATTTAATGTATACAGGTGGTTAGCTAATGAAGAATCATTAGACTTAGGAGAATGGGAAAACATGTTTGACCGTTATGCTATGTCTGCTCTTGGTGGATTTATCGGTGGTGGAATAACAAGTGCAGGAACAGATTTTGTTGTTTCTAAGAACTTAGCTAATATGAATAAATCTACTGCAATGTAGGAACTTTTATACATAGTAAATAATAACTAGGATGGAGAATTCCTACGTGCAATAAATAAAATGAATCTTGGAAATAAGAATCTATCCACAGAATTTGTATCTGATAAATATAAAGAATTATATAAACCAGCTGAGAAATATGAAGATAGTCAGGATTATGCTGTTAAACAAATTATTAAGGGTGAAGTAACTACTATTCGTGATATTCTTACAAAAGAAGGAGCTAAGTTAAGTACTGACTCATTATTGAGAAAGTTATCTGGAGAGGATTAGCAAGAAGTTCTTAAAAATATAAGAACAGCATCTTTAGCTAATGCTTCTACTATGGGAATTTACACCTAGGCTTATTAGAATATTTAGGCAAATTTAGTATCTTTAAACTCTAAAATTAGAGAAATAGAGAATAGATTTACTGATGGTTAGAAAATGGATAGGGAATCTGAAGAATAGATTGCTAAAATATAGGAAGAGCTTAAAGTAGAAAGAGAAAAACTTAATCGCTATATAAGTGGCGAAGTAGTTCCAGAAGCTGTTGCTGATGCTATATTTGAAGCCAATCCATTTTTAAGTAGAGCATTTGTAAGTGTTAGTTTCCCAGACTTTGTAAGGCATAAATATAATAAAGAATATAATGAATTAAATGAATCTGAGAAGAAAGAAGCATTAAATAGTTATAAAGAGTGGAGAAATACTGGTGGTAAGAATGATATTCACTTAGCCAGAGTTATGTATCATGACTTTATGTAGAATTCTTCTCCTGTAATACTTCAACAATAGGAATTTCTAAAGAATTTAGAGAAGAGTGAAAGCAATCTAAGTATAGAAAATGCTGTAACTTAGTTCTTTAATACATTAGTAATATTAAATCCTTCTGAAGATACCTACACTGAAACTGCACAATAGTTACTTAGTGATGAGGGTAAAAGATTTGTTCCAATTTTGAGTAAATATATCTCATAGGAATAGAAGGACCATTTAAAGAAAATCGCAACTGATTTAGAGAGTATAACCAAATAGTTAGAAGAAACTCCCAAAGAGGACCCTAACTATGAAAGTTTACAGCAATCAAAATAGTTATTAACTGCTAAATAGGTATTACCATACTAGCTATATTTGTAGGATTCTATTGATGTTATACTTAATGATATAATTAAAGTAGGGTACATAAGCCCAACTTTTAAATAGTCTGTTGTTAAATTTATTGATTCGTATATAAGTGATTTAAACAAGTTTATTGTTGATGAAAATGGATATCCTTCAGTTCAATTGGAGATAGTTTATGGGGATGATTTAAGTCTTTAGGATAAGAGAACACAATAGACAACTATAACAAATACTACAGCTGCTCTTAGAAATTACAAATAGAAGATTTTAGAAATGAGAAACACTCCTATTATTGAGTTTCTTGATTAGTATAAGTTAAGTGTTTCTGATTCAGATTTAAATCTTACTAAACATTTATAGGATACAGAAGCAGTTCTTTAGAATAATATAAATGACTTAGAATCATTTGGTCTTGATAGTACATGGGAAGAGAATAATAAAGAAGCTATACAAGTAATTGATTCCTATATTGCTGTTCTTAATGGAATGAAAATTGATAATGCTGATATTAATAATCCTACTGGATATAGTAGAATTATAAATAATATCAACAAAGCTCATAATATTAAGGACTATTAGGAACTTGCTGAAATTGATTCTGCAACTGCCGATTCTCTTGTTTCTGAACTTCTTAGAATAAAAAATAGACTATTATTTGCCTCTAGACTAAATGCAGTTAATCAAGGTTAGAAATTAACAGAATAGGAAAGAGTTGGTGATGTAAAGAATAAGTTAGTTTATTCTAATTTCAAATCTTTTGTTTAGACCATTGCAGACAATGATAAATTTGTAACTAAAGAGGCAATTGATAAATTAAATAATACATTACAGGAAATATCTGCATTAGAAGATTTATCAACTAAAGATAGGTGGGATAGGAACGATAGACTAGAAGCAGAAATAGCAATAGTTAAAATGGATAATGCTATTTATGATTTTTTCTAGGAAGTAAAACCAACAAAAGAACAGCTTGGTGATATTCTAAGAAATTTTGCAGGTGATGAAGGATTCTTTGAACAAACTGGAGACTTATTAACTACTGAATATACTGATAAAGAAGGCAAGGTAAAAACTTCTATGGCTAAGAATACCTTTATTTGGTATTTAGCTTCTAGAGCAGCAATGAAATCTTCTGACTTCTTACATTACTATAAAGAGGCACTTAATGATAAAATTGCTCCAATTCCAGGTTAGGAAATGGCTATATATCTAGGAGTTGCTTCTATAGTAAATAGTGATGTAATGAATGATTTTGTTGAGGCTTATCATAGTACAGCAGTTTAGTAGTTCAATAGCATGGATGAAGCAAAACGTGCAGAAGTATTAAATAAGTTTGACGAATCAGGAAATGCTTTCTCTAAAGATTTACTTGAATACTTCTCCGGTCATAATGTTCTTCCTCAATATAAAAATATAGTATTTATAGAGGGTGCCCCTGGAACTGGTAAAACTAATGCAGTATTTCCAACTATTAAGGCTGTAATAGACAAAATTGACGATAAGTATCTTGAAAATGTAATGCTTGTCCATACAGATTCAGCTAAGGCTAAAGAAGCTATGGATAAAATTGGACTTAAAGGAGAATCAAAATCTCAAGAAGAACTTCTTAAATGGATGTCCTCCGATTGGAAAGATACTAGAAATAACAATAATACGTTCTATGATGGTACTTACAAGTTTGAAAATGGAAGACTTGTAAATACCATGACTTTAAATAAATATGATAAAGTTCCTAAAGTAATCTTCATAGATGAAATTGGACAATATGACTAGAATGACCTAGACTTAATTTCCAGATTTGCTTAGGATAATGGAATAGTAGTAATCACTGCAGGAGATGTTCACCAAAATGTTAAATCATCAAAAGCTACTGTAAAAGGTAAAACATTAGATTTTACAATCAGTAGAAATAATTTTGCCCGATCTATGAAGTTGGGAGTTCCACTTAGAACTACTACTAAATAGATGTCTAATAGTTTAAAGCACATGTAGGCTGCTTGGAATAACATAAAAGGTACTAATAATCCTGTAGAATTTGAATACTTTAATGGTGATGAAGAGCATAAGGGTCTATATGGGGTTCGTTCCTTTAGTAATTCTAGCAATGTTGATGATATTGTAGCTCAAGTTTAGTTAATGGTAGATACCACATCTGAAAAGATTGGATATATTTACTATGATAAAAACTCAGAAATATACAAAGCTTTAACTAGTAAATTTGGCGATAAGCTAAAACCACAAACTCCTATTGAAGCGTAGGGAGAAGAATTACAATATTATATTGTAGAATCAGCTCCTTATGGAACAGATTCTCAAAGTGCAAAAGTGGAGAAGTTCAGAGAATTATACACAGGTGTATCTCGTGCTAAATAGGGGGCAGTTCTTATATCTTCTTAGCAAATTGGTTCTATTACTCTTTCTGAAAGATAGGATAATAAATACTAGAAAGAAATTCTAAATGAAGCCGGTATTAAGAAATCTTACTAGAAGAGAATGGAGTTATTAGAAGAAGTACTTGCAGAATTTGGAGAAGAAGTTCCAAATATTGAAATAAAGCAACCTTCTAAACCATCTACTTAGACTCAAACTACACTTGATACTCCTCCACCTACCTTATCTCCTGGTAGTTATGCAGATAGAGCCACAGCTGAAATTAAATTAGGAGAACTTAAAAAGAAGGGAGATAATTTAGTTGCAGTAGATAAGGACGGCAAAGAATTTGACATTACTGATTATTCTATAGAAGAATCTACTGAAAATGGAATTTAGGCATTTACTCCAACTGTTACAATAGAGGGAAATAAAATACCTCTAGAATAGTTATTTAGAGAATATAGTATAAAAACTAAATAGAATGCTATTGTTCCAAAGTATAATGAAGGAGATAGATTAGTTATTGATACTGGTAATGTAATAATTACTAAAGTTGATGATAAGAACTATACAGTAACTGACCTAGATGGAAATAATGAGCAAGTAATATCTATAGAAGATTTACATAATAGGTTTAAGGATTATTATAAAGAACCAGATCCAGAACCAGAAAATGATACACCACCTTCTGTCATGGGTAATACTGGAACTTTATAGGATAGAGTAGAAGATGTTACAGATAATAATGCTAAAGACGAACCAAGAAGAACTACTAATAGAAATGATGTTAGGCAAGTAAATCACTTACTATACACATTCAATACTTTTGCTCCTGGAATAGTTGAAGAAAATGGTGTGCCTAAGTTTGACGGCCCATAGGAGAAATTTGATGCTAGAATCGATAATGGTGTTGGATTAATGAAATTGTTTAAGACATGGGATTACAAAACTATTATAGAAACTCTGGCCAAATTAAATAATGCTTTTAAGGATGGAGATATTGATACTATTAGAGGTATTTTACACTTAGAGGATTCTGATATAATTAATATTAGGTATGGTATAAAGAGTACTGCAGGACGTTTAAACGGTGATAAGAAATTATTTAATAGATTTGACCAATCTGAGAATGAGAAGGCTCTTTTTATAGAATCTGATGATACAGAGGCTGATAAGAAGATGCGTAAAACTTTATCAGCATTAATATTCGTAAATGGGGTTCCAAAATTGGAATTATCATTAGCATCTATTAATTCTCCACTTACTCTAATGTACTTAGATGATTTTAATAAAGTAGGAGAATTCTTTGATAATGAAACAAGAGGAACTAATACTTATGATAAAATAAATGAAGTCATTAATTAGTTTGGTAATGATCCATATTATAGTGACTTGATTGACTTGTTTAAATTCTGGGAATTTACTTCAAATGGATGGTTCATGCTTCCAGAAGGTTTTAAACTAGAAACTAAATTAGGACCTTAGCTATTAAAAGAAAAAGGTAAAAATTAGACTAATGGTAGTTATTAGTATAATTTTAAACTTACAGATATTGAAGAGTTTGCTAAGAATCCATAGCTTCATATATCTTCTGTATTCTTATCTAAGGATGGATATAATGGTGCCATAAATACTGCACATCCATTTGTTCTTATATCTGATTCCAATAAGTACACAACTGATGATGAGTTAGTTGAACAGTGGAGATTGTAGCAAAATCCTGATTATTCTGGACGAAAAAGTGTAAGTCTTGTTTATGTAATTCCACCTCATGCTAAGGCTTCTGATTGGATTATAAACTAGGAAAGTTTATACCAGAATGCAGCTGGGAAAAATAATCCTATATATGATTTAGGTAATGATTTTACAGCTTATAGAGTATTGCAATCATTACAGAAGTCTGGAAAATTTGATTAGTTTAAGAGTTTAGATGGACTTAAACCAGAAGTATTAAGCTTACTTAAAGAATTAAATACAATAGAAGAGAATCTAAGTTAGTAGACACCAGTATTTGATAAGAATGTAATGATTAATGGATAGACTTAGGAAGACTTCTATAACTCTGAATTAAAAAGGTCTGGAGAAAAAAGAGCAAAATATAATACTATTTACCTAACATAGAAATAGGTTTTAGATAGACTAATTACAACTGATAGTCCAGATATTACTAAAGGACATAATAATAGATAGCTTTTATCTAAGTATGTAACAAGTATTGTTTATTTAAGAGGATTTAGGAAAAAGGGAGAAGATCCATTACTTTATAGTAATCAAATTTCTAAATTACTATCAGATTTGGATAAAGCACTTGGTGAAGATTTTATGGTCTTTTTCAAACCTAAGTATAGTGACTAGAATGTAGGCCCATTTGCTAAAGTTAGAACCACAGATAAATATTCTATAAAAACTCCTTCTGGAATTAATTCTCAATTCTAGATAAATGCTAAAGTTACTACTTCTGTATTCCAGTCAGAGGATTTATATAAGCACATACATGAATTTTTAGGTGATATATATTTTGATGGACGAGTTTGGAAAATAAAAAATCCTTCTACTACTTATACTGAATAGGGAAAGTATTTAGAAGCTGACAGTTCTAATAATCCTACAATATCAGAAAAAGTAATGGCTAGATATAAGTCTTATTTTGATAAAGGCTATTTAGATGTATCTATTATTGATAATAATCTATCAGAACTTGATAATTTAAATATACTGGCTTCATAGTTTATGAAAACTAAGGGAAGATTTGCCTATATAGATAATAATGGATAGCTAATGTTATTCTAGGATACTAATATAGAATATAAGATAGTTCCAGATTAGAATTAGCAAATCACTGATACTGATAACAAGCATCTATATAGAACTATATTTGAAGACGGTACAACTGGAGAAGTTCAGATAGAGATAGGATAGGATGGTTCTGTAATTATATAGGCTTCAGGTCAAAATAGTAATGGTTCTAACTATAATTTTAATAATTATGACTATAATGGACTTAAATCTAGGGTTTCAGAAAATATAACTTCTCTAGGTAGATTATACAAATTCATCCTAAATCAGTCTCTTGATACAATATTAGAAGATCCAAGTAATTTCTAGTTATCTATAGAAGAAATAATAGATAGAGGAGTTATAATCTCTAATGGCAATGAAATAATAACTAATGAAGATATTGAGTTCTTTAAAAACTTATTAGAAGAACCCAATACATAGGACAATAAACATTGTGATAATATAACATTAAGTAAATTATGAGTGCATGTACTGTAAATTTTAATGATAAAAATAGTATAAAGGAAGCAAAAAAGACTATAAATAGAATTCTATCACAGAATTTAAAAAATAGAGCTAATGAATCTGCCCCTGAATATTAGAAATATATAAAGAAAGCATTATTTGAGATAGGAGATACTTTCACTAATAGAAATTTAGATAAATTATCAGAGTTAGTATAGAATATCTTAGATAGTAATTTTGGACCAGATTCTAAAATTCTAATTCCAAACTATGGAGTTAGAAATGCCCTATCTAAAGAATTTAGAAAAAAATATGTAAACAATACAGAATGTTATGAAGGAGAAGAAATGACCTCAGACGATATTTGGGAACTTGACAACAAGTTCCTGAATACCGCCTTTGGGCAGAAATCCCAAATAAAGAAAGACTTTAAGGTAAATGCTGCACTTGGTTTAGTTAGAGCATTTATTATAGATAGGCAAACTGGAGAGAAAGTAAATTCTATTGCTGATATTAACTCCAAAGCATAGTAGTATAAAGAGGAATTATTTAATATAGTTCGTAAGTACTGTGGGATTAGTGATTAGTATAGTGAGCTAAATGAAGAAAATCTAAAGAAAATATAGTCACAGACTATGCTCTTAGAAGCATACGAAAACCCACAGAAAGCTTAGGAATTATATAATAGTGTAAAAAATGTGGACGGGACTACTAATGTACAAGCTAAAGCTAAGTATGAAGCATTTAGAGCTTGGTTTACTCTAAGAAATTTTGATAACTTTGTTAATCTTCTAATTGGGGATTACATTAAGATAGCTCCTAATAGTAATATATTATCTACAAACTAGTATACATTTACTGCTGATAAAGGGCATCATGTTGTTAAAAATTGGTCAAATGATGACAATATTAATATTGAATAGAATATTAGTAAATTAGCTCAGTTATTAGTTAATACTACTCCATATTATAAGATGAATTCAGATGTGTTTACAGAAGGTAAGTTTATAACATTTGAGTAGTTCTATGATGTAATAAGTAAGATTAAGAATCTAGCTCTTAGCCCTATAGCTTCTACATTAGAGGTAGCTCCTAATATGAAGGGATTTGAAAATGTTTCAAGAACTTCTTTTAGAACTTTAGTAAATAATATAAGACTAAATCCATAGAAGAACTTTAGACTTGTAATGAAAGCTCTAGTAGATGGAAAATTCTACACAGAATTTGACTTTACAGACGAGTAGAAGAATGTGCTCTATTCTATGTATAAAGGAATATTTGGCGATAATAAATCTATTGATAATAAATCTATTTACGAAATAGAGTAGAACTACGGCTATGAAGGGGAGAATTTCTATGAACTTCTTACATAGGTTGCAGACACCTTGTTCTCTGTAGATTTTATGTAGTATAATGACGATAATGGAAAAGTTAGTGTTCGTGTTCTTAAAGAATTAAGTGTCGATAATGCTGCTAGGGCCATTGAGAGTACTATTAATGGTTTGAATACTAGAAGAATAATGAAACTAGAATTCCCTTAGTAGATAGAATAGTATAATATAGAATATGACTCTGCAAATAAAAAACTGACGTACAAGGTAGGAGATAAACTGACAGTCTCAATTACTACCTCTGGAAATATATCTTATATTGGAAGTAAGGGCAATCTATCTGATGCTGAGAAAATTAGTCTAATAATGGATCCGGAAATACGTCAATTTCTTGATACTCAATTAGGATTAAATCTAATGAATGATAGAGACCTACAAGAAGGTTTAGACATTAATATGAGTGGTGAGTATGGTAGAAGTCGTCAATTCAATACCTTATTTAAACTAGCATCTACAGTAATGTTAAACAAGTATATATCTAATGTATTACTTGATGGAGTTACAAGGAAAAGTCAAGTTTAGGAAAAACTTTCTGAAATATATTCTGATACTGGGGATGAGAAGAATAAGTATAAACCATACTTTAATAAGAATCTCATGGAAATGGGATTAATTCCTGATAATATGATGCCAGACCTTAGAGAAATTGCTACAGCCAAAGCTATATCTACTGGAGAATTTACTTCTACTCTAGTTAAAGATGCAGATGGTAATACTCTTAGCTCTTAGACTCTTAGTAGATTACTTGGTTCTCTAACTTCACAATGGGAACATATAATGGCAAATGTGAATAATGCCGCTTCTCATTTTAGCCTATTTATGCCTGGTTTGTATAAAGGCCACTTTACTGCTAAGGAATTAAAATCACCATCTGGGAATAAACCTCTTACTAAGTTTACTGTAGCGGAGTTTGCAGAAAGTAATTTTCTATATGATTTTGTAGGAGGATTATTAAATATTGAAAGTAAAACTACTATAGGTAATGGTATTGTGGCTCTTCTTCCATCTGTTAATTCTGATAAGACAACAATAGGTAGAATATTACTTGATTTAAATAAAAAAGTTAAAATTAATGGTGAGGAAAAATCTTTTAAAGACTTAACGGAAGATGAGTTATATGAGGTAACTAGAACTGAACTATTTACCGCTTATAAAAAGAATTTTGATAAAGTAAGAAGCGATTTTAGTAAATTAGGATAGTTTATAGGGGTAAATATTGATCCTGCTAATAGTTTCAGAGAGTTTAATGAGTATTGTAAATAGAATGGCTTTGTTCCAAAGGATTACTTATTTGAAAAAACAAGAGAATATAATAATGAAAATCCTAATGACCATATTTAGTTAATTTAGAATACACATTATTAGGAAAATAAGGATGGAACTATTACATATAATAATACTAATAGAGCTTTATTACATAGATTTTCTAATCCAGAAAGAATGAGAAGATTTATGGAATTAAAGAAAGTGGAAATGCTAAAGTCTTTAGTAGATGAGAACTTTAATATTTCCTTACTTGAAAAAGAAGCTGGAACTACTCCTAAATCTTATTTACGTAGTATGAAAGACTGGGTTTCTAGAAGTGGTGATATGATTTTAGCTAAAGCTACTTTACAGGATGGAACTGTTGTAGAGATAAGAAATAAATCTGATTTAAGTAATCTTAGACGTTCTTTAGGATTTGCTCTAGACTACAATGTACATGACTTGCTTGATAAAGTACAATTAGAAATTCATCCTATGTTAGCTAAGTATAATGCTCTAGACTTCATGTTTACTTAGGAATTTATGATTTCCAGTGTTGGAACACATTCTAACCATCCTGGAAAACAAAACTATTCTCTATAGACAGCTTACATATAGGCTAATGACAATAGGGTAAATGACTTAGTAGAATAGAATAGAGACAGAATATTCAATTTTGATTCCTACTATGCAGATAAATTAAATGCTTATCTTAATAGTAAAATTAAAGTAGAACCAAGTTCTAGTAAATACGCAGCTGAGAGGTTTAATATAGAGTAGAGCCTAGAATATTAGTAGTTATTATCTAACCTATATGAAGAAGCTAAGAAACTTGCCCAGTAGTAGAATAAAATTCTAGTAACTTCTAATGAGCACCTAAAGAATAAATATACTAAAGATTTTATGGGAAGGGATTTCTCACAAATCAATAATGCTAAATAGGTTTTTTATCAGCTTATAAGAAGAGTAGAAGAAGGAGAAATGGCTGAAGAAGCATCTAGATTCCTCGCTTAGCACAAGCGTAATGTATCGTTAACTGCTTCTATGCATGAATTTCAGCTAGAACAAATTAAAGGTATTCCTACAGAATACAATATGGCAATTATGGAAGATATTTATGCTTCTGTATATAATCATCAGGGGGACTCTCAAAGAGCTAAACCTTTTGATGGTGCTACTTTTGTAAACCCATTTATTGTATATCTTGAGAATTTCTCTTTAAAAGGGGATAAAGCAGGTATTGATAAGAAGCAATTTGTTCATTTCTACGATGCTCTTACTGGAACTGGCGGCATTATTAAAACCGCAGGTTTTGGATTGACTAATGATAGAATACGTTCTGATAAATTTTATCAGTATATGATGTACAATATGACTAATAAAGTTTGGAGAGATCCTAATGGTAATCAAATTACTAATATGAGAGGTTAGGGTATTCTAGAAGATTTTAATGGTGATAAAGTTAATTATGGTGATATATACTATGCTGATTATTCTTAGGAAAATCCTTATAGAATGAGAACTATAGACAAATATCTTGGAGTAAATACATATGAGGTTACTGAATATATAGTAGATGAATATGGCTCTATTATCTCTGAAGGATAGAAATTAGAAATAGAAGCTAATAGTAACTACGACCTATGGAATATGTTTGGTGGTATGGATTCTATGGAACTAAGGGATGGCAAGTTAGTACCGTCTGAGAAATCTATATAGTTAACTACTAAAGCTATCTATAGTTATGGAACTAAGAAAGAGGGAGTAACAAAAGCTACTACTGCAGAGGATTTATATCAACCATTAAAACATTCTGATATTCACTATATGCCTACTATTGGAGCAGTAAAACATGGTGCAGCTAATGTTAACCCTGCTAAAGCATTCTACGGTAAATTTGATCTAAGTACTATGAAAGTAAGAATGGTTCAGGCCGGAATTCAACTTGATAAGGAGCATCATGCTGATAATGCAGAGTTATCATTAATGACTCAGGTTATTTCTGCCGCTTGTGCTAAAGGTTATACTAAAGAAATGGCAACTAAGTTATATAATGCTCTTTATAGTATTACTAAGTCAGCTACGAACGGTTTTAGAGATGAGATAGGAAAGATAGCAATTGGAGATAGAGCAAAATTTGGATAGTTGATTACTTCTGCTATTATGAAATCTATAGTAGAAAGTGATTCTAATGACGGTGATGCTCTTTATAATTCTGCAGTTAAGTTAGTATAGGAAATTAGAAAGGATAAAAAACTTCTACTTGATGAGAAATTTCTTCAAGAGGCAGATAGCACCTTACCTTATAGTTCCTCAACTATTTATGGTAAGATAGTTAATATCTTATCTGTAACTATGACTAAGGCTGGTATTAAAACTAAAATGCCAGGACTTCTTGCTGTACTTTGTCCGACCCATGATGTTATTAAAATGTATAACATGTATGAAGGCGGTAAAGTTAGATCATATAGATATGATGAAGTAAGAAGAATGATGGCAGAATATGGAGTTTCTACACCAGAATAGGTACTTGAGGCATTTTAGTAGTCAGCTCCTATTTTTAATTCTATTTCCGATATAGAAATGGGCTATAAATATGTAGTAACACTGTAGGATGGGACTTAGAAAATATATTAGGTAGTTGCACCACATAGAGTTGCAGAGAAATAGATAGGAACATCTTACAATGGAATTCCAGTATACCAAATTGGATATTAGACTTTAAAAGAAATGAATCCTTAGTCATTCTAGGAATGGATAATGGATGGTTAGGACTTAAAATCGTATAATGTTAAGTTCTCAGATGGAATTAATAATTATCAACTTGCGGACCTAGATATAGTGTAGGATTACTTTACTATGAGAGATTCTGGCCTTAATAATCTATATTAGTATTTAGATAAGTATAGTATAGGGCAACAGTTTGTTTAGGCTATTTCTGCTGATTTAGGAGCTGCATTTACTGATAATTCTAATTCTTTTAAATGGCAAGTATTACAAGCATTAATAAAAAGTATAGAAAATAGAATACCTATTAATTCTTTATATAAAAGTATAGTACAAGAAGAATGGCCCACTAGTTAGAAAGCAAATGCCTTAGAAACAACTAATCAATTTGTTGAGTATTTAAGTAATTACCAAATGGCCTTCTTTAATAATATTCTACAAAATACTTTAGATGGTATAACAGATGGAAAAAATGTATTAGTTAATGGTAACCTGGTTACTATACAAAATCATCGTACTTAGTCTTATGGTATTATAATGCCTAAGGTATTCAAGGGTTCATTTGGATTAGAAGAAGGAACTAAATTAAATGAAGTAACTCCAGAATATTTCGCAAGAAAATTAGCTGAGAAGTTAGTTACAAGAGTTAGTAATTATTTTGATGATGAGACTGGAACTGTTATAAATCTCTATGACTTAGAATTAAAACGGTCTAATGGTAATCATCTTTATATAAGAGATGGATTAGAAGGATGTAACCTAACTCATAAAATTGAATGGCTTTCTAAGATAGAAAATGGAATACTCTATAGAATTGATAATGATGGAAATATACTCAATCCTATGAAAGAAGGAGATGAAATCTACCTAGACGATGATGGGAATGAGATAATAATTACCAATGATTTGAAATTCCATATTGATAACTAGAGCTATTCAACTTTTAATATATGTGTTGACAGAGCTAAGAATAATGAGTAGAAAATACGAGAGATTGTTCTGCTAGCTTCAGAAAGTACTAATAAAAGTGCAAATAAGTTAGGAAAATATTTAGCTACAAAAACTAAATTTAAAGATTTAAGAAAAACAATTCTTAACTTAAATGATTACAGTTAGTTATTAAATGAAGATGTTCAGAATGAAGATAAAGAAGTTAAAGGTTGGGGGAAGAAACATTTACTTGATTTAGCTAATGAATAGTATACCTCATTTAAAAGATAGCTTGACCTTGTAGCTGCCCGTATTCCTGCCCAATCCCAGCAATCATTTATGTCAATGGAGATATAGGGGTTCTCTGACCCGGATATAAATAATGCATATGTCAGCATATTTTAGTTCTATTTATAGGGTTCTGACCTTAGGTGTTTGTCCATAAACACTCTTCCCTAAAAATGTTGAGGTCATTAAATCTCGTGAATTGTCGGGAACTTCCTTAGAGTCTAACTTACTAAATTAAACCAGAAATGAGTTTAATGGCGATAATTAATCACTATCGGTATAGTAAAAAGAGTTAGAATTGGATAATCCGCAACTAAACATCTTATAAAAGACGAAAGCTCATCGACTATCCTTTATGGAGTAGGACTGCAGTCCGAAGCGCGAGATCTCGAAAGAGAAAGATATAGTCAGCCCATTTATGAAAGTAAATGGAATCGTGGACATTGATGCTGTTTCTCTTCAAACATTTGCTATTAATGAGGATGGTATATATGAAGGCTATTCTCCATACTATAATATATAGACAGAAGACCTTAGAAAAGCCTCTGATACATTACCATTTCCAACTGGAGAGAAAGTTAAAGTAGAAAAGGTTGATGCAATTGAGAATACTACTATTATAGAGAATATAGAAAATATATATTTAACCACTAAACAGGAAAATTAGGGATTAATAGGTATTACTCTTATTGGTGATAATGCTCATGTTGAATTTAATTTAAATACTCCTGAGAATATATAGAAAGTAGGCCAACTTATATCTAAGTTATCAAATGGTATAAATATAATTGAAAACACTAATGGATTAGCTACCTATTTGTCAGATTATTTATCTAAAAAATATGGAATAGAAGGATTTACTATTTCAGAAAATTAGACTAAACAAATACAAGAATAGTTAATAAATCTAGTAAATAATCATAATACTTATCTAAATAAGGTTCATTCTAAGAAAAGAGAAAGAATACTTAAAAACTATATTGTAACCTAGCTATTTGAAATCTCTAGAAGTCCTAAGAATTTATTACAATCTTAGTCTTCTGTTGATACTATTACAGAACCAGCTAAGAAGTTATCTAAAACATCTGTAAAGGCTACTATATAGAGCACTTTTACTCCTGGTAATGTAGTAAACAAGTTCTAGGCAATATCAGAGAATATGGTTGGTAAGGATGATATTGCTATCTGTGCTACAGGTCTTAAAACCTACTTTGCTCTAACCTAGATGTATAATGAGATATTAGATTCTAATGATGAAGAAGCTAAGAAATCATTATTATTTAATGTAAAGATTGGAGGAAAAACTTATCATGGCCTTGCAAATGGGTTCTCAAAAATACCCCAAACAGATGCTGAAATAAGACAGTACTTATATGAATAGGCATTAGCATTAGATGCCGCTCTTGGTGGAAGTGCTCTTCTATCCCTATCTACTGATAATGCTAAGGAGCTTGTTCTTGCTAAAATTAATGCAGGTACGGCTACTATGGGAATGTATCTTTATGGTATGTCTATTGGAGTTCCATTTGAGACAATTTTTAAAATAATGTCTTCTCCTATAGGATTTAGAATTGCAGAATTAGTTAAAGGAGATAGTTTTAATGGTGATTCTGGTAAATTTACTATTCTTAACGCTATTAAATACTTAAGAAATGCCCCGCAGAATATTAGCATTAGGTCAAGTTTGGATTTATCTGGAATGAAGGATATTGAATATCCATCAACAGCATTCTTAAATGAATTAAATAAGAAACTTGGAAAAGACTCTAAAGGATTGTAGACATTAACTAAAATGTGGGAGTCTGATAATAACTTTGATATGGTTTCTTATCTAGAAGAACTTAGAAATAGAACTTTTGGCATATAGAATTCTGATCTTAAACTATAGTACGAAGCGGAATACAACAAGTGCATTGACTTAGCTATATAGTATGTAAATGACTATATGTTAGCAAATGGCAACAATTATTATAGTACTATTTATGGTGGTGGTAACATTTTAACTGACATGGAAACATTAGCAGAAGGAGCAGAAGAAATGAAAGAAATTGGTAAAATTCTTAGACTTAACTAGGAAATTAAAACTAATAGTTCTGACCTTATTGCTTAGATGGATAATATCAGAGAATGTCTTTAGAGAAGACAAAAAGTAATAGACAGATATTCTAAAGTTGGAATTGACCAGCCTCCTGTGGACTTAGAACGATTTTTAACTAATGAAGAATATGCATAGGAAATGATTCGCAATTATGATTCTATTAAAAAATCATATAATCCTCTTAGAATCATACATGATGTGCCACATTATAGAGGGTATGTAGAGTCATTCTTGTTAGCATATAAAGGAGTACAAGAAAAATCTGTGAAGTTTAGGGCAATAGAAGAGTTATCTAAAAGTTTTATATAGCTAAATAAAGTATCTAATAAAAAAATAAAAGATTAGGTAGTTAAGAATGTGGAGAAAGCAATTGACTATGTATTTAGAGCTAAATAGATGGAAGATATAGATATAAAGATTCCTGCTGGAGATACTAACAGAAAAGTATATGCCTTTGTTGACAGTACAGAGAATATAAAAGAAGTTACTCAACCATTCTATATTAATCTGGGAACAGATATGGGATAGGCTAACTTTAAACTATATATGGAACGAGTTGTTATTCCGGACCTTAAATAGAAGTATTCTAACAATAAATTTATTAGAGATTTGCTTCCAACTGTATAGACTAGAACAAACTATGGCACTCCTGCTGTTAATTATGGTCTTAGAATAAATATGTTACCTAAATCAGATTATGAATTAGATGTATTTAATGAATATAAGGATGAATTTAATAATATGTCTAAGTTTGATATGTATAATGGTTATATGGTACAAGATTTATTCTACTATTATTCTATGATTAGTAATTATGGTAGACTTGGGCCAAATTCTCTACATAAAATATTTGAAGACTATGAATAGGTTTCTGATGTTGCTAAACACTTTAGATAGGTAATTAATAATCTTGATAAAGACCAAGATAGAACATTAGATTTACTTCATAGAACCATTACCAATGACTTTATAGCTCCTATTTCTTCTCCTTATGCTAGAGTTAGTTCTATTATTAGATATATTAATCCAGAATTAGGTGTAGTTGAAAGAATGGAATTGCCATCAGAAGATAATGAAGGAGCAGAATATGATTATTATACTGCCGACGAACTATCCCCAGAAGATTTTGAAAGAGGAAATATAAATGGTTATATATCATATTCTATGCCACCACGTAATCAGAACTTCTTTACTAATCCTGCTGCCAATAATGATGGATGGCTTATTGAATTGCCAAATACTTTAGCAGATGTTGGAATTAAATTAAAGACTAATACAAAGGATGGAAAAGTAACTTCCTAGTCTTTAGTGATTCCATCTGATATAGGATAGAGATTAATAGAAAAAGGACTTCAATTAAATTCTGTAAAAGATGGATATATTTATAAACTTCCAACTAAATTTGTGTCCTTTAAATAGGTATATGATACTAGAGATATTGAAGACAAAATAAAATCAATTGATTGTTAATGTAGTGTTTAATTAAAGATTCAGAATATCGGACTAAGCTTGCTTAGTCTGGTATTCCAGAATCAGAATTTTATCCTTTTGCTAACGTTTTTGTAGCAGAACATGGAAGATTTCCAAACTTAGATGAAATTCCAAGAGCAGATTCAAGGCCTTACTTAAAGGAAACTCTGGGTCTTAATGAATCTGGAGTAACAACCATAGATACTATTCTTACTAATACTCAATCTTCTTCTATTGAAGAGGCTACAGTAAAACTTAATGATACACATTCTGATTTAGAGATAAGTATTCTCCCATTAACAACAGAAGCGATTGTTACAGTAAATTAGAGACCTTCTGAATATTTAATTAAAGAATCACAATAGGTTGAGGTTGCTCCAAATATGTCTGTGGTTTATGGAAATATGTTCGAAAAATTGAAGAGTTTATATGGAATTAAAATGATACCAGTTACAGATTATGAACTTAGTAAAATGAATATTCCTAATGCCCAAAACTCTTCTGCTTTTATATATAATGGAGACATTTATATAAATACAGACAATGCTAGAGCTGATGCGCCAATTCATGAATTAACTCATCTTCTTCTTGGTTAGGTAAGATTTAAGAATCCAGATCTGTATTTTAGTTTAGTGTAGAAAGCAGAACAATTTCCAGATTTCCATAGAAGAGCTTAGCAATACCCAAATAGAACTAAATCAGATATACTAGAAGAGGTATTTGTAGAAGAAGTAGGAAAATATCTTGCAAGATTAGATAACTAGATTGATAATCTCGATTAGAATATTTAGTATGAGCTTCACTATGGAATTAAGAGATTACTTGATAGTGCTTTAATGGGAAACTATAGTGTGAAATCTGCAGATAATTCTTAGATATATAATATGACATTAGAAGAATTAACTAAAGCTGTACAATCTACTATTATGTAGCCGTTTTAGTTAGGAAGTTTATCAGACTCAGAAGTACACAGAATGCTTAGTAATACTAAGTCAGAACTAATGAAGAAAGGAGAACTAGTAGAGGAATGTTAAGTTGTAAATATTATATAAAAGGCCATCTAATAGGAGATATGTTAAAGCTTGATGATTTTCTATTAGAATAGAATAGATATAGATCTAAATTAGGAGACTTAGTATTCTAGATGGAAGGTGTTTAGGCAGCTTCATATTCCAAACTTTAGAGAATTCAAGAGAAATAGAAAGAACTAGAAAAGTAGTGGAAGTTATTAAAATAGTATTACATAGATGGTGATATACTAGAATAGTATAAAAGACCTGCTGTTGGTACTACAGAATTCCTCGGAAAGTATAGAGTTAATGGTAATGTAATTACTCCTGAATTTAGACCTGGGGATTACTGGGCACATCGTTTTCATGCATGGACTAATGCTAAGAAAGCTACAATGCATAATAATGCTGATGGTTTTACTTAGGATGAAATTGATTTATTCTTTGACGGTGATGAATCTAAAATAACTGCAATTCCATTAGGTAATTATAGTGATTGGAAGGAAGGAGATGAATATAAAGAAGAATTTGGTTCTGATGAATAGAAAAGACTCCGAAAATTAATGGAAGAGAAGTGGACTAAGTAGGCAGAGTATGGTACAGAAGTTCACAACGTACTCTAGAAACTATTTACCAGAACTAATAATGGAACAGGTTCATATTGGCTTGATTTAGTCACTGGAGATTAGAAAAGTCTACATAGAAAGAATTTTGAAGAAAACCTGAGAAATACTTGGAAATCTATTTCCAATGTTACTACTAGTGATATAATAGACTAGGCAATATAGAGAGCTGTTGAAATAAGACAGTCTTTATAGAATGAATTAGGAGAAGGACTAGAATTTCTCCCAGAATTCTCTATAAGTACTACTTTAAATAAAGAATTTGAAGGTTAGGTTGGAATGAGTCTTGTTGGACGTATTGACTTACTTGTGTTAGATAATAAAGGAGTACCGCATATTGTTGACTATAAAACTTCTCCTAAATCTTATGATTAGTATAATTCAGCCAAGAAATTAGGTTTTACCTATTAGCTTGCTATCTATGAACGTATGCTTGGTTTACATGGATTGAGTACCTCAGCAAGTTAGATATTTGTTGCTCCTATTAAATTAGATGAATTTAAGAAAGAAGGGGATGCTTGGTCATATAAATCTATTAGTAATGGGGATCCAGAAGGAAAAGGTATTGTAAATCTGACTTCTAGGGCAAATAGCGAAAGAGTTCTTGATAATCTTAGTGAATTTATTGAACTGCCTTTAAATATTGATGGAGATACTGAAGATATTATATCTGGAACTTCTGAAAGAGTAGGAAAATGGTTCCCCAAAAGAGGTAATGAATAGAGAAAATCTGATGAACAAATCCTAGAACTTATTAAAGAAAAAGGAGCAGATAAGCTAAATGAAGAAACTGGTAAGTATGAATTTACTATTGGAAATAGGAAGATAACTGCAACTAAGAAAGAAGGAGAAGCTGTATTATTTAATAGAGTAAAAGACTATTATAATAATAACAAAGAAAAAGGTAAGAAAGATGCAATTACTCTCAAGAAAGCTTTATAGAAAGCTTAGAATGGTGAAGAATGGCAATTAGACCCTATTTTTGGAGATTGGGGTTCTAGAGTAATGTCTAAATATGCTAACGG
>JBJEXV010000039.1:18961-29336 GCA_051886175.1 Candidatus Coprovivens sp. | reverse complement strand
GATTTAGAATTAGATTTAGATAAAATGGGTTTAAATAAAGACGACGAATTTGCAGACGAATTACATAGAGATATTCAAAGATTTATCAATGATTATTACGACGATTATAAAAGAATACCTACTATTGAAGAAATAAAGAATAAAGTTGAGGTTAATTGGTTAGAAACAAAATTGTGGCTAGAAAAATAAGGAGGTTGCTATGTATATATTATATGAAAGTTATGACGACGATTGCAGAAATTTAAAAGATTTAGACTTAAATACTAAAATCATTGCAATATATAACGACGAAGAACAAGCACTTGTTGGTTTAAAAGAACTAGCAGATAACACAATTATACTTGAAGACGGAGAGAACGAGTGGTTTGTTAAAGAAGAAATACTAGACAATGAAAATATCATTGGTGCTTATAGAGTGTTCAATGGAGAAATTGAAAATTATAATGAATTTTATACAATTATATTAGAGAAAGCAGAGGTGTATAACAATGACTGATAAAGAGATATTAGCAGAATTAAAAATAAGTTATGAAAACTTAAGAGATATTAGAGAAAATGGTTGTATAGACCATTGCAACGGACAAATGAAAGATAATATTGATAAACTTGATAAAGCCATAGATTATATTGAAGATATTTATTATGACTTCTATAAGACATTAGACAAAGAAACTTTAAAAATCGACAAAACAATATTAAATAATGATATATATATTTGTGGTTGTGTAGACGGAGATTACGATATATATGAAAAGAATGGTAATGTAGATAGTATAGATTGTATAACTTGTGGAGATTTAGAATATTATTGGTATAACGATAGGAAATTTTTAGATAAATAGGAGGTGTGTCTATGGAAAAAATAACTTTTAATAAAGAATATAATAACTTAAAATTTAATATATATAAAATTGAGGTTGGTGTTTTATGGACTAAAGACGAGGAACACGAAGATTATGATTGTTATAATAATGTTTATGACAAACAATATGGTTATTATGACGAAAATGTGGCATTTGAATTAGATTATAATAAAGCATTAGATTATGCAAAATACTATGTTGAAAATGGTGTGAATGGGACTTATGCTATTATATCAAAGATAGATTATGATAATAAATATTATAAGTTAGACATAGACGATACTCTATATATGGTGCAGACTATATTGGGTGGAAGTTATATTGAAGAATATTGTGAAATATTTGGTGGAGAAGAATTATATAAAGTAGATAATATTATGTATAGTTTATGCAAAGAAAAAAATAAAGAGAACCCATATTATCTTGGCAAAGGAAACGGAAAAATCATTGAAAATTTTATTAGAAGTTCTAAATAAGTGTAAAGAGGAGGAAAGACAATTATGGAAGAAACAAGAAAATATTTTGATTATGAATTAGCATACGAGGGTTATATGAAAGCAAGAGAACTACTTAATAAAGGTGGAATACAAGCACTTGAAGAAGAGTTTGAAGAAACTGGAGATAGAGCAAATGGTTATACTACCTTTTATGGTGCAGATTATAACACTTGGGTTTATGTATCTAACATAAATTTTGACACTGATTTACAAGAAGAATGGCAAATAACGGGAGAAGTTGATATTATTAGTTATGGAGAGGGCAACGATACATTATTTATTAATGATAATCTTGACATAACACAACGAATAATGGACTTGGTAAATTATGCAAGAGCAAACGATTATGCTTTAAGTGATTTATATGCAGAATACGATAGTTTAAAAAGTGTATTAGCAGAAATAGAATAGGGAGGTATAATATGAAAAATAAAATATTTGAAAAAATGAGAGAGTATGGTTGGAATTTAGGAGATAATACTGATAAAGATTTTGCAGATGTGTATAACACACACTATAATTTCATAGAGGGTTGTTATGATTATATAGCAGATTGTGATATGAATGAGCCACTAAATATGAATGATATTAGTGCAAGTGGTTTTGAAGATATGATTACATTTATGAGTGATTTTTTAAGAGCATTAAATGATATTGATATACCAAAAACAAAAGAAGATAAGATTAGAGAATATATAACAAGCAGAAATATTCAATACGATTTAGTTGGAGAAGATTTATTAGCAATATTAGACGAGGAGGAATAATTATGAATTTACCTAAAGAGATAACTGATAAAATTTGTTATTTATATAATGAAGTTGGAGATATTTGTATGTTAGAATATATACATAAATTAGATTTAAAGGACGAGAAAGCAAAATATATGCTTAATAATATGTTAGAACTTAATGAAAAAATGTTAGATACTGATATTTATTATGCAAATAGAAGAGAGTTCTTATTATATCTAGGTTTTGATTGGAATAACGATACTGGTATGTTGGAATATACTAAAAATAAACTAGAAGAAGATAATTATTATTATATAGTGTTTGTGTTAGGTAGAGATTTGCTTAAAGGCATTTTACCATACGAAGACGATACGGCATACGATTTTTGTAAGAAAGTTGCAAATGATTTTGAGAAAAGTTCTTATAATGTTAATACAAAAGGCTTATACGAATGTTTAGAGGAATATGTAAGAGATAATTTCTACCTAAAAAATGGAGAGATTACTTGGAAAGGGGAGAAAATTCAATGAAAGAATTATTAATTGAAAGATTATATGATTTTTGGAGCAAAACTGACGACGATAAAGAAACACTACTAAAAGAAATTACACAAAATGTAAATGACGGAATAAGTGGTGCAGAAGTATTATTAGATTGGTGCAGAAATGATTATGATATGGTTAGAGAACAATATCAAAAAGCACATAGCCTAACTGACGACGAAATGGAAAAAGTTATGGAAGAAAATTGTGGCAGTTATGAATTTATGTATAGTGAAATTCCTTATGCTATTGACCTAGAAGACATTTGGAACATTTGTAATTGGTATTTAGATTATTGCAATAAAGATATGACTGAAAAAGAATTATTAGATTTAATAAAGGAGGTATAATTATGATTAATATTTATAAAGGTTTACAAGATTATAACGAATTAAGAACTACTATTAATGGTGTAAAAGACATTAATTCATTAGTAGAATTGATTTATGATAACCCTAAATATGATATAACAAACGATTTAAGGGACACAAGAGGTGTAATAGACTTAAATTTTAAGACTATTTGTGCTACAATAAAACAAGGAGAGAATGGTTTGTCAGTGCTACCCGAGGTAGAAGTTTGGGACGATAGTGGTAATTTAGATTTTGTAGTAGTCAATATGTATAGTTATAGTAAATATAACACAAGCATTAGAGAAGATGGCAGAATACAAATCACTTCTTCACACCCATACGACGAACAAGAATATCATTATGTAGTTGGGAATAAAATATATAGGGACGGAAAGTATGTTGAAACATACGAAGAAAATAAAGAACATTATATAGACGGAATTGACGAAATGATTTTGAGGTTAATCGAATTAGATAGACCATTGCAGTCAAGAATTTGTCATAATTAAGGAGAAAAAATATGAAAACATTTACAATGTGGTTATTAGACGGAAAAGAAATTACCTTAAAAGGAGAAACATACGAAGATTTAATGTGTGAAATTGATAATACTTTAGATATTTTTAAAGAAAATGTAGCATATTATTTAGGAGCAGACGACGATAGCATTATTGAAGAAATGAAAGAACAAGAAATTAATTTTGAGGAGGAATAATTATGAATATAGAAGATTATAGAGCAGTAAAAATAAATGATTGTGGAGATTGTAATATTAATTATGGTATAATTATGTTGAATAACAAACACACAATTAAAGAATTTCAAGCAGTTATAAATAATATAAAGAATAAATATTTTAATGAGGGTAATTTAGATTGGCAAGTTGACGATATTTTAGCAGACGAAGAGTTGGAACAGTTTGATTGGTTTGAGATACCTAGTGATTGTTATGATTATGTGGAGGTGTAAAGAGTATGAATGAAAAAGAAAGAGAACAAAGAATTAAAGAGATTAAGAAACAATTAAAATATTGTGAAGAAAGAGATAAAGTTTGTTGTGCATTTGGTAGTGAACAAGAAATAGCAGAATTGGAAAGAGAACTAGAAGAATTAGAAAATATGGAGGGAAAATAATATGTTAATCAATAAGAAAATTGAATTAGGAAACGAAGTTTATTTAACCGACCCTTGTTATGATACAACAACTTGGTGTCAACAATTATTAAAAAATGTAAAGAGTGGAAAATGGGTTGTAGATTATGAATATAACGAATATGAAGACGGAATGCAACAAGAAATTATCTTAAGTATAGCACACGAAGATTATGGTATGACTATATTTAGTGAATATGACGAGGTTGTTGATAGTGTTGTACTTGGTGTAGATAGTGGGACTATTGGTATATTTGATAAAAGATATTATGAAAATTATCATTATGAAGATAAAATTAATGATAAATGGTATGAAGAAAATATTTGTGATTTTTCTAACACTTTAAGAAGAGGTGCTAATATTACTGATAACAAGGGTGTTTGGGTAAATACAAGTTATGGGGACGGAGAATTTATAGCAGAAATTTATATGAAAAATGGAGAAGTTTGTGGTATAGAAATTAGTTGCTAGGAGGTATAAATATGGCAAAGAATGAAGAGAAATTGACTAAAACTGAATTAGCAAAGAAATTGGGTATTTCAAGACCTACATTAGATACATATTTGAAGAATGGTTTTCCTAATAAAATAACAGACACTTTTAAAGAGGACGACGATTATAGAAAAATATTGATAGAAAACGATATTAGAGTTCTTGAATATCAATTATCTAAATTAAAAGAAGAATTAAAAGAATTGGAGGGTATAGATAATGAATAAATGTTATGTAGTATATACTGATTATCAAGAAGACGCAATGATTTTAAATAATTTGCAACATAATGTGGTAATTGATAAAGTATTTATGAACGAAGATATGGCTATTAGTTATGTAAAAAGTGAACTAGAATTACAATGTGATAAGATTATACATTTAAACGAAGAGCCTATAACACAAAATGCAGAGTGGGTCGCAGTTTTAAAAAAGGAAGAAGACATTTTATTTGCAGAGGTATATTATAATAACGATTGGCAATATACAATTTATATCAAAGAAACGGAGGTTATGTAAGTGCTTAACTTATTAATTATGTGGTCTATTTGTGGAATAAGTCATACTATACTACCAAAAGAGAAAGACAATGGAAATAATAAAAAGTAATGCAGATTTTATAAAGAAATACGGACGATTTGAGTTCCGTGAAATGTGCAGATTTATTCCACAAGATTTAGCCATAGCACGAATAAATAAGAATATTGGTGGCTATAAAATCAATAACACTAAAAAGAGAGTAAAGTTTTATAGAAAAGATAAAGAAAGTATCTATTTGGACTTTGCAACCATATTTACATTGGGTTGTAATCAAATAGATAAATATATTAATGGGGGAGTTTTAAAATGAGAAAAGTTAGTTTATGGGGTTATACTATTTTTGAAAATGGAAAAGTAGTTGGCTTACAAGGTAAAGAGATTAAACAAGGAAAACAAATTAAAGTTAAATGGGGTAATACTGGAAAATCGAAAATGGTATCTTATGCTCGTTTTGTATATTATGCTTTTAACTACAAGAATTTTAATTTTAATGATAAGACTATTGTAATTAAATATAAAAACGGGAATGAGGAAGATTGTAGTATTGACAATTTAACAACTATAAATAGAAAATATATTAATCAAGGAGAAAATAATATTTCTTCAAAATTAACTGACGAACAAGTTAAAGAAATAAAAGAATTATATAGTAAGAAAAAGAAAGTAAGAATGGAAACAAATAAAAAATTAGAAAAGAACGACCCTATGACAAATGTTAGTTATAGAAAGTTAGCAGAATTATATGGTGTAAGCCATTCTATGATTGCAGGAATTGTAAAGGGGCAGTTTAGAAATAAAGAAAATTATATTTTAAAATAAGGAGGAATTATAATGGAAACAAAAAGTATAAATGAAATAGTAATGTATTATTTAGAAAAAATAAAAGAATGGAGAGATATGGTAATAGACGACGAAATAAGTCTATATGATAATGGTTATATTAATGATGATGAAAAATATGGGGAAAACTCCAACAAAACTTATGATATAATAGTACATTATAGCATTAGAGGGCAACAATTAATGACTGATATATTAGTATCTATGATAAGTAAAGAAATAAACATTGAATGTGATGTTACTGGTTTAGCAGATGCAATAAATGATTATGTAATTGGAGATTTAACATTAGATAGTATATATACTTTGTTATATGAGTTTGCTATTATGGGTATTAATTGTTCTATGGAAGACGCAAATCGTTGGGATAAATTATATAATACATTAAAGGAGAAAGATAGCAAGTGATAGATACATTGGAAGAAAATTCATATTTTAAGATTGTCGTAAAAGACGCAATTAGTGATTTAAAACATAAGGGTAGTGCATTTGTATTCTTTCAAGAACAAGTGGACGCAGTAAAAAGTATTATGAAAGATATAAACATACAAGTACACTATGACGGCACATTTTTTAGACTAACATTAAACAAGGAGGAGAATAAGAGTAAAAATTAGAGGTTATGATATTATAGGCATTAATATTGGCAATTATTCATATAACAATAACACGGCAATAAGCCTAGATTGTAATGAGGGTGTATTTGCTACTATAACAGTCAATCTTGACGAGAACCTAGACGAGGATATGGCTTATTTAGACACAAATAATTGCTCGTGGGTTGCAGATATTATGGAAAAATATGGTTTAGGAGAGTTTACTGGTAAAAGCAGACAAAGTGGTTTTTGTGTATACCCATTATACAAATTAAATTTAAAAGCCATAAAAGAACTTGACAACAAGATAAGAAAGTGATATTATATATTTAAAGATAGGAGGACAATATGAGTATAGATAAATTATTGGAAGAATTTAAGACATATAAAATTGATGTCGAGGGTAAAGCAGAAGATAGTATAGATTTATACATTAAAAATATCAAGAAATTTTGTGAAGATATGAATATCAAAGATTATGAAACATTAACTTCTACCAAAGCACAAACTATAAAAGATTGGCTATCTATCTTGGTTGAAAGAAAAAATACAGCCGTAACTAGAAATAATAAATTGAGTGCTATCAAGCAAATATTTTGTTTTTTAGAAGACGAAAAAGATGTTGAGATAGACAGAAAGATTAATAAAATTAAATATGCTAAAACTAAACAAAAAGAAACAAAGTATTTAGACGAAAAGCAAATGGAAGAGTTGTTGGCTATAACAACCAATCAACGCACGAAATCGGCAATAGCCATACTAAATAATACTGGTGTTCGTTTTTCAGAGTTGATACAAATTACT
This sequence comes from Candidatus Coprovivens sp., assembly GCA_051886175.1. Lineage (GTDB taxonomy): Bacteria > Bacillota_I > Bacilli_A > RF39 > UBA660 > Coprovivens. The sequence continues at coordinate 21,923 of JBJEXV010000039.1, read as the reverse complement.
TGCACCGACATAGAAAGAGGTTTTGCCGTAATTGTTGGGAAAGGAGATAAAGAAAGAACTATATTCTTTTCGCTCCAAACTATTGCAATTTGTAGAAATTTTATTAATGGAAAGAGAAAACATATTGTTGAAAAATATAATCTTGACACTGATTTATTATTTCTTAGTGATTATGGAAATGTAATGAAAGCACCAAATTTTATTAATAGCTTAAAGTATTATGCAGAAAGAATGGGTATTTATTGGAGTGATGAAATGTCCCCACATAAATTAAGACATAGTTGTATTACAAAAGCACTAAATGATGGCGTTCCTATACAAGTAGTTAGAGATATGGTGGGGCATACTAATATGCAAACAACAAATAGATATTCACATTCTAAAAATGACGAAATTAGAAAGGCTATGTTAAGAGAAGATTGTGAAGAAGAATAGGAGGAGTATCTTGTGTCAACTAAAACAAAAACAATGGAAGTTTATGACGAAGTAAAAGAATTATTAGCAAGTGAGGGTATAACAACACCCGAAGAAGAAAAGAAAGAAGAAGTTGTTGAAAAAGATATTGTTTATACACCAATAGTTATGCAAATATTAGGTATAAACGAACAATTAGAAGATTTGGACGATTATTTTAATGAATTACCAAATCTACAATCACAAATTGATGAGGAGTTAAGTGATTTACTTCATTATATTGAAAATAATGATTTAACACCAAAACAATCTACAAAAATGGTAAAATTATTAAAACAAAAAAGAATGGTAAGGAGGGGTTTATGTAATGATTATGAGATAAAAAAGGTTTATAATGCTCATAAAGGAAAATTAGCAATAGACACACAAAGACCATTCTTTTTAAGTGAAATTCACAAAAAAGCAAAAGAATTAAATTCTACATATAAGAGCCGTCAATTAAGTGATGAGCAAATTAAAGAATTAATTAAATAAAAGGAGATTAGAAATGGATTTTTTTAGAGAATTATTTAGTAGAGATACTGATAAAGATAATATACTAGAGGAGAATAAGCAATTAAAAGTAAAAAGAAAACACACATATAAAGAAATGGAAAGAATAAAAGCAGAAAAAGACGAACTAATGGCTAAATATATAGAAATATTAGAAGAAAAGTCAAAAGGGTTCGACCAATATTTATATTATCACGATTTGTACGCAGAAACATACACTCTAACTAAAGAACAAAAGAAAGAAATAGCAGAATTAAAAAGTGAAATAAAGAGATTAAACGAAGAATTAGAGAAAAGAAAACCAAAAAGGGGTGGTAAAAGTGTTAAAGAAGAGAAATAAGGTATTTGAAACTAACAGTAGTAGTACACATTGTATAACAGTCAGTGATAGAAATAACGGGAAATATGATTTACCTATAACAGTCAAACCTGATTGGTATGGGGAGTTTGGTTGGCAATGGGAAACTTGGAGTAGTATAGAAGAAAAACTAGCATATATGATTAGATGTTTAATTGCTTATGATTATACTGAAGAAACATTACAAGACAAAATCAAACCTATTCAAGAAAGATTACATAGTTTAGGAATAGACTTTGAATTACCAACATACGACGATTGGCAAGATGGTTATGTAGACCACGAAGACTGGTATCAAGAAGAAATGGAAGATATTTATAATGATGATAACGACTTATTAAACTTCTTATTAAGCGAAAACTCTTATATAGAGGGAGGAAATGATAATTAATGGAGCCTAGAAAAAACTTTTTTGCAGACGAACTTAATTTAGATAGAATGAATGAAGTATTAAATAGTGTTATTAGTACCTTAACACTAAAAGAAATCCTCAAAATGGTTCGTGAAATTAGTTATGATATGGTATGTTATCACGATGAATATAACAAGGGTATTGTTTATAGTGATGATAAATATAGTGAATTAAATCAAGAGCAGGCGTGTAGGTTACAAAGATTATTAGTTGCGTCTTGTGATTTATTTGGGCAATCAGTTATTAATCATAGAGAGTTTGATGAGAGTTATCTAAATCATTGGTTAAATGGTGGAGCAATGGAATTAGAGATTGCTAGACTAAAAGATAAAATAGAAGAATTAAATCAAGAAATCGAAATATTACAAGAGCAACAAAATTAATGGAAAGAGAGGTATAAAAATGGGAGATTATTGTTATCGTGATGAAAATGGAAATTGTGTTGATTATTATACAATAGTTGAAGATAACAATCAATTATGTAAAGAAGTGGAAAAATTAACCACAGAAAAAGAAAAATATAAAGATATAATTAACAGAACATTAAATAAAATTGAAGAATTGCGTATGGAAAAATGGGCAATTATGGGTACTGATATTATAGAAGTAATGGAAATTTTAGAGGAGGTAAATAAAAATGAAAACAATTAGAACAAATACTTTTGAAACAAATTCTAGTAGCACACATAGTATCACAATCTCAAAATATCAAAAACCTAGAGAAGATAATATACCTAGAAATTTAACTAGAGATACTGGAAAGTTATTTAGTGTAGCAGAATATGGAGATTGCGGAGGTGGCGACGAAGAATATGCTTGCGACACACTTCGTACAGAAGTGGAAAAATTAAGTTTTATAATTAATATGATTGCTAGTGTGTTTGACGACATACACAGTGATATGTGGGATTATGACAAAAGAAACGAAAAAGGTTATAACGAAGAAATTTTTGATAAAATGGTAAAAACAGATTTATTTGTTTGGTTACAAGAGGCAGTATTAGAAAAAACTGGCACTATGATAGATTATGTTCGACCAGAAAACGATTGGTTCCCATTTTATGAAACTACTTACGACGAATGTGTTGGCGTCAAAGAATTACTACAAGTGTCAGACAAAGAAAAGTTTAAAAATAAAGTAAAAGAAATAATTTTTGATAAGGATATATTTATTGATAACGAGGTATGTCCTTATGGAATGGAAAGATAGGTGTATAACAGGTGAA
>JBJEXV010000039.1:7440-18861 GCA_051886175.1 Candidatus Coprovivens sp. | reverse complement strand
GACGGAGACCCAAAACCTAATGATATTTTTAAATATATAGATAATGATGGAGAGGGAAAACTTGGGAATATTGAATTTGTCTATATACATAGTTGGGAAAGACCTTATCCGTATGTTGACCATTGTGAAGACTTTGATGCTAATGGATTTTTAGGTAGAATATTAAATGATGACGAATATTTGAAAAAATTCATTTTCAACAATGGCTCATATATAACAGTCGGTGGTGACGAATATCGTGGTTATAACATAAAAACAATAGGTTTTCAGTATGACTATGATAATAATTATATTAACACTGGGACTGAAGAACATCCTCATTATGAAGATGTTGGTGAGTTTTGGGATAAGTTAAAAGAATACGAAAAGAATAATGATGTATATTTGAAAGGAAATTAAGATGTCTATTAAGGGAAAGAAATTTAAAGTTAAAAATAGCATAGGTAAAGGAGCCTTAAATAAACAACTTGGTGGAAAAATATTTATTGCAGAGGGATATTGGCACGAGTTAACTGGAAAGTCGTGGGCGGATAGCAACCTAAATAATCCAGCTATTTTAGAGTTTGTTACTAGAAATTTAGATAAATATATAGATACAGACACAGAAAACGATGTCGTTTATGGTCATATTGATGGTTTTGGTCATCTATTTCATAAAAGTGAATTAAAGAAATTATGGTGGAAAGGAAAGAAATATTATGAAGACGATTAGAAATTTTACATTTGAAACCAATAGTAGTTCTACTCACGCATTATCTATTGGAAACAAATTAAATAGTGATTATACACCATTTGGTGATACATTGAAAATATATTGGATGAATACAGATGATGAAAGTGTCTTAAACACATTAAAAGAGAAAGTATCTTATTTGGTGTCACATATAGCGAGTTGGTATAAATACGATGCTGAAGATTATGATGAACTATTAGAACAAATAAAGAATAATTATGATTTTCGTGTATTAGAGAATTTTGTTAGAATTAAATATAAAAAACAAATAGTATTCCCTAAAACATATAAGGGAGATATAGAAGATATTGTTAATATCAACCATCAGCTAATTAGTTACAATCATTCTTTAACAGAAATATTAGAGGGCATAGTTGATGAAGATAGAAATTATTTAGCAGAAGTGTTAGAAGATGGAAATAATATAGTGTTTGGGAGAGATTAAAAAAAATGAAAACGATTAGAAACTCTACATTTGAAACTAATTCTAGCAGTACACACGCATTAATCATTTTATCTAAGCAAGAGTATGAAGATTTTTGCAATGATAAGATTGCATTAAATTTACGCAGTGGAAATACAGTACCTCTAAACAAAAATATTATAACAAACGAAGATGGTTCATACACTTACGAAGGTGAAAATTATGATAGTCTATATGAGTTGATGTGTGATGAAATTATTGATGATGAATATGCTACTCAAGACTATCTTGACCATTATGCAGAAGTTGTTGAAAAAGAAGTCGACGACAAAGTGGCTATAAGTATTTATAGAGGAGATATTTGGTAAAAAGAAGCGATTTCGTATTGACATCCTTCTTTTTTTATGTTAATATATTTATATAAGATAGAGGAGGGTAAAATTAAATGAAAACAATTAGACAAGGATGTTTTGAAACAAATAGTTCTAGTACACATTCTATTACATTATGTATGGAAAACGAATTTGAAAAATGGAAAAATGGAGAATTATACTGGAATAGATGGGACGAAAAGTTAGTCCCTAAGGAAGAAGTTGAAAAAGAGTTTGCTAAAATGCGTGAAGAATTTATAGCTAAACATCCAAGTTTCGATGCAAATGATGAAGAGTGGCAAGAAGAATTAGAAGAATATATTAATGAAGATGGCAAAACATATTATTCTTATGAAGATTTCAATGATTATGATTATATGGAATACGAAACATATGAAGACAGTCTTAAAACACCAAATGGCGAGACAGTCGTTGCTTTTGGTTACTACGGAAACGATTATTAGGAGGGATAAAAATGGTATTATTAAAGATAAATAAATTAGATTATGAGCGAATGAAACACGGGGAGTTATTGGGTCAATATCAAAATGGTAATTATGAAGTTCGTATCTATGAGGATGGTACAAAAATAAGAGAAAACGATTTAGATTTCTTGGAGGCAGACTTCCCAGAGTCAATGGATTGTAAAATCACTAATAGATGTCCAATGGGTTGCCCTATGTGTCACGAAAAGTCAACTCCAGATGGAGAACACGGAGATATTATGAATGCTAAATTTATTGATAAACTTCGTGCAGGTACAGAGATTGCTATTGGTGGCGGTGCAGTTACTGGGCATCCAGACTTAATACCATTTTTAAGAAAGTTAAAGGAAAGAGGGGTTATTCCTAGTATCACAGTACATCAAAACGAATTTAAAGGACATTATGATTTAATCCAACAATTAATAGACGAAAAATTAATTTATGGTTTAGGAGTATCATTTAGTTCTTTTGATGATGAATTTTGGAGTAAAGTTACTAAAAACAAAAATGTAGTGGTACATTTAATTGCTGGTATTCACGGTGGAGATGTGTTCGATTATTTCGCTGATAAAGGAGTTAAAATTTTAATACTAGGCTATAAAGATTTTGGTAGGGGTCACGATTTATTACAGCGTGCTAATGGCATTATTCAAGTACAACTAAACTGGTTAAAAGAGCATATTAAAGAGTATGCAAGCAAATACAAGGTTGTATCATTTGATAATTTAGCGATAGAGCAACTTGAAATCAAAAACATATTAACTAAAAACGAATGGGAAAGATTTTATCAAGGTGACGATGGAACACATACTATGTATGTAGATTTAGTGAAAAAGCAATTTGCTCGCACTTCTACATCAACTACAAGATATGATTTATTAGATGATATTGATGATATGTTTAAGGTGATAAAAAATGAAAATAAAAGTGAAAATAAGGAATAATGATGATATAAAATATTATAATCAAGACTCACATTGGACTTCTATGATTGTAGAAGTCTTAGGTGTTATAGAAAAAACTAATAATTCTAGCGATAGTTATTTAGAAATGTTAGAAACTATTAAGGCGGCTGGTATTGTGTCTTTTATTCCTCAACCTAAAAGCACTTATATATTAATGGGTGATTTTGTTTATGATGATAAATGGGGTTGGCAGTTTAAAATAGATGGTGGATATGAAGAAGTAGAAATAAATACTATAAATGAAAAGAGAGCATTTCTATCTAAAATATTAACTGATAGACAGGTTAATAGTTTATTCGATACGTTTGAAGACCCTTTTGATTTTATTCGTGATGAGGATATAAATAAATTAACAGAGGCAAAATATATAGGTAAACATACAGCCACTAGAATTATAGAGAAGTTCAAATCAACTATTGATATGGCTCCAGCATATAATTTCTTTAAACCTCTTGGTGTTACCCCTTTGTTAATAAATAAGTTATGTGAAACCTATAAGGGTGCCGAGAGAGCAATTAAAAAATTTAAAGAAAATCCTTACATTTTAGCGGAAGATATAAAAGGCGTTGGTTTTTTGAGAGCTGACGAAATAGCATTAAATTATAACGTAAAACCAGAGTCCCCATTTAGAATAAAATCAGGTGTTAAACACATATTTAAAGAGGAGGCTCAAAATAATGGCTCTACTTGGTTACCCGTAGATGATTTTGAAAATAAAATTGTAGAATTGCTAAAAATAGATTTGGAAGTTATTAATAATACACTAAAAGAGATGTGTAACGACAAACAAGTGCTTAAAGATAATGATAGAATAGCATTACAATATTATTATGACTTAGAAAAGAAAATAGCAGATAAATTATTACTTTTGCAGTCTATACCACCTCAAAAATATTCACAAAATGATATTGAAGAGGGTATTAAAAATGCACAAGAAGAACAAGGATTTGAATTTACTGATGAACAGTTGGCTGGTATTCAGTCTATATTATCAAATAATGTATCTTTAGTAGTTGGTCTTGCTGGTACTGGTAAAACTTCAATTATTAAAGGTGTTTATAAAATATTTTCTTTAGGGACAAGAATAAATCAATGTGCTTTTTCAGGACAAGCCGCCAAAAGAATAAATGAGGCGACTGGTTATCCTAGTAGTACAATTCATAGGTTATTAGGCTTTCAGGGAGAAAAATTTACATATAATTCTTTAAACCAATTAGAAACAGATGTTATTATATTAGATGAGGTATCTATGGTTGGTCTTGAATTATTTTGGAGTTTATTACAAGCAATTCCATTAGGAGCCAAATTAATAATGTTAGGAGATAACGGTCAGTTACCGCCAATAGGAGTTGGAAATTTACTTAATGACTTAATGAATAGTGGCAAAATAAATCTTGTAAATCTTACGAAAATACATAGACAAGCGGAAAAAAGTGCTATTATCACTAAATCTCAGGCTATTAGAAGAAAAGAATTTTTACTATCTAATGATTGTGAGGGAGAAAAAGTATATGGGGCATTACAAGACCTTAGTATTTACTCTAAACAAGAAAAAGATAATCTATTAGATGAGGTTATAGATACTTTTATGTGTGAATATAAAAAAGATTATAATTTAAAAGACGTACAAATAATAGTTGCTCAAAATCAGAGGGTAGAATTAGCAAGAGAAAAAATAAATCAGATTATACAAGAAAAAATTAACCCTAAATATTCACATTATGATAAAGAAATACATATTAAGTATGGACAGGTTATACGAATTGGTGATAAAATAATTAATCGAGAAAACCATTATGATGTAGAAACACCAGATGGTGAGCAGACTAGTATTTATAATGGAAGTATGGGTATAGTTACAGAAATATCTGATAATTATGTTGTAGTTGATTTTTATGACGAAGGAGAAATAGTAATTAACTCTGATTATTATGGAGGTTTAGAATTGGCGTATGCTATTACTTGTCATTCTAGTCAAGGTTCTCAGTTTAAAACTGTTATAGTTGGTTTTGATAACTCATCATATATTTTGCTTTCAAATGAATGGCTATACACAGCTATCACTAGAGCAAAGAAAATGTGCTACTTGATAACCCAAACGAAAGCATTTAATATGGCAGTATTACATCATAAAACTGTTGATAGAAATACATTTCTATTGGAGTTACTAAAAAAGGAAGGTAAATAAAATGAAAGAAAAAGATGAAATTCTTAGTGAAAGAGAATATTTTGATTATTTAAAGAAGAACTTACAAACCACAGATGACCAAGATTTAATTGATTTTTATAATGGTTGTCTAAATCAGGTTGATAAGTATAAAATCACAGGTCAAAAAAGAGTAATTGAAAAATTAAGATTTTTAGTTGACTGTGTGTCTAAAGAAAGAGAAATAGTAAAATTAGGGATTAATTCTTTTGTATACAGAGATGTTATTGAAGATTATATCGATAATGTTGCTAAAAACACTGTAAAAATTATAGACCTAGAAAATTACCCTAGAGATATTCCAGATGATATAGTTGATATTATCGCAAAAACAAAAAATATTTTTGACAAGATGTATGTAGTTTTTACTGATTATACTGGCAAAGTAGAGAAACAAGTGTCTAAAGAAAGAAGAGACAAAGACCCTATATTATTTGGTACTTTTCAAACAGCTAGAGGAAAAGGTCGTAATAGTGGTAATATATTAAATGATAAGTTTTATTTTCTAGGAGATTGGGAAGACGAATACTGTGACCTTACTATGGATAAATTCTTAAGAGAAGTAGGAAAAGAAAAATTACAAAAATTTGGAACCCCTATTAATGACGAAGAGATTAAAGCAGAATTAATGCGTTTAGACGACAATTTTAGACGTCTCAATGATGCAGAATTTATTTCATTATCTAAGCCTAAAAAATCAATAATGCAAAAAATTGTAGGTCTATTTAAAAAGAATGAAAGATAATGTAGATTTAACGTTAAATAGGGACTTTCGGTTAAAAGCCAAAGATAATTATAGAGGTGCTATCCCAATAAATATGTTTAGTGCCTTTAATAATTATTCTATACCAGTACCTCCTGGATTACACGAACACGATAGGTTCGGAGTGCTAACAGACGATTATTATATTAGTCAAGATAATGGCGCTGTCGTTCAGGGAAATCAATTAGAAAGGTTTTCTAAAATGATGTGTGGAGAATTTAATGCTGGTAATTATTGTGACTGTTGTGGTAGACCACTAAAACCATATTTTAACGATTGTTTATGTCCTAGATGTACAGAAAATCTTGATAATCATAGAGAATTAAATTTATTTGAAGATTTTGATTAAAAGCGTATTGACTTAATACGTTTTTTTTGTTATAATAATTATAAAGATAGGAGAGGGTATTATGGCAACACTTAATATTATAATTGGTATACCTGGAAGTGGTAAATCAAATTATGCTAAAAAATACTTATTAACAAATAATTCAGTTTATTTGTCAAGCGATGACATTAGAGTTGAGTTATACGGTTTTGAAGACCAAACGCATAATGATGTTGTGTTTGAAACTATGAAAAAAAGAACATTAAACGCCCTAAAAGAGGGCAAAGATGTTATTTATGACGCCACAAATCTCAACAAAAAGAGAAGAAGTGGTATTATAAACGAAGCCCATAAGCTTGATGCTCAAGTAGACGCCTATTTATGTTGTACTCCAATTAATATTATTTTAGAGAGAAATATAACTAGAGCAGAAAGACAACTTCCTTGGGACAAATTAGTGCAGATGATACAAAGTATAGAACCACCAATGTATTATGAAGAATTTGATAATATTTATCTAATCGATGGTGGAATGTATAATGATGTTTATGATTACAACTTTCTTATTAAAGAATGTTCTGGTTATAACCAAAACAACCCACACCATTATGAAACACTAGAAGAACATATCAAAGCAGTTACTAAAAAGGCTGAAAATTTAGGAGAAACATTAAAATTACGCAACGACGCTGAAATTTTACGACAAGCAGCTAGATACCACGATTTTGGAAAATTATATACAAAATCATTTAATGATAAAAAGGGTCATTATGTATACTATGGTCACGATAAAGTATCAACATATTTATATTTATGTCATATAAGAAAACAAAATTTAATAGATGAATTAAACAGAGTTAGATTGTGTGATAGACACTATCAAACAGCAGCTTTAATATTAAATCATATGGAATGGTATCGCAGAGAAGATATGACACCGATAAAAGAATTATTTAACGATGATGATTTATATTATATGTTGGAATTATTACACGAGGCTGATTTATGGGGAAGAAACGAAAATGCTAAGGAGGTTGTAGAATGGTAAATAAAGATAGAAAAATTAAACAGTTAGACATAGTTTTTGAAAATTGTGAGTCGTGCACTTTGACACCAGATATGATTTATATGTGCACCTTAGACAGGATATATAACAATATTGGTATTAATTGCTTTCAATATAGAAATGGTGAAATTTATGACGAAATATTTTGTGACCAATTTATGTTAGTAATTAATCAAAAAGGACTACAACAAAAAAGTGGTTTTGGCGATTTTAGAAATGACGATACACTAGAAGAAAGATTAAAATATAGAGACATAACTCATATAGATTTAATATATGACGATGATACAAATGATTATATTAGTGTGCATTGGGAAGATGATAATAATGAATATACTAACAAACTACAAAATAATTTATATCAAAATTGCGAAGGCGAAGAATGTATGGTTGTAATCATCAACAAAACACCATTAACGCTTAAAGAGTTAGAGGATAATTATGGTATCTATTAAATTAGAACTAATAGAAACAGCTGATGGAGAAAAGGTTTATATAGACCTTAATGATGTTTTAGATATATTCGTTAAAGAAAAAGGAAAGTATATTATCGTATTCGCAGACGGTGGAATATATTATAATGTTAAAATGCGAAAAACAATATATGATAAATTTGAAAAACTAAAAAAGAAAAGAGGACAAATATAATGGAAGTGTTTGAAGGGAAAATACCAAGTAATGTTGAATTAGGACAAATGTGTTTCTCACCTAATATTATACATCATTATGATTGCCCTGATTATGTAGTGGCTTTATTGAGAGATATTGCAAGAAAATTAGACATAGTGATGTGGAACTCTAAACAAAAAGAATATGACAACCCATTTGAAAATACAGGAAACGATTTTGTGTGTGATACTTTTGAAGTCCACGCATATAATTGGAATGAAGATATAAATCAACCTTATAATTTTAAATGTGGTGATATAGAAATAAGTTGGTATAAATATCTTGGTCGTGGATGTACGATGAATAGCAAATGGTCACAAAATGCTATGATTGAAATGTATAATAAATGTATGAAGGCGTTAGATAAAATAAATAAGGAGGCATTAGAAGATGAGGATTTCTGTTAAATTAGGAGATTGTATACAATGTGGCGACATTACTAATGTCCAATTAGATAGTGGCAAATATGCTTGTATGAGTTGTTTAAATGTAGTAGGCAAACAAACTAAAAATGTTAGAGAATATGTAGAAAATATGCAATTTGAATTACCTTGGTACTCTACGCAAGAAAGATGTGATGGTTTAATTAAGTTTTTAGAAGTATTAAAGAACAACGGAATAACATCGATAGATAATGCAATTAAGACCTTAGAAGCGATAAATATCTATACAGAGTATAAATTAGGGCTTTTAGATGATGAAAAAGAAGAAAAAATCGAAAAACAACTTGACATTTTTAACTTTTTATGATATAATACATTTATCATCATAGAGAGGCGCATAGAGAAGTGTAAACGAAGAACTTGTAAGTCGCCTATTCTACGCAGTCGCCTGTTCTAGTCAGTAGATGCGTGTGTTCAATAGGGTATGGGTTATACAAATGCGACACAGAAATAATCCTGAATTGTATTAATTAAAACTAGATATATTGATACGATATTATATCCTATTGCTTTTTAGGGGTATAGTGTTAACGGTAGCACGTCGGTCTCCAAAACCGCAAGTTTGGGTTCAAATCCTAATACCCCTGCCAGTTGGTTCGTTGGTCTAGTGGCCTATGACGCCTGCCTGTCACGCAGGAAATCACGAGTTCAAATCTCGTACGAACCGCCATTAGTTTTGTAAAAAAGGAGGAATTAATTATGAAAATTAGATTGCCAAAAACAGACAAAAAAGTTATAATTGATGAAAAAAGAGGAACTGTTACTACATTATTACTTGGTGTTGATAATCCATCATTAAAATTTGTAGGAGTTGCTAAATGTTCACCATTAGATACTTTTGATGCTGAAATAGGTGCTAAAATTAGTTACAAAAGAGCTAGACGTGCTATGTTAGTTGAAATTCGTAACGAAATACGTGCCGAAGTTAAAAAGGGTCAAAAATATGCAGAAATTCATCAAGAATTAGTTGATGACCTAACAAAAGCAATCGAGGAATTAAAACAAAGTATTTATGACGTTGTAGAATAATTAATTCTTCTTTCCTGGATAGGTAGCTCAGTTGGTAGAGCACAGGACTGAAAATCCTGGTGTCGGTGGTTCAATCCCACCTCTGTCCACCATAAAGATTTTATATAGGTTCTATATTAAGGGCGGACAACAGATTGTCCCCAGGTGCCGACTAATCCTATAATATTAATATAGATAAAAATCAAAAGCCGATAGTGATGCTGTACGTACCTTCATCTATACGATTTATCCTATTTTAATGCCGAAATAGCTCAGTTGGCCAGAGCAATCGCCTTGTAAGCGATGGGTCGTGGGTTCAAATCCTACTTTCGGCACCATATATGCGGGGTGACGGCGCGTGAGTCCGCGTACCCGCTCCAATCGGGAATTAGTTCAGTTTGGTAGAACGCTAGTTTTGGGAACTAGAGGCCGTAGGTTCAAGTCCTGCATTCCCGACCATTTGCTCTTGTGGCGGAATAGGTAGACGCAACGGACTTAAAATCCGTTGGGAGTAATCCCGTGATGGTTCAAGTCCATTCAGGAGCACCAAATGGGGCGTTAGTTCAGTTGGGAGAACGCTACCCTTGCAAGGTAGAGGTCGTGGGTTCGACTCCCACACGCTCCACCATTTAATGTCCGCTTACTCAAGTTGGTGAAGAGGAGAGTTTGCTAAACTCTTAGGACGATTATTCGTCGCAGAGGTTCGAGCCCTCTAGCGGACGCCATTTTTAAGGAGAGTTGTTATGGCAACAAAAACAGATGTAGAAGTTGACGGTATTATTATTAGAGATGGTCATATTAAATGTTTATGGCACGGAACACCTGGATTTGGAGAATTAGATATTTACTCTAATAAAAATGACCTATATGAAAATAGTTATTATAAGGATGAAACTAAATCATTTGAAGTTACAACAGAGTGTATGGGTAAAGACTTCTATAATATTATATTAGAAAAAATGATACAATACCTAAAAGAAAATTCTATAATAATAGAATAATGGCCTCTTCGACAAGTCTGGTTAAGTCACTACCCTTTCACGGTAGTATCGTGGGTTCAAATCCCGCAGAGGTCACCAATAAAATGCGGAAGTAGCTCAACTGGTAGAGTTCCAGCCTTCCAAGCTGGCTGTTGCGGGTTCAAGCCCCGTCTTCCGCTCCATAATTGCGTCCGTATTCTGTTAAAGACACAGGGCAGTCTGTAAAACTGTTGCGAGAGCTGGCTAGGAGCATTACCTAGAGGGCGCACCATATATGTCGGGTAAATAAAAACATTGAAAAACGTGAAAGCTAGCTAGTAGCGTGAAGTAAAAACAGGAAGACGTCTATTATCCTACCTGACACCATTTGCAGGATTAGCTCAGTTGGTTAGAGTACTTGCCTTACAAGCAAGGGGTCGGGAGTCCGAGTCTCTCATCCTGCACCATTTAGTTAGTTAGATAGATAGGTAGAATTAGATAGGAAAGAAGGAATTAGGAATGATAATAAAAACAATAGATAAAGATGGAAATGTGCGTTATTTTGATGATGACGAAGTAATAATTAGAAACTATGAAAGAGAACTAGAGAGAGGTTGTGTCATAAGTGGTACGCAATTAATTGTAAAAAATCCAAAAACAGAAGGAAAACCAATAGAAATTATAACATTAGAAGAATGCGTTAGTATTGATGATGAAGTTTATGGTGAGATGTTTTACGAAAGCGACTATTATCAAGGTGCATATTTAATGGATAGAGAAACAGGAAAAACAATAGAAAAAATTATATAATAATTAAATAAATCTAACTAACTTTATCGGAGAATATTCACGTAACATCTAGCGTGACCCTGGAGGCAGGGTGTAGGTAATACGACAACTCGTCTTATGTTATTGGATTATATAATATAGTTACACATAGGAGAGGAAACGTGGGAATAACTACCTTATTGGTGAAAATCCAATTTCTCCGACCATTTAAT
>JBJEXV010000039.1:0-7340 GCA_051886175.1 Candidatus Coprovivens sp. | reverse complement strand
GCGCCATTAATTTAATAATAAATATTCTGAAGCAGTCGAATAGGGTTACTTCGATTTTTGGTGAAAAGGTAAACACACTTGTTTTAGGAGCAAGCATTTGAGGGTTCAAATCCCTTGGAATTGATTTTTTAAAACTTTATTCAAATTTCTCAGAATATATATTGACATTTAATCATTTATTTGATATAATACAGACATAAGATAAGAAGAGGAAGATTATCTTAGAAAACTTTTGAAGCAGTACTTAGGGTTACTTCGCATTGTAAGCCGTAGGTCGTTGGTTCGAGTCCAACCTGTTCTGTTTAGAGCAGTAGCTCAGCGGTAGAGCAACGTAATAGAAACCCTATAATCTATTCTCAAAAGTCTTAATATGTTTAAACCTCTGACGCAGAGTAAAAACTTACTTCGATTACAGGAATTAGGAAAATAGTTTTTATATTATTCTCAGAGTTTTAATAAAAAAAATAACACATTCTTGAAGCAGATGAAGACTTACTTCGATTAACAATGAAAAAGGTAAATTTAGTACTTATGGTGTACTTTAAGGCTCTATTAATTTCGATTAGTTGAGCATTTGATTTGGTCTTTTGACCGCAGTCTTTGTGTTATTCTCAAGAATGTTTTTATTTTATACCCACTTAGGTGGAGCGAAAGGTAAAAAAGGTGATAAAAAATGAGTAAAATTAGTAAAGTTGTAAAAACAAACAGAGAAGTAGAAATTAAAAAACCAGTGGTAAACTTTATGGGTGGAGTTTCTTATGAATTAAACCCATTAGATACACTAAAAATGATTTCTGCATCTTCTATATTCGCAGAACCACAATATTACAGAAATTCTGGTATGAAAGATGGTGACAGATATAGAGTTGACGCTTGTGTTGCAAAATATGCTTTGTTTGATATTCCAGAAAAAACTACAGCATCAGAACTTATGATTAGTGCTATTAATAAAGCCTTAGACTATGACTTTAAAGCGACTATAGAATGGGCTAAAGAATTGCGTTATGATTATTATATGAGATTAAACCCTCAAGTAATTATGGTATTAGCATCTGTTCATCCAGCAAGAGCAAGCTTTTCAGAGGAATACCCAGGATTATTTAGAGAAATTAATATAGAGGTTATGCGCAGAGCAGATGAACCATCTTCTCAATTAGCGTTCTATTTATATAATTATGGTTCTAAATCAAAAATTCCTTCAGTGTTAAAACGTTCTTGGTGTGATAGAATTGAAAAAATGTCTCGTTATGAGATGGCTAAATATAAAAACTCAGAAGTTGGTTTAATTAATACTATTAGGGTGTGTCACGCAAATAATAATTTAGTAAATGAATTAATGAGCACTGGTACAATAGAAGTCAAAGATGAAGATAAAACCTGGGAAAATTTACGTTCACAAGGAATGTTATTTAAAGAAATTATAAATACTATCAAAATGCCTCATATGGCTTTATTGAGAAATTTAAGAAATATTTTTAAAGAATTAACCGATGATGATAAAGAAACAGCTGTTGATATATTAAATCAATTAAAAGCTGGTGTTAAGAATGGCAAACAATTCCCATTCAGATATTATTCAGCACTAAAACAAATAAAAGATAATCAAGAAGTTAAATTCAGACCATTAATTATAGATGCTCTTGAAGAATGTATTGATATTAGTATAGATAATATGCCTAAATTAAAAGGTAAAACAATGTGTTTATCAGATAATTCAGGTAGTGCTTGGGGCACATTTAATAGTGAATATGGTACAATGACCGTTGCTAATATTGATAACTTAAGTTCTGTGATTACTGCTATGTGTAGTGATGAAGGTTATGTAGGAAAATTTGGTGATAAGTTATCAATTATACCTATTTCTAAACGTAATGGTGCCCTACAACAAGCAAAAGACATTTCTAATAATAGATATAGTGATGTTGGAGGAAGTACTGAAAATGGTATTTGGTTATTCTTTGAACAAGCAATAAAAAACCACGAACACTATGATAATATCTTTATCTATTCCGATATGCAAGCTGGTCACGGTGGATTATATGGAATTGGTCGTAGTTATTTAATTGATGGTGAAAGTTTTGTTTGTAAAAACAGTTACATTGACGTAATGAAATTAATTGATAAATATAGAAATACAGTAAATCCTAAAGTAAATGTATTTTGTGTTCAAACAGCAGGATATAATAATGTATTAATTCCAGAATATACATATAGAGGAGCAGTCCTTTATGGATGGACTGGAAAAGAGTCATTATTTGCTTCTAAAATCATAGAACAATGGGATGGTATTGAAAACAATAAGGGTAATTAATACCCTCTAATGCGCCATTAGCTCATTTGGTTAGAGCATTCGTCTGATACGCGAAAGGTGCTAAGTTCGACTCTTAGATGGCGCACCACTTTATTATATTCTAAATTTCATTTTTTACCCCTTTTCTAGTGGCATTATAAGAAACTTGAGGTAGTGCACTACTTTGTAAAGCCTTATATATAAGTCCTATCCCAAGAAACTTTTGAAGCCTTGGGAGAATACATTGCCAGGTGGTGAAGTGGTAACACAGTAGACTTTGACTCTACGATGCGCAAGTTCGAGTCTTGCCCTGGCAGCCATTTAAAAATGAAAGGTGTTGTATGATAGAATGAAACCTATAGTATTTTTAGATTTTGATGGTGTTGTTGAAACAATATACTGGGAAAAAGATAAAGATGGTTCTTGGTCATATAATATTCACAAATATGGACGTGACGAGCTTAATAATAAACAGGCTATAGGATGGCTTAATGAATTATATTCTAAAGTGCCATACGATATAGTTGTTTCTAGTACGTGGCGTATTGGTATGACATTAGAACAACTTCAAACATTAATTACAAAATCTGGATTTAACCCAGAGATAAAGGTAATTGGTATGACACCTAGATTATATCAACAACGTGGTTTAGAAATACAAAAATGGATTGATGATAATAATTTTAAAGGTAAATTTGTAATTATAGATGATGACTCTGATATGTGTCATTTATTACCTTTATTAGTTCGTTGTGATTGTCAACTAGGTTTTACAATTTACGATTATCAGAAAGCACTTAATATATTATCATAGCCCGCCAAAAGGTCAGGTAGAGGGCACTGCTAGAGCTTTGTGGAGAGGAAGGTCTCCCTGTAAAACAGGATGCGATAAGGAAGTGAACGACGCTGCATTGGATTGCAAATGGGGCTTGTTTAAATAGGTACTGGAAGTTGGTACGACAAGTAGTAATGTGGTCGGGGCATCGTGCTAGGGGCTATGGGTTCGTTTAGTTATCAAAGGAAGAACTTAAAAATGTGGAATAACCGTTTATGTTCAAAACTTGTACGTTAATAAGTGGGGAGTTGGAACGTCTAACAGTTCCATTATGGGTTAGGCAAAGTCCGACCGAGTAAGGTAGGTTTTCGGTTGGTTAACTAGGAAAAAGAATTATCTTTTGCATAGGGGTTGATGTAATAAGTTGTCGACGGCTTTTATGTTAACGCCTTAGTTTTCTGCGCTTCGCTCGAGAGAGGCGCGTTTATATATCGCGGAGTAGAGCAGTCTGGTAGCTCACTAGGCTCATAACCTAGATGTCACGGGTTCAAATCCCGTCTCCGCAACCATATGCACCTATAGCCAAGTGGTAAGGCACGGGACTGCAACTCCCTGAGCATAGGTTCAAATCCTATTAGGTGCTCCAAATATAATGATTAGAGTGATTGGTTTATAATCATTAAAATTAAATTCTGACAGTATAAAGAAAAAAGAATAAGTCGTTTACCTTTATCATCTAACACATAAACATAAGATGAGTATGTATATAAAAAAAAATAGTAAACGCAGCTCTTTACTAAGCTGATTTCTTACAAAATAGTGCGGGATAAAAATACGCCGCGGATATTCCTGACTTAAAATTTTGGTTAGTTATAAAGAAATAGGCTGTTATTCTTATACAGGAGTAACTCAATGGTTAGAGTTCACGGCTTATATCCGTGCGGTTGTGGGTTCAAGTCCTACCTCCTGTACCATTTTATTTATTTTTTCAAAAAAAACTATTGACATTAAGTATATGATATGGTATACTTAATATGTAATTAAGAAAAACATTTGCTTTTGTTAATAGTTCTAATGTCTTTGTTAGTGATTGGTTGAAAATTCTCTAATAGGCTCAAAGCTATGTTAAACCTTAATTACAAACTTATAAGGGTGTAGGTTTGGAGTAGCGATTATAAAACCTTCATTAGCCCTTATATCAATTTCTTTTGATTAAAGCACTATAACTAAGGTTGATTTTGTATTGTAACTTTTCTCTTAGACAGCGCTATTAATCATATAAATTTTTCAACCGAAAATTTAGTTTTAAAGGGTATTAATAATCTTTTAGTATTGTCTTGAGGGTTTTCAGTTGAAATAAATTTGTCAGAGCACTAGCAGTATCGGTGCTCTTTTTTTTTGTATTTTAAAACACCTCATTTAAAGCTATTTTTAGCCAATTTGAGAGGTGTTTTTATTTATACGTTCTCTAGTATTCTTTTAGATACTTTGTGCTGGAATTTGCGTCCTGCAAGTCCATTTTCGTGGGTAATTCTTGTTTTTACTCCACACTTAATTAAATTCTCTTTTACAACCACATCTTTATATTTGTTATTAATTTGTGACATATTTTCAATATATTCATAATTTGATAACCTTGTATTATGATATAGTTGAAACATATCGCGATATTCGTTCTGTGTCATATTATGTTTAAATCTTATATGATTGCCTAATTTACGATGGGCTTGGCCACAGATGTGACATATAGGGTCTCCATTAGATGCGTAGTGTATTACTCCTTTTGGAGGTAGTGGATATTCGCCTTCTGGATGTTTTCTGAGATAACTATAGCAGGTGTTACAATATTTACCTGTTGTTGTATTATCACCACCACACATTTGACATTGTTTCATTCTACCACCACATTGAAAAGAATATTAATTTGAATATATCAAATACTTCATCTTTTGTTTTTTCTATTTCTTCGGCCTCTTCTAGTTTACCCATAAAATAATCTTCGTCTATTAACTTATTTGTTAATTTTATTATTCTATTAATTAACTCTAGTTGTGTATATTCTTTTCCTTTATATTTGAATTTATAAAATTCTAAATCTACAATATCACTAGCATCTTTTCTATATTGCTTAAAACGACTATTAACCCATCTAAAAAATTCCCAATCTAAATTCCAAGTTTCATCATCAGACCATCCCCTAATTCTTCTTTGAAACCAATATTTAATATCTCTTTTCACAGATTTAATTGACATATTATTTCCTCCTTTGCCTTTCTGTTTATATTGTATCATATCCACCTTATAATGTCAATAGTAAAACGTAAAAAAAAGAGGATTGTTCATCCTCTATTTGTAATTAGCCCACCTGTCTGCTCTATCTGATGCCTTGCAACAGCACCATATAGAGAACAGTAATATAAATAATAATATTGCTATAATCATAAATCTGTCTCCTTCTAAGTTGAGTAATCATAGCAAGCACATCTTCTGTTGTTCAACTATTTATTTAGAACTTTAACAAGTTCATCTTTTTTCATTCTGTAATATCCTTTAATATTACGAGATTTTGCTATATCTTTTAGTTCATTAATAGTCATTGAATTATAATCAACAGCTGGTTGTGTTTCTTCTTCAGATTTTTCTTCTGCTTCTTTGACTATTTCTTCAATAATATCAGTACATAATTCTTCTAATAAACTATTAAGTTTTTTATTAGCTTTACGAGATTTGTATTGATAAATAATACTAGACACACCTGATATTAATAATAATAATGCTACTAAAATTAATAATACTAGCAAACCTAATTGTAAAATTTGTTCCATTTGTCATTTCCTCCTTTTTTACATTGTATCACATTTTTGATATTTGGTCAATATTATTTTCCAGTACTTCCTAAACCTCCAGCGCGTTCTGTTGAGATTTCTTCTTCATCATCAACAATTAAATATTTAGTAAAAATCCCTTGTGCAATTTTGTCACCCACATTAATTGAGTAATTTTTATCTGTTGGATTATAAAATTTAATAAAGATGTGTCCTTCATTATCGCTATTATTATAGTAATCACTATCAACAATTCCAACAGTATTAGCTAAACGAATACCAGTTTTAAAACCAATACTACTTCTAGGATAAATAGATAATATTTCATCATCCTCCATTGCTACTTTAATACCAGTTGGTATTTTAGCCATTCCTTGTGCAGGAATAATAATTTCTACTGGGCTAATAAAGTCATATCCAGCACTATGTTTTGTTCCTCTACGAGGTTTTACTGCATTATCACAACCACATTGAGTCATATATTCTTCTTCAATATCTTTTTTCCATTGTGTATTACTAATAACTTCAAATTTACGCATCTTTATTATCCTCCTTTAATAAATCCTCTTTAATCCATTGAAGTGTTCTCATAGAATATCTGCATTCATCATACATTCTATTTATTTGTTCAAGATTATCTTTAGTTGCTTGTCTAATATTAATACTTGGTATACTTTGTACACTATCTAGTAATTCTTTAACATTATTTACTAATGTATCAAATTCGCTATAATCTTTTACTATTTCTCCTTTGTCGTCTTTGTAAACATTTACTAATGACGCTACAATATCAGTTAGTAATAAAGTGCATAATTGGTTGTTTAATCCTTCCGCAATAGTCTCAAATTTTCCATATTCATCTGTAATTTTTTCTTTCATTTTTATCTTTCCTTTCTTTCTATTAATCACTGATTTTCACCAGTAATTATCATTTTACAGTATTTTCTGGTGAAAATATGACGCCACCAGATTTTAAACTTGCTTGCACATCAATTATTCTTTGATTTGATGAGCCTCTCCATTTTAATTTATAATCTCTTAAATCATCTATATATCTTCCATCAATAAGAATATCTATATACTGAAATATTTCTTCATATAATCCTTCTAAAACCTCAAAATCACCGCCCGTATAAAGCCAAACTTGTTTATCTGGATAAATACCCTTAACTCTCTTTAAAAGTGCTGTTAGGGGCGCTATATTACGTTCTATAAGTGGCTCCCCGCCTAATATAGATAATCGTGTAATATATTCTGGTTTTAGTAGTTCTATTATATTATTTTCAGTTTCTTTTGTCCAGTCTATACCTTTATCAAAATCCCAAGTCTCTGGATTAAAACAATTCTTACAATGGTATGGGCAACCCTGTGTAAACAAGGCTACCCCTATACCACTACCATTAGTTACATCCATTTCTCGAATTTGAGCATATTTCATAACTATTCTCCT
>JBJEXV010000038.1:0-1948 GCA_051886175.1 Candidatus Coprovivens sp. | reverse complement strand
ATTATATCATATTTGGCAGTATCTGGCTCTTCTTTCTGTGCGGTATTGCCTTAAAAAAATTGAAGATGTTGGTCGTACTGTGGATGATTTTAATGAAGCATCTAAACAAATAGAAAAGTATATTGATTTAGATAAAGATTTTTATGATGTATTACAACATATAGGAATAATTCCTGAATCTATTATCCCTGATTCAACTGTAGAGAAATTGTTCTCAAAAGCATCGGATGCAGTTCTTGCACGTGCCTTTAGGGAAGTTGGTTTGATTTCAACAGTATTAAAAGAAAGAGCGGATTCAGCAGATATTATTGCCAGATCGCCACTTTTTGGATATACGTTAGTTGCGGATGCTAAGGCGTTTAGGATGAGTAGAACAGCAAAAAATCAAAAAGATTTTAAAGTAGTGTCGCTTTCAGAATGGAGAAAAGATTCGGAATATGCGGTTTTGTGTTCTCCATATTTTCAGTATCCAACTAGACAAAGTCAGATTTATGCACAAGCGGTGGATAATAACGTATGTTTGATAAGTTGGGAGCATTTGATTTTTTTGATTGAACATGGAATAAAAGAGTCTGAAAATTTAAATTTAGCGGTATTATGGAATTTTAGTGATGCTTATTCTCATGAGATACTTGCTTCTGATAGAAAAAAACGATTTATTGAACGATTTAATAAAGTATTACTACAGTCTACTAATTTATCTGAATCAAAATTAGAATCTTTACTTCAAACACAAATTTCTACTATTAATAAGCGTGGGAGCAAAGAAACTATGTTTTGGCAGCAAGAATTAGAACGAATAAATAAATATTCAAGAGAAGAAGCTATTGACGAGTTGATTAAAACAAGAAAGATTCATGAAAAAATCAAACAGATTACTGCGTATGCTGAAGGATTACATTTATGAAAGATGAGCTTATTCTAGGAAATTCAATTGAGATAGTAAAGACTATTCCTGAAAATTCAGTACATGCGATAATTTCAGATATACCATATGGCATTGGATATGACGAATGGGATGTGCTTCATCATAATACAAATACAGCATATGGAGGAGCTTCTAATGCACAGGTTGAAGCTGGAAAATTGTTTAAACGCAGAGGAAAGCCTCTTAATGGATGGAGTCAAGCTGATAAAAATATTCCTTTAGAATATCAAGAGTGGTGTACTTCTTGGGCACATGATTGGTTAAAGGTTTTAAAACCAGGTAGTAGTTGCTTTATTTTTGCGGGAAGAAGATTTGCACATAGATGCATTGTTGCAATGGAGGATGCTGGTTTTACATTCAAAGATATGCTGTCATGGGAAAAGGATAGTGCTCCACATAGAGCACAAAGGTTATCAGCAATATATACACGTCGGCAAGATAAAACCAACAGTGAAAAGTGGGCAGGTTGGCGTGTTGCTAATTTAAGACCACTCTTTGAACCTATTTTGTGGTTTCAAAAACCATATAAAACAGGGGGAACAATTGCGGATAATGTATTATGTTATGAAGTGGGAGCATGGAATGAATATGCTTTAGGAACTTATAATGATATAAATGATGCGAAATATACGTATTCCAATATTTTAAAGGTGAAAATAAATAGGACTGATCATGGAGAACATATAGCACAAAAACCGCTAAGTCTGATGAAATTATTAATATCTTTAGTGACTTTGGAAGGACAAATTGTGCTAGATCCATTTATGGGGTCCGGAACTACTTGCGTAGCGGCACATCAATTGGGAAGACATTATATTGGCATTGACATAGATCCTCTGTGTGTTAAAACTGCGCATAAAAGAATTTCAGATTCTTTTCAAAAGAATCTTTTTGATTTGTAATTTAGGTGAAAGCAGTACAATAGTTTCGTCTTTTTGCCAAGTTGCGGTGAGCTGTAACAGGAAAATAAGAAATCGTCCTTCTGGGTAGAGGGACGATTTTTTGTCAAAAAATGATATA
>JBJEXV010000037.1:0-30705 GCA_051886175.1 Candidatus Coprovivens sp. | reverse complement strand
AACTGGTATCCTGGTCATATGGCAAAGACTAAGAGATTGATTAAAGAAAAGTATGATTTAATTGATGTAGTTTATGAAATTATAGATGCTAGAATGCCTAAATCTTCTAAGATTAAAGATATAGATGAATTATTAAAGAATAAACCTAGAATACTTATTATGACTAAGAAAGATCTATGTGATATGGATGTTACTTTGAAATGGAAGAAGTATTATGA
Source organism: Candidatus Coprovivens sp. (assembly GCA_051886175.1). Taxonomy (GTDB): domain Bacteria; phylum Bacillota_I; class Bacilli_A; order RF39; family UBA660; genus Coprovivens. The sequence continues at coordinate 30,487 of JBJEXV010000037.1, read as the reverse complement.
AAATAAAGGTTATACAGTAATATTAGTGGATAATACATTAAATAATGCTGTGAATGAAATTGTTAATGTTACTAATGAATTAACTAGTGATATTCAAAAGAAAAGAGAAGATAAAGGATTAACTAAGAAAGAAATTAGAGCTTTAGTAATAGGAATACCTAATGTAGGTAAGTCAACATTAATAAATAGAATGGCTGGTAAGAAGGTAGCTACTATAGGTAATAATCCTGGGGTTACTAAGAGTTTATCTTGGTTAAAAACTAGTAGTAATATTTTATTATTAGATAGTCCTGGTATTTTATGGCCTAAATTAGATGATGAAGAAGGAGCGCTTAATTTAGCTAGTTTAAGTGCAATACCTAGAGATATATTACCAGTAGATAAAGTAGCTATTCATATATTAAATAAATTAGATAAATATTATCCACATATTTTAAAAGAAAGATATAATTTAGATAAGATGGATAATGCTGATATGGTAGAGGTATACGAAATTATTGGTAGAAGAATAGGTGCGGTTATATCTGGGGGAGAAATAGATTATGATAGAGTTAGTAAGACTATATTAGAAGATATTAAGAATGAAAGAATAAAGAATATAACATTTGATAGGATTGATGATTAATGCCAAGTGAAGTAAGTATGCTTTTTGAAGAATTATTACATCTTAGTACTGTTAGTGAAAGTACAAGAAATGCATTTTTTATATCAATGAGAAAATATTTAGAACATGGTAGACATGAAGGACATGTTGAAGGTAGAAGTCATGATTATTTAAAAGAACATTTAACTGAGTTAACGTTATTTATGGATGCTGTAGAGTTAACTAATGAAGAAATAGTACAAATATTAACTAATATGCCTTCTTTATTAAATACTAGTAAAGATATAATTACTAAATATTTATTATTGGGATGTTTAGAAAATGAAGATAATACTTTTAGAAAGAAAAAGTTAATAAATAAAACAAATGATTATAGAATTGGTTTGAAGAAGTTATATGGTAGATATATGCTTGCAAGTAATGCTGGGTATCCAGAAATAAATTGGAATTTACTTGTGCATTCTTCAGATAGTGAATTTGCTAAAAGATTTGTAAGAGGTCCTTATTATAAGCCTTATCAAATTTTTAGTAGTAGTGAAGAAGTATTTGCATATATTGAAAAAGTATCTTTAGATAGTTTGGATATAGATGAAATAATGTCTTGGAGTGTAAATAGAGAGATAGTTGATAGATATGGCGAAAGAAAAAGTAGAAAAATGTGATATGCTTAAATATGAAAAGGAATTATATGATCAAGGTATTAATTTAATTGCGGGGACTGATGAAGTTGGTAGAGGTCCTTTAGTTGGTCCGGTAGTGGCTGCTGCAGTTATATTACCAGTTGGATATAGTTTAGAGGGTTTAGATGATTCAAAGAAGTTAACTGAAAAGAAAAGGGATAAGTTTTTTGATATTCTTATGGAAGAAGCTGTTAGTGTAGGTATTGGTATTGTTGATGCTAAAACTATAGATGAAATTAATATATTAGAAGCTAGTAGATTAGCTATGAAGTTAGCTATAGAAAATTTAAATATTAAACCAGAACATGTTTTAAGTGATGCAATGAAGTTAACTAATATAGATATTCCTTATACGGATATAATACATGGTGATGCATTATCGTTAAGTATTGCTGCTGCTTCAGTTATAGCTAAAGTAACTAGGGATAGAATGATGATAGAATTAGATAAAGAATATCCTGAGTATGGATTTGCTAAACATAAAGGTTATCCAACTAAGTTACATTTAGATAATATTAAGAAATTAGGTATATTAGATAATTATAGATTAAGTTACAAACCTGTTATGAAGGTATTAGAAGAGATGAGGGAGGATAAATGATAAGGTTATTATATAGTAAGACATTTAAGAATTATTTATGCATTATGTTAACTTTATTTGTTGTTGAAATAATATTTAGAATAGTTCTTAAGTTCCCAATATTAGATTTTGCTTTATTAAGAACTTTTTTAGGAGTTAATGTAGTTGCATTAATATTAGGAGCATTATATTCATTTACTGGAAGAATAGCAGGTAATATATTAAGTTTTATTACGACATTAGCTTTAAGTGTTTATGCAATTGCACAAGCTGGTTTCTATAGTTGGATGGGGACTATGTCATTAGGTAATAGTACACAAGCTGGGGCTATTACAGATTATATTGGAGACTTTATTGCATGTTTCCATTGGACATATTGGTTAATGTTAATACCATGTGGAATTTTATTATTATTTTATTTCTTCTTTGAACATAGAATATATATTCATGAAAGAAATGAAATGATTGATTTTTCTGATAAATTCGATTCTTTAGAAAGAAAAGAAATGAATACAGCAAAAAGAATAAGAAAACAAAAAAGAGGTAGAGTTAGTGAAAAGATAAGTGCAGTATTTACTGCAGTGTTATTTGCAGTAGGTTTTTATTTCACAATGACTATACCAATAATGCAAAGTGATACAGATATTAAAACAAGTTTAGAGTCTTTCTTAAATCCAGATATGCCTGATACAGCAATACAACAATTTGGATTTACTTCATATTTAGTTGTGGATGTTAAAACAACTTTAATGCCATTTGAAGGTGTTGATTCATCACAAAAATTAGATACTTATGAAAAACAAGAACAAGTAATAAGTGATTATACTAGATATGTTGAAGGAGATGCTGTTTGGGAAGAGTTAATTAAGAAAGAAACTAATCCTGATTATAAGAATTTACATAATTATTTTTATAGTAGAGAAATAACAGATAAGAATGATTATACTGGTATATTTAATGATAAGAATGTAATAGTAATAATGATGGAATCTGTTAATAATATAGTATTAGATGAAAGATATTATCCTAACATAAGTAAAATGTATAAAGAAGGTTGGTCTTGGGATAATGCTTATAGTCCACGTAATAGTTGTTCTACTGGTAATAATGAAACTAGCGGTATGACATCATTATTTAGTATTAATAATTTATGTACTGCTAATAAATATAAGGATAATGTATATCCTGAAGCTATATTTAATTTATTTAATGAAAAGGGATATAGTACAAGTAGTTTTCATAATTATACTGATTATTATTACTATAGAAGTATAATACATCCTAACATGGGAAGTAATAAATTCTATGGTGTAAAGGAATTAGGCATTCCATATAGTAATGTATATCAAGAATGGCCTAGTGATGTAGAATTAATGGAAAAAGTCTTGACAATTACTGAAGATGAAGATAAATTTATGACTTGGGTGACAACTGTTACTTCACATCAACCATATAGACAATCAAGTGAATATGGAGATAAATATTTAGATTTATTTGCTGATACTGGATATGATATTCAATTAAAGAGATATATGTCTAAGTTAAAAGTATTAGATGATGCTATTGGTGTATTATTAGAAGGATTAGAAGAACAAGGTAAGTTAGATGATACTGTTATAGTATTATATGCTGATCATTATCCTTATGGATTACCTGATAGTGTATTAAATCAATATTTTGATTATGATGTAACTGTAAATATGGAAAGTGATAGAACTCCATTTATTATATATAATTCAGCTGTATCTGGTACTAAATATAGTGAATATACTTCATTTATAAATTTAACTCCAACATTAGCTAACTTATTTGATTTAGAATATGATCCTAGATTATATGTTGGACAAGATATATTTAGTAAAGATTATGAAAATAGAGTTATATTTGCAAATGGTTCATGGCAAGATGAAAATGCATTCTATAATGCAACAACTGGTAATATAACGTATTTTGCATCTAATAAGAGTTATACTGCAGAAGAAATTAAAGAGATTAATAATGATATTAGATTAAGAATTTCAATGTCTAATTTGGCTATTAAAACAAATTATTTTGCAAACTTAGAAAAGGGATTGGATGAGTTACAAGCTGATGCTATAGTTCCAGAGGAATAATATTTACACGAAAGGAAAATTACATGAAAAAATTAGTTATAGTGGAATCTCCAAGTAAAAGTAAGACAATTGAAAAGTATTTAGGTAATGACTTTAAAGTAGTTGCTAGTATGGGACATATTAGAGATTTAGCTACTAGTGGGAAGTTTGGATTAGGAGTAGATGTTGAGAACGACTTTGCTCCTTCGTATATTCCTATGAAGGGTAAGAAAAAAGTTATTACTGATTTAAAAAAGTTAGTTAAAGATTCTGATTTAGTTTATTTGGCAACCGACCCTGACCGTGAAGGGGAAGCTATTAGTTGGCATTTAAAAGAAGCTTTATCTTTGGAAAAAGATTATCAAAGAGTAACTTTTAATGAAATTACTAAAGATGTAGTATTAGATGCTATTAACAATCCTAGAGATATTGATATGGATTTAGTTAAGAGCCAAGAAACTAGAAGAATACTGGATAGAATTATTGGTTTTAGATTAAGTAAGTTAATGCAATCTAAAACAGGTGGTAAGAGTGCTGGTAGAGTTCAAAGTGTGGCTTTAAAACTAATTGTTGATAGAGAAAGAGAAATTGAAAACTTTGTACCGGTAGAATATTGGAGTATAACTGCTAAGTTTAATGATATGGAAGCTGAGTTAGAAAAATATAAGGGTGAAAAGTTAGAATTAAATAATGAAGATGAAGTTAATGATGTAATGGCTAAACTTAGTGATCAATTTAAGATTGCTAATATAGATCAAAAAGAAAAAAATAAAAATGGTGTTATGCCATTTAAGACTAGTACATTGCAACAAGTTGCAGTTAATAAATTGAATTTTGCTTCAAGTAAGACAATGAGAATTGCACAAAAGTTATATGAAGGTATAGATATTGGTACTGAAACTGTCGGTTTAATTACTTATATGCGTACAGATAGTGAAAGATTAAGTCCAGTATTTATAAATGATGCATTTAAGTATATTAAGGAAACTTATGGGGATAAGTATGTTGGTGCTGTTAAGCAACCAAAGAAAAATGATAATATACAAGATGCTCATGAAGGTATAAGAGTAACTAGTCCTTATAGAACTCCTGCTTCATTAAAAAAATATTTAAGTAATGATGAATATAAATTGTATTCTTTAATATATGCTAGAAGTATTGCTAGTTTAATGGCTAATGCTAAAGTATTAGCAACTAGTGTAACATTATTAAATAATGATTATGAATTTAAAGCTAATGGATCTCTATTAATCTTTGATGGTTATTTAAAAGTATATGCGGATTATGAAAATAGTGAAGATGTTAAGTTACCTGATTTAACAAGTGTAGATGTATTAACTAGTGAAGAAATAATACCTGAACAACATTTTACTAAACCATTACCAAGATTTACTGAAAGTTCATTAATTAAAGAATTAGAAAAATTAGGAATAGGTAGACCTTCTACGTATGCTACTATTATGGAAACTATTAAAGATAGAGGATATGTAACTATAGAAGATAAGAAGTTTGTACCAACAAGTATTGGTATTGAAACTACTGATAAGTTACAAGAAGGATTTAGTGATATTATAAATGTAGAATATACTGCAGAAATGGAAACTGATTTAGATGAAATAGCAGAATCTAAATTAGATAATGTAGAAGTATTAAAAGATTTCTATAATAAGTTTGAACCATTAGTAGAAGATGCATTTAAAAATATGGAAAAAGTTGCTCCAGAAGAGACTGGAGAAAATTGCCCTAATTGCGGAAGTCCACTTGTAGTTAGAAAAGGTAGATATGGAGAATTTGTTGCTTGTTCTAACTATCCAACTTGTAAGTATATTAAAAAAGAAGAAACTGAAGTTAAGGAAATATGTGGATGTCCAAAATGTAGTGGTAAGATAGTTGAGAAGAAGAGTAAACGTGGAAAAGTATTCTATGGATGTAATAACTATCCTAAATGTAAGACTGCATATTGGGATCAACCTGTAGATAGAAAATGTCCTGATTGTGGAGAAATGTTAGTAACTAAAAATAATGTAATTAAGTGTAGTGCTTGTGAATATCAAGAAGACTAATAAGTCTTCTTTTTGTTTGTATTGTAATATTATTTATGATATAAGATTTATAAGTATGGGAGGTAATGGAATGAGTGATGTAATTAAGAATATATTTAATTTAAGTGATGAAGATTTAGTTAATTATGTAAGAGATAGAGTTATTGAACTTGAGATATCTAGTGATGATAGTAGGTATACATTACCAGTTATACAAAACGGATTTATATCTAAGAATACAGAAATAAAGACAAGTGATTTTGATAGAATTGGTTATTGTATGGAAGGAATAGATTATTTAGAATATGTTAAATATTTAAGAAGAGAAGTTAAGGATTATAGTGATGTAGGATTAATTGCGTATACTGCTCATTATGTATCTAATTATTTTGATTTTAATATTTTTACTAATAAAGAAGATAATAGAGAACAAATTATATATGAAAGTTCTGTTGGTTTGGAAGATGGTAAGCTACCAAGTATTAATTGTTTAAGAAATGGTAATCAAGCATTATGTTTAGAACATAGTACATTGTTTCAAAATTGTTTAAGTTTTTTAGGATTTGATGTAAGTAATTATTTAATGGTTGCATTAGTTAATAATGTAATTAAGGGACATTCTGTTAATATAGTTCATTTAACAGTTGGTGATGAAGTTAAGCATTTATATTATGATATGGTTAGTATGGAAGCGTATAGTGAAGATGATGGGGACTTTGCTGGTCCAACTGTTAGGTTAATAAATGATGAAGAATATAATAATTTTATTAATGGTATAGCACCACTTACCGTTGTTAGAAAATGTAGTAAGAAGAAGGGTGGATATGAAGTTACTTTCTATTTACCTAAATCTATTCAAAATTTAGAAGAGTTAAAATTAAGAATAAAAAAAGATAACTGATGTTATCTTTTTTATACGATGGAAATAGTTATAATACTATCGATATTGATAGCTGTTTTTTTATAGTTATAACACATTGTTCCGTTACTTAATGTATTATCTTTATTGAATTGAGGTAGTTCAGTTAGTTGAACATTTTCTATAATTATAAATTTATCTTCGATAGATGTTAATGTACCTCTAATATTTATAGTATTATTTGTTACTGCATGATATATACTTCCAGTAGCAGCACCACTTCCACTTTTAGTTGAAACGATAATATTTACTTTTTCATTTAAAAATTCTTTCATTTGTTCCTCCTTGATTATATAAATAATTATATCATAAATTAGTGAAAAGTATGTTATAATCGGTGTTAGGTGATTTACATGAAACAAGAAAACATTAGAAATTTTTCGATAATTGCTCATATAGATCATGGTAAGAGTACTTTAGCAGATAGAATATTGGAAATAACTGGTGGAGTAGATAAACATGATATGAAAGCACAAATGCTTGATAGTATGGATTTAGAAAGAGAACGTGGTATTACTATTAAGTTAAATGCTGTTCAATTAGGATATAAGTATAATGATGAAGAATATACATTACATTTAATAGATACTCCAGGTCATGTTGACTTTAGTTATGAAGTATCTAGAAGTTTGGCGGCTTGTGAAGGGGCTATATTAGTTGTTGATGCTGCACAAGGTATTGAAGCTCAAACGTTAGCAAATCTTTATTTAGCTATGAGTAGTGATTTGGTTATTATTCCAGTTATTAATAAGATAGATTTACCTAATGCTGATATACCAAAGGTATTAAAAGAGTTACATGATGTATTAGGTTTTAAGGAAGAAGAAGTTATTTTGTGTAGTGGTAAGACTGGAGAAGGTGTAGAAGACTTAATTAAAGCTATTATAGAACGTATTCCAGCGCCAGTAATTAATAATGAAGGTCCAACTAGAGCATTGGTATTTGATAGTCATTTTGATCCTTATAGAGGTGTTATAGCACTTGTAAGAGTGTTTGATGGTAAGGTTACTAATAAAGATATTATGAAGATGATTGCTACTGGTGATGAATACGATATAGTTGAAATAGGTGTTAATCATCCTAAAGAAGAATTAAAGAATGAATTAGTATCTGGTACAGTTGGATGGATTAGTGCTTCTATTAAAGATATTAGAAGTGTTAGAGTTGGTGATACTTTAACTACTAAGAGATTAGAAGCAACTGAACCATTACCTGGTTATCAACCAATGAAACCAATGGTATATAGTGGTATATTCCCTGTAGAACCAAATAAGTTTCCTGATTTAAGAGAAGCATTAGAAAAATTACAATTAAATGATGCAGCTTTAACTTTTGAACCAGAAACTTCTGATGCATTAGGATTTGGTTTTAGAACTGGTTTCTTAGGTTTATTACATATGGATATAATAATGACTAGATTAGAAAGAGAATTTGATTTAGATGTTATTGCTACAAGTCCATCTGTTATATATGAAGTGGAATTAACTAATGGTGAAAAGGTTATAGTAGATAGTCCTACTAAAATGCCTGATAGAGCTAGAATAAGTAAAATAATGGAACCATATATTAGTACTAATATATTTGTTCCTAGTGAGTTTATTGGAGTAATAATGGAATTATGCCAAGATAAGCGTGGGGATTATATTGGTATGGATTATTTAGACCCTACTAGAGTTAATATTCATTATGAAATACCATTAGCTGAAATAGTATATGATTTCTTTGATAGATTAAAGAGTACTACTAAGGGTTATGCATCTTTTGATTATGAAATATGTGGATACAAAGAATCTGATTTAGTTAAAATGGATATATTAATTAATGGAGATATTGTAGATGCATTAAGTGTTATAGTACATAAAGATTTTGCTTACAATAGAGGTAAGAAGATTGTTGAAAATCTAAGAGAGATAATACCTAGACAAATGTTCCAAGTTCCATTACAAGCTAGTATTGGAAGTAAAGTAATTGCGCGTGAAAATATTAGTGCAATGAGAAAGAATGTATTAGCTAAATGTTATGGTGGAGATATTTCTCGTAAGAAGAAATTGTTAGAAAAACAAAAAGAAGGTAAGAAGAGAATGAAGATGATTGGTAGAGTTGAAGTACCACAAGAAGCATTCTTAGCTGTATTAAAATCTGAAAAGTAAGTGTAAAACTTGCTTTTTTTTGTGTTTTTAGTAAAATATTGTACGTTATTAACAAAGGGGTGTTATAAATGGTTGATTTAAGTAAATATGCAGAAGATAAAGATAGTTATATTTTAAGAACTGAGATTAATGATGATTTTTCTAAGTTTAAAGTAATATACGCATCTGGTAGAGAAGAAGAATTTGATTTTTCAATTCATAACTATCAAGTTTATTTATATAGAATGGAAGAACAATTTAATAGATATTCTAAATGTTATAAACATGAAATAGGTATGGAGTATACAAAAGAGATGAAAAGTGCTATGCTATGGTCATTAGTTGATATAGCTTCTATATTCTTTACATGTAATATGGATTTTGCTATTGGGGGTAAGATAGTTTTAGCATTTATTGCTATTTTAGCTTTATTACATAATGTTTCTAAAATAGGAATGGCTAAACAATGATTACAACAAAAAGCTATGAAAACAGTTGTTGTAGAAGCTTACATTGCTAATAGAGAAAATTTTGCTGTAGACGTAAAAGATCCTGTTAGTGGTAGAGAAGAAAAATGGTATGTTATAGATTTTAATAGTTTAGATCAATTTAATAGTGAATTTGAATTATTCTTATCTTCAATACCTATACAAGTACCTGAATTCAGAGAAGAAATTAGAAAAGGATTTAGTAGAGAAGATACTGAAGGAGCTATTACAATTAAGTAATAGTTTTTTTCATAGGAGGAATATTTATGTTAGATTTAAGTAAGTACGCAAAAGATAAAGATAGTTATATAGTAAGATTAGAAATAGATGAGTTATTTCAAAATTTTAAAGTTATATATGCTAGTGGAAGAGAAGAAGAACATGAATTTTCTATCCATAATTATCAAGTTTATATTTATAAAATGGAAGAACAATTCCAGTTATATAAAAAAGATTATGAAAGAGATTTAAATACTCAGTTTAATGAAGAAGTGAAAAAAAGAGTGATAGCATCAGTTGTATCGATGATGGGAATTGCTATTACTTGTGGATTTGATATTCATTTAGCAATAAAGATTATATTAGTTTTTATTGGTTCAATGATAGTTATTTATAATTTAAATAAAGTTGCAGATAAGAGACAAGAATTGACTAAAGATGTTGAAAAAGCTGCAATAATTGAAGTGATGTTACAACATAAAGAAGATATAGGTTTAAATGTAACTGATCCAGGTACTGGAAGAAAAGATAAATGGTATATGATTGATATTAATAATATTGATCAATTTGGTTCGGTTTTAGAAATGGCAATGTATACAATGCCATATAGTAATCAAATGATAAAAGAAGAAATGGAGAAAGATTTAGATAAGGCATTTACTGATGCTTATACATTAAAGAAGAAAAAGAAAAATAGTTAGGGTGGTTTGATGATAGATTTAACGTTGAAGAAGGAAGATAAGGATAGTTATATAACTAATTTAAGATTAAATGAAGAATATACTTATACTGTTACTTATGCTAGTGGTAGAGAAGAAACATGTCCTTTTTCAATACATAATTATCAAGTAGAACTATATAGAATGGAAAATAGTTTGAAAGAATATGGTGATGAATATGTTAAAAGAATATGGAATAATGGACCAATGAGAGCTTATATACTTGGTTTATTATTAGTAGCAGATGGTTTATATATTAGTACTATTGTTAAGAATGGAGCTAATGTCTTTAATATAATATTTTTAGGTTTAATTATATTACAACAAGTACCAAGATTTATTGAATTCTTTGTTGGTTTAAGAAAACATTTATTAGCTAAGAAGAAAGTAGAATTATATAAAATTTATTTAGAGAATAAAGATCAATTTAAAATACCAGTTAAGGACTATAATGGAAGAGATGAAGATTGGTATTTAGTTGATTTAGGTAATATAGATCAATTTGATGATGTTAAAGCATTAAATGATTATCTATTATCTTTAACACCTAGTGTTAAAGAAGAAAAAGGAATATCTTTAACAAAGAAGTTTACTAAACAAGCTTAAAGGCTTGTTTTTTTATTAATAAATAAGTAAAATATATAATAATTAATTAAGGGTGTGATGGTATGGCAAAACAAGAAGAATTTGATGAAGAATTAGAATTAGGTAAAGTTCACACTACAATGGTTAATATGACTCTATATGATGATGAAGAACCAACTTATATTATTGATATAAGAAAGAAAGATAATAAAATAGTTTTAACTTATGCAGATGGCCATGAAGAGATTATGGGACCATATTCGTTACATAATATGAATTTTTATAGATATAGAGTACAAAAACAGTTCTATGAATGTTATGATAAATATATGGATGAAATAGCTTTTGAATCTTTTAAAGTATGTGTTAAGAAATTTGGAGGAGTAATACTAAGTTTAGTAGGTTTATTCTTTATGTATAATTTTGATATACATATAATAATTAAAATATTATTAACATTAGGTGTAGTAGCTATTGATGTATTTTATTATTTCTTAAAACATTATGATTTATTAGTGATTGGTCAAGAATTAAATAGAGTAGAAGCATTAGAAACATATTTTCAAAATAGTAGAGAATTTATGATACATAATGAAGATGAAAAAGAAGATGATTTTGTATTAGGTGTTGAAGATGTATGGCAGAATGATTTAAGAAAAGAAGACGTATTATCTATTTTAGAAGATGTTAAGAAAAGTGATGGTACTGTTCTTAAATATGATGTAAGTAGACACAAAAAATAATATGATATAATAGAATAGGTGATTATATGAAAAGAGATGTATTTAAAAAAGAATTAAGTTATATAGTTGATGAAGATATAAAAGAATCATTAGCTATTATGATAGATAAAGTACCTGATTATTTTTTTACTATTCCAGCAGCATCAACTGGTAAGTATCATCCAGCATTTGCACAAGGTGATGGAGGATTAGTTAGACATACTAAAGCTGCTGTTAGAATGGCTTATGAGTTGTATGGTATTTATAAGTTTCCACAACACACTAAAGATTTAATTATTATGGCACTATTATTACATGATAGTGTTAAGAAAGGTATTGAAGAAACTAAATGGACATTACATGATCATCCATTAATTGCTTGTGAGTTTATTAGAAATAATAAAAGTGAACTTAAGTTAAATAATGATGATATAGAGTTTGTGTGTGGATGTATTGCAAGTCATATGGGTAAGTTTAATACTTGTGATTATAGTGATATTATATTGCCACTACCTAAGACTCCTGAACAAAAATTTGTTCATATGTGTGATTTCTTAGCTAGTAGAAAAGTAATTAATCTTAATTTTGATAAAGATAATAATATAGTAGATGAATAATCTACTATTTTTTTGTCCAATTTCTCCATTTGGATGTATAGGGGTGTTATTATGTGTTTAAGAAAGCCAAGGTTATCTAAAAATAATGGCTTTCTTAAACATCCTTAATCTTTATGTTACATTATGTAAATAAAAGAATATCCTATTAATGATAGGAGTTTTTTTATGGAAGTAATTTTAGGTATTTTAATACCCTTTATTGGAACAATAATAGGTTCTTTATTAGTTTATATAATGAAGAAAGAGTTAAATAAAAAGATAGAAATAATTATATATGGGTTTGCTGCGGGTGTTATGATGGCAGCATTAATATGGTCATTAATAATACCAGCTATAGAACAAAGTGTTAGTATGATACCAATAGTAATAGGTTTAGTAATTGGTGTTGGTATTTTTTATGTAATAGATAAGGTTATGGATGATAGAAAAAAGAAAATAGATAATATAATGCTAGCAATTACGTTACATAATATTCCTGAAGGGATGGCAGTAGGTGTTGCTTTTGCATCATATTTATCTGGTGGATTAAGTTTAACTGCTGCTTATGCACTAACAATAGGTATTGCTATACAAAATTTTCCGGAAGGTAGTGTTGTATCATTTCCTTTATTAAAGAAAGGTTATAGTAAGAATAAAGCTTTCTTATATGGATTTATAAGTGCTGTATTTGAATTATTAGGAACATTAATTACTTTGTTATTTACAAATATTATTGTAAGTATAATGCCTTATATGTTATGTATTGCAGCAGGGGCGATGATGTATGTAATAGTGGTAGAATTAATACCGGAATCAGATAGTAAAAGTAAGTTGAATATAATAGGTTTTTTAATTGGATTTATTGTAATGATGTTACTTGATGTAATGTTATAAGTTTGTTATAATTTTAATGCACTATAAAAAGGATGATAGTATGGATAGATTTAAGAAAGCTAATAATGTAAGTTTATTAGGAATAGTAGGTAATATATTTTTATTTATAATAAAAGTAATAGTAGGTATTATTGCATCAAGTCAAGCAATGATTGCAGATGCATTTAATAGTGCATCAGATATACTAAGTTCTATTATGACTTATATAGGTAATAGAGTAGCTTCTAAGGAAGCTGATGATGATCATAATTTAGGTCATGGTAAAGCAGAATACATATATTCTATGTTAATAAGTATTACGATGATGGTATTAGGTTTTAAAATATTAATTGATTCTATTGGTTTTATATTTAATCCTGGTCAGTATCATTTTACTATATGGTTAGTTATTGTATGTATTGTTACTATATTAGTTAAATTATGTTTATATTTATATAGTAATAGAGTTGGTAAGAAATATAATAACTTATTAGTAGAAGCATTAAGTAAGGATCATAGAAATGATATGTTAATTACTTTATGTAACTTGGTAGCAGCTATAGTATCATTATTTGGTATTTTTATAGTAGATGGTATTGTTGGTGTATTAATATCTATATGGATTGTATATAGTGGATTTAAGATATTTAAAGAAAGTTATGATGTTTTAATGGATAAGACAATATCTTTAGAAACTAAAGATAAAGTATTAGATATTATTAAAGAACATAAAGAGATAGTTAAGATACAACATTTTAATGCAACTCCGATAGGTTATAGATATCAAGTATCTTTTTCAATATTTGTAGATGGTAATATGAGTACTTATGAAAGTCATGATATTGCTAATAAGTTAGAAAAAGAAATAATAAAGAAAGTACAAGAGATATATTTAGTAGTAATACATGTTAATCCTTGTGAAATAAAGAAAGAAAAGTAAAATTTTATTTTTCTTTTTTCTTTTGGTATAATTTAAGTAGGTGAGTAATTATGGGTAGTATTTATGATTATGTAAAAAAATATGGAGATGTAAGTTTTAAAGATAAAGAATTTAATGTAATAGATAGTATGATATTTAGTGCTATTACTTATATTGATTTTACTAATATAGTAGGTAAAGATAGAATTAATTTATCTTTTGCATTAAGAAATTTTTTATGTACTGTATCTTTAAAAGATTATATTAGAAGTGGTTTCTTTGAAAAAGATATTATTAAGTTGTCTAAGATGTTAGCAAAATCAAAAAGATATAGTGAAGTAGAAGCTTATAATTATGTGTATAAATTAACTGATGTAGAACAATTTGGGGCGATTACTTTTGTAATGCCAGATAAGACTAAGTTTATATCTTTTTTAGGTACTGATGATGAATTAGTAGCTTGGTTTGAAGATTTCAATATGGTTCATCAATTTCCTGTTCCTGCTCAAAAGGATGCGATTAAGTATTTAAATAAGAATATATCTTTGTTTGATAAGAAGGTATATGTTGGGGGACATTCTAAAGGTGGTAATTTAGCTTTAGTAGCTGCTATGTATTGTAATCCTTTAAAGAAAATGAAAGTTAAACAAATTATTAGTTTAGATGGACCAGGTTTAAGATATAAAGAAATTAATTCTAAAAGATTTAAAAGAATAGAAGATAGATATGAACATATAATACCTAATTATAGTATTATAGGTTTATTATTAAGAAATAATGGTAAGCATACTATAGTTAAATCGACAACATTAACACCAGAATCTCATTCAATGTTTGTATGGGTATTAGATGATGATAAATTACATACTACTAAGTTATGTAGTGTAAGTAAGAAGTTAGATGATAGTATAATTATGTGGTTAGATGAACATAATGATGAAACTAGAAGAGAAATGGTATATAGAGTATTTGATGCTATTAGAGAAGCTGGTATTACTAATACAAAACAATTCTTAAGTTTAAAAAATTTATATAATTTAATAAAGAATATACGTGATTTAGATCAAGGTACTAAGAAGTTATTAATGGATTTCTTTAAGTTTAATTTAGGTTATGTAGTTAAGAAATAAAAAAAGAATCTATTATGATTCTTTTTTTGAGTATTCATTTTCAATTTCACCAACTATTTCTTCGACTGCATCTTCAGTAGTTAGAATACCAATGAAGTTATTATCTTTATCTACAACGATAGAGAATACTTCTTGTTCTTCTTGCATTATTCTAAATGCATCATCTATTTTTTCTTTTTTTTCGAAGATTAAACATTGATGAATTATTGATTTAATATTTAAGTGTTTTTTATCTTGATGTAAGTAAACTAAATCTTTAACATTTAAGTAGCCGAGTACTTTATTATTATCTAATACTGGATATCTTGTATAATGATATTTTCTTAATGTTTTTAATATTTGTTTTGAAGTAGAGTTGATATCTAACCAAATAACTTTTTCTTTTGGTGTCATAGCTTTATATACTGTTTTATCATTGAAGTTGAATATATTTAAGATATATTCTTTTTCTTTTTCTTCTACAACGCCTTCTTTACTACCAGTAACAATCATTCTTTTGATATCTGATTCTGTTAATGAATCTTTTCTTTCTTTGATATTTAATATTTTACATATTAGATCAGTTGAACCTTTAAGTAAGAATATTAATGGTTTGAATACTGTTTGAATGAATGTAATTACATGGATAGTAGTATAAGCTACTTTTTCTGGATTAGAACGACCAATCTTTTTAGGAACTAGTTCTCCAAATACTAATGTTATATATGATAGTACTAATGTAATTAATATCATTAGGACATTTTCTGTAAATTGTTCACTAACAAAGAATACACCATAATTCATTAATATTTCAGTAAATGAGTCACTAGCGAATGCACTTGCTAGGAATCCTGAAAGTGTAATACCTATTTGAATTATTGATAAGAAAGAAGATTCATCTTCTAATATTTTTAATATTCTTTTTGCTTTTTTTTCTTTTTTACGAGATAGGTTATATTTATTCAATGATAGGAATGCTATTTCACTTGAAGAAAGTATTCCATTTATACCAATTAGTACGAATAAAATTATAATTCTGATTAACACTATTATCACCTTACATAAAGTATAGCACATTTTATTAAAATCTATGTTATAATTTTAGTATAGTGGTGAGGATTATGAAACTAGAAGATACATTTAGAATGCTGTGTAGTGCTTACTATGGGGTTAGGGAAATGGATGAATATTTATTAAAGGAATTTGTTTTAAAACAAATAAGTGATTATATAAAACAATTTGTTCATGATAATCCAATTAGTGATTTTGATTATGAAGAAGAAGCTAAGATAGTAGAAGAAACATGGGAATTAAAAACTAAGTTACAAGATAGTTTGATAGTCTTATTAAAAGTAGATAATACTAATATTGAATTAAGTATGATGATAAAAGCAAGATTAATAGAGATAAGAAATGATGAATTAAAAGGAGTTATATAATATGGCAAAGAGAAGAGAATTTTTTGAATTATATGAGTTGATTGAACAAACTGGTTTTTTATTTAATCCGATTATTACATATACAGGTTCTTTCTTACTTAAAACTGGTTCGTTAACTGGTGTTTTAACTTATGAAGAAGATAAAGATACATTTGTTATCAATTCTAAAGTAGAAAATGGTAAGAATAAGTATAAAGAGTTCTGTAATAAGTATTTTGTTTATAAATTTGGATGTCCTCCTTCAAAAGGTATTGCTCCAGCTATTACTCCGATATTAATGTCTGAAATGAATCCTGATGGCCATGGGAGAAGTGTTAAATTTTCTTATACACCAACTTTATTAATCTTATTAGAAGATCCAACTTTAGTAGTTGGTGCTCCTGATAGTGAAGTAGAATTAGCTTTATATGTTAAGGATCAAATTAAGATTAAAAGAGATAAAATGTTTAATGTATTAAGATTATGGGATAAGTCACCATATTATGAAGAAATTAGAGATAGATATGAAAGTCATGGATATGTACTTACATATGAATTCTTAGAAAAACAAAAAGATTATTTTACTAAGTTAATATTTTTGCTTAAAGATATAAGTAAGGCTTGTAGTGTAAATGATTTTAATAAAGAAGAATTTGAAGATTGTTTTGAAAAAGATAAAATGATTTTAATGTTATGTAAGTGTGTTGTTGATAATTGTAAGGAAACTGTTAAGAATGAAAATAGTTTCCATAATTGTATGGTAGAAGTAATTCAATTAATTCAAAATGTAAAAGAATTAGGCTTAGAAAATGAATTTAATCCATGTATTAAGTTATATGATGAAGAAAAGAAAAAATATGTAATATATACATTTAATGATTTGAAGAAGGAAGTTGCACAAATGTTAAGTGAACATCCTGAATTTGAAGTTGCTACTATTCAAATGCAAGATGCTGTTTCTAAGAATTTAGTAAGAAATGCGGAAGCAACTACTAAATTTGGTGAATTATTAACTGCTAGAAAGAAACAAGTATTAGCAGCTAACTGGGAATTTGTAAAACCAGGTGAAAAAGATGATAAAGAACAAACTGAAGCAGTTGATTTTGATGCACAAATGAGAAGAAGAAATGCTAAGATTAGTTCTCATGAAAAAGATGCATATTTAGAATTAATGAGAAAGAGATTGTTTTTTGATAAAACAGGTTATATGGAACAAATCTTAGGTATTAATAGTTTTGCTGGTTATGTTGGTTATATATATGCAAATGGATTAGTAATATTTGAAAAGATGTATGAAGATGATAGTAGATTAGTACCTGTTAAGGAATCTAATGCTACATATGTTATGAATATAGATAATTTTGTTGAATTATCAGCGTTAAGTAAAACAGATATTATTAAATATATAAAGAGTACAGTCAATCCAAATGTAAAAAGAGTATATCATTCTAAGAACTGGGAGCAAAGATTATTAAGTATTATTGAAGGTGCTGGATATGATGCTGTTGAAGAAAAGATTGATACTTTAATTGAAACAGGAAGAGTAAGAAAAGAAACTAAAGAATTAGGAACTGGAAAGGGTAAGAAATAATATGAATATGTGGTTAGAATACTTAAAAGAGTGTTTATTTGATGAAATAGATATTGTACTTAATTTAGCAGGTATTGATCAACAAGTACAAGGAGAAAAGAATGAAGTTAATGATTTAATTGGTTTTATTAATGATAATATTGATAATTTAAGTTTTTATAATATTAAAGATGAAGATATAGTTATTGATGGTCATCCAATTAGTTTAATTAAAGCATTAAATGATTTGGTAGAGAAGAGTAATAAAGTAGTAGTATTAAAAAATAATTTAGCTATTAATAAATGGATTATAGAAAGATATAAAGATTTTATTAATTATAATGGTTCTGTTTATAATTTAGAATTAATTATTTCTGATACTTTTGATATGAGTAAAGATACTATTGCTATTGGATCTAAAGAGTTTGTTAAGGAAATGAAGGAATGTTTAGAAGTAGATGTAAGAGGTATTATTGAAGAATATTAAAAATACCTATTGACATATATATTTCTCGTTGGTATAATATAGTTACTTAATAGTAATGTATGAAAGGTATTTATAGCGTATCATTTCATTGTTAGTAATTGTTTTATTTCATTACTGCCGCATAGTGTCCGGCTGTTGCTGTTTGATACATGTGCTTCGAAATCGTACGTTTATACATTGGTTTGTTAGTTTGATTCTTATCTTACTTTCAAGTCTTTGTTTCTTCTTTCTTTCTTGTTTAGCTATTAAGCGAATATATAACGAAATGCGGAGTTTTAATTTGATAGGAAACAGTTATGAAACTGTCATTTCAAAACTGTTGGCCTTCCGCGAAGAGTGCACTGTAGACAACAGTGTATTTTTTTTTGCTTTAAAAAATAGATAAAAATATTTTAAAAATCTATTGACACCTATGATATATATTGTTATAATGTAGATACTTAATAGTAACGACATTCGGATTAGTTCTCGAGTCGCTCATTGGTAGAAATTTTTCTTGGTTTGATCCCTTTTCCCTGTTTGGGTCTAGCGCGATTGCTGAGAGTGTGTACTCCTTCGGGTTTATGCATTTTTGTTCTATCAGGAATCTTGTTAGTCGCTGCTTCGTGCATGTGCTAACTGCTCAGAATGAAATTCTTTAGTTCATTCCTATCAAGCTATTAAGTGTTATATATTCAAAGAGCGGAGTTTTAAATAAACAAGGGTTTGTGGTGTGACTGTCATTACACTTTCAAATTTAGCCTTCCGCCGAAGAGTACATTGTTGACAGCAATGTATTTTTTTTGTCTTAAATTTTATGATTTTTTTTATAAAAATTAACTTTAACGTGTTGACAGTAATATTATATATTGTTATAATATAGATACTTAATAGTAACAGTAATCAGTTAGTTAAGTAGTGTACAATTTATAGGTTAGTTCAGTGAGTAATCGTGCTGTTTGTTGTGAAATAGATAGTATGGTTATTCTTGGATTTTGGTTAGGTCCTACAAAGCTGTTTTAACTTATTCTTTGTTTACTGTTTGACACTAGTAGATGTTAAAATATTTACCTGATTATTTCTCATTAGGCTATTAAGGGGATACGCAACCAAATGTGGAGTTTTAAATAAGTGAGGATTGTTTCTTGAGTCTGTCAACTCAAGTTGCGATTATAAAATGGCTTTATATTCCACTGAAAGAGTGCATGGTATGACAGCTATGTACTTTTTTTGTGTCTTAAAATAAAATTTAAAAAAATGATGGGTTGGTGTATTGACATCATATATTTACCTTGTTATAATATAGATACTTGATAGTAGCAAGTAGTTGATGTTTGTTGTTATCTGGTTGGTACAATTCAAAATGGGTTGGGGTGTGACTGCTTGCAGTTAGATCCTAGTCTAGTTCGAGTATGTTAGTGCTTGAACATTTGTATTTGAATCAGTGTTGCAATGTTATTTAATTTTTTTTAGTTCGTTTTATTCAGTTTTCCGATATTGTTGTCGTATAAATTGTTTGATATGAATTAAACTCGTCAACTCTTTTATTTATTTTTAATTTTTATTCTTATCGAACTATCAAGGGCGGCGCGGGCGAATCTGGAGCTTTAAATCGGTAAGAGCCTCATCAAGCATCTGTCAATGGTTGGTGACGTAGTTTTTTTCCAGTAAAAAATAGAACGAAGACAGCGTTCTATTTTTTTGTGCAAAAAAATTATAAAAATCTATTGACACATATATAATATATTGTTATAATTTAGATACTTAATAGTAACAGGTAATCATATATGTGATTTGTTGCTGTATAAGTTTTTAGTCTTATTCGTTTTTATTGCTGTTTATGTGTAAAAGCATGAATTGTGATTTTAATGATTTGGATTATCCCTTGCTTTTTATTAAGCGACTTATATTGTGGCATTTCATTATAACTTTCGGGTTATCGTATTTATTGGTTACATTACTCATTTGGCTATTAAGTGTTGCGTAACAAAAATGCGGAGTTTTAAATTAATGAGATTTTTGATTAGTGCCTGTCAGTACTGATTAAAAAAATAAAGAAATGGCTTTATATTCCGCTAAAGAGTGCATAGTATGACAGCTATGTACTTTTTTTGTGCCTAAATATTATAATAAGTGATATAATTTTTTTAGGAGTGATGAAATGGAAAAGGAAATGAAGAATAGAATATTACTAATTACATATGGGGTTGTATTATTCCTTTTTATATATAATTATCATTGGTTAGTTAATATTGTTAAATTCTTATTTAATTTATTTTCACCATTTATTATAGGTGGTGTTATTGCTTTAATATTAAATGTATTAGTTAAAGCATTAGAGAATAGTTTATTAAAGAAGATGAATAAAGGTAAGAGGGTAGTAAGTATTATAATGTCTTTAGCTATAGTATTAGGATTTATTGTATTTGTTGTATCTATAATAATTCCACAATTTAAGAATGCTGGTGAGATATTTATAGATAATTTACCTAATTATCAAGATAATATAAATGATATAGGTCATAAGTTTGGTTTAAGTGAGAATATATTAGATAAGTTAGATTTTACTGATGTATTGAGTAAGGGCAAGATAACAAATCTATTAAAAGATAATTATAAGAATATTATTGATTTATCTTTTGGGTTTGCATCATCTTTAATATCTACTGTATTTAATTTATTTGTATCTATAATATTTGCAATATATTTACTTGCAGATAAGGAAGGTCTTTTAAAAGGATTTAAGAAGTTATTTAAAAAGATATCTAAAGAAAAAGTATATTTTAATGTAGTTAAGGTATTGGAATTAGCTGATAAGACATTCTCTAATTTTATTAAGGTTCAAGTATTGGAAGCTGTAATATTAGGCGTATTATGTTTTGTATGTATGCTAGTTTTACAATTCCCATATGCTGGTACTATTTCAGTAATTGTTGGTTTTACAGCTTTGATACCTGTTTTTGGAGCGTTTATAGGCTGTATAATAGGTGCTTTCTTGATATTCATGGTAAATCCTATTCAAGCGTTAACATTTATCGCATTTTTCCTAATTTTACAACAAATTGAAGGTAACTTAATTTATCCTAAAGTAGTAGGTGGTAAGGTTGGTTTACCAAGTATTTGGGTATTAGTTGCTGTTACAGTTGGTGGTAGTTTAGGTGGAATAGTAGGTATGTTATTTGGAGTACCTATTGTATCTGTATTCTATACTTTAATAAAGGAATATATTAATAGTCCGGAAAAGAGAGTAATAACTAAAACTGAAGAAGTTAAACGATAAAAAAAGAACTATTTAATTAGTTCTTTTTCTTTTGGTCTTTTTTAGTTTCAATTTCTTCATTATCGGTTTTTTTGTTCATCCAATCGCTACCATCAACCATTCTAGATGTTAACATTGAAGCTGCTGTGTCTCCTGTAACGTTTAGAAGTGTTGCTTGAGGATCGATGATTGTTGCAATTATTGTTAATATAGGTAATGCTGTTGCAGGGAATCCCATAGCAGTGATAATTAACATTTCTGAGATTGTTCCACCACCAACTGGTACTGCTGCAACTAATACGTTAGCAACTAATGCAACTCCGATAATTTGTAATAGAGATGCATCTGAACCTAATAAGTAAACTAGGAACATAATTTTGAATACACTACCAATTATTGAACCATCTTTATGGAATGTTGTTCCAAGTGGGATGATTGTTTCTGCAATGTCATCAGATACACCCATTTCTTTAGCACATTTAACGTTAATTGGAATAGAAGCTGCTGATGAACAAGTAGCTAATGAAGTAGCAGTAGCTGGAAGAATGTTTTTCCAGAATACTTTAACTCCTTCAGAACCTGCAGCAATAAATGCATATATTGAATATACTATTAAGTAGAATAGTATAGATACAATTGTGTATATAACAAATGTTTTACCAAATCCTATTGCGATTTCGCTGCCAAATGTTCCGACTAGAGCTGCGAAGTAGCAACCTAATCCAACTGGAGCGATTACAAATATTAAATCAACTAATTTAAGTACAACTGCATTTGCACTTTTTAATAGTTCTTCTAATTTTTCTCCATCTTTACCAGCTTTATTTGTAGCAAGTCCTACTAAGATACTGATAACTACTATTGCTAGTATGTTATCTCTTGATAATACTTTACTAAAATCATTAACTGTTAAAGCATCAACTGTTCTTTCTAAGAAGTTTCTATCGTCAGCTTCGATTTCAGTAACTTTTTCGTCAGCTTCTTCTTCAGTGTAGAATTGTTCCATGATTACTGTTTTGTCACCAGAATCAACTAATTTTACTGAATAAGTAGATACTAAACCTACTGCACAAGCAACTAATGATGTTATTACGAATGTAATAACGATTGATCTAAGAACTTTACCTAATCTTTTAGGTTTTTTAATTGCTGCTATTGATGTTGAAATTGTTAAGAATATTAATGGAACAATTATTACAAGTAATAAATTCATGAATAATGTTCCGATAGGTTTAACTATAAGAGTTTTTTCTCCAAAGATTA
The DNA here is from genome assembly GCA_051886175.1 of Candidatus Coprovivens sp. Classification (GTDB taxonomy): domain Bacteria; phylum Bacillota_I; class Bacilli_A; order RF39; family UBA660; genus Coprovivens. The sequence continues at coordinate 7,234 of JBJEXV010000037.1, read as the reverse complement.
AACCTGCGATTGCACCGATAATTAATGAAAAAATTAAAACTATTGTAGTTTTATAATTTTTCCAAATATTTTTCATATTTTTCTCCTTCCAATTTAATCATATTCTAAATTAGTGTAAAGTAAAAGTAATATAAATCCACAATATAGTCAAAAGTATATAAAAAAATCCACACTAATGATAAAATTATAGTGGTGATTTTGATGAAGAAGAACTATGTTAAGATGAATAATACTGATGATCAATTAAGTTTGGGTAACTTATTTAGAGTGATTAAAGATTTAGCTAAGAATAAGTCATCAGCATTACAAAGTGAAATATTTTGTATATTATTTGATTTAGAAAGTATTAATGATACAACAGTTAATAATTATTGTGTAGGTTGTAGAAGTATAGGTAGTCAATATAAACAACAATTTATTAATAAACAAAATAGATATTATAAAGATAAGAATGAATTCTTAGATAATATCGTACGAGTTTTAAGTATTATAGATGGTAGTGTTTATACTAACGTTAAAGATAAGTATACTTTTATTAATGAAAGTGAAAGTGCATTAGAATTATGTAAGAAGATGTATAACATAGGTAAGAATGATAAGTTTGTTACTAAGTCTTTTGTTAATAAGTTAAGTAATTATTTACAAGGTGATATGGTATATGAATGTTTTGTAGAAATATTATTGTTTATTGTACTTGTTAAGAGACAACCTTTATATGAAGATGAATTAAAAAAAGAAGTATTAGATAATGTATTAATTGATACTAGTATTAGTTCTTTAGATTTACAAGAGTATTTATCTTTAAAATTAAGAGAAGGTATTAATTATGATTATACTATGATGAAGTTAGCTGATTCTGGTAATGCATATGCTAATTTTGAATTAGGTAGTAATGAATATTATGGTTTCTTTACTGGTAAACCACGTTATGATGTGGCATTTAGTTATTTAGAGAAAGCAGCAAGAGATGATCATGCTGGGGCTAATTATATGATTGGTAATATGTTTATTAGTGGTAACTTAGGTAGTATGTCTGATAGTGATTTAGAACTAGGTTATTCATATATTGAAAAGTCATATAAGTTAGGTAATGTAGCAGCTTGTAATACAATTGGTAAGATGTATTTAAGAGGTATTCATCCATTAAATAAAGATGTAGAAAAAGCTCGTGAATATTTTATTAAAGCTGCTAATAATAATTATGCATATGCTTTAAATAATTTGGGTAGTATAGAAGAAAAAGAAGGCAATTTAGGTAAAGCTTATGAATATTATTTTAAATCTGCTGATTTAGGAGAGAGTTGGTCTTGTAATAAAGTAGGGGAATATTATCGTAAGAATGGTAATTATGAAGAGGCGTTTAAGTTTTATAATAGAGCTATAATGAGTAATTGTAGAATAGTATGTAGATATGCTTATTATAATTTAGCTAAGTATTATTATTTAAATGGTTGTGGAACTATTGTCTTAGTAGCTGATGAAAATAAAGCAATAGAGTATTTTAGAGAATCAGGTAAGATAGAAGGATTAGTAGAAATATTATATTTATATGTTAAAAAGTATTTAAAGAATAAAGATGAAGTTATGAAATGTAAGATATTTGAAGTTAAAGAAGAAATTGAACAACATGAAAAATATAATATGGAGATAAAAAGAATAGTGGAAAAAGAAGTATTAAGTTTACAAGATAAAGAAGAAATACAAATAGATGTAAGGTAGGGATTTATAGTGGAAAGTGTTTATATACATATTCCTTTTTGTAAAAGTATTTGTAGTTATTGTGACTTTTGTAAGGTATTATGTCATGGGCCTTGGATTACACAATATTTAAATGCTTTATTAAGAGAAGTTGAAGATAAGTATTTTGGTGAAGAGATTAGTACAATATATGTAGGTGGTGGAACACCATCAGCATTAAATATTAAAGAATTAAAATATTTATTTGAAATAATTAATAAGTTTAATAGAAAAGAAGAGGTAGAATTTACTTTTGAATGTAATTTAAATGATATTAATGAAGAAATGTTAATGTTATTAAAAGAAAATGGTGTTAATAGATTAAGTATAGGTATTGAATCTTTTAATGAAGATAAGTTAGCATTTATGGAAAGAAGACATACTTTTGATGATGCTAAAAGTAAGATGGAACTAATTAGAAGATTAGGTTTTAATAATGTTAATTTAGATTTAATATATGGAATACCTGGTGAGACAATAAAAGATTTAAAGAAAGATATTGATTTAATATTAAAGTTAGATCCAGATCATATTAGTACTTATTCTTTAATTGTTGAAGATAATACTAAGATAGGTATTAGTGGAGTTGTACCAATAGATGAAGAATTAGATGCAGAGATGTATGAATTAATAAGAGATAGATTAAGTGATAAGAAGTTTATTCATTATGAAATATCTAACTTTGCTAAAGAAGGTAAGATGAGTAAACATAATATGAAATATTGGGATAATGAGGAATATTATGGATTTGGTTTAGGAGCTCATGGTTATAGACATGGTGTTAGATATGAAAATACTAGAAGTATTAATAAATACTTTGAAGGTCAATTCTTACTTAAAGAAGAAATATTATCTAAAGAAGATGATATGGCTAATGAATTAATGTTAGGTTTTAGAAAAGTACAAGGTATTAATTTAAAGAAGTTTTTTGATAAGTATGAAATTAATTTACAAGAAGCATTTAATATAGAAGAAGCTTTAAAGAATAAAGAAATAATATATAGTGATGGATATGTATATATAAATCCTGATTATTTATATGTAATGAATGAAATATTAATTAAGATAATATAGAGTTGGTTAAATTTGGTCAATTATGATTTGAATATGATACTTAATGGTGAGAGATGGCATGTAGCAACTAATATTCTGATAATAAGATAATTTTTTCGGTTGAGTAAAATAGAACTATGTTGTTCTATTTTTTATTTATAATAATAAAAGTATGATATAATTTGGTTATAGTCTAGAAAGGTGAATGGTTATGAAAAAAGAAGATTTAGAAAAGACAATTCCTATAGATGTATTAAAAGATGAAAATTTAACAAGAAGTTCAAAGTATAAAGATGTAATGCCAAAAACTCGTGCTGAAAAGTATCAAGATATTGAAGATGATATTGATAGAGAAGTATATGAGTTAATGGAAATAGAAGATAAGTTAGATGATACTATTGAAGTTAAGAAAATAGAAGATTTAGATGGAGATAGTAAGGAATCTGATTTAGAAGAAAAAATTAAAGAAGTTGTAGAAGAGATAGAAGAAGAAAAAGAATTAGAAGAAAAACAACTTGAAGAAGATAAAGAAATAGATAAAGTTATCGAAGAAGAAAAAGAAGATAATAAGAAAAATGTGTTTGTTAAATTAAAAGATAAGTTTATGGCACTACCAACAAAAGCTAAAGTTTTTATAGCGGTCTTATGTGGTATTGTTGTAGCATTACTTATTGTATTAATTATTATGTTAATTGTTGGTGGAGATGATAATAAAGAAGATAAGTTAAAACCAACTGAAGAAGATCCAGTAATAGTAGTAGATAATTATTATTATAAAGATGGTAAGTTATATTTCTTAAATGAAGAAGAGGAAGAAATAGGAACATATAAATGTGATAATAAGAAAGAAGATAAATGTTATGTTGCTATTAATGTAACTGATGATAATTTAGATATTGGTAAGAAAGTTGATCATGAAGAAGCTATTATTAATGAAAGAACAAATATAGTTAATGAAGATTATGTATTTGTGTATGATAGTAAAGATAGTAAGAAACCTACTGTTAAGTTATATTCTATTACTAGTGAAAGTGATGTAAATACTTATGATAGTGTTAGAGTTTATAAAGATAATTATGCTGTAGTAAGTAAAGATGGCAAATATGGTTTAATTCAAGTAGGTACAGAAGTTAAAGAGTTAATTAACTATGTATATGATGAATTATATTATATTGATGGAATGAATAATGTATTAGCTAAGAATGCTACTGGATATATTATTCTTGATAAAAATGGTGCTGAATTAAGTAAGTATGTAAATGGTGATTTAGATGCTAAATACTATAATGATTATTTTGTAGTAGTTAAGGATGCTAAGAAGTATGCTGTTTATAATTATCAAGGAGAAGAATTAGTTAGTGGTTATGATTTTGCTACTGTATATGATGAATTTATGCTATTAGTTAAAGATGAAAGCGTATATATAAGAGATGTTAATAAAACTAAGTATAATGAAAAAGGATATAATTTAAAAAATACTAATTATGTAAAAACTACTCATTATGATAAAGATGGTAAGTTTGTTAGAAAAGATGTGTCTTTTGAATTATTAAGAGATGGTGAATTAGTTCAATTATTAGTTTATGATGGAGAAGAACCACATTATACTAATATTAATTTAACTGAAGCTTTAGGTAATAATAAATATAGTTATATGAGTTATTTTGATGGTAAGTTATATTTCTATACTGATGATACTAAAGAAACATTATTAGGTTCTTATACATGTAATACTAAGAATGAATTAACTAGTACTGAAGAAGTATTAAGTAGTTGTACTGTTGCTAGTGATGCTTTATATGAAAAGAATGATATGGAAGATATTAAAATGATGAATAGAAAAGCTATGATTCCTATTATTCATAATAGATATGTATTTATTAAAGATGGTAAAGTAACTTATTTATATGACTTTGTTAATAAGAATAGTCTTGAGTATACTAGTGTTAGTAGTTATACACCAGATAATGGTAATAAATTAACATTTAGTAATGTTGATACTTATGTAATAGTTTTAAATAAAAAAGGTAAATATGCATTATTTAAAATGGGCAAGGAATCTAAAGAAAAAATCATAGATTTTAAATATACTGCTATGGAAAGAGTAGGAGAATATGTTGTTGCTCAAGTAAGTGAATCATCTTATGATGTATATAAGTTAGGTGATGATACTGCATTATTTAATATTAAAGGTAAAATGGTAGGATACAGTTCTGATAAAAAGTATATTAAGTATATGGATGGTAATTCATATGTAGTAGCTGATTTTAATGGTAATAAAATAGATAGTAATAAGTATACTTATGTAGAATTATATAAAGGCTATTATGCAGGTGTTAAAGATAAGAAGTTAAATATCTATGATTATGAAGGTAATAAAATAACTAAAGAAGATTTATATATACCTGAAAGTGGATATAGTAGAGTATCTAATCCGGCATTTAGAGTAAGTAAAGATAATGGTAATTATGTAATTGAGGTATTAAGTGGTGTAACTTATATTAAACATACTTATTATACTGATAGAGATACTTATAAGGAGAAGGAAGCTGGAGAAATTCCTGGAACGCCAAGTACTCCTGAAGCGGGAGAAAATATAGAATAAAGTGGTTTATAAGAAACCACTTTTTTTTGTAAAGTGTTTTGTATAAATGGAAATTATTAAGAGAATAATATGTTATAATGGATTTGTGAGGAGATACATTCATGAATGATAAAAAAGTATTAAAGAAAAATTCGTTTGTAGAAGGAACTATTGTTGCTACTATATCGATATTTTTAGTTAAGTTATTGGGTATGTTGTATGTTATTCCTTTTTATGGAATGATAGATGCTAAAGCAACTGCTTTATATGCATATGCTTATAATATTTATTCAATATTCTTAGATATATCGATAGCTGGTATTCCTATAGCAATGAGTAAGATTATTAAAGAGTATGATACGTTAGGTAAAGTAGAAGCTAAAGAAAGGGCTTATAGATTAGGAAGAAATATTATATTTATTATTTCTTTAGTAGTATTCTTTACTTTGTTTATATTTGCACCACAAATAGGTACATTGTTATTAGGTGATCTAGAAGGTGGTAATACAATACAAGATGTAGCATTAGCTATTAGATGTGTTTCTACATCTATTCTAATTGTTCCGTTCTTAAGTGTTGCTAAAGGATATTTACAAGGGCATAATATTATTGGGGTATCTAGTATAAGTCAAGTATTAGAACAATTGGTTCGAATAGCTGTTATATTAGGTGGTACTTATTTAACTATTTATGTATTAGGTAAGAGTCATTCAATAGCAGTATGTGTTGCTGTTACTGGAGCTTTCTTTGGAGCGTTAAGTGCATTACTTTATGTACTTAAGAAGATAAGGTTACATAAAAAGAGTGTTGGTGTTAAAAAGTTAGAAATGGATAAAGATATAAGTAATAAAGAGATTATTAAGAAAATATTTGCTTATGCTATTCCATTTATAATTATTGATACAATGCATAGTATTTATAATTTTACTGATATGGCGATAGTATTAAGAATGATGTCTGATGTTGGATTTAGTACTAGTGCTGTTGAATTTATTTCAAGTACTATTAGTACATGGGCGTCTAAAATTAGTGTAGTTATTACTACAGTAGCAATGGGTATGACAGTAAGTTTAATACCTTCTATAGTTCAAGCGTTTACTTTAAAAGATTATAAAGAAGTAGATAAGAAAGTTAATCAAGCTTTACAAATGATTATAGTTATATCATTACCGATGGCAGTTGGTTTAGCATTACTTGCAAAACCAATGTGGGGAATATTCTATGGTATTAGTAATGAATATGGATATAGTATATTAGCAATAGTTGTGTTTGTTTCTTTTGTAAATAATATGATGTTAGTTACTAATTCAACATTGCAATCATTAAATAAGTTTAAAGAAGCTTATATAGCATCTATATTAGGTTTTGTAGTTAATATAGTACTTGATATAACATTTATTAAGTTATTTGCTAGAGTAGGTATTCCTGCTTATTTTGGAGCTAGTGCTGCTAGTATAGTAGCTTTTATGTCTAGTGTTCTATATGCATTATTGGTATTGAAGAAAAAAGAAGGCTTACATTATGGTAAGACTGTTAAGTTTGCATTTAAGTTATTGATACCAATTGGATTTATGGTATTAGGTGTAGTAGGAGTTAATTTATTATTTAAGTATTTTGGCATAGATTATAATAATAAGTTAATGAGTATTTTAAATGTAGGTGTTAGTACAATAGTAGGCGGTTTAATATATTGTGGTATATTAATTAAGACAGGTACTTTAAAAAAAGTATTTGGTGAAGCTTACTATAATAAGCTATTAAGAAAACTTACATTTGGTAAATTAGGTAATTAAAAAAGACACTGATTGAACTGCACCCATTAGAGTAGACACTAATAAAAAGACAGTTCAAAAAATAAGT
>JBJEXV010000036.1:0-30754 GCA_051886175.1 Candidatus Coprovivens sp. | reverse complement strand
TTAGACATGGAATGATAAAAGGCTTTAATAGGTTGATTGTTATATGTTATTATTTCTCTTTTTGTATCTTTTACACACTTAGATATTTTATTGTAGTATGTTTCAAAATCAGTACCCCATTTTTCTTTCATTGTTTGTTTATCTATGTAAACTTGATTGTTTGTTGTAGTATCTATTGGAGTTGTAGACATTGTGTTGATTAAGTATGTTCGAGAGGCGATTGATTGGGCTTTTAGAGCTTCTTCGTGGAATGATGCAGGCATTTCTGCTGCTACTACTCCGATGATGTAATCTTGTAAAGTTATTTTAAATTGTTGATCGTTATAGTCAATGTCTACAAAGTTATAGTCATAATCTATTACATTATTTTTAGGCATAATAAAATTAGTTTCTTGTTTAAGGAAACTAATTATGTAAATGCTTGTTAATAAGATAATAGTTATCAACAGTTTTTTATTCAATATAATCATCTTCCTAGTTACATTAAACTTATGAAATCATATATGAAGTTAGTTACTAAGTAACTGCATGCCATACTTAATAATATTACTAGTATTCTTGCTTCTATTGCTTTGTTCTTTTTGATAAAAGCATCATAATTGATTCCTGATAAAGCATATGCACTTGTTAGTAATGTTATTACATATATATATACTTTTATACTCATATTATTTGTTTTCGTAACTAGAGATTTTATTTACTCTTCTAACGTGTCTTTCTTCATCTGAATTAGCTGTTTCAATAAATTCTTTTATCATGTCAGCTATTTCGATTACATCTTGTTTGTAACTAATTGCAATTATATTAGCATGATTGTGTTCTTTAGTTAAATGGGCTTGTTCTACACTTGAACAATGTCCACAACGAATTCCTTTTACTTTGTTAGCTGCGATACTCATTCCAATACCAGTACCACACATAAGTACACCTAGATCTACTTCTTTATTTGCTACTGCTTCTGCTACTCTAAATGCGAAATCAGGGTAGTCATCAGTATCGTTATTATCTGTACTCATATCTACAAAGTTGTACTCTTTTAATATATTCATTATTTCTTTTTTTTCATTAACGCCATTATGATCTGTCGCTATCGCTATTTTCATTTTTTGCCTCCATTGCTTTCTTTAATTTTGGTAACATACCGATTCCATCACTTCTATGTGGTGGTAGTTGATATAAATCGTGTCCAGGGAATTCGTTTCCTTCAATTAAGAATGGATCTTTAACTCCTAAACATACATCCCATCCTACGTATCCTACTTCTGGTATTTCTTTAGATGCTTGTACTACAAATCTTTTTATTCTTGGCCATTTTGGTATTTGGAACCATAAAATTGATTCATTTGTTAATGGATGTCTTTCATATATATTCATTTTCTTATCTATTGCTAGATAATCAATAATACCTGTTTCAATATTTATTGGGGCTACTAAACCTCCATGGTTAAAGTTATCCACTACGTTGTTATCATTACCAATTCTTAAGAAAGCTGCTACTATTTGATTATTTAATGTAACAATTCTCATTGTATTGATTGATGATGGGTGTAATTTAGCTATTTCATCACATTGTACTGCTACTTCTTCTACTAAATATCTTTTTGTTTCTACTAGGTTGTCGTAAATTTTTTTCATGTTTTTCTTATTTACTTCGAATTTTTCAACACCTTTTCCACAACATTCAGATAATGGTTTTACTAAGATTGTATTATGTTTCTCACAGAATTCTTTAAACTTATTGTAATTTTCTTCCGTTCCATCAACTTCCATCCAGTCTCTTAGTATGTATTTATTAAATTTCTTATTAAATGCAATTTTATCACTAAAGTATTTTGTGTATTCTGGATTGTTATATTTTTTAACAATATCATTGTTAATACCACGAGTAACTATTGTTTCTCTTTGTTTATCATTTAGATCATACATTTCAAATAATTTATAATCCATATATCCAGCTTGGTATTTCATACCACATTTAATAATATCAACAAAAATACTTATTCTTCCTTTTTTGCATTTTTTATGAACTTCATTTACTGTATCAAACATTTTGCCATAATCCATACTTGTTATTCTTTTTAATAAATATCCTATTCTACCCATATTATCTCACCCAATATTAGTATAACACATTTTTATAAAATTTTAAAAAGGCGTATATTACTCCTTTTCATCATATATTATGTGTTCAAGTTTATTTCTAATATTACTATAATATTTTACCATTTTGCTTGATTCATAAATATTTTTCCTTTTTATGGTTTCATTTTAATTCTTTTTATTATAAAAAAACATACGAAACGTAGAATCAAACAAAAAAGAAGCTATTACTTAGCTTCTTGATTGTAACCATATTTACGATTGAATTTTTCAACTGTACCAGTTTTTTTAGCTTTACCTTGTTTTCCAGTATAGAATGGGTGACATTCATTACAAACTTCGATACTTAATGTTTCTTTGTTTGATTTAGTTGTGAATGTAGCTCCACAAGCACATGTAACTGTGCATTCTTTTAATTCTGGATGAATACCTTTTCTCATTATTATTCTCCTTCCGCCATACTCGTTTAAAATACGAATATAGTAATTTCTTCGTCTTATGTATTATATCATAAGTTATAAACTAATCAAGTACAAAATTTTCTTCTATTTATTATTTTTGAATGTGAAGAAACTTTTAATTTTACCAACAGTAAATACTATTGAATCACTGTTTTTTGTTGCAATGCTTTTGCACATTGCTTTTCCACCTACTGTAGCAGCTCCGATAATTGCTGTAATTATCATAGTTGTTATTGTATTTGGTAACTTGAAAGTTTGTACTATTGTTAATGTAAGTACTGCACCTAAACTACCACTAACGATACCGCATATATCTCCGATAACGTCATTACAAATAGATGATACTTTTGTTGAATTTTTTAATAGTGATATTGCTTCTTTAGCTCCTCTAATTTTTTTAGAAGCTCTTGCATGAAGAGATGACTCTTCACTTGTTAATACTGCAACACCGATCATATCGAAGATGATACCGATGATAATAACTGCAATAAGTATTATTGTTAAAGCAATCGTATTTAAGTTTTCAACTAATACTGTTGAAACTCCACTGAAAATTACTGAAAATATAAAGGATAATAAAAAAACTTTATATATCCAGTTAATTTCTTTTTTCATCATTAACTCTCCTTATATAAAGTAAAAAATAGTATATGGTATATTATAAATTAATTTTACGGCTTTGGTCGAGTTGAATTTCTCTGGCCCTTACCATCGATTACTCTTTGGCGATTTCTCTTTGAAAGGTCCAATCGAATGTTGCCTGTTCGATTACTCGATTACCACTTAGTCCGTACCTCAAACTTTATAATCATTACACCCTAGAGATTTTCTCTAACACAAAGTGACTATTCTTATTCGCTTTTGCAGTCTTGTTTTCAATTTCTATCCCACAAGTTCCACTCACGACATGCGCTTTATCGTTGCTAGACGTAATAAAAGGAGCTTAAGTCATATGCCGTTATAACTAATCCTTAAATTTAAAATCATAAACCCACCCGAATCTGGGCGAATCAAGCAGGTATACAAAGTGTCATTGAGCACAATTGGTAGATTTTTAGCCCTACCTTCAAATAATGTTTGTGACTAGGATAGTGCACCACAACATGTATAGCATTTTATCAAAGTTTTAATTAAAAGTCAAATTGCTCTCATATTTCTTTTTTTATAATCTTATGCATTTTATTTATAGATATTACTTTTTATTTAGCACTATCCCAGTTTCTGGAAATAAATTGCTTAGTATATTCGGTTCATTTATTATAAGTATGTTTAATTGTTTTATTAAGTCTTGTAAATCAATTGATTGAATATTTAAATTAGAAACCAGTATAGTTATTTCTTCTGCATCTTTTGATCTATCGTTTGATGGATACAAAGTACCATCTTGTTTTAATATGATGTATTTTGGTTGTTCTTCTTTAGATGGTATTTGTTTTGTTTTTGGAAGTAATTTGTTTAATAATTGTTCAAGTTGTCTTTCTTTATGTAATCTTGCATCTAGTTCTTTTCTTAGATTAGGATTTATTAAAGTTTTAGCTGCTTGTTCAAATATTTCGCGTAAGTTATTTCCATTTATATCAGTAGCATTTCTATCAAGTGCGCAATATAAACTTAATTTATGTCTTAGTTGTCTTTCTATTACTGGTGTAAAAGCTGTTTCGCTTACGTTTAAAATTTCATATGGTGTTTTATCTGTAAAATTTAGCATTTTTTAATCCCCCTATATTTTTCATTATATTTCTACTGATATTAATTGTCAAACAAGAAAAAGATTAGTTTCCTAATCTTCTTTTATTAATATGTCTGCACCTACACCAGTAAGTTTTTCTACTATATTTTCATATCCACGAAGTATATGTTCTATTTCGTTTACTTTAGTTGTTCCTTGAGCTATTAAACCAGCTATTACCATTGCAGCTCCTGCTCTTAAGTCAGTTGCTGTTACTTCTTCACCTTTTAATGGTGTTTTTCCAACTATTATTGCTGTACGGTCGTTAACTCTGATGTTAGCCCCCATTTTTTGTAGGTATTTAATATGTCCCATTCTGTTTTCATAAATTGTTTCATCGAATATAGACATTCCGTCGGCTTGTGTTAATAGAACACTCATGGGTTGACCTAAGTCAGTTGGAAAACCAGGGAATACTAATGTTTTAACATTAATAGCTTTAAAATGATCTGGTTTGTTTATTACTAGGGAATTATTTTTTACTTTAATATCTACTCCCATTTCTTTTAGTTTAGATAATAAAGCATCAATATGTTCTTCTATAATTCCACTTATTTTTAAATCTTTACCTAGTAAAGCTCCAATTATTGTATATGTACCTGCTTCAATTCTATCAGGTATTACATCAATAACGCCTTTACCTAGTTTTTCTACACCTTCAATTACTATTTCGCTAGTTCCAGCTCCACGTATTTTTGCTCCCATATTATTTAATAAAGAAGCAATGTTGACGATTTCTGGTTCTTTAGCAGCGTTTGAAATGTGTGTTGTTCCTTCTGCTTTAACTGCAGCTAACATAATGTTAATTGTTGCACCTACTGAAGCAAAGTCTAAATAAATTCTTGCTCCCTTTAGTTTATCTGCTTTAAAAATATATTTATTTCCTTCAATCGTAACTTCTGCTCCTAGTTTTTTAAAACCGTTGATATGGAAGTCAATTGGTCTAGATCCTATGTTACATCCACCTGGGAAATATATTTCTGCATATTTAAATTTACTTAATAAAGCTCCCATGAAGTAATATGATGCTCTTAGTTTTTTAGATAAAGCTTCTGGTACTACTTTATTTTCTATTTTTGAAGTATCTATTTTCATTGTTTCATTTTTATATTCAACTTTTCCGTTTAATAGTTCAATAATATCCATTAAGGCTTTTGTATCTGAAATATTTGGTACGTTATATAACGTTACTTCTTCATCTGAAAGAATTGCTGCAGGTATTAATGCAACTACACTATTTTTAGCTCCACTAATTTTAATTTCTCCTGTTAATTCTTTATTACCGTTTATAATTAATTGTTTCATTTTACCACTCTTTTACATCAAATTGTTTTTCTTCATTTTTAATATATAATCATAAGTATGTTTTGTCAATTGAAGTCTTATATACTTTACGTTTTTGGTGCCTATTTATGAAGAATTTCTTCTATATATAATTTATATTCTATATCTTCTTCATTATTACTTTCTATTAAACATAATGGTGGATACATGACACACCACCAGTTATTACCACTAGCTTCACCTAGTTCTATTACTAATGATTCATAATATCCTTCATCATATATGTAATTATCATATTCTTTTGCTGGGAAGTAATTATTTCCGTAGTTGATTTTATAATCTACATTATATTTCGATAATAAGTTTTCTATTGTAGGAAGATTCTCTTGGATAGTTTGTTTTGTTTCATTTACGGAATTAGAGTTTTCTAATAATGGAAATAAGTTTAGTTCTAAGTCTTTTTTTATTACTCTTTTTAGTTGTTGATCTTCATATGTATTGCTATTAGCTATTATTCTAAATCTTATGGTATCTTCATTTAATTTTTTGGTATTTGTTATATTTATGTATAGGAACAAAATAAAAATAATAGACAGAATGTATAATATTTTTTTCATAATATCACCTGTCTATTATATGGGTATTGTTATTAAATTTTATTCACCTATTATAAATATGAATCTATCTAAGTGTTGCAGGTCTTGTTCTAGTAATACTTTAGCATTTGGAAATTGAGAAGTAGCAATTGTTTTAATTGCTTCACCTTGTTCTTCTCCTATTTCAAATGCGATTATGAATTTTTCTTTTAGATATTTTGATGATTCAGAAATAATTTTTTTGTAAAAGTATAAACCGTCATCTTCTGCGAATAATGCTAGATGTGGTTCGTTATTTTTTACTATATCCATTATTTCTTCATCATAACGTATGTAAGGCGGGTTGCTTATTATGCAATCGTATTTTGATGTAATGTTTGTAAATACATCGCTTTCAATGAATGTAACTTGAGTATTATTATCAAAAGTATTAGAAGTAGCTACTTCTAGAGCTTCTTTTGAGATATCTGAACCAGTTATATTAGAATTAGGTAGAAGTTTTTTTAATGTAATTGGGATACATCCACTACCTGTTCCTATATCTAGGATATCTATATTAGGACTTAAATATTTTTTGATATAGTTAACTGTTTTTTCAACTAGTTCTTCTGTTTCTCTTCTAGGGATTAAAACATTTTTATTTACTTTAATAATGTTGCCGTAGAAGTCAACATCACCCACGATGTATTGAACTGGTTCTCCAGCTTCTAATCTTTTTATTGCTTCTTCTAAGTTATCTTCTTTGTGAAGATATTTTTTTAAGTATTCAAGTTCATTCATTGTAATTCTTCTTTCTAAAAAAAGAGGATTATTCTCCTCTTAGTTTTCTTGCGATATCTTCATTAATTAATGCATCGATGATATCTTCTAATGCACCATCCATTACTCGGTCTAATGAATTAGTTGTATATCCGATACGGTGATCTGTAACACGGTTTTGAGGATAGTTATAAGTTCTAATCTTTTCAGATCTATCTCCTGTACCAATTTTACTTCTTCTTTCACTACCTACTTCAGCATCTTGTCTTTCTTGTTCAGCTTGATATAATCTTGCTCTTAATACTTCCATAGCTTGTGCTTTATTTTGTATTTGGCTTCGTTCATTTTGACAGGTAACAACTGTATTAGTTGGTAAGTGTGTAATACGTACAGCAGAAGGTGTTGTATTAACTCCTTGTCCTCCGTGACCACTAGCACAATATGTATCAATTCTTAAATCATTTGGATTTATCTCGATGTCTACATCTTCAACTTCAGGCATTATTAATACTGTTGCTGTAGATGTTTGAATTCTACCGTTTGATTCAGTTACTGGAATTCTTTGAACTCTATGTGAACCTGATTCATATTTTAATTTAGAATATACTTTATCACCTTTAATCTTTACTTCGATTTGTGAGTATCCACCTGCTGTACCTTGTTCTGCATCTAAGATTTCATATTTCCATCCTAGTTTGTCTGCATAACGAGAATACATTCTGAATAGGTCTCCTGCAAAAATATTAGCTTCGTCTCCACCTGCAGCTCCTCTAATTTCCATAATGATATTTTTATCATCATTTTCATCTTTAGGTATTAATAGTATTTCTAATTCTTTAATTGTTTTTTCTTTTTTATCTTCTAATTCAACAAGTTCTAATTGAGCCATTTCACCCATTTCTGGATCATTTACTAACATTTTAGCTTCTTCAATGTTACTAATAATGTTTTTGTATTCTTTATATTTTAGGTATGTTTCTTCTAAGTCTTTTTGTTCTTTTGATAGTTTTTTTAATGTATTATAATCACCTAAAACTTCTGGATCAGTTAGTTTTTTTGTTAATTCTTCATACTTTTCTGTAACAGCATCTAGTCTTTCAAACATAATTTCACGCCTTTCGTTGTTATTATAACATAAAGATTAAAAAAACAAACGGATTAATTAACCATTTGCTTCTTCATCTTCATCAATAATTACTAAATCTTTTAAATCGTCATCGTCGTCGTCGATTTCGTCTTCGTTGTCGTTAAAAATGTCTTCGTTTTCTTCTTCTTCGATTTCTTCTTGTTCTTCTTCTACTTCAATATCTTCCATATCTTCTTCTTCAGATTCAAATACTACTTTTGTTGAATGTTTAGTTTTTAAATCCCATGTTCCATTTTCTAGCATTATAAATCTATGGTCAGTAGATAAAACATCAAAGAATGCAGGTAATTTATCCATAAATACAGCTTCGGATAAACCAAGTAAATCACAAACTTTCCTGAATAATTCATTGATTTTGTATTGTTTTCCTGATTCTGTGATAATCATTAAAGCGATATCATCATAAGACATTGCTTCTAATTCTTCTTTAGATAAATCTTTTAATTTCATAATACATTAACCTCCAAAATAATTCACTAGACACCATTATACATATTTTTCACTATATAGCAATACATTTTTATAAATTTTTTTACATTTTTTCTGGTACTTCTATACCTAGTATATTCAATAGTTTTAAATTGTTATCATAAATTACTTTAGTTAGTGTTAACCAAGATTCTTGTAATTCGATATTTTCTTCTGTTAATATTCTATTTTGTGAATAGAAATTGTTATATAAATTAGTAATTTTATATAAGTAATCTGTTATATCATTTAGAGATTTTGTATTCATTGATTTTATTAATACATTTCTTAAATTTAGTAATCCAATGATTACATCTCTATCTATGTTATTATTAATCTTTTTATAGTCTTTATACGTAATATTAGCTTCTTCAGCTTTCTTTAGTAATGATTTCATACGAATTGTTGAATAAAGTAGGTATGGGCCTGTTTTACCTTGTAAATCACTAAATTTAACTGGGTCAAAATTATAGTCAGTTAATCTAAATGGAATTAGGTCAGCATATTTAACTGCTGCTACTGCTACTTTATCAGCTATTTCAGCTCTTTCTTCTCCAACTATGTTAGGAAGTATTCTCTTTTCACATTCTTCGTATGCTAAGTCTAATAATGCTTCTAGAGTCATTACTCCACCATCTCTTGTTTTAAATGGTTTACCATCACTACCATTCATTGTTCCGAATGGTACGAATTCTAATACTGTATTATCATTTACTATTTTAGATTTTTTAGCAGCTCTAAATACTTGTTCAAAGTGAAGTCCTTGACGAGCGTCAGTTAAATACCATATTTCATCTGGATTAAATAATTTCATTCTTTCCCAAATACATGCTAAGTCGGTTGTTTCATATGAAGCTGATCCATTTGATTTTATTAATAGTAATGGAGGTACTTCGTGATCGTCATCTTCTTCTTTTACTTCAATGATTTGAGCTCCTTGACTTTCTTCGATTAATCCTAGTTTTTCAATATGTTCAACCATTTCAGGAATGTATTTATCTCCATCTGATTCGCCTTCCCATATTTCAAATGTTGTATTTAATCTGTCATATATTCTTTTTATATCTGCTTTTGATACATCCATAATATGTTTCCATAAAGTCATTAAACCTTTTTCACCTTTTTGGAATCTTGTAGTTATATCTCTAGCTTCTTCCATATATTCTTCGTTTTCTTTTGCTTTTTTTGATGCAAAGGGATATAGTTCCATTAGATCATCATTTGTTACTGGTGATTCAGTTGGATATTCTCCTTCAAACGATTCATCAAAATATGGAAGTTCAGGATTTCTTTTTTTGATTTCTAGCATTACTAGTCCGATTGGTCTACCCCAGTCCCCTAAGTGTGCATCAGCCATTGTTTTGTTACCAAGAGATGTTGCTAACCTTTTTAGAGCTTCACCAATATTAGCACTTCTTAAATGTCCTACATGTAATGCTTTTGCTACGTTAGCTCCACCATAATCTAAGAATATTGATTTAGGATTTTCGTTATGGTAGTTAATGTTAATATTTTCGTTTAATTCATTAACGTGTTCAATTAGTTCTTCATCACTAAATGTAATATTAATAAATCCTGGTCCTGCTATATTAATATCTTTGTATTTATTATCTTTTTTAATTGCTTCTACTATTTCAGTAGCAATACTTACTGGATTTTTACCAAATTGTTTTGCCATACCCATAGCTCCATTAAATTGGTAGTCTCCAAATTCTGGTCTAGAAGATAAGTTTAATGTTACCTCTTCTATATCATACCCACATTCTTTTATTTTATCTTTTATATATTGTTCTTGTTTTTCTATAAAACTATTCATTTAATTCACCTTCTATTTCTTCTATTTTAACTTCAAATTCTTCTTCGTCACTAGATATTTTATATACTAGTTTTGTTGTACGTCTTCGTCGTTCATATATAGCTTTTTCTACTTCAATATCAAATGTCATATTTTTTTCTTTTAATAAATAAGAACATTTTTTATTTTGTATATCTAATGTGAATAAATATTCTTGTGTTTCTCTTGTAAAGTAATCTTGTGATATTGATGTTTTAACATCATTCATTATGAAAGTATATTTTTCATCATTATAAAGAGCAGCTATATTATTTTCTTCTAATTCTAGCCGTTTGTTCTTATATAATGATATATTTATATTTTTTTTCATAAATACCACCAGAGTCCTTTTTTTGATGTGATTATAACACATAATCTATATATTTGCACTTATAATTTGTTTTATATTTTACATAATAATATTGGGTGAAAGAATGAGATTATTAAAAAGGTTTATTTTGTTTAATATATTAGTAATTATAGTTGGTTGTATTGGTTTATATGGATATGCTTATTTTAGTCCCAAATTGGATATTAGGAATGCTAATCAATTTTATATATATGATGATACTAATGAATTGATATATCAAGGATCAGGGAATAATGAATGGATTTCGTTAGATGAAGTGTCTCCATATTTTATTGATGCAATTATTAGTACAGAAGATAAGAATTTTTATAAGCATTTTGGGTTTGATTTTATGAGAATTGGTAAAGCTATGTTAGTTAATATTCAAAATGGAAAGATAGTACAGGGTGCTTCTACTATTAGTCAGCAATATGTTAAGAATATGTATTTAGATTTTGATAAAACTTGGAAAAGAAAGTATGAAGAAGCTTTATTAACATTAAGATTAGAAGTCCATTATAGTAAAGATGAAATATTGGAAGGTTATATTAATACGATTAATTTTGGTCAAGGTAATTATGGGATTGAGAATGCTAGTCAATATTATTTTAATAAGCACGCTAATGATTTAACTAAGGAAGAAGCTATTATGTTAGCGGGGATTCCTAAGGCTCCTAGTAATTATAATCCTGTTAGTAATTATAAATCTTCTATTGAAAGAGCTAAGTTAATATCTAAGTTAATGTATGAGAATGAATATATTAGTGAAGAAGAGCTCAACACAATGTTTATTAATGAAATAGATATATATGGCAAGAAAAGTGAGAATAATTTAAACACTTTGATGTATTATCAAGATGCAGTTTATCGTGAATTAGAAAGTTTAGAAGGGATTCCTAATTCTTTAATTGAACATGGAGGTATTAAGATATATACGTCATTAAATTTGGAAGCACAAAGAGTTATGGAAGAAAGTATTAATAATAATATTAGTGATAATGGGATGCAGGTTGCTAGTATGATAATTAATCCTAGTACAGGAGAGATTATGGCTTTATCTGGTGGCGTTGATTATTCTAGTAGTCAATATAATAGAGCTATTAGTTCTAAGAGACAGGTTGGTTCTGCTATAAAGCCAATCCTTTATTATGCTGCTTTAGAAAACGGAATGGTTTCTTCTTCTACTTTTTTAAGTGAACCAACTACTTTTATGTTTTCAGATAATAATGTATATTCACCTGCTAACTTTAATGATAAGTATGGTAATCAAAATATTACTATGGCTGCTGCTTTATCTTATTCAGATAATATATATGCTGTTAAAACTCATTTGTTTTTAGGTGAAGATATGTTAGTTAATACTG
Source organism: Candidatus Coprovivens sp. (assembly GCA_051886175.1). Classification (GTDB taxonomy): domain Bacteria; phylum Bacillota_I; class Bacilli_A; order RF39; family UBA660; genus Coprovivens. The sequence goes on along the minus strand of JBJEXV010000036.1, from coordinate 18,663 downwards.
CTAATAGAATGGGAATTCAAAGTACTTTAGATCCCATTCCCTCTTTAGCTTTAGGCACATGTGAATTAAGTATGATTGATTTTGCAAGAGCTTATAGTACTTTAGCTAATGAAGGAGTTAAAAATGAATTATCTTTTATTAATAAAGTAGAAGATTTTAAAGGTAATGTATTATATGAGAAGAAGTTAGATAATGAGATGGTATTAAATAAGTCTTATACTTATATTCTTAATGAATTAATGACTTCTACATACAATTCTAATTTTGTTGATTATAATACTCCTACTGTTATGAGTGTTGCTTCAAAGATATCAAATAAATATGCAATTAAGACAGGGTCTTCTGGTACTGATAGCTGGATGGTTGGTTATAATAAGAATGTATTAATGTTAGTATGGAATGGTTATGATGATAATAGAGAATTAGAAGTTAGAGATGGTAGTATATCTAAGAATATATGGGTAGATACAGTAGAAAATTTAAACATAGAAAAAGAATGGTATGAAATGCCAGATAATGTTGTTGGTATACCACTTAATGCTATTACTGGTAAGGAAGAAAATGATAGTAAAAAGATTAATGTATTTTATTATGTTAATGGAAGTGAATACAATTATACTGATACTGAGTTTGTATATAAAGAAAAGACAACTAATAATTAGTTGTCTTTGTTTATTTGAATAGTTATTTGATAATTTGTATCAAAGTCTATTTCTTCTACATTTATATAGAAACCTTTGTTTCCAAGATTTTGTATACATGATCTTATTTGTCCAATTGCATCTTTTAAGTTCTTTTCTGATGCATTTATTTTAGCATCGTTGTATGGTGAACTTATTTTATCTACATTAGCCATTGGATCTATGTCTTCTTCTTTTCTATTTATTAATTCTATTTCTTTACGTTCTACTATTGGTGTAAAGAATGTATTGCTTGAACTTAGTTCATTATTATATTCAGCATTGATATCTTCGAATTCTTGAGCTGCCCCACTATCGCCTTCATCTTGTGGTTTTTCTTCAGTTTTTTGTTCTACAAATGAGTTTTCATATGTAGGAGCATCGAATACTTCTAATTTCTTTTCTACTGGCGTATCAACTGAAGTGAATTCTGGTTCTTCTTGGTCTTCAGATGGTCCATTATAAGTAAAGAATGTATTTTGTGAAGGTGGCGCAGTAAATTCGTTATCTCCAACAAATGTACTTGCTGAATTTGGAGTTGCAATATTGAATTCTGGTATTGAAGTAGCTTTTGTGAATTCTTCTTGTGGTTGTTCAATTGGTTCACTCATATCTAATTGTTCTACTTCTTCAGTTACTATCGCTTGTGGTCTTAATAATTCTTCTGCACTTAATTTATTAGGTTTTGCATGTATATCCATAGCGTTAGCTTTTATTGCTTCTACACTTCTATTTTCATTAACTAAAGGTATATCTCCTTTAGATTTTTTTATTTCTAAATCTAATTGTCTTACTGTTAATCTTTCATTAATGATTCTATGTAACCATTCTTTTTGTTCTTCTTTATCTTGGATACCTAGTAATGTTCTTGCATGTCTTTCTGATATTTTTTCAGCAAGTAATGCTTCTTGTACTTCTTCGTCTAAATTTAATAATCTTAATTTATTAGCAACTGATGGTTGTGAAAGCCCCATTCTTTTTGCTAATTGATCTTGAGTTAAGTATCCTTTATCTAATAAACTCTTATAAGATCTTGCTTCTTCGATTGCAGTTAAGTCACGTCTTTGTACGTTTTCTACTAATGCAACTTCTGCAGATTTATTATCATCTATGTTAGCAATTACTGCTGGTACTGTAGTTAATCCTGCCATTTGAGCAGCTTTATATCTTCTTTCACCAGCAATTATTTCGTATTTATTTCCTAGTTTTCTTAATACTAATGGTTGTATTATTCCGTGTTCTTTGATTGAATCAGCTAGTTCTTGTAAGCCTTGTTCATCAAAGTTAAGTCTTGGTTGAAATCTATTTGGAATAATGTCTTCAACATGAACTTGTAATACTGTACTTTCTAAATTCATATAATCAGCCCCTTTTCGCTTTATTTAACGATTAGTCTTCTATTTTATAATAATACATTATTTTACGCTTTTTTTCAATGGTGTCTTTACTATTTTCTCGTAGCGTCTTGGATATTGTTTTGGTGTATTTTTTATTTTTTTAATCTTAACTATTTGTCTTCCACTTTCTTCTAATGGTAGATTGAATTTTATATTTTTTTCTATTTCTCCACCAAGTATTTCGATAGCATCTAGTGAATCTATAACTTCTTGTTCATTTGATCCTTTCATTGCTATAAAGTATCCGTTTAGTTTAACTAGTGGTAAACAAAGTTCTGTTAATGTATTCATGTTGCTTACTGCTCTTGCTGTAACAATATCGAATGTTTCTCTATAATTTATACAGAAGTCCTCTGCTCTTCCATGAAAGAAATCTATTTTGTCTAAATGTAATTTTTCACTTAATTCTTGTAAGAATTTAATTTTTTTATTATTTGAATCTAATAATGTAACTGATATATTAGGGAATATTATTTTTAGGACCATACCAGGGAATCCTGCTCCTGTACCAATATCAATTAAATTATTTATGTTATTTAAATCTACAGCTTTTATAAATGTTAATGAATCATAAAAATGTTTTAAATATACTTGGTCTTCTTCTTTTATAGCAGTTAGGTTTGTATGTGAATTGTATTCTAATAAGAATTTACAATATATATCTAATGAAGCAAGTTGTTCTTCAGTTAGATTTAAACCTAATTTAGATAATTCTTGGATAAATTGTTCTTTATTCATCTTTACCATATTCTTTCTTTAAGTATACTGAAAGTATTGATATATCTGCTGGATTTACTCCACTTATTCTTATTGCTTGAGCTATTGTTGTTGGCCTTACTTCTTTAAGTTTTTGTCTAGCTTCTGATGCAATATTATTTATTTTATCGTAATCAATATCTTCTGGAATTTGTTTCTTTTCTAGTTTTAACATTTTTTCTGCTTCTTTAATTGCTTTAGCTATATAACCTTCATATTTTAAGTTAATGCTTATTTGTTCTTGGATTTCTTCACTGAATGGTATTTCTATTAATTTATTTAAAAATTCCATAGTTATTTCAGGTCTTTTAATTAGTTGTTCTAAGCTTAGTGAAGATGTTGGTATTGATATATTATGTTCTTCAAATATACTTTGTCTTTCTGGTGTTATTTTTACTTTTGTTTCGTGCATGTATGTTTGAATAGCTTCTATATCTTTTTCTTTTTGTTTTAATTTGTTGTATTGCTCTTCACTTATTAAACCAACTTGGTAACCTTTTTCTCTTAATCTAAGATCTGCGTTGTCATGTCTTAGTAATAATCTAAATTCTGCTCTACTAGTTAGTAATCTATATGGGTCTCTAATACCTTTTGTAATTAAGTCATCTATTAAAACTCCAATGTAAGCATCAGATCTTTTAAGTACTAGTGGTTCTTTTCCTTCAAGTTTTAAACAAGCATTGATACCCGCCATTAATCCTTGGCAAGCTGCTTCTTCATATCCACTTGTTCCATTAATTTGACCAGCTGTAAATAGATTTTTTAATACTTTTGTTTCTAAACTTGCATTTAGTTGTGTTGGATAGATTGCATCATATTCGATTGCATATCCATATTTAAGTATTTTAGCGTTTTCTAAACCTGGTAAACTATGAACCATTTGTTCTTGGATTTCAGGTGGCATTGATGTTGAGAATCCTTGTAAGTAAATATCATCAAAGCTTCTACTTTCTGGTTCTAGGAATAATTGATGTCTTTCTTTGTCTTTAAATCTAACTACTTTATCTTCGATAGAAGGACAATAACGAGGACCTACTCCTTTTATGTCGTCTAAAGCTCCATACATACTTGATTTATTTAAGTTATCCATAATTATTTTATGTGTTAAGTCATTAGTATATGTTAAGTAACATGGTTCTTGATCTTCTATTTTATATTGTGGTTCTAGATCAAAGCTGAATGTATGATATACATCATCACCTGGTTCTAGTTTTGTTTTACTGAAATCTATTGTTTTTCTATCAAGTCTTTGTGGTGTTCCTGTTTTTAATCTAATTATATTGAATCCATAATCTTTTAATCTATCACTTAAGAAATTTGAAGGTTTTTCGTCATGTGGACCTTTTCTTGTTCTAGTATTTCCTACTAATATATCTGCTTTTAGATAAGTTCCTGTAGTTAATATAACTATTTTAGATTCTACTTTAGTACCATCTTCTAAGATAATACCTTTAACTGTACCATCTTCTACTATTAAATCCTCTACCATTCCTTCTTGAATAGTAAGATTTTCTTGGGCATTTAGTTCTTTTAACATTTCTTTTGGATATGCAACTTTGTCTCCTTGGGCTCTTAGTGATTGAACAGCTGGTCCTTTAGCACTATTTAACATTTTTATTTGTAAATGTGTTTTATCAGCTATTTTACCCATTATTCCACCTAAGGCATCTATTTCTCTAACTACGATACCTTTAGCACTTCCTCCAATATGAGGATTACATGGCATATCTGCTATATTTTTTATATTACTAGTCATTAATAATGTATTATGACCTTTTTTAGATGAGGCATAGGCTGCTTCGCAACCTGCGTGTCCTCCACCTACTACAATAATATCATACATAGTTATCCACAACTCCTTTTATTTCCCAAGACAGAATCTACTAAACATTTCGTCTAATAATTCTTCTTCATATGTAGTACCATTTATAGTACCTAATTTCTCCCAAATGTCCTTAATATCTAGTTCTATCATGTCTATTGGTTGATTATTTCCCAAACCTTTTTCTACTTCTTTTATTGATTCTAAACATGATTTTAATATACTTATACTTCTTGTATTACTTAAGTATGTAGGATCAGTTGTTTGAATTTGGGAAATATTAAATAATTCAATTATTTTTTCTTTTAATTCTTCTAATCCTTGGTTATTTTTTATACTCATTCTAATTATTTTTGTATCATCTATATCTAGTTCTTTTAAATTAAGTTTTGATTCTAAATCTACTTTGTTTATTAGTACTAAATAGTTCTTATTTTTTACTTCTTGTAGTAATTCTTTTATATCTTCAGTTATTTCTTCATTATTATTTAACATAAATAGGACTAAATCAGATTCTTTCATCATCTTTTTGCTCTTTTCTACTCCTATTGCTTCAATCTTATCATCTGTAGTTCTTATTCCTGCAGTGTCGATCATATTAAGTATTATTCCATTAATATTTATTTGACCTTCTACTATATCTCTAGTAGTTCCTGCTATATCAGTTACTATAGCCTTTTCTTCTTCTAATAAAGCGTTAAGTAAGCTACTTTTACCTACATTTGGTCGACCTATTATTGAAGTTTTTATTCCATCACGAATTATTCTTCCATTTTCGCTTTCTTTTAATATTTTTTCTATTCTATTTTTTAAGTTTGTTATTTTAGGAACTAATACTTCATCTGTCATTTCTTCTACATCATCATATTCTGGATAATCGATGTTAACGTTTATATTAGATATAATTTGAACCATATCATCTCTTAATTCATTGATTAAATTAGATACTTTACCACTTATCTGATTAACTGCCATTTCTCTTTGTACATTTGTCTTAGCATTAATCATATCCATTACTGCTTCTGCTTCTAATAGATCTATTCTTCCGTTTAAGAATGCACGTTTTGTAAATTCACCTGGTTCAGCTAGTCTACATCCATTATTTAATAGTAATTCTAATACTTTGTTTGTAGCTGCTATACCACCATGTGTATTAATTTCTACTGTATCTTCCGCTGTAAATGTTCTTGGAGCACGCATTATTGATACTAATACTTCATCTATAGTATTTCCCAAGTTATCAACAATGTGTCCATAATTTATTGTATGTGTATCTACTTTATTTAAATCTTTACCTTTAAATATCTTATTTGTTATTTCAACAGATTCCTCGCCACTTACTCTAATTATAGCGATTGCTCCTACTCCTTGACTTGTTGAAATTGCGCAAATTGTATCATTCATAGTTCCAACTCCTTCGGTCGTATTATAGCACGAAATTATTTCCCGGGAAATAATTTTGTTCATTTCCCAAGAATTTTTTGTCATTTTTATTTCCTGGGTAATAAAAAACGGCATTTTTGCCGTATTTTTGGGTATTTCCCAAGATTTATAGTTATTTACCGGGAAATAAAAAAAGAAGATATTAGTCTTCTTTTTTGTAACGAATTACTATATGTCTATTTGGTTCTTCACCTTCACTAGTTGTTGATATGTTTTTGAAATCTGCTAGTGCGTTGTGAATAATTCTTCTTTCATATGAATTCATATTATCTAATTCAACATCTATTTTAGTTTTCATAACTTCTCTTGCGATTCTTTTTGCATTTCTTTCTAAATTAGATAATTTCTTTTCTTTATAATTTTCTACATCAAGTAAGATATGTGGATATACATTGATCTTATTATATACTTGTTGTCTTAGTATTGTTTGAATAGCCATTAATGTTTGACCATTTTTACCAATTAAAATGTTGTTTTTATCAGAGTACATTTTTATATTAATTTGACTATTTCTTACGTTAGTTTCAAATTGTGCTTCAATATTCATGTTTTCTAATAATTCTTTTAGATTTTCTTTAATATATTCAGCTACTGTTGAAATCTTAATTGCTTTGAATAGTACAGTACTTCCTTTAAATAATTTACCCTTTTTTTCTTCGTATGTTGAGATTATCTCTTCTTCTGAAACATTTAGTTCATCTAAAGCTTTTGCTTTTGCATCTTCTAATGTTTTAGCTTCGAATACTTCAAACTTCATTTTAATTCCTCTTTTCAATTATTTTCTTTATTATAAAATTTTGTACAAACGCGAATCCGTTAGTTACAATCCAATATAATGCGATAGCTGTTGGTAAACTGAATGATGCGATTGATACTGTGAATAACATAAACATACTCATCATTTTTGTTTGTTGTGCCATTTCATTGTTTGCTGGTTGTTGTTTCATTGAACTGTTGAATGAAATGAATGTTGTTCCAATAATTAATACTATTAAGATAATATAAATATAATTTCCTTGACCTATTCCTGTTCCTGGTGTCATTCCAAGGTTCATTCCTAAGAATTCACCTTCAAAAATAGCTGGTACTCTATTAATTGCTTCTAAGAAAGCAAAGAATAAAGGTAATTGAACAAATGCTAATAAACAACTTGAAACTGGGTTAATATTATATTTTTTATATAACATCATAGTTTCTTGACTTTTAGCCATTAATGCTTCGTTATCAGTTTTATTTTTATATTTCTTTTCAATTTTTTCCATTTCTGGTTGCATCTTTTTCATGTTTTCGCTTTGTTTTACTGTTTTAATTTGGATTGGCATTAATAATAATCTTATTAATAATCCTACTATCATTACTGATATACCCATATTTTTTACTAAATAACCTAATTTTAAGATTATCCAAGCTAATGGTTTAATGAATATTGATTCCCACAAGCTCTTATACTCTATTTTATTAGGAGTAAAACTTTTACATGCTGGTAGATCTTCTAAATTAACCGCTAATTTCTTATCATGTTTTTCATATAAATCGTATAATGTAATATTTTTCTTTTTATCAATTATTTCTTTATCGTCTGGTTTACATAATATATTTGCTGTTAATGTTTGACCAGTTGCTGGGTTTTGAACTACTTCTTTTCCATCTTTTAATTGCTTAGTACATCCTGTAGCTAAGAGGAAAAGTACTAATATAATTAGTATTTTTGCTTTTTTCTTCACTTTTTCACCTATCTTTTTCTAAAAGACTTTTAAAAGCTTCATTCATTGTTGAATATTCAGCCTCTGTGCAGGTCTTCCTTATCATTATAATATAATTAAAGGCATTTTTGAATAAATTTTTATTATCATCGATGATTGCTCTAGTTTGTCTTTTTAATTTATTTCTAACAACTGCTTTTCCTAATTTATTACTTACAGCTATTCCATATTTGTTATTTTCATTTTCACTTTTCATATAATATATAACAAAATATTGGTTTTTTATGAATTTACCATTCTTAATTATATTATTAAATATTCTGCGGTCTTTGATTGTTTCTATTCTTTTCATAATAAAACATCCCTTTTTAATACATAAAAAACCACTTTTAAGTGGCTTATTACTATTTAACTACGATCTTTTTACGACCTTTTGCTCTTCTTGAATTTAGAATATTAGATTCTTTTCTAGCGAAAAAACCATGTTTTTTAGCTCTTTTTCTATTATTTGGTTGATAAGTTCTTTTCATATATAACACCTCCACATCTAAATAAATCTCACTTATTATAATATCATCCCTGAAAAATTGTCAAGAATTATATTTTTTCTCTTGTAAATTGTGAATAACTTCTTGGTAATTCACAATTTTTATCTTATTATATAGATATTTTATAAGTAATTAAAAGTTATTCACAGGTTTCTTGTGGATAAGTGGATAACTTTTTCAACATGTGAATTTATAATTTGTGGATAATGTGGATAAGTGTCTTGAGGCTAGTGTTTAAAAGATATAATTTGTGAGTAACTTTGTGAATAAACTGGGGATAAGATTTTTTTTGTTATTTTAATCTTTTATTTTTCCACAGGTTGGTGTAAAATAACTATACGAAATGACTTGAAGGGTGGGTGATTGGAGTTGAATTTTGAAGAGATTTGGGCGAAATTTCTTGAAAAAATGGAAAAAACGTTTCAACCTGTATCTTTTCACATGTGGTTTGATAGTACTAAATTACATGAAATAACAGATAATAAGATAACTTTGATTGTCCCAATGGGCCTTCACAAAAGAATGTTCTTATCTAATCATTATGATTTAATAAGTGACGCTTTTGCCGAAATCACTGGAGTTCAAAGAGAAATTGATTGCTTATTAGAGGATGAAATTGTTCCAGAAGCTCAGCAATTATCTAATACCTTATTTGATACTAATGTACATGTTGATAATGGAGTCGAAGAAAAACATGAATCTAATTTAGATAAAAACTTATTATTTGATAACTTTGTAGTAGGGGATACTAATAAATTTGCTAGAACAGCAGCTTTAGCAGTTGCGCAAAACCCTGGTGTTCAATATAATCCTTTATTTATATATGGTAAGAGTGGGTTAGGGAAAACTCATTTAATGCATGCTATAGGTAATTATATAGAAGAAAACAATAAGGATTTAAAGGTTTTATATACTACAAGTGATGAATTTAGAAAAGATTATACTGGTATTTCTAATACTGATAATTCAGTAGATTATGCCAATGAATTTAAGAATAAATATAGAAATATAGATGTTCTTATAATAGATGATATTCAATATTTGGTTGGAGCGGAGAAGACTCAAGAAGAATTCTTCCATACATTTAATGATTTACATTCTAAAAATAAGCAAATTATTATAAGTTCAGATAGATCTCCTGAGGATTTAAAACAATTAGAAGAGAGATTAACTACTAGGTTTGCTTGGGGATTACCTGTTGATATCTATCCACCGGATCCTGAATTAAGGTGTAGAATTATTAGAGATAAGATAAAATATTTAAATACTATAAATGATAAAATGACTGATGAAGCAGTTGAATTTATTGCTAATAACTGCGATACAGACGTTAGAAGCTTAGAAGGTGCTATTAATAGATTAGTAGTTTATACTGCTATGGTAAGCACTGACGTTATTAATTTAGAGTTTGTTAATGAAGCTTTAAAGGATTATATTTCTAAGAATCCATACGTACAAAATGATATAGCTAGTATTCAAAAGGCTGTTGCTGATTACTATAAGATTACTGTTGAAGTATTAAAAGGTAAGAAGAGAAGTGCTAACATAGCGTATCCACGTATGGTTGCAATGTATATGTGTAGATATATGACAGATCAATCATTCCCTAGAATTGGGTTAGAATTTGGTGGTAAAGATCATACTACAGTAATGCATGCTTGTAATAAAATAGAAGAAGATTTAAAAAATAATAGTCAATTAAAAGAAATTATTAATGAAATTAAGTCAAAAATGTAAGAGGTTGTTAATAACTTGTGGATTATCAACAGGTTATACACAATAAAAAAATCAATAAAAACTTAGATAAATAAAGGGATTGTGTGAGTTATCCACATTATCCACATTGTAATAATAATAAATATATAAAAAAAGAGAAAAGAAAGAAGGAACTGAAATGAAATTTACAATTGAAAAAAATATTTTATTGGAAAACTTAACAAACGTTGTAAAAGCTATATCTACTAAAAATATTATTCCTATATTAAATGGTGTTAAGTTTGAATTAAATGAAGAAGGTTTATTTTTAACTGCTAGTGATAGTGAATTAACTATTAGATCTTTTATAGAAAAGAAAGATATTAAGAATGTAGAGAATGATGGTTCTATTATTATTCAAAGTAAATATATTTTAGATATCATTAGAAAGATGCCTGCTGACTTAATTAACTTTGAATTAATGGATGGATTAAAGATTAAGATTTCATCAGATAATAGTCAATATGATTTAAATTGTTTAGATCCAAAGGAATATCCAAGTTTAAAATTAGAAGAAAGTAATAATCCTATTGTAGTTAAAGGATTTACATTTAAGACTATTATTAGTCAAACTGCATTTGCTATTTCCACACAAGAATTAAGACCTTTATTAACTGGACTTAACTTTAAGATAGTAGGGGATGTATTTGAATGTATTGCTACTGACTCTTATAGATTAGCTAAAAAGAATATTGTTTTATCTAAACCATCTGAAGAAGAAATTAATATTGTTATTCCAGGTAAGAATATTATTGAATTAGATAAGATTATTGCTGAAGATGAAGATGTTGAAATGCATGTATTTAGCAACAAAGTGTTGTTTAAGTATAAAAATATTATTTTCCAAAGTAATTTATTAAGTGGAACTTATCCAAATACTTCTAATTTAATTCCTAATAATTTCTCTATTATGGTTAATACTAAGTTAAATAATTTCTTTAGTGCTATTGATAGAGCAGCTTTATTAACCCAAAGTAAAGATAAAAATATTGTTAAGATGAGAATTAAGAATAATCAAATGATAATTAATTCATTTGCTTCAGAAATTGGTAAAGTAGAAGAAAAATTAGATATTGAAACTAGTGCAGATGCTAATATAGATATTTCATTTAGTGCTAAATATATGCTAGATGCATTAAAAACTATGAAGGATGAAGAAATTTTAATATTATTGAATGGAGAAGTAAAACCAATTGTTATTAAATCTATTACTGATGATTCTCTAATTCAATTAATATTACCTATTAAAACTTATTAATTTGATAAACAGACTGTTGAAAAAACAGTCTTTTTTTATTATTTGTGGATAAATTATGAGTTATCAACATAATTCGACATAATAAGATAGGGTAGTTATGTATAAGGAAGTAAATTTTGGAAGAGGGAGGTTTATTTATGGAAACTTATGAAATTAATAAGGATACAGTTGCATTAATTCCAAAAGATGATAATAAAACTATTGTATATGAGGTGGATAAGTCGTTTGTTATTAACAAGAAACCGTTAGAAATAGTTGAAGAAAGTTGCGAATATTTTGGTAGTTCGTTAGAAGGAAGACAGATAGGTACTTCAAAGTTGATAGGATTTACTCATAAAGTTCCAGTTATTATTGAGGAATCTTTTGATCTTATATTTTTTCCTACATTATCACCTAAAAATTCTGATTGTTCTTGGTTATCTTATTCGCATATTTTTAAGCCTGATAAGTTTAAGGATAAAACAATTGTTGAATTAAAAAATGGTAAAAAAATTATTATTGATGTGTCATCTGCAATTATAGATAATCAACTGTATAGATGTTCACGTTTAAAAGATGTTTTACAACATCGAAAAATTGATAAAAAATGATTAAAAAGCTACTAAAAGGTAGCTTTTTGTGTTATAATGGTGTCATAGGTATGGGAGTACTTCAAAATACTTTTTTTTAATCTATGAGCAAAAAAGAGGTTAAAAATGAAAATACACCATTTAAAATTAATAAATTTTAGAAACTATGAGAAGATTGAATTAGATTTCTCTGATGGTTGTAATATTATTTATGGTAAAAATGGCGTTGGTAAGACTAATTTAGTAGAAAGTATTTATGTACTTGCACTTACAAAATCTTTCAGGGGTTCTGTTGATAAAGTATTAATTATGAACAATAAAGATGTATGTAGTATTTCTGCAAGTGTTACTGAGAAGTATGAAAATAAATATAAAATTATCTTAAAAGATGGTGGAAAAAAAGTTAAGATTAATAACACTAAAGTTGATAAACTGAGTGATTATATCTCAAAAATTAGTATTGTACTCTTTAATCCTAATGATCTTAGATTTATCAAAGATTCACCAACTGTTAGAAGAAATGCTATTAATTTAGAAATTTCACAACTTAATAATATATATTTGAAAGAATTGAATATGTATAATAAGTTGTTAAAACAACGTAATGTTTATTTAAAGACAACTGCAGTTAATGGTAATTCGTCTTCAGATTATTTGGATATTTTAACAAATAAGATGATTGATTATGGTGAGAAGATATATGAATCACGTAAGAAATATATTGATTTGTTAAATGAAAAGATAGGGTATTTTTATAATCAAATATGTGGTATTTCTGATTTATCTTTAGAGTATGTAAGTGATTATAAGAATTTTGATAGGGTTAAGATTGTTAAAAAGTATAAAGATAATTTAAGTAAAGATATTATGTTTGGTAAAACCTCTTTTGGGGTTCATCATGATGATATTAAGTTTAAGTTAAAAGGATTTAGTATTAAAGATTATGGATCAGAAGGACAACAAAAGAATGCTATTATAGCTTATAAATTATGTGAAATTGATATATTTAAAAGGATTAAGAATGATTATCCTATATTGATATTAGATGATTTATTTAGTGAGTTAGATAGAGAGAAGATAAATAATATCTTAAATTTAATTGATGATGGTATTCAAACATTTATAACAACTACTGAAGTAGATAATTTAGATGAAGAAGTATTGAAAAAGAGTAGGTTGTTTAAAGTTTTAGATGGAGAAGTAAGGGAGGATTAAATATGGTACAAGAATATGGAGATAGTGCTATTCAAGTATTAGAAGGTCTTGAGGCAGTTAGAAAAAGACCTGGTATGTATATTGGTACAACAAGTGAAAGAGGATTACACCATCTAGTTTGGGAAATTGTAGATAATGCTGTTGATGAATCATTAGCTGGTTATTGTGATGATATTGAAGTTATTATAGATAAAGGAAATATTATTACAGTTAAAGATGATGGTCGTGGAATGCCTACTGGTATGAATGAAAAAACTGGTTTATCAACAATTGAAACTATATTTACTGTATTACACGCAGGAGGAAAGTTTGGTGGCGGAGGCTACAAGGTTTCTGGTGGATTACATGGTGTAGGTGCATCTGTAGTTAATGCATTATCTAGTTGGTTAGAAGTTAAAGTATATAGAGACGGTAATGTATATTTCCAAAGATTTGAAAATGGTGGAGTTTCTGCAGGACCATTAAAGATTATAGATTCTTGTGATAAAGATAGAACAGGTACTTCTGTAACATTTAAAGCAGATCCTACTATTTTTAAAGAAACTACTGTTTATAATTATGAAACTTTAGCTAATAGATTAGAAGAATTAGCTTTCTTAAATAAAGGATTAAGAATTATACTTCAAGATTTAAGAGGAGAAGTAGAAAAGAAAGATGAATTTATTTATAATGGTGGAATTATAGAATTTGTTAAAAAATTAAATGCTGGTAAGACACCTGTAAATGAAGAAATTATTTATGTTGAAGGTAATGAAGATGGTATTTCTATTGAAGTTGCAATGCAATATAACACTGATTATACTAATCAACTTTATTCATTTACTAATAACATTAGTACTTATGAAGGTGGTACTCATGAAGATGGTGTTAAGAGAGCTTTAACTAGAATTATTAACAACTATGCTAAGAATGCTAAGATTTTAAAAGATAAAGATGAAGCATTAACTGGTGATGATGTTAGAGAAGGTTTAACAATGATTATTTCTTGTAAGCATCCTGATCCACAATTTGAAGGTCAAACTAAGACTAAATTAGGTAATGCTGAAGTAAGAAAGATAGCTGATGATGTATTTAGTAACGGATTAGAAAGATATTTACTTGAAAATCCAGATGAATCTAAGAAGATTGTTGAAAAATCAATGACAGCTTCTAAAGCGAGATTAGCTGCTAAGAAAGCTAGAGAATTAACTCGTCGTAAAGGTGACTTAGATATTACTAATTTCTATGGAAAATTATCGGATTGTAAGAGTAAAGATCCTTCTGAATGTGAAATATTTATAGTCGAAGGGGATTCAGCTGGAGGAAGTGCTATTAAAGGTAGAAATAGTATGACTCAAGCGATATTACCATTAAGAGGTAAAATATTAAATGTAGAAAAAGCTAGATTAGATAAAGCTTTAAATAATGAAGAAATAAGAACTATTATCACAGCATTTGGTACTGGAATTGGTGAAGAATTTGATTTATCTAAGTTAAGATATAATAAGATTATCATCATGACAGATGCCGATGTTGATGGTGCACATATTAGAGTATTGTTATTAACATTATTCTATAGATTCTTTAGACCACTTGTTGAAGAAGGGCATGTATATGCTGCGCAACCACCTCTATTCTGTATTAAGCATGGACAAACAATTAAGTATGTACTTGATGAAAAAGAAAGAGATGAATATTTAGCAACATTAAAACCTGAAACTAAGAGAGATATCTTGCGTATGAAAGGTTTAGGAGAAATGGATGCTGAAGAATTAAATGAAACAACAATGGATATTGAAAAGAGAGTTCTTAGAAAGATTACAGTTGAAGATACAAGAGCTGCTGATGAAGTATTCTCTAAATTAATGGGTGATGAAGTAGAACCTAGACGACAATTTATTGAAGAAAATGCAGTATTTGTACAAAACTTAGATGCATAGGAGGTGTTTGGTTGTGGATAGATTAGAACATAATAACATAGTAAAAGAGGTTAGAGATTCATTCTTAGATTATTCCATGAGTGTTATAGTTGCTCGTGCGTTACCAGATTTAAGAGACGGTTTAAAACCTGTTCATAGAAGAATATTATATTCAATGTTTGAATCAGGTTATACACCAGACAAACCTCATAAAAAAAGTGCTAGAATTGTCGGAGACGTAATGGGTAAATACCATCCACATGGAGATAGTTCAATTTATGAAGCGATGGTTAGAATGGCTCAAGACTTCTCTTATAGACATATGTTAGTAGATGGTCATGGTAACTTTGGTAATATCGAAGGTTATGGAGCTGCAGCGATGCGTTATACAGAATCTAGATTATCAAAGATATCATTAGAATTATTAAGAGATATAAGACAAAATACTGTTGATATGATTCCAAACTTTGATGAATCAGAAATGGAACCAACAGTCTTACCATCTAGATTCCCAAATATACTTGTTAATGGTACTATGGGTATTGCAGTTGGTATGGCAACAAATATTCCACCACATAATTTGAGTGAAGTTATTGATGGATGTATAGCAGTTATTGACAATCCTGATATTGAAATAGATGAATTAATGACAATTGTTAAGGGACCAGATTTTCCTACAGGAGCTATTATTCTTGGTAATTCAGGAATTAAGAAAGCTTATGAAACTGGTAGAGGTTCAATAACTATTAGAAGTAAAGCAACTATTGAAGAAAAGAATGGAAGACATTATATAGTGGTTGATGAAGTACCATATGGTGTTAATACATTAGATTTAAAAAATAAAGTTGCTGATTTAGTACATAATAAAGTAATTGAAGGAATTACTGATTATCATACAGATTTAAAGAATGGTATTAAGATTACTATTACTTTAAAAAAAGATGCTAATCCACAAGTAGTTTTAAATCAATTATATAAACATACTGAATTCCAAACTAATTATGGAATTATATTCCTAATGTTAGATCAAGGAGTTCCAAAGACTCTAGGATTAAAAGATATATTAACTAAATATATTGATTATCAAAAAGAAGTTATTATTAGAAGAACTAAATATATTTTAGGAAAAGCTGAAGAAAGAGCTCATATTGTCGAAGGGTTAAAGATAGCTTTAGATAATATTGATGAAGTTATTTCATTAATTAGAGGTTCTAAAACAGATCAAGAAGCTAGAGAAGGTTTAATTAAGAGATTTGGTTTAACTGAAATTCAAGCTAATGCAATCTTAGAAATGAGATTACGTAGATTAACTGGATTAGAAAGAGATAAGATTGAAGCTGAATTAGCGGAGTTAATGAAACAAATTGATGAGTTAAGAAGTATTTTAGCTAGTGAAGAAAAAGTATTAAATATTATTAAAGAAGAAATGACAGAAATTAAGAATAAGTTCGGTGAAGAAAGAAGAACTCATATTGATATGACTGCCATTGATTATATTGAAGATGAATCTTTAATACCTAATGAAAACGTTATTATTGCTTTAACTAATAGAGGTTATATTAAGAGAACAACTTCTGATACATTTAAAGCTCAAAATAGAGGTGGCGTTGGTATTAAGGGTATGACAACAAATGAAGAAGATTTTGTTGAACAAATGATTAATATTCAAACTCATGATCATGTATTATTCTTTACTAATAAAGGTAAGGTTTATAGAATGAAAGGTTATGAGATACCTGAATTTAGTAGACAATCTAAGGGATTACCTGTGGTTAATTTACTTCCAATTGAGAAGGATGAAGCAGTTAATTCTATAATTAAAATTTCTAAAGATGAAGAAGTAGATAATTTATTATTTGTTACTAAGAGTGGTTTAGTTAAGAGAACTGCTGTTAGTGAATTTGATAGTATTAGATCTGGTGGTAAGATTTGTATCACTTTAAAAGAAGATGATGAATTAATTGCTGTTAAGAAGACAAATGGTAATGATTTCGTTATGTTAGCGTCTAGTACTGGTAGAATGTGTAAATTTAATGAAAATGAAGTCCGTATAATGGGTAGAACAGCTTCTGGGGTAAAAGGTATCGAATTAGATAATTCGTCTTGTATCGGGGCTGAAATCGTGTCAGAAGACGATGTTGTTTTAATTGTAACTAAGAAGGGTTACGGAAAACAAACAAGTGTTCGCGAATATAGAGAGACTAAACGTGGATCTAAGGGAGTTAAAGGCTTAAGTATTACTGAAAAGAACGGTGATATTGCAGCGTTTAAGTTATCAAGACCAGATGCAGATATAGTAATCATTACTGATGCAGGTATGGTTATGAGAATGGCGTTAGATCAAATTAATGTATTAGGTCGTGTTACTCAAGGTGTAAGATTAATAAATCTTAAAGACGGACATACAGTTGCAACATTAAGTTTAGTAGATAAAGAAAAGGAAGAAGAGTTATCCACAATCGAAGAAACTCAACAAAGTGATGACTTGGGAAATAATTTAGAAAATGCTGTTTCAGAAGATAATAGTTTAGAAAAATTGGTTGAAGCAGCAGAAGAAGATTTGGGAAATAATTCCGAATCTGAAGAATAATTGTGAATAATGTTCCACGTGAAACGTGGGAAATAAAAAAAATATATTATTTCCCAAAAAAAACATAAAAATTGGCTTATAATTATTGATAAAAATTGTTAATAAAGCTAGTAATTAAGGGAAAAAATAATATTTCCCGGGAAATAAAATTGGAAACGAGAAGAAAATAGATGAATATCTCATCGACTCGTTTCTTTTTTTATGCACTATTTTTTTGAAAAATAAAATCTTGTGGATAATGTTCCACGTGAAACATCTGTTAACAAAATTTAAATTTTAGATCTGAGTTGTGAATTAATGTTCCACGTGAAACGTTTGTAAAGTTGTGAATTAAATATTGAAATAAAAAAAGTTATATGATGTATTAACATAGTTTTACAAATTTTATATATGGTTTTATAATTCATGTTGACTTTTATATGTTTAATTTGTTATTATTAGGTCGTGCAACAGTTATATTGTAACCTGGTCAGGACCGGAAGGTAGCAGCCACATCAATCTCTATCTGTGTGCACATTTTTTTATGGGAGTAATTAATATGGAAATAAATATAGAAGTTATAAACAAGTTAAAGGTTTTAAGCAAACAAGCTTTTGATAATCATGAAATACCTGTTGCAGCTATAATAGTTGATTCTTTGGGAAATATAGTATCTGAAGGAATTAATAATCGCCAATCAACGGGAAATGTTTTAGGACATGCTGAAGTTAATGCTATTCAATCGGCGGGAAATAAACTTAAAGATTGGCGTTTAGATGGATATTCTATGATAGTGACATTAGAACCATGTGAAATGTGTTCCTGTATAATTAAAGAATCTAGGTTAGATCGAGTATATTACTTTCTTCCTAAGAAAACCACAGACTTAGATTATGATTTTAAAATAAATAAAGAACAAATAAGTAATAATGAAAAAGAAAAGGAATATTTCTTAAAATTATTAACAATTTTTTTTGATAACAAGAGGTAAAATCCTCTTTTTTTGTGACAATCTAAATAAAGTCAAGTATTATTTTAACTTTAATTTTT
>JBJEXV010000035.1:0-2038 GCA_051886175.1 Candidatus Coprovivens sp. | reverse complement strand
AAGCCGAAACCCCGATAAATAAAGGGATTTCGGCTTTTAAAACACTCAAATATTGTTGTACGGAGTTTTCTTTATTTTTATACTTTTTAACAGTTTATTTAAACTATTTGGCAGATACCAGGCACTGTCGAGTCCCAGATTGAACTCAGCCTCCAGGGCATCGAGACAGTTTGAACCGGTATATTGTGATTTATAGAAAGGTTCAATATCGGCTACATTCATATTTTTTATGGTTTCAATAAGCTGGTGAATGGAGAAATGATGCTTCTTTCTTCTGTTTATTTTTACCTCAATAAGTCTAAGTACAAGTAAAGCTGTATAACAGGTAAGGAAGTGTCCCATCAGTCTTTTGTCTTTCTGTACATAGACAGGTCTTGCCGACATGTCGGTCTTCATAATTCTGAAACAGTCTTCGATTTTATATCTTCTTGAATTAATTTCAAATATTTCCTTTTCGCTCATATTGAAGATATTTGTCGCTATGGCATAATATCCATCATATTTGCTTTCTTCATTTATTTTCTCTTCATCAATGGAATATTTACTCTCTGCAGATTTATCATTTTTAATAAATCTTCTGTAGTCATTTGAATTTCTTTTTATTGATTCTGGGTCACTTGTATTTTCAAGAAGATATTTCGCTCTTTCAATCTGACGCTTTCTTATTTTTTTCTGATATTCATCCATTTTTCTGGAATAGGTGACAATAATTCTGTGTTTTAATGTTCCTCTGGCCTTTGTCTTTTTAAGCTTTCCGTTTCTGGTTTCACTTATTTCCTCAATCCCAAGATCCACGAGTTTTTCTGTCTCAATTGATTTATAGGCAAAATCATTATAGAGACTAATATTCTTTTCATCATTTTTATCAAATGTCTTAAGCATTTCTATGGATACCGGTTCACCTGTGCTCATTAATTTATAGTCACAGTCATTGAATACCGCTTCCTTTAAGGTCTCCTTAAGTTTCTTAATGGATTGGGTGACAATGAATCCTCTGCCTGGTGCTGAGTTAAAGCGTCTTATCGAGCTGTAGCCCAGTCCTGAGTCAGAACAGTAGATAAGATCGGACTTTTTCGTTATATCGATAAGCTTTTCTTCAGCCGGCACGGCACATAAAGACTCATTGGCGTTACCTGGGTTAATGCACATGCTTAAAGGTATTCCATCGCTGTCCATGAAAAGTCCCATCTGTATTATGGGATTTGGACGGTGCTCCTTGCTTACACCGTATTTAAGTAAGCCCCTGATTACTTCACCGGTTACTTCATCAACAGTATCTTCATTTTCTTCTTCTTTTTCAAAATAGAAATTGGTACAGTCAAAATAACATACTGATGTATTTCTTTTGATTATTTTGTTTGAAGCTTCAAATAAATGAGCTATATATGAATCAAAGTTTTCTCCAAGTAATTCTATGGCTCTCATTACATCATAATATTCAAAATCAAATTCCCCAAATAATTCATGAAGATGATTAATATTATCAAGCTTGCTTCCCGGTCTTATTATTCTTAACGCTGTAAGAGCCATATTAATTTCATTCATGTCATACTTTATTTTTCTGTCTTTGGTTAATTCCTTAAAATATTTATTCAGATCAAGCTGATCATATACAGCCTTTAAATAAAAATAACCGATATTCTTTAAAGTAGACTTCGATACATCGTTGCCATTATTAATCAGTTTCTCACTTAAATCTACCATTAAAGTAAAAAACTGCTTATCGTTTTCCTTTAATTTACTGTTGAATTCTTCAACCACTTCATTGGCATAGGCTAAAGGGTCTGCATGTTCCTTTAACAGTTCAGAATGTTTTCCTATTCTGTAGACATTTTTGGTTGTAGTCTTTTTGCCAATTCTGTATCCATACTGTACAAAGTAGGTTGGGTTCTTGGATTTTTTGTCATAGTTAAGTTTCATGTGCCTTTTTGACCTCTTTACTATTATATCACATATACTACAACCGTACAACATCCATACAACATAAAAATAAAAAAACTTGACAGCTCAAGTTTTGAAATATGGCCTATATAAAGCC
>JBJEXV010000034.1:0-8097 GCA_051886175.1 Candidatus Coprovivens sp. | reverse complement strand
ATTATTGTGTCTTTTCTTATTGTTTAAATTCACTAAACTTTTCTATATCAAATTCATGTTCATGTTTATTTTCATCATCATCAGATAATAAAGTATCATTATCTATTAAGAAATAATCGTACATTAATACATCTTCACCAGTATTAGTAGTAGGATCATCCCAAGTTACATCCAAATGTAACCATTCATCATTTATATAAACTGCATTCCATACATGATTGTCACTAGATACTTTAAAATTAGGTATATTCATTTTAGTTAAGAATACTTCCATAGTATCAGCATATCCAGAACATATTGCATAACCATCATTTAAAACGCCATATATTCTTGCAGCATCATAAATACTTTCTTCAGTTTCAGCATATACAGTATCATACTTAGTATTATTAATAATATAATCATGAATTACCTTAATTTTATCTTCATTAGACATACTATCATTAACTTTACTAGCTAATAAATTATCTATTTCATTAGATATTTGAAACCTTTCTTCATTATCATACTTATAATGTACTGTAACAGTAACTTCACCAGTAGTATCATATACTATCTTCATAGTGTCATAATTATTTAAACTGCTTACATAATTATTTAAATAACTTAATACTTTAGTATCACTAGACAAACTACTTACATCATCAACACAACTTACATAATCATAAGGACAATAAAAAGTAAATTCATCCCATCCATTATTTAATACAGTATAAAATATTTCAAACAATTCATCTTTACTATAAGGAATATAATCATCAGTTTCCTTAATATAATTATATGAAAATTCTTTCTTAAATCCATTATCTTCTTGTATTACAACTTTTCGTTTATTATATAAATAAGATATCAATTCATCAGATATTCTTTCGCAATTAACTCCAAAGGTAAAAACAACTACGATAACAATTACAAAAGATAAAAATCTTTTTAATTTTATCATTATAACCACCTTAATAAATTATAACATAAGGCATAAAAAAAATGATGTAAATTACATCATTTCTTTAACTTTTTTATTTAATCTTGATTTTTCTCTGTCAGCAGCATTTTTCTTCATAGCACCTTTGCTAACAGCTTTATCAATGTTCTTTTGTACTTTTTTTACAGCGTCAGTAGCAGCGGCTGCATCTTTTGCAATTATAGCTTTTTCGCAAGCTTTAATAGAATTTTTAACTCTAGCTTGGTAATCATGATTTTCTTCAGTTTTCTTAGCTATAACTTTAATTGCCTTCTTAGAACTCTTAATATTTGCCATCGTTCGTCGCTCCTTCCCTTAAATACAACTAGAATTATACTAAAATTTGTTCTTAAATGCAAGTAAAAGTACAAAAAACAACAATTAAATAAAACAAACTATTTTAATATCTAATAAAGGAGCATTATATGAAAAGAAGATTTAAAAGAAAAAAATATTTCAAATTAAATAAATATCTAATAATAATACTAATATATGTATCATTTTCAATTACATACAATACATTATTCAATCATTATTTAACTAAATTAAGTACTGAAGAAACAATAAATAAAATAATAAACGATACTAAAGATAATAAAATATCAAATAACTTCTTAGATAAATATAAATCTCCCGAATACATCCTTAAACTAACATTAAATATGGATCTAAATAACATAACAAAACCATCTATAGAAGTTCTTAATATCAACACTAATAAAGAATTAGATGTCTTAATATATAACACTCATGATACTGAAAAATATAACGATAACTTATTCAATACATATAATATATCTCCTGACGTTAAATTAGCTTCTAACATACTCGAAGAAAAACTAAATGACTTAGGAATAAATACATATGTTGAAAAAACACCAATATCATCAATATTAAAACAAAATAATTGGAATTACTCATATAGTTATCAAGCATCTAAAATATTAATAGAAAATAATATAAAAACAAACAATTACAAACTTATAATAGATCTTCATCGTGATTCATCTAACTTAAATAAAACATATTTAGAATATAACAACAAACCATATGCCAAATTATTATTTGTAGTAGGAACAGATCATGAAAACTATATAAAGAATTATAATTTTTCATTAGAACTAAACAATATTATAGAACAAAAAATACCTGGAATTAGCCGTGGTATCATCCAAAAAGGTGGAGCAGGTGTAAATGGTATATATAACCAAGATTTAAGTGATAAAGCAGTTCTAATCGAACTAGGAGGCCAATATAATAAGATAGAAGATATAAATAACACATTAGATATCTTAGCTGAATCAATATTACTATTATTAGAAGGTGATACATATTAAAAATAAAAAATGGCAGATATTTAAAACCATATTACTTACATTATTACTAATGTTCTTTATAAATCACTATAATATAAAAAATGGGTACCAAGAAAAACTAATTCAAGAAAAAACAATACTTACTAAAAATAACATTAAAGAATTTGAAAACGACATAAAAAACAACCAATACATAGACACAAAAAAATATAATAATCAAGACACATTTACATCCAATAATAAAATAGGTGAGATAGGTTATAAAACAAGCGAAACAATCAATAAAATAATTACAAAAGGTACAAAAGAAATATATAAATTTCTAAAATTATTCTTTACATAAACCCACTTGACTAATATATAAAAAACATGATATATTACTCCTCTTAGGAGGAATAATATGAGTAATGATTTACAATACATGTTAGTTATAAAAAGAGGCAAAAACGATTACCGTCCATTAGAATGGCAAACACTACCTATATATAATAAAGAAGATTTAACTACATTAGAAGGTATTGATAAATTTACAAGTAACACTAATTCAGTCGATTTAATTAACTACATTCTAGATGAATCATTAGCAGAAGATCATGACTTATTCCAAGAATTCGCTATTATATATAAAGAAAAAGGTAAATATAGAGAAGTTAAAGAAGGAGTTATATTTAAAGAACTAGCTCCATTTATAACAGATCAAAGTATAATAAACTTAATTAATATAAATTACCAAAATAAAGACTTATTAAATTATATAATTAATATACTAAGCAAAAACATCGAAGATGAATTACATAGAGAATTAATATTTATATTAAAAAATCTACCAATCTTCGAAGCTAAAGGTAAAAATGCTATAAAAGCAGCATTAGATAAATATAAAGAATTAGATTATAAAGAAAAAAGATCTCTATCAATTAATATATATAGAAAGTTAAATAATTAACTTTCTTTTATTTTACATTTAATATATAATGATTATAGGTGATAATATGAGAGAACATTACATGAACTTACCACTTACAAATAGAACAAACTGTATAGCATTCTTAAAATATATGACTACATATACTTTAACACCAGAATCTATAGAACAAATAGCTTCTAGAATGACTTTAGCTGAATTACAAGAATACTGTATAGAAAAAATAAATACAGCAAAAGATAAAGTAAGAAGAAAACAAAAAGACGCAGAAAAGAAACATAATAAACCTCCATATTCTAATTATCAATTAAGAAATATGGAATATTACTTTAACTTACCTTTAACAAATAAAGATAATTGTATAACAGTATTAAGATACATAAGAGATAACAAATTAGAAGAAAAACAAATATTAGATGTAGACAATATGAAAGAATCTCAATTAATAGCAATGTCACAACGTATCCAAAAAGACATTCCTAAATATATTGCAGATATTATTGCGTATGAACGTGAATTACAAGTTCCATCTCCTCATACTAAAGATCAACTTCTAACTTTAAACTATAATGAATTATCGAGTTTAAGAAACAGTTTAAAATCTCAAAAGAAAAAAGGTACAAAAGTAGTTAAAGTAGAACCTGCACCATTATCAACTGTCGAAGAAGGTTTAGAAGCAGTTCAAAACGATGAAACAGATTACTACGATTCATCAGATATCTCATTTATAACACCTATGGAAGCTTATGAAATGTTTGGCCCTGACTTTATGGACTATACCGAAGAAGAATTATTTAGATTAGGATATAAACTAGAAGAAGGTCCATATCCGCATATCGAAGTAGAAGAACCAAATAAAGACGCAATTAAAAAAGCTATTATAAAATATATATTAGAAGCAACTGATAGATATACAGCAACTGAATTAAAAAGAAAATCATTAGAGCAATTAAGAACAATCTACGAAAGAGAAACAGAAGACTTAAGATATGCTCAAACATATGATGAAATAGCACGTACAATAAGATTAGGAAAGAAAAACTCCTAATCTTTTTTATGTTATAATAAATATGGTGGTACTATGGAAAAACATATCAATAACTTTAAGAACTATTTAGAAAATGAAAGAAAATATCCAGATAATACAGTTCTCGGATATTTAAATGATATAAATAACTATAATACATTTATAAAAGAGAATAATATCAACTATAAAACTATTAATAAAGATGAAATAAGAAAATATTTAAAATACTTAGATGAACTTAAAAGATCAAAAAGTTCTATATCTAGAACTCTAAGCGCATTAAGAAACTTCTATACATATTTAATGCATAATGAAATAGTAGATAGCAATCCATTTAAAAACATAAGAAATCCTAAAAAAGATAAAAAATTACCTAATTTCTTACAACATGACGAATTAAAGACAATCTTTGACTCAATAGATATGTCTACTGCATTAGGTTTAAGAAATAGATTAATAATTGAATTACTATATGCAACAGGTATTCGTGTTAGTGAATTAACATCTCTTGAAATAAATAATATAGATATGTCTAATCAAGAAATAAGAATACTTGGTAAAGGTTCTAAGGAAAGAATTGTCTTCTTTGGTGATTATGCTAAGCATTATTTGAATTTATATCTAAACGAAGCAAGGCCTGAACTATTAGAAAATAATAAAACTAACATACTATTATTAAATAATAGCGGAACACCATTATCAAGAAGAGGTGTTGAACTAATAGTAGATGAAGTAGTAAAAAAAGCAGCATTAAAACATAACATATCTCCTCATGTCCTTAGGCATACATTCGCAACAGATATGTTAAACAATGGTGCTGACTTAAAAAGTGTTCAAGAGTTACTTGGTCACGAATCATTAAGCACTACTCAAATATATACTCATATAACAAACGAAAGATTAAGAAGTGTCTATTTGCGTGCATTTCCTCGTCAAACAGAAGGAAAAAAACGTGATTAGACACCTTTTTTGTAAAACAAAATAATCTAAAAACATCCATTTTGTAAAAATGATGTAAAAGATTAAATTTAATGCAACCATATTTGAGTTCTATGGTAAAATATTGCTGTGACATAATAGCAAGGGAGGAATCATTGTGCACAAATATGTTTACTTATTTAGCGAAGGAAACGCTACAATGAGAAATTTACTTGGAGGAAAAGGTGCTAACTTAGCAGAAATGACTAACATTGGTTTACCAGTTCCACAAGGATTTACAATTACAACTGAAGCTTGTACTCAATACTATGAAGATGGTAGAGAAATCAACGAAGAAATTCAATCTCAAATCAATGAGTACATCACAAAAATGGAAGAAATCACTGGTAAAAAATTTGGTGATAAAGAAAATCCATTATTAGTTTCAGTTAGATCTGGAGCAAGAGCTTCAATGCCAGGTATGATGGATACAATCCTTAACCTAGGTTTAAATGAAGAAGTAGTTGAAACACTTGCAGAAAAATCAGGAAATGCAAGATGGGCTTACGACTGCTACAGAAGATTCATTCAAATGTACTCTGACGTAGTTATGGAAGTAGGTAAGAAATACTTCGAAGAACTAATCGATAAAATGAAAGAAGAAAAAGGGGTTACTTTAGACGTTGAATTAACTGCTGAAGACCTAAAAGAATTAGCTAACCAATTCAAAGCTGAATATAAAGCTAAAATCGGTTCTGATTTCCCTAGTGACCCAAAAGAACAATTAATGGGTGCTGTTAAAGCTGTATTCCGTTCATGGGATAACCCAAGGGCTAACGTATACAGAAGAGATAATGATATTCCATATTCTTGGGGAACTGCTGTAAACGTTCAATCAATGGCATTCGGTAACATGGGAGATGACTGTGGTACTGGTGTTGCATTTACTCGTGACCCAGCTACTGGAGAAAAAGGACTATTCGGAGAATTCTTAACAAATGCACAAGGTGAAGACGTTGTTGCAGGTGTTCGTACTCCAATGCATATCAATGAAATGGAAGAAAAATTCCCAGAAGCATTCAAACAATTCAAAGAAGTTTGCAATACTTTAGAAAACCATTATAGAGACATGCAAGATATGGAATTTACTGTAGAACATGGTAAATTATATATGTTACAAACTAGAAATGGTAAAAGAACTGCTCAAGCTGCATTAAAAATCGCTTGTGACTTAGTTGATGAAGGTATGCGTACAGAAGAAGAAGCTGTATTAATGATCGATCCAAGAAACTTAGATACATTATTACACCCTCAATTCGACGCTGCTGCATTAAAAAAAGCTACACCTATTGGAAAAGGTTTAGGTGCATCTCCTGGAGCTGCTTGTGGTAAAGTTGTATTTACTGCTGAAGACGCTGCTATCCAAGGTATTGGTGGAAAAGGAGAAAAAGTTGTATTAGTTAGACTTGAAACTTCTCCAGAAGATATCACAGGTATGAAAGCTGCTCAAGGTATCTTAACTGTTCGTGGTGGTATGACATCTCACGCTGCTGTAGTTGCTCGTGGTATGGGAACTTGCTGCGTTTCAGGATGTGGCGAAATCGCTATGAACGAAGAAAAGAAAGAATTCACATTAGCTGGTAAAACTTACCATGAAGGTGATATCATTTCTATCGATGGTACAACAGGAAATATCTATGACGGAGCTATCCCAACTGTAGATGCTACTATAGCTGGTGAATTCGGTCGTGTTATGGAATGGGCTGACAAATTCAGAAAATTACGTGTTAGAACTAACGCTGATACTCCAAAAGATACTGCTAAAGCTATCGAATTAGGAGCAGAAGGTATTGGTTTATGCCGTACTGAACACATGTTCTTCGACGAAGAAAGAATCTTCAACTTAAGAAAAATGATTCTATCTGAAACTGTAGAAGACAGAGAAAAATACTTAAATTTATTAATCCCTTATCAAAAAGGTGACTTCAAAGCTATGTACAAGGAATTAAAAGGTCTTCCAATGACTGTTCGTTATATAGATCCACCTCTACATGAATTCATTCCAAAAACTGATGCTGAAATGAAAGAATTAGCTGAATCTATGGGTGTTACAGTAGAACATGTTCAAAAAGTATGTAGCGAATTACACGAATTCAACCCAATGATGGGTCATAGAGGATGCCGTCTAGCTGTTACTTATCCAGAAATCGCTAAGATGCAAACTCGTGCTTTAATGGAAGCTGCAATTGAAGTTAAAGAAGAAGAAGGATACGATATCGTTCCTGAAATCATGATCCCATTAGTAGGAGAAGTTAAAGAATTAAAATTCGTTAAAGATATAGTTGTTGCTACTGCTGAAGAAGTAAAAACTGAAAAGAAATCTGATATGGAATACCATATTGGTACAATGATTGAAATTCCAAGAGCTGCATTAACAGCTGACGAAATTGCTAAAGAAGCTGAATTCTTCTCATTCGGAACAAACGACTTAACTCAAATGACATTTGGTTTCTCAAGAGATGATGCAGGTAAATTCTTAAGTTCATACTATGAAAATAAGATTTATGAACAAGATCCATTTGCTAAATTAGACCAAACTGGTGTTGGACAATTGGTAAAAATGGCTGCTGAAAAAGGTAAAGCTACAAGACCTAATATTAAATTAGGAATATGTGGTGAACATGGTGGAGATCCATCAAGTGTTGAATTCTGCCACGAAGTAGGATTAACTTATGTATCTTGCTCACCATTCAGAGTTCCAATTGCTAGACTAGCTGCTGCACAAGCTGCAATCAAAGCTGGGAAGCAAAACTAATTAAGTAATTAGGTAAATGCTGGAGATTCCCTTATATCTCGGTAAACAAAATTAGAATAAATTAAAGACTAAGATGACGATTTGATATGAACCCCGTTTCTTGGACAAAATAGAAACGAGGTTTTTATATGTCTA
>JBJEXV010000033.1:0-2082 GCA_051886175.1 Candidatus Coprovivens sp. | reverse complement strand
TATTGATAGTTACTTTATCTTAAATCCAAACAAGCATTATTCTTCAAAATAATTAATGGACCAGCATCATTTATCTGACTAAATTTTGGTCAAAATATTTGATGTTGGTCCATTCTGTGTTATTATCTTAAATTATGGCAAAAAAATAGGAGCCAACCCGCAAAAGTTCCGCTCCTACTTTTTAATATAAATGTCATATCGAAATACGACAAAATCACAACCATTATGATAACAATTTTTTCAGATAAAATCAATATTTTAAACCAAACTTCTTATGATTTATTAATAAACTCAGTTAACATTAACCAGCTAAAGTGCTCCTGCGGTCATTGTGGAACTCTTATCAGGCATGCATATTACAATCGAAAAATCAAACAACCTGGAGGTATTCTGGTAGTCCTCAGTATTGTCAGGGTTAAGTGTTCACACTGCGGCAAAACTCATGCACTGATTCCCTCATCTATTGTTCCGTATTCCCAAATTTTATTGAATGATCATATCTGCATATGTACCAACTATATTAATAACCTTTCTCAGCAAAAAATAATGATGGATAATCCTTTGATTGACGAATCCAATATTTCATATATTATACATAACTTTAATAAACACTGGGTTCAACGGCTTGCCGCTTTCTCCATCTCTTTATTCCTTAATATAAGAGAGCTGGTAAAAAAATGTTTTTCTCTATGTTCGCGCCAGTTTATGCAGATTAAATGCAGCATAAATATTTTATATGACTGCACCCACATAACTTAACTTCATATCTGTTTTGTTTTCTCCTATACTTAATTAAAATACATTTTGGAAGGAGATTTTAAATCATGAATGACAATGAAAGACAAAAAATTGCTCTTTTTAGATATGGCATTATTGCTCCGGCTGTAAGTGGAACTTTTGATGAATCATTATCTTTAAAAGGCTTTTTTCGTGATGCCTCAAAAAAGGTTTACACCAATTCACGTGGGGAAGATACTATGATTTCCGCATCAACAATTGAGAGATGGTATTATGCGTATATGGAAGCAGGATTTGATGCACTGTTACCCAAGCGCCGTACTGACACCGGGAGATCCCGTAAAATTGACAGTGATATAACTGAGCAGATAAACTTTTTAAAAACAGAATATCCACGAATTCCCGCAACCCTTATACACCAAAAACTTATTGAAAATGGCACTATCAAAAAGGGAACGGTATCTCTTTCAACAATTAACAGATATGTAAATCGTCTTAATGAAGAAAAGGGACTGTTTCCACAAAAAGACATGCGAAGATATGAAAGGGAACACATTAATGAAGTTTGGTGTGGTGATTCAAGCGTAGGCCCATATATTACCATTAATGGTCAAAAGAAACGTACATATGTTATTGCACTTATTGATGACGCATCCAGAATGATTGTGGGAATAGATATATTTTTTAATGACAACTTTGTTAACCTGATGTCTGTTATAAAAACAGCCGTAACACGCTTTGGCAGACCTAAAAAGTTTAATTTCGATAATGGTTCCACATACAAAAACAAACAAATCGACCTGCTTGCAGCAAGAATAGGTTCTGTAATTAATTATAACCCTCCCTATACCCCAGTCGGAAAAGCAAAAATTGAAAGGTGGTTCAGAACAATGAAAGATCACTGGATGTCACAGCTAGACATGAACAGCTTTAATTCACTCGAAGAATTATCAGCATCACTACTGGCTTTTGTCAACCATTATAACAAAAGCATACACTCATCTCTTAATGGAAAAACTCCAGAGGACCGATTTTTTGAGGAAAGCTGCATGATTAAGCGTCTGTCAGATGAATCTATAGAAAAATCATTTTTACTTGAGTATGAACGCCGTGTATCAGCTGATAATGTCATAGTTATTGAGGGCACGGAATACGAAGTTCCTTATATTTATTCAAGAAAAAAGATTACCATAAGATACAGTACTGATTTCAGTTGTGTATATGTGGTGGATAAGACTACCGGCGAACTTACACCTATAAGACTTTTAAACAAGCATGACAATGCCCATGTAAAAAGAACAAAAGTAAAACTCGCAGGAGGTAATGAATAATGCAGGATTATAT
>JBJEXV010000032.1:0-2112 GCA_051886175.1 Candidatus Coprovivens sp. | reverse complement strand
CAAATTTTATTACTTACTTGTATTGGTTTATGAAATTGTACATATGCTATTGGTACAATATTCATTCCATACAAGTTAATCATACACTTGCTTTTACCATAAGTTTTTTCAATAAAACCATTATTAAGACAGTTTGGTACTTGGAGAACAATAGTTTCTCTTAAGGTTTTCTTCATAATATAATACAAATCATTTTGAATACTATTCATATCCACACTGATATATGTTGCTTTATTATAGTAATTATGTATACCAATAATATTTTGATTATATTCATTGATATTTTCTATAATTTCTTTGTTTGATTTGGATTTCCTAATTTCCTTTAGATTTTCTTTTATATTACTTTTTGACCTTTCTTTAGCCTTATTACTCATATGACTTATTATTGTATATTTTCCGTCCTTTTTCTTCTTTCTAACTTTAATTTTAAAACCTAGAAAATCAGAATAGTTTTTCTTCAAATTTACAATTTTAGTCTTTTCTTCACTTACTTCTAATGATAATCTTTCCTTAAGCCAGTTTATAGTTGCTATTTTTAATTTAACTGCATCACTATAACTTTTACATATTATCTTAAAGTCATCTGCATACCTAACAAAATAGAACTCCTTAAGTTTAGTATTCTTCCTAAGCCACTGTCTTTCATTAGAACATACATTTCCATTACTTCTAACGTATTCTTTA
Organism: Candidatus Coprovivens sp.; assembly: GCA_051886175.1. Taxonomy (GTDB): domain Bacteria; phylum Bacillota_I; class Bacilli_A; order RF39; family UBA660; genus Coprovivens. The sequence continues at coordinate 1,425 of JBJEXV010000032.1, read as the reverse complement.
AATGTTTTCTTACTTTTATAAGTCATCCATTGATTAGATAACCACCAATCTAATTCATTTAAAACAACATTTGCTAGAAGTGGTGATAGTATTCCACCTTGTGGTGTTCCCTTTGTAGGTATACCTTCTTTATCAATATTTGCTTTAAGCATTAAGGAAATGATTTTTAGAAGTTGCTTATCTCTAATTTTTAAAGTCCATAGTTGTTTTAAAAGTTTACCATGATTGATATTATCAAAGAAACCTTTAATATCAATGTCAACCACATAGTAACACTTATCTCTATATACATAGTTTGTAAATTGAGAAATAGCACTTTCACAACTTTTATATGGTCTAAAGCCATTACTATTTTTGTGAAATTTTGCTTCCATAATAGGTTCCAGTACTTGCTTTATACATTGTTGCATAATTCTATCAATTATTGTTGGAATACCTAAAGGTCTCATTTTTCCATTCGATTTTGCTATGTATATTCTTCTTATGTCTTGAGGTTGATAATTTTTAAACTTATTTTGTATTAGATTTATAAAATCTTCTAATTTCATATTCCTAATATAATTTATTGTTTTCTTATCAACTCCACAAGTAAGACTTCCATTATTGTTTTTAATATTTCTGTATGCAAGTCTTATATTTTCTTGGCTTGTTATTAGAGACATTAAGTCATCAAATACTATGTTATTTCTACTTTGTTCATATAATTTGTCATAACATTCAAACATACCATAATATTCAATGTTTCTAAGGCTAATATCCTTATGTTTTACCGTCATAGTTGGATACTTTAACAATAGTTATTTTTCCTTTTTAGTCTTAATAGAACCTATGAAATTATAACCTTGTAAATTATCTTCTACGACTAAAGCCTTTCCCTCCACACCTTATTATCAGTGTTTCATAGGTACTTTGACTTCGCTCTCAGTTAGATTAAGATAGTTTATGTATTATATCTATCACTATTTTACAAACGTGTATAGTCACTTAAATATTCTAACCTTGTAACGTTCCAATAGACTTATCTTTACATATACCCTTAGATCTACTCTGTAGGCCAGTAGACTTGATAGTGCCTATAACACTATATGGTATTTCACATCGGCATCATTACTTTACCACATCTACACCAAACAAGTTGGTATCCAGCATTTCTACTAGTAATATTTGACCCGTACATTCAAGTATTCGTCAGACTAGTGTCCTAGTCATACTAATCATAGGTATTTTATAGACCACCACTTCATCAGTTACACGTATATGACGCTTTCCTTATCATAGAGATATTAGGGCAACTTTTCAAATGACTTTAACGAGCTCTCGTACATTTAATTAACTATATAATTATTTGCACGTCGTAGTGTTTATGGGTAAGTTTCAAGACGTTACTCTTTTCATTCCTTACTCAGTCTATTAGTTCTCCTAAGA
>JBJEXV010000031.1:6509-8878 GCA_051886175.1 Candidatus Coprovivens sp. | reverse complement strand
GGAGGTAGTGTTAAGAAAGTACTTACTGGAATGATTCCTATCTATGGCACTTATCAAGATGCTAAAGAATTTATTAACAATCCCACTTTAGAAAATTTCGGATGGGCTGTAGCAAGTGGGCTTGGTGATGTATTCTTTTTTACAGGCCTTGGTGCTGGATTAAAAGGGTTAAAAGTTGCTAATGCTGCTAGAAAGGCAAAATATATTTTAAAAGCTAAAAGAGCGGATAGGTTATTAGATGCTAGAAGAAACTACGAAAAAGCTAAACTAGGGTTTATTGAGGGAAATTCAACACGTAGAGAAGTGAAACGCTCACTGCAATCTTTAGGTGCTTCTTATGATAATTTTAGAAATATGGAAAGAAAGTATAATTTAGCTACTAGAGCATATAATTAGGAAATGAGAGCTCTTGGAGTTAAAGGAGCAAAAGAAATAGGAAAAGATGGAGTAATACAAACTACTTAGTATATAACTGAATGATAGGAATTGAACAAATTGGATTCTATAAGAAAGGTTCTGGAATCCATATTAAGAAAAAGAATAGAGGAAAATTTACAGCTTCTGCTAAAAGAGCAGGTAAGTCTGTATAGCAACATGCAAGAGATGTATTAGCAGATCCTAGTGCTACTCCTCTGTAGAAGAAGAGGGCAAACTTTGCTAGGAATAGTGCTAAATGGCATAAAAAGAGAGATGGTGGCATAATTAATATATTTGGATTATGATTAGAAAAGCATAGGAAGGATTAGATATAAAGTATATAAATTCTCCATCATAGAATAAAGATTATGGTAATATTGGATATAAGTAGAGTGGGTTAGATTACTCTAAAGGAGTATCAGATGCTAGGGATTTTTTATCTAATTGGATAACTAAAAGAAAAGAAACAGGAGAATACGATGATTAGTTACAAGATATAGATTTTATGCAAAATCGTATATCAAATACTCCTATATTGATAAGTTCGGGTTATACGAATAGTGGCGGAAGATTTGATTCTCCAAATAAAGATAGTTTAGGTGGTATTAAATTAAATAGTAACGTAGCTTCAGGTGATTTTAATGCCCCTTCTTATGGTAAAAATCTATTTAGTAATATAACACATGAGCTTACTCATGCTTTAAGTCTATATTATACTAATGCAGGGAAAAGGTATTCTAACTATGAATAGGCTAATGAAGCTGCTGCAAGTTCAGTAGCAGCCCCTATATTAAAAATTAATTCTATTCTTGGTGGAGGCCTTGTACCAATGAGTGGGTCATATGAGAATACTGCTGCTGAAGTATATGCCAGATTAATGTAGATGAGATAGGAGGCTAAAATGGATCCAACTAAGAAATTTAAATATAATGATTATAAATACTTACTTGGAAAATACGGATTAGATTTTGGTAGAGAAAAATCTGAAGCTCTTATGAATGAAGTGGCAGATAATTCTATAAATAACTCATTTTAGTTAGATGACGGAGTTTATATGGGAAAAATGGGAATTAAAATATTTGGTTTATAATGGCAGAATAGACATTTGGTTAGGCTTTTAGAGAAGCAAGAAAATCTGGAAAGGATAAGTTTTAGTATAAAGGAAACTGGTATACAACACAGACTAGGGAAGAGAAAACATCTCCTACATAGGGTACTGTAGAAAAAGGAAATATAAAACAAAAAAAAGGTAATGGGTAGAGTAGATATACTATAAGAAGAGTTAATGGGAATTAGTTTGCAGTATATGATGCCCAAGATAATCGATATATTGGTAATGCATATAATTCGGCAGATGAAGCTAGAAAATACGCTAGCTCTGACTAGTTTAAACAGGATAGTGGTACCTTTACTGCAACTGCGGCCAGAACAAAAATAACAGGAAACACTGCAGGTTTTATTCCAGTAAAAGAAGCTGAGTTATTTAATAATGAAGGATAGCCTAGAGTATATAAAAACTATTCAACTGGTTAGTATTTTGTTGTTGACAATTATGGAAACATTATAGGAGATTCTATGGATCCAAATGCTGGAAAACCTGGATTTACTGGTTGGGTTGTTAATACTGGAAGTAAGTAGGATATGAAAAGATCTGGCCAAGCTGAATTAAAAGCCAGAGAGGATTTAAATGAGGTGAATTAGTTATCATAGTAGAAAAGAGATAGATAGTTAGATGAGAGGGAAAGACAGCTTGCTGGAATAAGAGGTATGTAGGGAATGGCTAACACTGTTTAGTCAATGATGAATATTCCAAATCATGCTATTGTTGGATTAGTAAGAACTGCAACTAGTCCAACTTATACTATGGATAATTATCTAAGAGGTTTTACTATTGATGGAATGTATAATGGAGAGCAAACAATAGGTCTTGGGGATCTAGTAGAAGCAGAAAA
>JBJEXV010000031.1:2252-6409 GCA_051886175.1 Candidatus Coprovivens sp. | reverse complement strand
CAACACCTATTAACTTTGGTTTTAGATATGATCCAAAATAGACTATAGTTACTTCTAATGAAGTCCCAACTGCTAACTTTTATTATGATGGAGAATGGAATCCTACAGTAATGGGTAGAATTTAGACTGGAGATTTTGTGCCTGGAACAACTAGTCCTAATTGGGATGGAACTATTAGAGGCGGAAATGCAGAAGTTATTAATACAAAAAATCATATATCACCCTCATTTGGTGGAACTACTGCCGGAGGTGGAAGAGATAATCAAAGTAATTGGTATTTATATGGTAGCCGATGAATTATAATAAAGCTACTTTATTTGCAGCTACTGGTTCTATATTAGGATTGCCAGATTGGAATGGTGATTTTAAATGGGACTAGTAGTTGCATAAATTTTATTTTTAGAATAATGATTATTATTTATATAATTTAGATTAGTTAAAAGATAGAACTGATTGGTATGAAAAAAGGCGGCTTAGCTAAATGCTAGGTCGCCTTTAATTTTATGTTATTACCCTATCTATAGTCCACGATTTATCTGTTGCTATGTACTACTGATTATAGTTCTTATTCGTTGTTGTATCCCACGATTTATCATTTGAAATAATCCATGGGAAAGTTTCTTCAGATTTTATCACTTCCAAAATCTTTATCATAGTTTCCACATCAAATTCTGGAAATGTTTCATGCAATTTCTTTACTATATTTATGTATTCCATAGTTAAACATTATTGTAAATATGATGGAGTAGAATAAATTTCTCAATGTCTTATACTTATTTCATTTAATTTATCCAGCCAGTCTAGAACTCTTTGGTCATCTAATAATTCTGCGTTCTCCATCTGTTTATATAATTCTTCTATATATTGTATAGATTGTTCTAACTTTTCTTCTAAGCAATTATCTAATAACATGCCATTCTTCTTTATTAATTCCAGGAATATTATCTAAATTAGGATAGATACTTACTATTACTGACCCTTTTCCATCTGAAAAGTAATATTTCTTAACCTCTTCTGATTCTTCTTCTATTGCCTTATATTTATCTTTCCAATATAAGTATCTATCTTCTAATTCTTCCTTAGAACATTCTTCTAAGATTTTCATTTCTGGGTTATTAATTATCTTATTGTATTTTCTTTTTAAGTTAGATACTTTAATAACATCAGTTCCATTTAATACTATAGCACATTGTTCCATAATATATTATTTTAGTTGCCCTACCAGGACTCGAACCCAGACTAAATGATTTAGAGTCATCTTTGCTAACCATTACAACCATAGGGCAATCTAATTACTTCTGCAATTCCTTTATTTTATCTTCTAATTCTTTTATTTTCTTATCTTTCTCTTCAATTAGCTTAGATGCTTTTTCTCGGTCTTGATAAAGACCTTGTAGTATCTGATTAACATTAGCTAACAAGGTCCTTATCTGGACTATTTGTTCAAACATATTTTTCTAAATGTTTAATTTTATTTCTGGCAATAGTTCTAAGAGTAGATTTAAATAATACTATTGCAGTTCTGATTTTTTCTAAATCTTCTGACTTTAAATACTAATCTATTAATAATACTTTCTCATTTCCCAGAGCTTCACATACTTCTGTGAATAAATCATCATCAAGTTCTGCAAGGAAATTATTAAATTCATCTAATTCTCTATTAGGCATATTATACATTACTTGAATACTAAGTCCATTATCTGTAGATTTTGCATTTACAGATAGGCCATTTTCAGAATAGTTATATTCCTAATTGTTGTTAATTGCTTCAACTAACTTCTTTAGCTAATCACTGTTTAATAATTGTTCAATCATAATTTTGTTTATTAAGTTACATACAACTATATTCTAAGGTTGACAAGTTCCAAAGATAAAAAATGTTAAATAATATAAGTATCAGAACACTTTATTTTTTCTTTTAATTTCTCATTTTCCGCAATTAATATGGCAAGTTTTCTTTTTATTTCAGCAATATCTTCTGTGTTTTTATCTATACGTTCATCTTGTTCTTTAAATTTCCATATAAATAATTGATCTAATTCTCTTAATTGAAACTTCTTGATCAACTCAGCGGCTCCTTCTAAGTATCCTTTTCTTTCTAAAGAATGATTACATCTTGAAATTGTAGATTCAGTCATATTAATTAATTTAGAAAGTTCACTATTTTTATATGAAATTTTACCTTCTTCATTATCTTTAAACATATACTGTTGAGCTGCTACTATATAGGATTTTTCTGTAAATGTCAAGTCTGGCTTGTCTAGAAATTCCCAAGAAAATGGTTCAAATTGTTTCTTATTATTAAACTTATAAATAATTTTCTTTCCATCTCTTCTTGTATTCAAGTAGCCCTCATTAACTAGATTATCTACAGATTTCTTAATAGTTTTTGCCGCAGCTCCAATATCTTTTGTAATAGTTGCATAACTTGGAAAACTTTCCATTGTTTCTCTATTCATATATCTTCTAATTGCCAAATAAATTAATTTATCCTGAGGAGTTAAACCATTTATAGGCTCAGAATTTCCATTATGTGGGTAAATTACATATTGTTCATTTTTCTTTTCCATATTCTTAATTTTATCTTTGTATAATTATAGTATTATTTTTGTAAATGCCAAAATAGTTTATGTTAAAAAATCTTAATTGCAGAGATACCAAGATGATTGCAGAGGTGCCAAAATCAATTGCAGAAATGCCAAGATGATTGCAGAAATACCAACTAACTATACTTAATACTATACTTATAGAACTATACTTAATTGCGAATTTCAGGTATCTGATTTTAGCCCCCTCCCTACATTAGTTGGAAAATTAGTTGATAATCTTGCTAATTAAATGTTGTATCAATCGCTCTGAATATGGTGTGTTCCTCTAAATACACTCAGTCTCTCTTCATACGGTATCTCATATATAGTCGGTCTCCCTGGATACGGTGGGTCTCTCTAGATACGGTGTACATACATTTTTAACCCCCCTGGGGGTCAAAAATAAAAAATAGCCAATATGTAAACGGATATTATATTATAGAGAAATAAATATATTTTCTCGAATCGAGCTTGCATTGCTCGTCCTCGGCATCAGCGTGAGCGGTGTTGAGTAGCGTCCAGCAACCAGTCGGACGTTAAATCACTGGGTACCTTTTGTCAGTTTTCAGAATGAAAACTTGAATAGTTTGGTCGTTTGGACAGAAACGGCACCGCTGCGCTGTTGCAGCTAAAACAAAGCATATGGCAACAACAACCACCAATGCCAATGCACAGAAAGCTAACCTGAGTGACTCATTCCGTCAGAGCATGGCGGCTCAAATCTTTGCTCTTGACGGGGCGAAGGTTGACCGCCTTGTTGCCCACAATGACCTTGTGGGTGGTTGGCGGAACGCAGACCCCAACAAAGCCTATGCTGGCCTCGTGCCGGTGATAGGTGGAGTTGAGAGGTTCGACTTGGCTTTGCTTAAGTTCGACCTCTTGGTCGAGAACGTCCCGTCTTACCCGAAAGGGGACGATGTGGTGTTCGTCACTCCGTCTGACTTCCTCCACACGGAGGCTCGGAGGTTGGCGGCTTCTCCCACCGCCACCTATCAGAGCGTCTTTGACGCTTTGGTAACAGCTTTCCAAAATGGGGGGAAGGTGGTAGTTACCAAGTACCCAGCTCGCAACAAGCGAGGCGGAACTTGGCAGGCTGCCATCTTCGGCATTGATAGAGCTTAGCCTGCTCCGCTTTGCCAGTTGAGCGTTATCAACTGGCTTTTTATTGTCTAATTAAATATTTTACCATTATGTTATACGATATTTGCATTGCGGATGCGATGCGCTGGTTAGCTAGCGCATCGGAAATAAAAGACAGAGGAGCCCTTACAAGGGCTTTAGAAGAAAGAAGAGAGATTCATTCCAGATTGTTGCTGGGCAACAGAGAAATTGCCCAGCACTTTTATAATGCTTCTTTGTCTGTCCTTAATTCTATAAAGGACAGACTCTAATTCACCGTCCTGAGCATGACCTTAAACTGCTCACCTTATTCTTTTTATATAACAAAAGAAATTGCCAAGATTGCTGAACTAAAAACAAAAAATAGCCAATATACAATCTTAAAAAATAGCCATTGTATAAGCGGCCATCGTATAATAGCGAGTAAGCGGTATAGCTCGTGTATAAGAT
>JBJEXV010000031.1:0-2152 GCA_051886175.1 Candidatus Coprovivens sp. | reverse complement strand
AGTAGGAGAACGGCATCTCTTGCGAATCAGTTAGCTATAGGTGAACCTCTATAGATAAGGACTAACTAAGTTATCTTTCCTTGGATAACAAACTTGATACAGAGTGACTTCTGTTGAATGCCGTAATACCCAGATAGGTGGCCTAGTCAGCTGCGTCTAGACTATCTGGGTGCTGTCGTATCTTTAGATACCTGATGAGTCTTTGAAAATTAAGACGAAACAGCAATTGTTTAACTAAATACAAGATTTATTATGACAGTAGATGAAAGAGTTGCTGCGAACTCCAAAAACGCAAACATTCAGAGTGTTAGTTCATTTGGCAAGCCTATGCCTAGTCCTTTTGACACTGAAGCCCAGCTTCGTGTTGGTGATGTGCTGGAAATGCCAATGGTTTTGCAGGTTTATCAACAGAAGTTTGGTAATAACTTCGGTGAGTTCATCGTAGTTAAGATTATTGGTGCTGATGGTGTAGAACGTTCTATGAATTTCTTCCCCAGCTCACTTACTCGTAATTTTTGGCCTGCCGCTAAGGATGCCACTGGTACTGTACAAACAGTATTGGATAACGGCCCGCTTAATCCAAAAGGTAGTGCAGTAGATTTCTTCTTGGGCTTCAGAGGTAAGGGTACTGATGAAAAGTCTGATACTCAGGTGGCTATGGAAGCCTTGATGGGTAAGAAGATTAAGATTTCTGCCCTCAGTCCGGTAGATGTGCAGGCATGGCGTAATGGTAGTCCTGTGAATAGCATCCGCCATACTCAGGTTCCTACTTATGACCTTGTGTAAACCAGCTATAACAGTTAGGGCGCGAAAGCGCTCTAACTTTATGCTTGAGTCTAGTCATAAGTATTACATGATTGAAGAAGAGACATTTTACCCTCTTAATGTAGAGTATTTCTTCTTGCTACGTAAAATTGGTCGTGGTTATAAAATCATAAATGCATGCAAGATTACGTAATCTTCGCTCTGGTGGTCATTTTTATATGGCAACTTCTGGAAGCCTTGTGGGACTAATTCAGCCTAGGAGAATTAAAAAACACCACTGATGAGACTAGGACGAAACTCCTCTATAGTGAGGAGTCTGGTTGTTGTTGCATTATGCAAATTGTAGATATGGTTAGAGAGCTGAGAGGGTATGAAAAGGTGGGTCAGAAGCCGCAGCCCCAGTTCTCTACCATTTCTGCAAAATTAGAATTTCAGTCAAAGGCCGAGTCATATATACAAAACTAAAATAAATGAAACCTTCAATAAAAGAAATTCGCTTTTTCATAAAGTCATTTTTTATACCTCTACGGTTTGTGAAAATAGTAGAGTTTTTAATTAGTAAGTCATAATTCAATTAAATAGGGCCTATAGCTCAGTAGGTTAGAGCATCTGACTCATAATCAGCAGGTCGACAGTTCAAGCCTGTCTAGGCCCACCTCTTATTGGATGGATTGTTAACAACAGTGGCGCCTAATTATTGCTGTTGTTAACTTCTTTTTTGTTTTCACTAAGACTTAGCTCTACAGTTCGTGAGAATAGTAGAGTTTTATTTAAGAAATAACGATTATCTTCAATAGAGCAGAATCCGCTCATGTTTTAAGAGTTGTAGAGTTCACTCTACTTCTCTTATTACTTAACCATACGGTTCGTGAGAATAGTATGGTTTTAATTAGAAACCATTATTAATGTAAAATAATATGAAACAGAAAATACTTCAGAAAATAGCTAATAGATTAACTCAGTTGTCTGTTAAGCAAGAACCAGAAGAAGCATACAACGAGCTACTAACTTGTAGTATTAAATGCTTTAATGACCTTTGTGCTATTTATAGGTTTACAGAGGAAGAAGAAACTTATTTGTGGAATCAATCAATTTTATAATAATAGAGAAAGTTGTAGGAGCATTTCTAGAAACCTTCATTTCAAAAACTCAATATAAAAGATATTGGCTACTATTATACAGCAAACATTATTTGCACATCAGGAGTCTTTGTGAGATGCACAAAGTGTATAAACTATTAGTTTCAGTATTTCCAAGATGTTGAGGACGGCAGTTTCTTATCAGTAGTCTGTATACAAAAGAGTGTAAAGATTGACTCAATACTGTGACAAGAAGAACTATTGGTATTAGACCATAGCAGTGTGATAAGTTTTAGCCGTAAAACACA
>JBJEXV010000030.1:0-2244 GCA_051886175.1 Candidatus Coprovivens sp. | reverse complement strand
ATAATAGTTTTGCTAATATTAGCAGGAATTTCAATACAAGCACTAACAAACACAGGATTATTTGAAAAAGCTGGACAAGCAAAAAAAGAGGCCAAAAGAGCTCAAGTAACAGAGTGGTTAAATTTAAAATTAATAGAAGAACAAACTTATAATCCAACAGGAACAGCAGAAGAAATAATAGAAGCAACAAGGGCATCGGTATATGATAATGAAGAGTTAGAAAAAATGGGAAAAAATGTAGTAGTAGATGAAAATACAAGTACTCAAGAAGATGGAGAGGAAGTAGATGTATATTTTTATGTACAAGTAGATGAAGATGTATATAAAGTAGAAATGGCAGGAGTACAATTCATAGGAGAAGAAGGAAAATTTCCACCAGTAATAACAATAGAAAGTATGACAAGTACAACCAATTCAATAACGATAAAAATAAAAGTAAGTAGAAATGAAGAAGGAACATTAGAAATTTATAAAAAATCTGAAGATGACACGAATTATACTATAGAAAAAAGAGCAACAGGTGAAGAAGCAACAGGATTAGAATATACAATTTCAGGATTAAAACAAAATGAAAAATATAGTATAAAAATAGTAGCAACAGCTAAAAATGGACAAGTAAAAGAATATACAGAAGACATTAAATTAGGAAGTGTACCAGATTTAGCAGAAGGAGATATAACATTTACATATTCAGTAGATGGAGAAGTAATAGATAAAGAAACATGGACAAATAAAGAGGTAACAGTAACAGCAAGTACAGAAATAACAGGATATGCATTACAAACAAGTAAAGATGGAATTTCATGGAATGATGCAACAAGCCAAACATTTACAGAAAATGGACAAATACATGTAGTGCTATATGATGGAACAAACTATGGAAGTTCAGCAACAGGAAATGTAATAAATATAGATACAACAAAACCAATAGTAACAGAAGCAACAGCAACAACAAATAGTATAGAAATAACAGCAACAGATGAGGCAAGTGGAATTATAGGATATGCAGTAACAACAAGTAATACAGCACCAGCAGATTCAAGTTACACCACAGTAGCAAGTACAACGAGCTTAAGTACAACAGTAACAGGAAAAATACAAGGAACCACATACTATGTATGGGTAAAAGATGAGGCAGGAAACATAAGTGAAAGCAAGAGTACATCAACAGGAAGTATAGCACAAGCAAGTGGAGCAAGTTATACACCAACAAGTTTGACAAATGGAAATGTAACTGTAACATTACCAACAATATCAGGGTTTATAACAAGATATACAACAGATGGAAGTACACCAACAATGTCAAATGGTATTGAGTATACAACAACAATTACTGTAAGCAATAATTGCACAATAAAATATATATATACAGATGGAAACAATATAGGAGAAGAAGGAACATTAAAAATAGAGAATATAGATAAAACAAATCCAAGCACTCCAACAATTTCATTAACAACAACATCATCATGGGTAACGGCTAAATATCGGCTTGTCTGGTGATAATTGGACCTCTGGAAATGTAACTGTTAATTTATCTTCATCAGATTCATCAGGAATACAAAAATATCAAATGAGTAGTAATAATAGCGATTGGGTAGATATTTCTGGTAGTCAATATACATTTAGTGATAAAGGTGCATATACTAGATATTTTAGAGCAGTAGATAAAGCAGGAAATACAAGTTCATCATCATCAAAAGGCTTTACAATATACTCTGTAGGTTCTTCAATATCATTGTTAAACTATACTGGAAAAACAATTATATTGTCAGGTTCTGTTTCAGTTCCAGAATATAGAAATGCTGTTAATCTAGTTCCAAATAACAAATATCAAGTTGAATTTGATTATGTGTGCGCATCGGAAACAAATAAATTTGTTTGTGATTTATATCCAGATGATTTGCCACAAATTATACTAAATGCAACAACGACAACAAAACATGTAACATGGATATTAACTAGTTCAAGCAGTAATATGTCAAGTTGCTATTTAAGATTTTTTGATGATCAACAGGAAGAAAATGAATCTGATATAACAATAACAAATATTACTTTAAAAGAAATTTCTATATAGTATAAAAATAGTAAAATAAAAAAATGTCGAACTTTGCGATGAGTTCTACATAAAAATATAAAAATCATATTTACAAAGGCAACTATATGTGTTATAAATAGATTATTCTATTTAGCACATGTAGTTGCTTTTTATAATCAATAAAATTTTATTCAAAATTTAAATCT
>JBJEXV010000029.1:0-119922 GCA_051886175.1 Candidatus Coprovivens sp. | reverse complement strand
AGCTAGGTTTTAAATAATACTTTTTTAGTGTCTACTTTTTGTTGACAACTTCACATATGTTAGCTTTTTTTAACTTGTTTAATTAACTTAGCTTGTACTACAAGTCTCATACCATAATCGTTATAACATGTAGATAAAGTAAGTATTTTATCATCAGTATTTACATCTACATTAAAATCATAAATACTTCTACTTTTCATAGTATCAATAAATGCCTTATAAGTAGTATCACTACTAAACTCAGTAGTAATATAATATGATTCAGCTTCTATCTTATATATACTAAATATTTGCCACATACTATCATATTCTAAAGTGGAAAATTGAATAATTTGATTATCAGCATTAGTATACCAATCACTACTTAAAGTATTAACTAATGAACCAAACATAATTCCATCTTTTCTACCATGACCATATATAACAGTATTTCTATCTAATGTACTTATATTATTTCTATAATCTGCATATATCCATCCAGCTTTATTCTTACTCTTATCATAAGCATGATTCAAATAATACTCGTTATTAATTGATTGTACTACTGGATAATCTACATTAGTATTATTAACTATAATCCATCCTTTAGTATCACTATTTTCTAATACTAACTTACTAAAATCTACAGAAGAGAGTGGAGTATTAAGATACTTCCAATACATATCATCATTAACTATATCTTCAATACTAACTTCTTCTTCTAAAATTTCATCCTTAGTATCAATAACATCTTTTATTTCAACTTTATCTTTTAGATCATTATTTAAATCTTTAACTTTATTACCTTCATATATCCAATTGCCTAAATAAGCAAGACATACTACTAGAACAAAAGAAGATATAAATAAAAATAATCTATATAATTTAAACTTCAAAGTTTCTTTAGGAGCTATATCATAATATAAATGATCTATAGCATAACTATTTAACTTATTATAATTTTCATCATAATGCGTTTTATTTACATGAACATTCTTAATATTATTTTTATACTTATATATAGAAGAATACTTTCTTGCTTTAAAATCAGTTTTACTTAAATTAGTTAATCCAATTACATTTAAATCATATATATAATCACCTAATTTAGAATCATCAATATTAACTTTCTTCTTTTCATAATCTCTCTTACTTAACTTTTTCTTATCTGCATCTTTAAAAGAAATCATCTTAGTTACTTTAACTAAATCTCTATTCTTTAAATTATTATTCTTACTCTTAATAATACTTTCTAACTTAATCTTAATAGTTTGATATAAACTTTTATTTTCTTTCTTAACAGGTAATAAACTATTATCTAAATCACTTAAATCCAACTTCGCAGTATTACTTAAATATTCACTTTTATTTAACTTCTTAAACTTTTGTGTCTTACTTAATTCTTCTTCAAATCTAAATTGAAATATTGCAGTCTTTTCAAAATCATTTAATTCAGTACGTGGATTTATTTGTCTTATTTTTACATCGTTATTTAAAGAGGTATTATTACTCTTATTATCTTTTTTCTTAGTCATATTAAATACCTCCTTATCTTATATTATTATAACATCATAATAAGAATAATGATATAAAGAATAATATCTATTTTTGTTCTAATAAATACATTCATACATAATATTAACTAGAATGGTTGGTGTTATATGAAAGATAACAAAATAATAGAATCTATTTCTAAAAGAGGTAATGGTGAAATTTATTTAGGTGTAGTAGGAGCAGTCCGTACAGGAAAAAGTACCTTTATTAAAAAGTTTATCGAAAACTTAATCGTTCCATACATTGAAGATGAATATGAAAGAAAACATTGTTTAGATGAAATACCTCAAAGTGCACAGGGTAAAACAATAATGACAACAGAACCAAAATTCGTCCCAAGTAATGGTGCAACATTAAAGATAGATAACTTTACTACAAATATGAAATTAATAGATTGTGTTGGTTATGTAGTAAAAGGAGCAAAAGGATATGAAGATGAAAATGGCAATCCTCGTATGGTAAAAACTCCATGGTTTGATACAGAAATACCTTTTACTGAAGCAGCTGAAATAGGTACCGAAAAAGTTATAAAAGATCATGCTACTATTGGTATAGTAGTAACTACAGATGGTTCATTTGGTGAGCTAAAAAGAGAAGAGTACATTGAAGTAGAAGAAAAAGTAATAACAGAATTAAAAACAATTAATAAGCCTTTTATTGTAATTTTAAATACATCGCATCCTGAATCAGATAATGCCAAAAGTATTGTAGAAGAATTACATAACAAACATAACGTACCAGTTCTACCAATAAGTGTTGAAACCATGTCTCAAGTAGAAATATATGAAATCCTAAGAAGTGCTTTATATGAATTTCCAGTAACTGATATTACTATTTCAATACCAGAATGGGTTCATATCTTACCTAATGATCATAAAATAAAAGCAGAATATCTAGAAAAAATTAAAGCAAGTACCTTTAACATAAATAAACTTCGTGATGTGGATTCAATCTTAGAATACTTTAAAGATAGCGAGTATATTTCTAAATCATATATAAGTAATGTAGATACATCAACAGGTATAGTTACAATCCATTTAGATAGTGAAGACTCATTATATGAAGAAACTCTTAATTCATATATTGGAAGTAATATAAATTCTAAAGCAGCAATGCTAAAGATATTTAGTGAACTATCGTATAATAAAGAAGAAACAGAAAGTATTAAAGCTGCTATCAAAACAGCTAAACAAACTGGTTATGGAATAGTATATCCATCTTTAAAAGATATGGAACTATCAACTCCTGAAATAATTAAACAAGGTTCAAGATACGGAGTTAAACTAAAAGCAAATGCTTGTTCATATCATATTATCAAAGCAGATGTTATTTCTACATTTGAACCAATAATAGGTAGTGAACTACAAAGTAAAGAATTAATAAACTATCTTATGAAAGATTATGAATCAGACCCATCTAACATCTGGCGTAGTGAAATATTCGGAAGAAGTTTAGATGTCATAGTAAAAGAAGGTATTCAAGCTAAATTATCAGTAATACCAGAAAACACTAGATATAAATTATCACAAACAGTTACAAAAATAGTTAATAAAGGTTCTAATAATTTAATTGCTATAGTTATATAATTTTCTATGGCATTTTTTTTGCGTTTATATTATAATTATAAATAATAGGAGGTCTGATTTATGACTAATTGTGAAAAATGTGGTAATCCACTACAACCAGGATTGACAACTTGTCCAATATGTGGGACAACTGCAAAATCTATAGATGCACCTAATGTTGCGATGATGCAACCAGGAGTAGAATCTTTAGGCGAAGCACCAGTTGCAAATGCAGTACCTCAAGCACAACCTGTTGCACCTGTAATAGAACCTGGTCCAATCGCTGCGCCAGCACCAACTCCGGTTCCAGCACCAGCACCAGTACCTCAAGCACAACCTGTAGCACCAGCTCCAGTACCTGCTCCTGCACCAGTACAACCAGAAGTTCCAGCTGCACAACCTGCACCTGCAGTTCCAGCTGCACCAGCACCAGCAGCACCAGCGGCTCCTGTAATTGATCCACTACCTGCTCAAGGATTTAGTGGAGTGGGGTCAGCACCAGTTGCACCAGCGCCAATTCCGGTTGCAGAAACACCAATTCCTGCACCTACAGTAACAAATCCGATTCCTGCACCAGCACCTGCTGCACCAGCAGCTCCAGTAGCACAACCTGCAGAAGAAGATAAAAAAGGTAAAAAGAAAAACAAAAAAGGAACTGCTGGATTAGTAATAATTGTAGCAATCGTAGCTTTAGGTCTTGGACTTGGAGCTGGATACCTTTTAAGCCCTAGCTTAAAAGCTGCACCAGTTGCTCCTCCAGTAGAAGAAGTATCAACTGCTCAACCTGTTTCATTAAATGGATATTCATTCAGTGTTGAAGAAGGATGGGTATACAGTCAAACAGGAGACAAAGTGCTAGTTACTAAAGATGACGAATCAGTATTCATTAGAATGGCAGTATATGATGGTATCTTCGAAAACATGAATACAACAAGTATTGAATTATCACTAGCTACTAAAGAAGGATATTCTGATATAGAAGTAGAAAAAACTAAGCTAGGTGATAGAGAAGCAATAATTGTAAGTGCAGTTAATGGCGAATCAAGTGTTCAATATTACTATTTTGCACATTCAACTGAAAAAGTTTTATCAATGACTGTAATATATGCTAAATCAGCAGACAAAAAAACATATGAAGAAACAGTTAAAAAGATTGTTGAAGGAACAACATATAACGACGATGCTCTAAATGCAATTGAAGCAATAAGTCCTTATTCTTCATTATTTGGAGATGGTAAATCAGTATATGATTCATCATTCAATGATCAAAAAACAAGTATTGAAGAACAAGACTCTGGTGAACAATTAGAAACACCTGGAACAAACGAAACTACAGAACTAACACCAGAAACAGTATCTTAATAGTTACAAAAAGCCTATTTTTCTTAAAAAACGCAAGAAAATAGGCTTTTTATATTGATTTTGCCTAATATTTTTGATATTTTTAATATGTAAGGTAAATTCCTTACGAACAAATTAATTTTTATTGGGAGGTAAAACTTATGGGAAAACAAGAATTAGTAGAATTTATCGCAGCTAAAGCTGGTTTAACAAAAGCTGACGCAGGACGTGCTTTAGACGCTGCTTTAGAAGGAATTACTACAGGTCTTAAAAAAGAAGGAAAGGTTGCTTTAGTTGGATTCGGAACATTCAGTGCTAAAGAAAGAGCTGCAAGAGAAGGAATTAATCCATTAACTAAAGAAGCTATCAAAATCCCAGCTAAGACTGTTGCTTCATTCAAAGCAGGAAGCAAATTAAAAGACGCTATCAACTAATTAAAATAGCTAAACAAAAGTCATATTTGATAAAAATAAATATGGCTTTTTTTCGTGCAATTGATTATAATCATAATAGGTGATTTAAAATGAGTAATCCAAAGAAAAAAGAATATCTTTTAAAATATATAATAATCTCAACAATAATATTAGCCGTAGCTTTATTAGCTCCAATAAATAATATTATTAGATTAATTTTAACAATAATATCATTAATTATCTTATCAACAAGACAACATAAATTATTAGGTAAGAACAAAAAATACTTACCATTATATTCATTAGCATACTTAATAGCAATTATATTACTAGATTCAATCTGTGTAGTAATGTTAAATAAAATACCTATATATGCAATTAACATAATAAATGATAACAACATGCGTGTTTATAATGCTTTAGGTTACCAAGTATGGCAATGTGATAAAAAGAAAAGTGATAATCTGATTATCAAACCATTCTATAATAAAGGTTATTTATGTTCTGTTGAAGAAATAGAAAACGTAGGTATTAATGAACTAATTACATCATTAAACAATAACTATGAAGATTATCGTAATACATATGTTAAAGTAACAGGTAAAATCAGTAAAAAAGAAGGTCAAAACTATATTGAAATGAAATCATACCAAGAAGATGAAGATAACTTAAATGGATATGTAACATTTAGTGACACAATTAAACTAGCTATTCTATTTGAAAACAATGAAGATAAATTAGATGTATATGATATGTATGATGAAATAACTGTCGTAGGTAAAATAAAAAATATGGAAACAACTAATGATATAAGAACAATATATATGACAGAAGCAGAACTAGTATCAAAATTAAAATTAGATGAATATACAGTAAAAGTTAATTCAATTCCAAAAAGAAATATCAAAGATGAAAAAACATTAATTCATCAAACAAAAGATAATGATATTTATATATATGGTATAAAAGAATTTGTTGTAACATTTGATGAAGTTGAATATGAGCTACCTGCAGTATTATCATCAAATAAATTAGATATCAAAAAGTTAATTAAAGATGCAAAGAATACAGTTACAGATTTAAAAAATCCAGATAACAAAACAACATTATATGAATTTGAAGATTATAATATTGTAGTTTGTGATCCAGCTAACAGCAAAGATATAATATTTACATCACCAAAGCTAACTTTAGACGATATAACATGTACAATAGTAGAGTAATCTACTATTTTTTTCTTGAACAAAAAAATAATTTTTTATATACTAAAAACTATGGGTGATTTGTATGAAAGAAAAAATATATAACGTATTAGTAGGAATTATTTGCTGTGTTTATGCCATAACAACACTAGCTTTCTTAATATTCTTACCAAAATATAACTTACTATTTAAAGGTTGGTGGACATTCTTTATTATATTTCCATCATTAGGTAACTTATTGTTCCAAAAAAATAAAATAAGTAGTGCTTATATCTTACTTACAGGTATCTTATTATTGCTAACAAACCAAGGGGTAATGCCATTCATAAAATGTTTTACTATTTTAGTCAGTCTTGGTATAATTATAATAGGTATTAACATTATAAAAACAACACTAAACTTAAACAAAGAAAAAAAAGATACCAAAAAAACACTACCATTATTTTATACAATATGTGGTTCAACAGAAGAAATTGCTTCTAAAACTTTAAGCGAAGGTGGAGAAGTACTTGCAATATGTGGATCAACAAGTATAAATATGAAGGATTCAACATTTAAAAATAAAAGTGTGATAAAAGCAAAAAGTATTTTAGGTACTGTAGAATTAATATTCCCTGACAATATTGAAGTAATAAATAGCGCTCAAACATATTTAGGAGAATCATTAAATTACAAAAAAGATAAAAAATCTAAAACAAAAGTGTATGTCGAATCAACTAGTATCCTTGGTAGTATAAAAATTAAGTAAGGACGGTTTATATGGCAAAAGAAGAAACAAAGAAAAAGACTACAACTAAGAAAACTACAATCACTAAAAAAGCTGCACCAAAAAAAACAGCAGCTAAAAAAACAATAACTAAGGCAGCAGCTCCAAAGAAAACTACAACAAAAAAAACAAAAGCAACAAAAAAGACAGTTGCTAAAAAAACACCAGTATTAGTTCAAGAAAAGAACCAATATGGAAAAATGACTATCGCTTTAGCATTAATTGCAGTAGTACTTATTGCATGCTATTGTGGATATCAAATCAAATCTGGTGCATGGGATGTAGGTCAAACAAAAATAACTGAAAGTGAAAAGAAATTTAAAGCAGAATTCGAAACACTTAATGGAACTGCAAACGCTGATGGAATTACTCATATTACAGTAACTATTCCAGAAGACAATAACATTGAATATCTTTCATTAAAAGATGCTGATAAAATGTTAGAAGCTAGTGAAAACAAATCAGGTGTTATTCTATTTGGATATGCAGCAAATCCTTGGGGACGTAACTTAATTCCATTACTATTAGAAGTAGCTAACGAAAAAGAGTTAGATAAAATCTACTATGTTAACTTAATGAATGAAGATGGAATTGATTTAAGAACTACATATACATTAGATGAAAAAACTGGAAAACTAAATATGGTACAAGGTGAAAATGAATACTATAATGTTCGTTCATCATTATCAGATTATATTAGTGATTATGTATACTATAACGCTAAAGATAAAAAAACTACTATGAAAGGTGAAAAATACTTATCTGCACCTACAGTAGTTGCAATCAAAAACGGTCAAATACTAGATGTTTATGAATCAACTATCGAAACAACAGAAAAAGATAGTGGAGCAACTAAAGTATTTACTACAGAAGATAAAAATAAAGCTAAAGAAGCTTTCAGCGCATTAATCGATGCTTATTTAGCTAAAGAAGAAGCTACTGAAGAAGTAGAAGATAAAGAATAAGAATAAAAAGGATTTATAAAATCCTTTTTTTCATATATAATAACGTAAAGGAGTGAGGTCTATGAAACTAATTACATTATTACCAGCAGATACATATACAGTAGTTAATAGAAGTATCATAACAGAAGAAGATCGTAATAATTTAATATCATTATATGAACCATTAATCGGACCAATACCTCTAGCATTATATTTCACATTATTACATGACTTAAGGTTAACTAAATATATTAGTGAAGACTTAAATCATCATCATTTAATGAATATAATGAAATCTAGTTTAGATACAATTAAAGAAGCTCGTGAAGTATTAGAAGGAGTAGGGCTAATAAGAACATATGTCAAAGAAGGAGATACAAATAGTTACATATATGAAATATATTCTCCATTATCAGCTCAAGAATTCTTTGCATCTCCAATATTTAATGTGTCTTTATATAATAATATTGGTAAATATGAATACAACTTATTAAAAGAAGAATACGAACTACCTTCATTAGAACTAAAAGGATACCAAGATGTTTCAGCTTGTTTAAATTTAAACTTCCAAACAACATCAACAGTAGCTCCTATAGAAACACAAAAAACTAGAACACAAAAAATTAAACTACAAAGTAATATAGACTTCAATCTATTAATGACATCAATGCCAAAAGGTCTAATAAAAGCTAATAGTTTAACTAAAAAATTAAAAGACTTAATCGAACAATTATCATTTATATATAACATAGATACATTACAAATGATTGAATTACTTAGAACATGTATTACAGAACAAGGAACATTTGATTCTGGAGAATTACGTCAAAAAGCCCGTAAATACTATCAATATAGTAACGATGGCAAATTGCCAACACTAGTACATAAATCTCAACCAGAATGTCTAAAAACATGTGATCAAGACTCATCCCCACTAAATCAATTAATATTTATGTTTGAAACAACATCTCCTTATGAATATTTAAAAATAAAAAACAAAGGAGCATCACCAACTAGTAGAGACTTAAAACTAATTGAAGATATAATGGTAGACTTAGAACTACCACCAGCAGTTGTTAATGTATTAATTGATTATGTTCTTAAAAAGAATAATAATAAACTAAGTAAAGCTTTAGTAGAAACTATTGCAGGTCAATGGAAACGTTGTGATATTAAAACAGCTAAAGAAGCTATTGAACTAGCTAAAAAAGAAAATGCTAAAGGTGCTAAAGCGCAAACAAAAACAACAACTAAAAAAATAACTCCAGCCGAAAAACCAGAATGGTTCGATAAAAAGATTGAAAAAGAAGTAATGAACCAAGATGAGTTAGATGAAATGGAAGAATTATTGAAGGATTTTAGGTGATAACTATGATAAAAATAAGTAGTGAAGTAAATAGAGAAGCTCTTAAAGAAAGTTATAAAGAAGCTTGTAAAAATATCGAATTTAAAAAACTAGTTAAATATATCGAAGCATCAGATGATGTTGCAATGAAATACACATCTTCCTTAGAAAACACAGTCGAAGAATTATCTCATTGCCAAGATTGTCCAGGATTAGTTTATTGCCAAAATCGTTTAGATGGTCATGTTATGTTCCCAGCCTTAAAAGGTAATCAAATTATCTTCTCTTACGTACCTTGTAAACATCAAGTAGAAATGCGTAAAAAAGAAGAAAATAGAATGACTAGAGATAAAGAATTAGCAATGGCTAGTATGGCTGATATTGATAAAACAGACAAAAAAAGAGTACCAGTAATCAAATGGTTAGTTAACTTTTGTAAAACATACGACCGTAATGAAATTCATAAAGGTTTATATCTTCATGGAACATTCGGTAGTGGTAAAACATACTTAATAGCAGCTGCATTTAATGAAATAGCTAAAAATAGAGTATCAACTGAAATAGTATACTACCCAGAACTACTTAGAGATTTAAAAAGTGATTTCGATATGTTCGCAGATCGTATAGATTACTTAGAAAACGTAGATTTATTACTAATAGATGATATTGGTGCAGAAAAAGTAACTGAATGGAGTAGAGATGAAATCCTAGGAACTATTCTTCAAAAAAGAATGAATAACTATAAAACAACATTCTTTACATCAAACTTAACATTAGAAGAATTAGAAGAACATTTAATTATGAATTCAAGTAAAGATGAACTATTTAAAGCTAGAAGAATCATTGAAAGAATAAAAAAACTTACTGAAGATTTACCTTTAGAAAGTGAAAATAAAAGAAATTAAAAAAAACATAAAAAATATAGCGATACAATCGCTATTTTTTTGTTATAATAAACTTGGTGATTTTATATGAAAAGTACAAAAGTAATTTTTATGGGTACTCCTGAATTTGCAGTACCAATATTACAAACATTAATTGATAATACAGAAGTTGTTTTAGTAGTAACACAACCAGATAAACTAGTAGGACGTAATAAAGTTCTTACACCACCACCAATTAAACAACTAGCATTAGAAAATAACATTGAAGTATTTCAACCAACAAAAATAAGAGAAGATTATGAACGTATTACATCATTAAATGCCGATTTAATAATTACATGTGCATACGGTCAAATAATTCCTGAAGAAATATTAAATAATCCTCGTTTAGGATGTATAAATGTTCATGCATCATTACTTCCAAGATTACGTGGTGGAGCTCCAATCCATCATGCCATAATTGATGGCGAAGAAAAAACTGGTATCACAATAATGTATATGGATAAAAAAATGGATACAGGAGACATTATTTCAACAGTTGAGTACAAAATAAAGGATACAGATAATGTTGGAACATTACATGATGAACTATCTAAACTAGGTAGTGAACTATTATTACAAACTTTACCAAGTATAGTAGATGGAACTAATAATAGAACACCACAAAATCATGATGAAGCAACATATGCATGGAACATAAAAAGAGAAGAAGAACATCTTACATTTAATCGTCCTTCAAAAGAAATACTAAATCAAATACGTGGTCTAAATCCATGGCCAACAGCAAATGCCATAATCTTAGATCAAGAAGTAAAAATACTAGAAGCTTATATTGGTGAAAAAGATTCAAAACTATCACCTGGTATAGTTTGTGAAATAAACAAAGACAACTTTGCAATTACTACTAACGATAAAATAATTCATATTACGAAAGTAAAACCGTTTGGTAAAAAGATAATGGATGCAAGAGATTATATCAATGGAATGGATAGAGAAAAATTCTTAAATTCTATAGTTAAATAATGAATCAAAAAAAGTTTTTTATAATATATGCAATAATAATACTTGTTGCATTAATCATAATATTATTTGTCTTACCTGAAGAATCATTCTTAAAGAACAAAGATAAATATGAAGAATTAAAAAATTCCGTTGAAAAAATAGAATATGATGACATAAGCATTCAAAAAGAAAGATTATTAAAAAATAATTATGAATATGAATATAATGTA
The DNA here is from genome assembly GCA_051886175.1 of Candidatus Coprovivens sp. Taxonomy (GTDB): domain Bacteria; phylum Bacillota_I; class Bacilli_A; order RF39; family UBA660; genus Coprovivens. The sequence goes on along the minus strand of JBJEXV010000029.1, from coordinate 108,697 downwards.
ATACATAATAGCATTCAATATGTATGTACAGGAACTAAAACTGGTGAATCAGAAAGTGGACGTTGTAGTGCACCGCACTCAATATCTTATGATGAAACAGATAAATTCAACGAAGATAAATTATTCAGTATAAAATACGTAGAACCTGAATATATATTTAAAAAAATAAACGGGGTAGAACCTACAGTATCTATGACTAACGATGGTAAAAGTTATACTTATAAAGTAAAAATAAGTGAATTTGATACAGATATAATTATCTATACTGGTGAAAAAACAATCACTAAAATAACTATAACAAATGGACTTATGACATACGTTTTAAAGTATAACAATATCAAATATTGACAATTAAATACCCAGATGCTATTCTAACATTTAGGGGGTAATTGGTATGGATAAAAAGTTAATTTCAATCGAAAAAACTGATAAAACACATACACTAAAAAAAGTCTTAGTAAATTCTATAACTGCAATTAGAGCATTGGGAACTTTAGTAATCGTACCAATCTTTAAAAACAGTGGTCCCTTTACAGCAGGACTTGCCGCAGCAGGATTCTTCTTAACTGACTTTATAGATGGAAAACTAGCTAGAGGTTTAAAAGTACAAACATTCTTTGGTAGCTTACTAGATGGTTTATCAGACAAAGCTTTTGCAATAATATGTTTAGTACTATTAGCATTACAAAATCCAATATTTTGGACAATAATAGCAGCAGAAGGTGCTATTGTATATACTAACTATAAAAGTGCTCAAAAAGGAAATAATATTCAATCAAGTAAAGCTGGTAAAATAAAAACTGGCGTACTAGGAGCGAGTATTGTTGGTTCAATGATGTGTTTAGAAGCACCAACTATTAGAGAAATGCTAAAATTCACTAATAGTGCAGCTCTAGATAAAATATTCAGTCTAGATCCAAATCTTCTAACAACATTGCTAGCAATACCAGCAGTAGCATCTAGCTGCTATGTATTAAAAGATTATATAAATATTTCTAATAAACAAACAGAAGCAAAAGCTAAAAAAGTAGAAACTAAAGAACCAAAAATAACTTCTTCCGATATAGAACAAACTATAGCAGAAATTGAAGCGAAAAAAGAAGAATTAAAAAGTGATAAAGAAAAAATAAGACAACTAAAATCAAGTAAAGAAATATTACATTACTTATTTGATACAGAGTTCTATTTAGAACACAAAGATGACGATATAAAACAATTATTATATAAATAAGGTAAGTGAAGCAGTATGACTAAAACAAATCAAGTACAAAATGATATAAATAATAATTCTCGATATACAAAAAGAGAAAAAAAATTATTATTAGAACAATATTATAGATTTGAAAGAATACCTAAAACAAAACAACAAAGAATTATTAATTTATTAGGATATTGTAAAGAGATAAGAAATACTGCATATCCATTACCTAATTCTGATGTAACTACATTACAAATTGTTGAATTTGTAGCTCGTAAAGAAAAAGATATCTATTACATCAACGGCTCTATTTCTTTAGTAGATGGCGATCGTAGTGAAAACAGAGTTATGGAAGCTTATATTTTTGATTCAGAAGACAAAGTTACTATCTATCTAGATGTAACTAGATTATGTGTTGAAGATGAACCAAAAATGATTAGAACAAGTGAAACATTTGTTGAAGCAGCTGACACAGTAATGGGTATTTCAAAATACGCAGGTTGCGGATACTTCGAAGAGAAAATATATTCTGAAGAATTTCCAAAACCACCTGAAATGGAAAAACAAAGTACAAAAAAACTAGCATCTAAGAAATAGATGCTTTTAATTTGTGTTATAATAAGTTTGGTGATTTACATGAATACAACAATCAATATAATACTTTCAATAATATTATTAATGATCATAATAGTAATAAAAATAATAAACTATAAAAAAAATCCATCAATTAATAAAGAAAGTACATTATACATTCACGAAAAAAAATTATGTAAAATACTAACTATTATTTCAATAATACTAATACCATTTTTATTAATTACAAATAAAATATTAAATGATTATACATTAATAAATAATATCTTAAATACATTATCAATAACACTATTAGTATTACCAATATCAATACATAACTTATACAATACATATATAAAAAATGAAGAAGAATTACTATATACCAAAACTATAATTACAACAAAAGAAATATCTAAAAAATTATTAAAACAAATAAATAAATCCCATATCAATGTAGTACTTATTACAACAAAAGAAACCAACTTAAATCTTCCAATAATAAATAAAGAAGATATTACAACAAAAGAGCTACGTAAAAATATCATAATTAATTCTAATTCATATAAAACTATAACAAATAAATACAATCAAAAACTTAATTTTATTTATACAGAAGATGTAGAAAAAACATATAATGAAATAATTAATAGTAGAGGAGTTTGCGACAACTACATAAGAACAATAAAATACAATATAATTGCAAACTCATCACTATTACTATCTATGTTCTTTATTAACTACATAATGGGATTTCCCTTCCCATATACATTATCACTTACATTACTAATTAAACTAACAACATTACTAACATCACATCATATCTATAAAAAATTACCATATGATATAGATATTAATACAAGAACTGTTAGAGATAAAAACACATACCTATACAAACAAGAAAAATTCTTAATGTTCTTCCAAATATCATTAATAATGATCGGTATGTCACTTCCATATATGTACTTTATGGCTTATGGGACAACACTTACATATGCAAATACAGTACTATACCTAACATTTATATTCTCAAACATATTCCTAACATTAGTAAACTTAAGTGAAGAAATAACTATAAAAAATATATTAAAAATATATAAATCTTTACCAATTATAATTTATATAATATCATTAATAATAATTACAATAATATTATATTATTTAAATATATTCGAAACAGAACAAATTGGTCTTAGAAACTACCTAGCGAGTGCATTTGTTGCCTTAGTATCTACAATACTATATGACATAACAAAATTCGCTCGTTATACAACAATGAGAGGAAGTAAAAAACATGAACATAAAAATAACAAAAAACATAAATGAAGCTAATATGGTGACACATACTGGATCATTCCATCCAGATGATGTCTTCTCAACTGCATTTCTATCTAGAATAGTAAAAGATCCAGTATTAATAAGAACAGCTAATGTAACAAATGCCGAAGCAAATGCTATCGTATATGATATCGGCTTTGGTAAATTTGATCACCATGGAACAGACGCTCGCTATAGAACTGCACCATATGAAAAAATAAAATACTGTTCATTTGGTTTACTGTGGGAAGAATATGGTTTAAACTACTTAAAAGAATTATATAAAGAAGATATCAATCATGAACAATTATATAAAAACATTGAAGAAAAACTAATCCTTCAAATAGATGCAATAGATAACGGTTACTTTCCTAAAGTAGAATCAGAATATCCATTAACCGACTTAGATAAAGTAATAGATTTATTTAACAAAACATGGATAGAAGAAGTAGATAACGATGATAACTTCCTAGTAGCAGTTAATATCGCTTCTCAAATATTCGATAGAGTATTAAAAAGAGAATATGGTTTAATGATTGCAGCTAAAAAAATAGAACCACTATTTGATACAGTAGAAAATAACATCTTATTCTTAGAAGAATACATTCCATATTTAGATGCAATATTTAATTCCAAACATCCTAAAGCATCACAAATAAAAATAGTTATCTTTCCATCAAATAGAGGTGGTTATAACATAAAACCAATGACTATTAATAAAAAGTCAAAAGACCTAGTAGTTAACTTCCCTAAAAAATTATGGGGACTACATGATGAAGCACTAGAACAAGCTTCAAATATAAAAGGAGCACGCTTCATTCACTTAACTGGTTTTATGTCTGCAACAGAAACAAAAGAAGCCGCATTTGAACTTGCTTATTTAGCTTTAAATAACCAAGAAGAAATATAATAAAAAGAAAGAGAAATCTTTCTTTTTCTATGCTATAATTATATATAGAATAGGTGATTAAAATGGATTACAAAACAATATTATTAGAAGAACTAACAAAAAGAATAAAATCAGAAACAAATAGTAATACAAAAGAAAGTCTAATACAATTAAAAAAAGTATTAGAAACAGAATCACTATATAAAGCAGCTATCTATAATTACGTTTACTTAAGACCACAAGGTTATAGTCATGAGGAAATGTATAAGATACCTGAAGTACGTCAAGCATTTATCGATGTAATCCAAAATCCATCACTTCCTAATATTAATCCAAACCAAATGATTGATATCACATATGCATTTACAAGATATATTCCAATCGAAACATTACAAAGAGATAAAGAATTCATGGATTTAATTCCTAATCTTACATTTAAACAAGCCGAAAAAATGTTTGGTGGACCAGAAACACAAGCATTACTAGATATAAAAAATATATATGATATTATCGTAGCTAAAGCTAAAGAAGATGAACGTTTCTATCAGTTAATGCCATATAATTCATTTGCTATAGAAGATGGTTCAATTGAACAAATAGTAAAACAAGATAATGGTGGAAATAAATTATCAAAAGCATCTAAAGAAGACCAATTAAAAATAATTGCAACTATAAAAACGCAAGTAGATTTAGATTTCTTCCTATCTAAAATAGAATCACTTGATCCTGAAGTACAAAAAGCTATTATAGATTCTCCAGTATTATCAGAACAACTAATAGTACTTCAAAGTCAAAACAAAGGATCAAATACTGTAATACCTAAACAATATGAAGCAGATATAGTTGCTAAACACTTAAATTTTATAAAAGAACTTTCATACGAACAAAAACTAAATTTCATTTATAAAATGCAAGACCCAGCAATGCAAAAATACTTAATGACAACACTTAAATTCACTAAAAACCTAGTAAGTCATACTGATTCGTATTCATTCTATCAAGGTATTAAAGATAAAGAATATTTAGTAGAAGTATTATGTAACATAGAAATACTAAAATCAATAGGTAGGTATTATTTCCAATACGTAATACCAAAATTAGATATAGAAACTCAAAGAAAAATATATCAACATGAAACATTCCAAGAATACATAAGAAAACATGTTTATATTAGCGACATAATACCAATAATAGCAACATTCGATGAAACAATAATTGATGAATTCTTGCCCTCACTAAAAAAGGTAGAAATATTAGATTATTTAAAACTATTTACTGAAACTAAAAACAAAAAATATCTCGCAATACTTATTGATGAATTAAATAAAATAAAAGAAACAAAACCAGAAGATTATGATGAATACATTAAATATATAGCTAACTCATTAATAAAAGATGATTATGTATCATTATTATCTGAAGAACAATTTGAATACCTAAATGACAATTCATCTACATTAAATACTCTTGAAGAAGCACTAAGTTACTTAGATACTACTTATCTTCCTCCTATAGTACAAGAAAAAGATAAAGAAGTACTAAAAGGTATGAATAAAGATTATGCTGAAACAAAAGAAGAAATAAATGCAGTTAATGCAACCCGTCGTAACAAAAATCACGAAGCCAAACTAAGTAGTGCAATTGAAATAATTAAAAAGACAAACGATAGAGTAATTAAAACACTAGGATACGAAATACTAAATAGAGCAACACCTGAAGTAAGACAAATACTATTAGATAGAATGACTCTTGAAGGATTAATAGTTCATCTACCAGCAAGTACTCATTTCATTGATTATGTATACGACTTATATACAAACAATCCGAATATCTTTGATAATATTAAACTTTCTTCAGAAGATAGAGTATCATACTCTGATGAAAACCTATCTAAAGAAGCTCAACAAAAATTAATAAAACTATTCTTCTTAGTACCACTTAAAGTACAAACTTCATTATTAAAAGGAAGTTTCATAGAACATGAAGAAATAAAAGAATACGTAAAAGATAAAGCAATTAAAGATCCAAATTACTTTAATGGTGAACTATATGTAAGATTACATTCTATCTTTACTAAAGAAGAATTAAAAACAATCTTAGAATCCATTACAATACAAAATATAATTGGTTACTTCTCTCAAATCTACTTTAATTTTACTTGGGGAGAAGAAGACCCAATAGATACAGTAAGAAATGAAGTACTATCAAAAAGAAAAGATGAAATAGTTCATGAAATAAACCTAAATACACATGATACATTTTATAGAATTACAATTAATAATCTTCTAGATTCCTTATATAAAATAGCAACTGATAAAAAAGAATTCTTACTAACACTAAATCCAACATTATTATTAGATTGTTATAGTCAACACGCATCAACTGAAAAAGAAAAAACAAAAAATCAATATATAATCGATATATTAAAACACAATCCAAGTGTATTAATTAATGCTGATGAAAATAAAATAAAAAGAGTATTATCTACATTACCTAAAAAAGATTTTGAAAACATATTATCCAACTTCTCAGTAAGTGAAGTAATTACTTTATTATCTAAAACTCAAAATAAAGATACAGAAGCAACACTAATGACTAAATTTAATGAAAATCCATATTTCATTAATCAAACATCACAATCATTAGAAGAAATACTTAATAGATTAGAAGAAGATAATAAAAATACAATATATCAAACAATAGATGAACAATTTGCTAATCTAGAATTACCATTAGGTATAAAAGATAAACTAAAAAAACTATCATATGATGAAAAAATATTCTTAATATATGGAGTTCATGAAAACATATTCAATGAAGAAAAATATCAAATGATAGTTGAATTACTAAACAAAGATCCATTCACTCTTAATTCATTAAATATTGAATTATTTAGAGATGAAACATTTGCAATTAGTAAAAACATAATTCCTAAAATATATCGTTATGAAGAATTAACTATTAATTATATTAAAATAATTAAAGATAATAACGTACGTTCAAGAATACTTCTACAATTAATAGAACATATGAATAAATGTACACCAAACGAAACCGTATTTATTCAAAAACTAGATACTATTATTGGATATCTAACAAGTAGATTAGATTTAACAATAGATAGATACAATACTTCTAATCTAACAGAAGAAGATTTGCATGAATTAGAAGAATACATGTTAATAGACGCAACAGGACACTTAATTGAAACATCAAATCTATTTGGATACAATAAATTTACAGATAGAAAAAATGGTAATGCTAAAACAGCTACTGAAGTAGAACAAAGAAGAATCATTACATTAGATACTGAAATGGATGAAGAACAAGACTTAGAAAAAGCTAAAGAACTATACTTTCAAAGATATTTCAAAATAAGTACTAAACTAGCAAAACATGTTTATAAAAAATATAGTACATCAATTGATACTGTAGTTAAATACATAAATAATCCTGAGGTATTAAAACTATTAAGAGATATTAAAATAGGACTAGAAGTAAATACAATTGATACAATAAAAGAACTATATTATAGTGACCAACATATGTATAAAATAGAAGACTTCTTATATATGTTTGATGAACTAAACAAAGCTTATAATAGAAGTATTGCTAACGACATAAAAGGATATAAAAATGGTAAAGAAAAACCATTAGCTGTCGTAGTAGAAGACGAAACAGTAATAGTTAACGCTATTGAATTAGAAACTGATTTCGATTTATTCGTTCATTCAACAGACGCTTATGGTAGCATGGAAATGATTAATGACAATTACTTCGATTCATGGAATTACTCAGATAAAACAAGTAATCATGGTATCTGTACGAGTTACATAACTAACTCCAATTTAGGAACTGCTAAAGTAAAAGGTAAAGGTGTTATGTTTGGTTTCGTAAACCTAAACCAAAACTCAATATCATCAATAGCTCCATATGATCTTGTATCACGTAACGATGCTATTATAACAACATCAAGAAGACCACCAATGTATACTAATATAAAAACATTAGCTGACTATACAAGACATACACATAATGAAGCAGTTCTAGAAAGAAGAAATGTTCAAGAAGATTCAGAGTACCCAGTAATCCAACCAGATTGCATAATCATCTTCGAAGAAATGACAGATGAAATAAAAGCAAATGCAATACGTGCTCAAAAAGACTTCCAAGAACGAGGAATTGAATTACCAATAATTTATATTAATAAACGCAAAGTAATTGAACTAGAAGCCCGTAAACTATCAGAAATGATTAAAATATATGAAAGAGAACCAAATCTAGAATTACTTGCTGCAATAATTAATAAATATGAATCAAATAGATGTGGTTTAGACTTCGAACAAAACTTAAATGTTGAAGAACTATTCCAAAAAGATAAAATAAAAGAATTAATATTAACGGCTTTAAGACAAGTTAAAGAAATTAATAACGAAGATGAAATAAATAAATTTATTTCTATAATAGAACACGAACAATATAAATTTAATTTAATAGAAGAAACAGTAGGCGAAAGAGCACACACATTTGATCTATTAAATGAAAACGTTAAACAAGAACTAGAGATACTAAAAAGAAACAAAAACGCCACATCTTTTGATTCAAATTTCTCAATATAAAGTAATATCTCCTGATATTACTTTTTAATTGACTTCAATAATTAAATAAACTAAAATTATAAATGCAAAGAAAAGGGGAGATATCTATGTTAGATATACTTATACATACTCTAAAAGAAACTCTAAATACAATACCATTCTTATTTATAGCTTTTATAATCATTGAATACATCGAACATAAACTATCAAAAAAGAATGAAAAAATATTAAAAAATGCCGGTAAACTAGGTCCATTACTAGGTAGTTTACTAGGTCTAATACCACAATGTGGATTTAGTGTAGTAGCAACAAACCTTTATATAACAAGAATAATATCATTAGGATCATTAATATCAATATATCTATCTACATCTGATGAAATGCTATTAATACTTATAGCAGAAAAAGCCCCAATATCATTAATAATATCAATACTATTATTTAAACTAATAATAGGTATGATAAGTGGATATATTATAGATTTATTATTACGTAAAAAGAAAAAAGAACAACATATCCATGAATTATGTGAACATGATGATTGTCATTGTGAAGAACATGGTATCTTAAAATCATCATTAATTCATACATTAAAAACTTCATTATTTATATTAATATCACTATTTATAGTAAACTTTATATTCCACAACTATGGTGAAGCATACTTATCTAAATTACTATTAAAAAACCCAATTATTTCACCATTCATATCAAGCTTAATTGCATTAATCCCATCATGTGGATCTAGTGTTATATTAACTGAAATATATCTTCTAGAACATATTGGCTTTGGAACATTAATAAGCGGTTTACTAACTAATAGTGGTATAGCAATAATACTATTATTTAAAAATAATAAGAACATAAAAGAAAACTTAACTATACTATTTACTATATACTTAATAGGAGTAATCTCAGGTATCATAATCAACCTAATTACATTAATAATATAAGTAAAAAAAAATTCATAATTAATTCATTGTTACAACATACAAAATATGATAATATTATCTTATACAATAGATGAGTAATTATCATATTCGTATGTAATTCATCGAAAATATGACAAGACTTATCTTCCAAGATAAGTCTTTTGTTTAGAAAGAGGTAGAAATGAAATATTACACAAAAAGTGAAGAAGAAGTACTAAATGAACTTAATTCTTCCGCAAGTGGACTTACTGAAGAAGAAGTAAGTAAAAGACAACAAGAACTCGGATTAAATGAATTACCAAGAAAAAAACAAGAAAGTGTATTCAAAATTTTTCTTTCACAATTTCAAAATCCAATCGAATTAATCTTAGTGATTACAGTAATCGTTTCATTATTACTAGCTGAATACGTTGATGCAATTGCATTAATATTAATCATTGCAGTTGATGTTATCATGGGAACATACCAAGAATGGAAAGCACGTAAAGATGCTGAAGCATTAATTAGTATGATTCGTGTTACATCTAAAGTAATAAGAAATGGTAAGGAATACGAAATTAATTCAAATGAAGTAACAGTTGGAGATATTTTAGTTCTTGAAAGTGGTGACAAGATTGCAGCAGATGCTCGTATCATTGAATGTCATAATTTCCAAGTAGACGAATCAACTCTAACAGGAGAAAGTTTAGCAGAAGTTAAACATATTGGTGTACTAGAAGAAGATACACCATTAGGTGATAGAGAAAACATGCTATTTGCTGGTAGTAGTGTTGTAACAGGTCGTGCAAGAGCAGTCGTTACAGCAATCGGTATTCATACAGAAATCGGTAAAATAGCTGATAAAGTAACAAATACTGAAGAAGAAAAATCACCATTAACAATAAGAATTGAAAAATTTTCAAAACAAATAAGTGTGTTAATCGGTGTCGTAGCAATAATTACAGCATTCGTTTTAATCATGAATAACGAATCTGGAGTTACAGCAGTATTTACTGATAAAGCAGTATTTGCAGCAATCTTATCAGGTGTAGTTGCCTTAGCCGTATCAGCAATGCCAGAAGGCTTACCACTTGCATTAACAATGGCTTTAACCATAGCATCAAAAAGAATGGCTAAGAAAAACGTTATTGTAAAAAAACTAAATGCAGTTGAATCACTAGGTAGTTGTACAGTTATTGCATCCGATAAAACAGGAACACTTACAGTAAATGAACAAACAGCTAAAGAAATAGTATTAGCAGATGGCTCAAAATTTGAAATAAGTGGTACTGGATATAACGGAGAAGGTAAAGTAATACCAATAGGAAAAGCTGACATTGAAAAAGCAAGACACCTAGCTTGGTTAGGAGCAATAAATAATGAAGCTCACTTAGAATACTCACAAAAGAAAGGTTGGGAAGCATTTGGTGACTCAATCGATATCGCATTTTTAGCATTAGCTGCTAAAGCCGAAATTGAACAAAAACCAAAAATAATAGAAATGATTCCTTACGAATCAGAAAACCAATATTCTGCAGTGTTCTATGAAAAAGATGGAAAAAAATATTGTACAGTTAAAGGTTCATTAGAAAAAGTAATGAGCTTCTCTGAAGATAATAAAAAATACGAAAAAGTTAATGAAGAACTTACAGGTAAAGGTTACCGTGTAATTGCTTTAGCAGATGGCGAAGTAAAAGGAACTAATGCTAAAGACATAAAAAATTTAGAATTCGTAGGTATGGTTGCATTCATCGACCCAATAAGAGAAGAAGTAAAAGACTCTTTAAAAGAATGCGAAACTGCTGGAATCAAGGTATGTATGATTACAGGAGACCACCCATTAACAGCATTCGCAATTGCTAAAGACTTAGGTTTATGTAAAGCAAAAGAAGAAGTAGCAACTGGTGCTGATGTTGAAAAATATAGACAAATGGGCGAAGAAAAATTCGATAAATTCGTAAGTAAAATAAAAGTATTCTCACGTGTTACACCAATGGATAAACTTGATATCGTTAATTCATTTAAACGTCAAGGTGAATTCGTTGCCGTAACAGGAGATGGTGTCAACGACGCACCAGCTATTAAAGCTGCTAACATCGGTATTGCCATGGGTAGTGGAACAGACGTTGCTAAAGAAACAGCATCAATGATCGTAGCTGATGATAACTTTACATCAATCGTAGCAGGCGTAAAAGAAGGACGTACTGCATATAGTAATATTAGAAAGATTACATTATTCCTTCTAGCATGTGGTTTAGGAGAAGTATTATTCTTCTTACTATCAGTAGCATTTGGAACACCAGCACCATTAGTAGCAATTCAATTACTATGGTTAAATATGGTAACAGATGGTATTCAAGATATTGCTTTATCATTTGAAAAAGCAGAAGATGAAATTATGTTAGAACCTCCAAGATCTACAAAAGAATCACTATTCACAAAAGACTTAATGATCGAAGTAGTAATCCTTGGTTTAACAATCGCTACAATAATCTTCGGAGCTTGGTTCTACTTATATGAAACTAAAGTAGTTCCAGGATTATGGTCAGAAGGAAAAGCAAGAGCAGTTGTAATGATGTTAATGGTATTTATTCAAAACATTAACGTACTTAACTGTCGTAGTGAAAAACGTTCAGTATTTAAAGAATCACTACGTGATAACCCACTTGTTATCATCACAATCGTTGGTTCAATAGTACTACAATTAATAATGGCAGAAATTCCAATAACTGCAACATTCTTAAAAGTAGAACCACTACCATTCGGATTAGTTGTAATCCTATTCCTAATATCTTTCATAATAATTGCAATATTCGAAATTTACAAAGTAATTTATCGAGTAACTTATAAGGAGGATAAACATGCTTAATGGAATTTCATTTCATCCAATTGTACTAATAGTAGTAGGAGCATTAATTGCACTATTCGGATATAAAATTCAAAAACTAACATTAACATTAGTATGTTTTGCATTAGGTTATACAATATCTAATGCGTTCATACCAAGTTTAGTATCAGATAGTACAATAATTATAATAATAAATATTGTTGTAGGTCTTATATTTGGAGGTCTAGGTATTAAACTAGAAAAACTAGCAATAGGTGTATCAGTAGCATATCTTGTATATACTGCCTTATCTACATATGCTGGATATCTTCCATTTGAACTTACACAAGTAATTCAATTAATAATTGCGCTAGTATGTGGTATAGCAGCTCTATTAGTGATTCGCCCAATACTTATATTAGCTACTAGTATAGGTGGAGTAAGTATATTCCTAAGTGGATTAGTATCATACATAGTAATCCCAGGAAATGTATACTTTATAGTATTACTACTAGCTATTATATTCTCTGCAATAGTACAATTTAAAACAAACTAAGATGGTTCATAACCATCTTTTTATATGCTATAATAAACATAAGGTGATAAATAATGGAAAAATCAAAAGTATATTTCACTAAAAACATAACTAGTGAAAATTTAATTAAATTATATGAAATGTTAGATAAAAAACTAACTGGTAATATAGCAATAAAACTACATTCAGGTGAAAAAGGTAATCAAAACTATCTACGTCCTGAATTCTGTAAACCAATAATAGATAAATTAAATGGTACAGTGGTAGAATGTAATACTGCTTATGAAGGAGCAAGAGATACAACAGAAAAACATATCAATCTAATGAAAGAACATGGTTGGTCAGAACACTTTAATGTAGATATCATGGATGCTAAAGAAGACATAGAACTAAGTATTGAAGATGGCTTAGTAATCAAGAAAAACTATATCGGTAAAAACTTAGAAAATTACGATTCTATGTTAGTACTATCTCACTTCAAAGGACATCCAATGGGCGGATATGGTGGAGCATTAAAACAATTATCAATTGGTATTGCATCATCAAAAGGAAAAAGATACATTCATTGTGCTGGTAAAGAAAATGGCACATATGATGACATGTTTAAAACAGATCACAATAGCTTCCTAAGAAGTATGGCTGATGCAGCTAAAACAATTACAGAATACATGCCAAATATCGTATATATAAACGTAATGTGTAACTTATCAGTAGATTGTGATTGTTGCGGTGTAGCTAAAGATCCGTGTATGAAAGATATTGGTATCTTAGCATCAACTGATCCAGTAGCAATCGACCAAGCTTGTATCGACCTAGTATATAACTCAAACGATCCAGGCAAAAAAGAAATGATCGAACGTATCGAATCACGTAACGGCTTACTTACAATTGAATCTGCATACGAATTAGGAATTGGTAATAAAGAATACGAATTAATAAATATTGATGAATAAGGTGGTATATACCATCTTTTTTTATGATATAATACGCTTGAGGGTGTACTTATGAAATCAAAAGCAAAAGCAAGAAAAAAAGCAGAAGAAATAATTAATCAATTAAACAAAACAAAAAGAGCAACTATAAGAAACTTTGTTACAGTTATGTTCATAATTATTTTTACAACCATAACATTAATTATAATGAACTTCTTCTTACCAAAACAACACTATAATGCCAACGACTTCAATATAAAAACAGTATATAGTAAAGTAGACTATAACGATAATATGATAGATGATTATTCAGACTTTGTTCTAGGTGCTAGAGAAGATATGAAAAATAAACCAACTTATGTAAGTAAATATTATGCAGATGCTTATCCACCAGATAACGAAGGAGTATGTACTGATGTAATATGGCGTTCATTTAAATACGCCGGTTACTCACTAAGAGATATGGTATCAAACGATATTAACGAATATCCAGAAGACTACCCTGAAGCAGAAAAAGATTCTAAAATTGATTTTAGAAGAGTAAAAAACTTAGAAGTATTCTTTAAAAAATATGGTGAATCACTTACATTAAATCCTGAAAGCATCGAATTATGGCAACCAGGTGACATAGTAATTTTTAATAACGGAAAACACATTGGTATCATATCAGATAATAGAAATAAAAATGGAATACCATACGTAATTCATAATAATGGACCATATACACAAGAAGAAGATTACTTAACAAAAAGTCGTATAACAGGTCATTATAGATTTAATGCTTTAAAAATAGATGAAACAATTTTAATTCCATGGAATAGTTAATTTTAACTTACTTCAATCAAAATAAAATGGTATAATAATAAAGAAAAGTGAAAGCGAAGGTAAATAACTATGAAAACAGAAAAGACAATCGAAGAATTGAATTTATCTTCTAAATTAGTTGAAAAATTACATGAAAATAATTTCAATATAGTTAAAGATGTATGGGTAAAGAATAGAAAAAACTTAAAAGAATTAGGTTTTACTGATTCCGAAATCAAAAGTATTATAATTGCATTACAATTAGAAGGCTTAGATTTAAACAAGAAAAAATATGACTAGTAACAACTAGTCATTTTTTATATAATATTTTAAAGGGGAATAGATATGAAAGTAATTATAGCATCTGACATTCATGGTGTAACTGAATATGCCAAACAATTAGAAAAACTTATAGAACAAAAATCTCCCGATAAAATTATTTTACTCGGAGATTTACTAAACAACTATGATCCATTACCAACAGCTAATATCCTAAATAGATTTGCCGGTATTACTGAATGTGTACGAGGTAATTGTGATTCAAGCATGACAGAACAATTACTAATTTTTAGTATAACAAGTACCCATAAAGAAATAGAATTAGATGGAATAAAATACATAATTACACACGGTCATTTATTACCTTACTTATATGACCAAATAAAAAATACATATCATATAACAGGACATACCCATATATACCAATTAGATGGATTAAATATAAATCCTGGTAGTGTAGGTATTCCAAGAAAAAATAAAGAACATACATGTTTATATTATGAAGATAAAACATTCTACTTAATAGATTTATATACATTTAATATAATAGATAAAAAAATAATTCAATAAATAAAAAAAATAAAGAAATTCTCTTGATTTTATAGTATAATGAGTATAGGTGGGTGATAACATGAGGTTGAAATATATAGATGGACTAATCGGTTTTGTAGTCGGAGACGCAATGGGTGTACCACTTGAGTTTACCCCAAGAGAAGAATTACTAAAAAAACCTGTTACTAAAATGATTGGTAATGGTACTTATAATCTTCCTGCCGGAACATGGTCTGATGATACATCAATGATGATTGCGACAATAGATTCTATAAATGCTAAAAATGGTATCGATTTAAAAGATATCGCCTTAAAATTCTCAGCATTTAAAAACCATGCAAGTTACACTGCTACCGGAGAAGTTTTTGATATAGGAAACACATGCAAAATGGCAATAGATAGATTTGATGAAAATCGTGAAGATCCTACATTATGTGGTATCGATGATATGAGCGCTAACGGAAACGGTTCTTTAATGCGTATCTTACCAATTGCATACTATGCTATAGAAAAGAAACTAAAAGAATACGAAATACTAGAATTAGTAAGACAAATATCTTCAATTACACACGCTCACGAAATAAGTGTTATGGGCTGTTACTTCTATGTTCGTTATGTAATCTTCTTACTTAACGGCAAAGATAAATATTCTGCATACAGCATGGCTAAATGCGTAGATTACGGAATGTTTAAAGAAGAAACACAAGAAGTGTATAGTAGATTAATTAAAGATGATATTAGTAAAGTAAAAGTTAATGATATAAAATCGACTGGATACATAGTAGATTCTCTAGAAGCTGCTATCTGGGTAACATTAAAATCTGAAAACTATAAAGAAGCAGTAATCGGTGCTATCAACCTTGGTGGTGATACTGATACAATTGGTGCTTTAACTGGAGCGTTAGCTGGAATAATTTATGGCTACGATTATATCCCAGAAGAATGGAAAGATAACATCGCTAGAAAAGAATACTTAATGGACATCTTTGAAGAATTCAGCGAAAACGTATATGAATAAGAAAACTCCTTTTGAACCATAATTGGTTTGAAAGGAGATTTTTTATGTACACAAAAAAAGTAGAAATACCAAGATTAAATACTTCAAGTTTAAAAACATTACCTAACCAAACCATTAACGAACTATTTATAGCATTCCATAACGGAGATAAATCCGCTAAAGACAAACTAGTAGAAGCAAACCTTAAACTAGTACTAAGTATTCTAAGAAGATTCCATACTACTCAAGATAACATCAATGATATGTTCCAAATAGGATGTATTGGTTTACTAAAAGCCATAGATAACTTTGATCTATCGGTAGGAGTATGCTTTAGTACCTACGCAGTTCCACTAATAATTGGTGAAATGCGTAGAGCAAATAGAGATTCATCATCCATAAGAGTAAGTAGAGGCATAAAAGACCTAGCATATAAAATACTAGACTACAAAGAAAAATATATGAATCTCCATGGCATTTCACCATCAAACGAAGAAATAGCTAAATACTTGAATATTGAAGAATACCTTATATCATATTGCTTAGATTCCCTAAAAGAACCTATTAGTATCTATACACCAATATATAACGATGGCGGAGATACCATATACTTACTAGAACAAATATCTAATAAAGAAAAACTATATGATAAAGAAACATTACTATCATTAAAAAAAGCTATTGAATCACTACGTAGTAGAGAAAAAGAAATAATATATAAAAGATATATCATAGGTAAAACCCAAACTGAAATAAGTAAAGAACTTAATATTTCCCAAGCCCAAGTATCAAGAATAGAATCAAGTGCTTTAAAAACATTAAAAAGATTAGTAAAATAACAAATAATACATAAAATTAAATAGGTGATTATATGTATTTATCAGAATTACAAACAAAAGATATAATAAGCATTAATGATGGTCGTAAAATAGGTAAGATAATAGATGTAGAAATAAATGAAGATGGTACCATAAATAAATTACTTATTGAAACAACTCATAATATACGTAATATCTTTAAAAAAGAAGATGAAATAAAAATATCTTTCAAAGATATCTCAAAGATTGGTTCTGATGTAATTTTAGTTAATTTATGATATAATGTCTAAGAGGTGAAAAACCGGTGAATAGAAAAATTTTAATAGTTTCAATGATTACCTTAATAATTGATCAAATTTCAAAATCAATAATAGGTAGTATCATTAAACTAGGTACAACTAAAACTATCATAAAAGACTTTTTTTACCTAACTACAGTTCATAATGCTGGTGCTGCATGGGGGATATTCAGTAACCAAAAAATACTAATAACTATTGGAACTATAATATCTTTTATAGTAATATATAAATTCATTTATGGTTTCAAAGAAAATACTAGAAATAATATAGCATTCGGATTAGTACTTGGAGGTTTAGCCGGAAACCTTTGTGACAGACTTTTTTTAGGTTATGTAAGAGATTTCTTAGACTTTATAATATTTGGGTATGATTTCCCTGTATTCAATATCGCAGATATCGGTATTGTCATTGGTGTAATCTTACTTATAATAGCAATATTAAAGGGGGAAGATGTAAATGAAAATAATAGTAAACGAAGCAAACGAAAGACTGGATAAATATCTTGCTGCTAATACAGATTACTCAAGAGTAATGATTAGTAAAATGATTGATGCTGAATATATTAAAGTTAATGGTAAAGTAGAAAAAGCATCATACAAAGTAAGAGAAAATGATTCAATCGAAATATTAGATGGCTTTAAAGAAGAAGTAGATATCACTCCAACTAAAATGGATATAAATATAGTATATGAAGACGAACATATTATTATTGTAAATAAACCAAGTGGTTTAGTAGTTCATCCTGGTTCAGGTAACTACGACAATACATTAGTAAATGGTTTAATGTACTATACAAATAGCTTAAGTGATGTTAATGGTGAAGAAAGACCAGGTATCGTTCATAGAATAGATAAAGATACATCAGGTCTTCTAATGGTAGCTAAAACAAATGAAGCACATCAAATACTAACTGAGTATTTTAAAAACAAAGAAGTAAAAAGAGAATACCTAGCATTAATTACTGGAGTATTCCCTCATGAAACAGCTACTATCGATGCACCAATAGGTCGTGATCCTAAAGACCGTAAAAAAATGACTGTAACAGCAGATAACTCTAAAGAAGCTGTTACACATTTAAAGGTTATTAAAAGATATCGCGAACATACATTAGTGAGTTTGAAATTAGAAACAGGTCGTACACATCAAATCAGAGTACACATGAAATACATTGGATATCCAGTATATAACGACCCAGTTTATACAAATAAAAAGACTACTGAATTTGGACAATTCTTACATTCATACAAAATGGAATTTGATCATCCAATAACAAAAGAACATATGTCATTTGAATGTCCAATGCCAACTGAAATGCAAGAATTTATAAATTCATTAGAAAAAGATCAAACATTATAAAAAATATACAAATTATATAAATTAAATAGGGTATAGATAATAATTTATATTTATCATAAGTATTCTTAATTTCATAATTTAAAAATATTGTATTAAATAATAAAAATAATATATTAACAAAGCTTAATACTATATCTTTATAATAAAAAAAGAATACCAAAAAAGAAAAAGACAAAATAAAATTAGTAATAACAAAGAAACATAAATCATTTTTCATCTTATTACTAATAATTAATCTAATAAATAAAAAAGATAATAAAGACAAAACAATTACATAAATAAATACTAAAATATTAATCATCATATCACCTAATTAATACTATTCATTTATTAATTAATTATGATGATTTAGGAGGAATTACATGAGTACAATGATGATGAATAAAAAAGATGAATTAATAATGCGTTTAGTTCACTATTTTATTACAGAAGAAGATTACAGTCCTATTATTGTAAACGGTGTTAAAGATGAAATATGGTTAGAAAATAGCAAAGGGCCATATAAAATAATAAGAATTAATTCTAATAATATCTTTAATAAAGAACAATTAAACTTTGATACATTCAAAATAAATAGTATTGTAAAACAAATAAAAAAGAAAACATTCTCTTTTAGTGTAAATACATTAAATATTCAATTAAATGTAAATGAAGAACTAAAATTAGAAGATGAAAAGAATATATCACAAGCATCAATACCTGAAGAAGTAACAGAAATAACTGACGCTAAAATACTTGAAGCATTCCCATTAATTAACGAAAAATTAATTAAAGATGAAAATGGAATAGATTTCATTATAAACGTAACAAAAGATATAAATAAAAAGACAGAAGAGAACAATAAAGTATTTGAAAAAACATTCAAACCTAAAAAGATTATGGTTACACCATTCTTAATAGCAATTTGTATAATAATGTTTATCATTACTTGTTTCACTCAAGGTTTCACAGCATTAACTGGTGTTTACTCAACAGTAGCTCAAAAACTAGGAGCTAATAATTATGATTTAGTAGTAGGTGGTGAAATCTGGCGTTTAATAACTCATATGTTCTTACATGGTTCACTAATGCATATAATAGTAAATATGTATTCACTATTTGTATTAGGCAGCCAAATGGAAACGTTTGTAGGAAAAGTTAAATTCATATTAGTATACTTCATCAGTGGTATAGTAGGTGGCTTACTATCAATTGCTTTAGATCCAACATCTACGTCAGTAGGAGCATCAGGAGCAATCTTCGGTATATTAGGAGCAATGCTATACTTTGGTTACCATTATCGTACATACTTAGGTGCTGCGATTAAACAACAAATAATTCCAATAATAGTACTTAACTTACTTATTGGATTCTCACCAAATAGTGGTATAGATAACTGGGCTCATATTGGTGGCTTAGTAGGTGGTATACTATCAATGATGGCTGTGGGAGTAGAAAAGAAATCTTCTACTACTGAAAGAGTAAACGGTATAATATGCTTACTAATAACAGTAGGATTCCTATGTTACTTAGTATTCTTTAGATAGCTTTTAGCTATCTTTTTTTTGCAATAAAAAACTCAAGTCTCCTTGAGTCTTATAAACTACGATATAAACCAATAGCTTTACCTAAAATAGAACAATTTTTTAAAATTATTGGATCCATAGTATCATTTTCAGGTTGAAGTCTAATATGATCTTTTTCTTTATAGAAAGTCTTTAATGTAACTTCACCTTCATCAGTCATAGCAACAACAATTTCGCCATTACGAGCAACTTTTTGTTTTTGAACTATAACTATATCTCCATCATATATTCCTTTATTAATCATTGAATCTCCACTAGCTTTTAATGTAAATACAACTTCTTTTCCAGGAATTAAATTTGCAGGTATTGTAAACCATTCATCTGGTGTTTCAATCGCTTCAATAGGATTCCCACAAGTAATTTTACCAAGTAGGGGAACTTTAACCAATTCTTCATCTTTTTCTGCATATTCATTATCGCCAATTATCTCGATTGTTCTAAATTTTGAATTAGTTTTTCTAATACAACCAGCGTCTTCTAACTTCTTTAAATGCGTATGTACAGTAGCAGGTGATGATAAACCTAATGCTGCACCAATTTCACGAGTTGAGGGTGGAAAACCATGTTTTACAACATACTTCTTAATATAATTAAGAACATCTTCTTGTCTTTTAGTAATCTTTTCCATATCTTACCTCCATAAAAATAATATCATGCAGTTTACAAAAAGTCAAACAAATGTTTTTATTTTATGTTGACACGAACGAACGTACGTGTTATATTAATATCGGTAAGAGGAAAGTGGTTAAAATGAAAAAAGAATATTTGGTGAACTTGGCAGGGATATTACTGTTTTATTCAATAATTGTATTTGGAGTAATCGCTCTAAATGCACGTGTAGGAAATACTGGTAACACAAGTAATGGTATATCTTTAAATCGCTAATTACAATCAAAACTAATATTTTTATTGTTTTAAAAAACAAAATAATAATGTATAATTATCTAAAGAGGTTGTTATATGAAAAAAAGAATTTTACTAACTTATGCAATGTACGGTAGTGGACATAGAGCTGTTGCTAAATACATTGAAAATTATTTAAGACAACAAGATCCAGAGTTAGAAATTTTAGCTATAGATTTATTGGCATATTCAACTCCTGTATTAGGTAGATTAAGTCAAAAAATAACAGATTTTCTATTATTAAAATTCCCATCAGGTTGGTCATTTGTATATAATTTATTCGATAATAACTTAAGTAGTGAAGTAGGAGCTGCTACAGCTATGACTTTATTTAAGAACAAAAGAATGCGTAAAGTAATTACTGACTTTAATCCTGATTTAACTATATCTACACATTTCTTTGGAAGTAGTTTAATCGATTACTATAATCGTAAAGGAATAATAAAAACAAAACTTATTACAGTAGTAACAGATTATGAAGCACATGCTTTATGGTTAAAAGGATATAAAAGAGAACAAGCTATTATTGTTGCTGACAAAGATGAAGTTAAATATTTAGTTAAAAAAGGTGTTGATAAAAAGAAAATCCATGCATTAGGGATTCCAATCCACCCTGTAACTAATAACGACTTTGATGTAGAAAAAGCTACTAAGAAATATGGATTTAGTGGAAAAAGACCAATATGTTTATTCTTTGGTGGAGGAACAAATGGTGGAACATTATCACTTCCATACATTCGTCGTGTAATAAAAGCCAAACTAGATATCGACTTTATATATGTTGCTGGTAAAAACCAATCATCTAAAGATAAAGTAGATAAATGGGTAAAACAATATAATGCTAAAAATGTTAAAACATTTGGTTTTGTAAATAATGTTCCAGAGTTAATGCAAATTTGTGATTTCGTTGTTTCAAAACCAGGTGGAGCTCAATCAACTGAAAGTTTATACTTTAAAAAACCAATTATTATGATTAATTGTAGTGGTGGCCAAGAAATAGCTAACTACAAATACTTTGTAAAAAATGGTTATGGAAGAAGATTTAGAGCGGCATTTACATTTGCTAAATATATGAAAGCAATATCAGATGATCCAAGTATCATAGCTAAGATGAAGAAAAACATGTCAAAAAATAACAGCGATAAAGCTATGGAAGAATTATACAAAATTATTAAAGATAATTTAAAAAAATAAAAGTCCAATCGGACTTTTTTTCATTTACTAATTATGAAAAATTGATATAATTATATAGTAGGAGAGTGTGATTATGAATCCAGATTTAACTCATTCATTAAACAGTTTAAGAATACTAAGTATTGATATGATTTCTTATGCTAAAAGCGGGCATCCAGGAATATGTCTTGGTGCCGCACCAATAATATATTCATTATATGCAAATCATTTACGTATCAATCCTCAAAATCCTAATTGGATAAATAGAGATAGATTCGTTTTATCAGCGGGTCATGGATCAGCACTTTTATATGCAACATTATTTATGGCTGGATATGATGTATCAATTGATGACTTAGTAGAATTTAGAAAGCTTGGTTCTAAAACACCTGGACACCCAGAACTAGGTAAAACTCCTGGAGTAGATGTTTCAACAGGACCATTAGGTCAAGGATTCGCAACAGCAGTAGGTATGGCAATGGCTGAAAGATATCTAAGTGCTCAATTACACGAAAAAGTTCCTAAACAAAAACTAATAGATTATTATGTATATTGTTTAGTATCGGATGGAGATATCATGGAAGGAATCTTCAACGAAGCAGCTTCTATTGCAGGAACAATGGGTTTATCAAACTTAATTGTTCTATACGATTCAAACGGTACAACAGTAGATGGTGCATTATCTGACACACATACTGAAGATACAATCAAAAAATTACTTACAATGGGTTGGGAAGTTGACTATGTGCCAGAAGGCAATGACGTACGTGAAATAGATAAAGCAATAGAAAGAGCTAAATATAATAAAAAACCAACATTAATCGAAGTAAAAACAGTTATTGGTAGAGGAAGCCAACATGAAGGAAAAAGTATTATCCATGGTAAACCTCTTACAAAAGAAGACATTGCTAACTTAAGAAAAACATTAAACATTCATACAAATACATTAGAAATTACCGAAAATGCTGTTAACTACATGCGTAAAAGTATTTCTCATAGATTAAATGATTATTACAAAGAATGGAATACAATTTATCAAGAAATGAAAAATATGGCAACTACTGATGAAGACGTCGCTAAAATAATGACGTTCCTAGAAACAAAAGAAGATGGTTTAACATTCAACTGTAATAACTTTAAAATCCAAAACGATTACTTAGAAGAACTAAGAGAATCAAATTCAAAAATGATGAACATCATTAGTGAAAGAAGTGAATACTTCCTAGGAGGTTCAGCAGACTTAGCTACATCATGTAATACAAACTTATATAAAGAAGTTACAATGAGTAAAAGAGTACCACTAGGTCGTAATATTGCATTCGGCTTAAGAGAACACGCTATGGGAGCTATATTAAATGGTTTCTCCCTAAGTGGATTTAGAACATTCGGTTCTACATTCTTAGCATTTGCAGATTACTTAAAACCATCAATAAGAATGAGTGCATTAATGAACTTACCGGTTACATATATATTCACTCATGACTCAGTATATATTGGTGAAGACGGACCAACACACCAACCAATAGAACAACTTACAATGCTTCGTTCAACACCTAATCTAGTAGTTCTAAGACCTGCAGATATTAATGAAGTAATTGGTTGTTGGGATTATATAATCTCATCAAAAAGACCAACTGCCTTAGTTCTATCAAGAAGTGAAGCTCACATTCTTGCTGGTACAAGCGGTGCTGGCGTAAAAAATGGAGCATACATAGTAAAAAAAGAAACAGCACGTATAGACGCTGTAATAGTAAGTACTGGTATCGATTTTACAACTGCATACCTAGTTAGTGAAGAACTAAGAAAGGCAGGATATGACATTAGATTAATCTCAATGCCATCAATGGAATTATTCTTAGAACAACCACAAGAAGTTCAAGATGCATTAATTCCACCAACTGCTAAAGTATTTACTATTGAAGCAGGTTCAACTTTAGGTTGGTACCGCATCGCTTCTCGTGGATGTGCAATCGGAATAGATACATTTGGTACAAGTGGTCAAAAAGATCAAGTACTTAACAAACTTGGTTTTGACTTCAATTCAATATTACAAAAAATTCAATCAAAACTAAGGCAATAACAAATTTCAACAAAAATATCACCATAAGTATATTAAACTAACTATGGTGATATTTTTTATGCGTACATACTTTATATTTAAAATCAAAAAACATTATGCTGAATTAACTAAAAACAAACCATATTACATTTATAAAACAATTGAAGATATGTATTACTTAAATCAAAAGGAACTATTAAGTCCTAATAACTTATTCCTACAAATACACGAGAAATTTAATACCGAAATACTAAATTCCATCATCTACGAAAAATACAAAGAACAATATACTTATACTAAATATCAAAATATCCATCAAATAAATGATTACTATAAAGAAGAACAAACTAAAATGATAATCAACCCTAGATATATAGTAATAAAAACAACAAAAGAAGTACCAACATTCTTTGAAATAATATCTAAAAAAAGCAACTTATTCATTTGTGATTTTCTAAACAAAGATTACTTTTGGCTATCCAATATTTAAAAATACTAGTATTTACATAGAAAATTTAGTAAAATAAAAGAGCAAAGGAGAATGAATTATGGTTTGGATGGATCTACTATATGTAGCAATTGGTCTAATAATAGGTTTAATAATAGGATTCTTCGTATCAAAAAAAGTTTTTACAAAACAATTACAAGATAATCCTCCAATCAATGAAAAAATGATTGAAGTTATGATGAGTAGCATGGGAAGAAAACCTAGTCAAAAACAAGTTAGACAAGTTATGAATCAAATGAACAAATATAAATAATACTTATTTAAGTATTATTTTTTTTGTTTAATATCTAGTAAATATTTATTAATTGTGGTATTCTTATAATATAAGAATAGGTGAATATGATGAAAATAACAGATATTATAACAACAATATTTGAATATAAACATTTTGATACAATTATTATTTCTGTATCTATATTCTTGGTTTTACTATTTATTATAGTTCTAATCCTAGGACTACTTGATGCACATAAAAAGAAAGAAAAACCAGTAGAACTATTTGAAAAAGAAGAAGAAATAACTTTTGAAGCACCAAAAGAAGAATTAATTATAAATGAAGAAATAACATTAGAAATGCCTTCAATTACTAAAAACTTAGAAGACTTTAAAAAGAGTATTGAAGAAGAAATAAAACAAGAGAATATTACATCTAACATTGAAGTAGAACAAAGTAATGAAAAGCCATTACTAGATAACAGTAAACCAATTAAAATACTTAATATTAATGAAATAGAAAATACACAAATCGTTGAAACAATTAAAGAAGAACAAGAAAGTATAATAGAAGAATACGTAGAAGAAATAGAAATACTAGATGAAAGCTTTGATGAACCAATGGTAGCCGAATTACATGAAGATGCAATCATCGAAGTTCAAAAACTAAATATTCCATTACTTGAATCTGACGAAGATGATGAAATGCTATTCAAAACAATGACAGCATTACGCATCCCACAAGATGTCTAAAAGTACGTAAATATGGGCTTTAAAAAAAGGGTAAAAACAAAATTGCCCTTTTTTTTTGCTTTTTTCTTTGTTATACTAACAATGGTGAAAAAAATGACAACAACAAAGTACGATGAAAATTCAATTAAAATATTAGAGGGCTTAGAAGCCGTTAGAAAAAGACCAGGTATGTATATCGGTTCTACCGACAAACGTGGTCTTCATCATTTAATTTGGGAAATTGTTGATAACGCAATCGACGAAAGTATCAATGGATATGGTGATTATATAAAAATAACAATTAATAAAGATGGTTCACTAACAGTAGAAGACCATGGTCGTGGTGTTCCAATAGGAAAACACGAAAGTGGAAAGTCAACACCAGAAGTAATTTATACTATCTTACATGCCGGTGGTAAATTCTCTGAATCTGGATACAAAGTATCAGGTGGTCTACACGGAGTTGGTGCATCAGTTGTTAATGCCTTAAGTAAAAGAATGGAAGTAACAATTCACCGTGATGGCGAAATCAATGTCATTAAATTCGAAAATGGTGGTCATGTTGCTCAACCATTAACAAAAATAGGTACAACTAATAAAACTGGTACAACAGTAACATTCGTACCAGATCCTGAAATATTTAAATCAACAAACTTTTCTTTCACTACTATCACAGAAAGAATGCAAGAAAGTGCATTCTTATTAAGTGGTATTACAATCGAAGTGGTTGATGAAGAAGATGATAGACACGCAAAATATCATTACGACAATGGTTTAATTAACTTTGTTGAATATATAAACGAAGGAAAACCAGTATTACATAAAGTAATTAACTTCAATGGTTCAAAACAACATATTGAAGTAGAAATAGCGTTACAATACCAAGAAGGATATAATGAAAATATTTTAAGTTTCGTTAATAACGTAAAAACTGGTGATGGTGGTTCACACGAAACTGGTTTTAAAACTGGTATTACAAAAGCCTTCAATGATTATGCTAAAGACAATGGTCTATTAAAAGGTAAAGAAGGTTTTGATGGTTCAGACGTAAGAGAAGGATTAAGTGCTGTAATTAACTTAAAAGTTCCTGAAAGCTTACTACAATTCGAAGGACAAACAAAAGGTAAATTAGGTACACCAGAAGCTCGTACAGCAACTGAACAAATTACATATGAAAATATGAAATTCTTCCTTGAAGAAAATCGTGAAATAGCAGTTTCAATTGTTGAAAAAGCTTCACGTTCAAAAGTAGCTCGTGAAGCAGCAAGAAAAGCACGTGAAGCAGCACGTCAAGGAAAAGGAAAAGAAAAGAAAGAAAAAATCTTAAGTGGTAAACTTGCTAAAGCAACAGGAAAAGACAATAGTAAAAATGAACTGTTCTTAGTCGAAGGGGATTCAGCCGGTGGTTCAGCAAAAACTGGACGTAATCGTGAAACACAAGCAATCCTACCATTAAGAGGTAAAGTTTTAAACTGCGAAAAAGCATCAAATAATGATATTCAAAGCAATGAAGAATTAAATACATTAACATATGCAATCGGAGCAGGAATTGGAAATGACTTTGATCCAAGCGAATCAAACTATGGAAAAGTTATAATCATGACCGATGCCGATGACGATGGCGCACATATTCAAATTCTATTACTTACATTCTTCTATAGATTCATGCGCCCATTAATTGAAGAAGGAATGCTTTATATAGCTAATCCTCCTTTATACGCATTAGACTATGGCAAATATAAAGAATACGTAGCAACAGATGAAGAATTAGAAGAAAAAAAGAAAACTGCTAAAGGATATAAAGTACAAAGATTTAAAGGTCTAGGTGAAATGAACTCAGATGAGTTATATGAAACAACAATGAATCCTGAAACAAGAAGTCTTATCAAAGTTAGTATTACAGATGCAGCATTAGCAGAAAAAAGAGTATCAGTACTTATGGGGGACAAAGTAGAACCTCGTAAAGAATGGATAAACGAAAACGTAGACTTTACATTAGAAGATAGCTTTAGGAGGTAATTAAATTGGCAAAGAAAAAAGAAGAAGAAAAAACAATCATCGAGAAAATATATGATTACACTCTAGAAGATATAATGGGTGATAGATTTGGTCGTTACTCAAAAAGTATCATTCAAGACCGCGCCTTACCAGATGTAAGAGATGGTCTAAAACCAGTACAAAGAAGAATACTATATACAATGTGGGAAGATAGAAACACATTTGATAAACCTTACCGTAAATGTGCAAAAGCAGTAGGGGATGTAATGGGTAAATATCACCCACACGGTGATAGTTCAATATATGGTGCAATGATCTATATGTCACAAGCATGGAAAATGCGTGAAATATTTATTGATATCCATGGTAACAACGGTTCAATAGATGGTGACGGACCAGCAGCATATCGTTATACAGAAACAAGGTTAACAAAACTTGCTGAAGTAATGTTAAAAGATATAAATCGTAATGCAGTAGAAATGACTCTAAACTATTCAGATGAAGAATTAGAACCAACTGTATTACCAGCAAACTTCCCAAACTTATTAGTTAATGGGTCAACAGGTATTTCAGCAGGGTATGCAACTAACATCCCACCCCATAACCTAACAGAAGTAATCGATGCAACAGTTCATCGCATCGACAATCCAAATTGTCATCTAGAAACAATACTTAACATTGTTAAAGGACCAGACTTCCCAACAGGTGGTGTAGTAGAAGGTAAAGAAGGATTAATCCAAGCTTACTCTACAGGTCGTGGCAAAGTAGTTGTAAAAGCCAAAACTGAAATAGTAAAAGAACGTGGTACACATCAAATAATTATCCATGAAATACCATTTGAAGTATTAAAAGAACAATTACGTAAAAAAATCGAAGATATTAAAATAGATAAAAAGGTTGATGGCATCGTCGATATAAGAGACGAATCAGATAAAGAACATATGGCTAAATTAGTTATCGAACTAAAAAAAGAAGCCAATGCTGAATTAATCTTAAATTACTTATTAAAAAATACAGATTTACAAGTTAACTATAACTTCAATATGGTAGCTATCGTAAATCGTCGTCCTAAACAAGTAGGTATCTTAGAAATCTTAGATGCATTTATCGCTCATCAAAAAGATGTTATTCTAAGAAGAACAAACTACGATTTAGGTAAAGCTCAAGAAAGACTACATATTGTAGAAGGTTTCTTAAAAGCTGTAGATATAATTGATGAAATAATTAAAATAATTAGAGCATCTAAAAATAAACAAGAATCAATTGATAACTTAATCAAAAAATTCGATTTCACTGTTGAACAAGCAACAGCAATCGTAATGATGAGATTATATTCATTATCAAATACTGATATTAACTTACTTTTAGAAGAACAAGATAACTTACGTAAGATGATCGAATTCTTAAACTCAATTCTAAATGATGAAGCAGTTCTTAAAAAACAAATGAAGAACAGTCTAAACGAAGTTAAGAAAAACTTCGGTAACGAACGTCGTACAGAAATTAGAGATGAAGTTACAGACATTAAGATTGATATGAAAGAAATGATTCAAAAAGAAAATGTTATTGTAACTGTAACTAGTGAAGGATATGTAAAACGTATTCCATTAAAATCATATGTCGCTGCAAATGGAGAACCTACTACATTAAAACCTGGTGATCACATTGAAGGCTTATATAGCACAACAACATTAGATACACTATTACTATTTACAAACCAAGGACAATACTTATATGTTCCTATTCATGAAATAGTAGAATCAAAATGGAAAGAACTTGGTAAACATATTAGTAACTTCATCCCATTAGCTCCAGAAGAAAGAATAATTTCTTCAATGATTCTAGATGATCCTAAGGGATACGTAATAATGACTACAAAACAAGGTGTATCTAAACGTACTCAATTAGAAGAATTAATAGTAAGTCGTTACACTAAGACAATCAACGCTATGAAACTAAAAGATGGCGATGAAATGGTATCAGCTGTTAAAGATAATGGTAAAGCAATATTTGTTACTAAGAACGGAAATTACTTAAACATCGATTCAAACGAAATTCCAATAGTTGGATCAAAAGCATCTGGTGTTAGAGGAATTAATGTTAAAGATGATGAAGTATTAACTTGCTTATCACCAACACCTGATAAAGATTACTTACTTATTGCAACAAACAAGAGTACAGCAAAACGTGTAAGAATTAGTGAACTTGAAGTTAGTTCAAGAGCTAAAAAAGGTTCAACACTTATGAAGAAAGTAAAAACTAATCCATACGCAATAATTAGTGCTGTACCAGTATCAATTCAAAATACAATTGGTGTAAAAATCGATAATGAAATTAGTGAAATCAAAGTAACTGAAATTGGTATTATGGATTTATCTTCTACAGGAAGTTCAATTTCTAAATATGAAGTAGAAGAAGCATTCATAATCGCTGATGTTGAAGAAAGCAAACTAGACGAAACAAAACAAACATCAACACCAGTAGAAGAGGAAAAAATCGAATTACCAAAGAAAAAAGAAGAGACTCAAGAATTAACAATAGATGATTTCATTGACGATTTCAAACTATAGTAAAATAAATCACTTATTAAACATAAACTTTAATAGGTGATTTTTTTATGTCCAAAGAAACATTCAAAGAATTTGTTCGCACCAAACCATATCTCGCCGACTATGTTCTAAAAAACAATATTACATGGCAACAACTATACGAAATATATGATATGTATGGCGAATCAAATGATATATGGAACAAATACAAACCTTCCGAATCTCGTTTAGACTTCTTATCTAAAATAGATACTGATTCTTTAACTAAACATATTGAAACTGCTCAAAAAGCTCTAAATATCATAAGTGAACTAACTACTAAAACATCTGACAATATTGAAAACAACATAAAACCTTCTATAGAAAGACCAATCAACCAATTATTTAAAGAATGAATCCTAGACTACTAGAACAAATAAAAAAAGATAAACTATATAATTACTTAAAAGAAAATTCATACTTCATAAAATACTTAATTCGTGATCCATCCTTCTATAAAGAATTCAAAAACATAATTAAAGAAAAATATCATTTAAGGATATCAGACAAAATAAATGAAACAATCGATAATATTGAATTAATTAGCAGCATATTAAGTACAATAAAATTTTGAATATTGTAATTTAATGCTAATTATTATAAAATTAATAATATAAGGAATGATAAAAATGAAATTAAATAATGAAGGTTTTAGTAAATTAGAAATGTTAATAATAATTGTAATAATAGCAGTACTACTATTACTAGGAATTGTTCTTGTAACAACAGGTACAAAAAACAAAAATATTGATACATTCAAAAAAGATTCTGAAAACATAATTACAGTATCACAAAACATATTCGGTAACTTAGAAAAAGAAAATAGTGAATATATCGTCCCAAGTAATGAAGGTTTATCAAGCGCTATGTGTATTACATTAGAAGGTTTAAAAGAAAACGATTACTTAGAAAACGAATACAAAGATTGGGAAGGTTACTTAGTAATTGAAAAAGATCTAAATAACAAAATGCATTATATTGCATGGTTAACAAATGGTAAATATATAATAGATGGTTATTCATTAGATATGATAGATAAACTAAACTTAAAAGATGAAACTTTACTTGAAGGAGATTCAATTGATATACCAACTAATTCATTTAAAGGAACTGATTCTGATAAAGGTGGTTTATCAAAAATTACAACTTATAATCAAAAATGTATAAACGAAAAGATAGAATAATCTTTTCGTTTTTGTTATACTTTATCTAGGTGATATTATGTTAAAAATAGGAAGTCATGTTTCATTTGGTAAAGAACAAATTTTAACATCTACCAAAGAAGCAATCAGTTATGGTGCTAACACATTTATGTTTTATACAGGGGCACCTACAAATACAGTTAGAAAAGAAATAGAAAATAAATACACAGAAGAAGCAAAAATATTAATGGAAGAAAATGGTATTAACATTGAAGACGTAATCTGCCATGCACCATATATTGTTAACTTAGGTAATGCAAGCGATGAAGATAAATACAACTTCAGTATTAATTTTATTCGTAATGAATTAATTCGTTGTGATGCAATGGGTATAACAAAAATGGTGCTTCATCCAGGTAATGCTACTAACGGTCTAACAAAAGAAGAAGGATTAAATAACATTGCTAATGCTATTAATAAAATACTAGATGGATCATCTAAATGTAAAATATTATTAGAAACAATGGCAGGTAAGGGTACTGAATGCGGTAATTCAAAAGAAGAAATTGCCTACCTAATCAACCATATCAATAAAAAAGATCAAATCGGTATTTGTTTAGATACATGTCATTTATCAGACAGTGGAGTAGACTTAACAAACTTCGATGCTTACCTAGATGAACTAAGTGAATTAGTGGATTTAAGTTACATCGGATGTGTTCATGTAAATGATTCAAAAAATGAAATGGGAGCTAAAAAAGATAGACATGCTAATATTGGCGATGGATATATTGGTTACGATACATTACTATCTATAATCTACAATCCTCGACTAGAACATCTACCATTCATCTTAGAAACTCCATACATTGGTGATACAGATGATTCAAAAGAAAGAATCTACCCACCATATAAATTCGAAATCGAAATGATAAGAAATAAAAAATTCGATCCAGAATGCAAAACAAAAATAAGAGAATATTATAAAAAATAAAACTGGTTATAAAACCAGCTTTTTATTTGACTAAATGACCATATTTAGAATACATATCATCAATCAACTTACATACCTTTTCATAATTTTCATCACTAAACTTATTCTTATATTTACTAAAATCAAAACTATCATAATCATTAAATACATCTAACCAATTATCTTTAATAAAATTATAAGAAAAATCTAATTCACTTTTACTTAAATTAATACCTTGGTCCAATGCCATCCCATTAAAATCATCAATACTCATTTTATTAATATACATAGCTATTAAATTAACCATCATTTTTATCACCCACTTAATTGTATGATATTTATAAAAATTAAGATACTAATAATAGGTGATTTTATGAAAAAAATATATTACTTTACATTATTTGTCCTAATAACAATAATCTCAATTAGATACATCGACTTATATTACATAAAACATAAAGAATCTTTAAATAAATACCTTACCTTAACAAATAAAATAATTAAAGGACCATCCTCGCCAAGAGGTCGTATCTACGACCGTAATGGCGTTCTTTTAGTAGATAACATTGGTACAAATACAATCATATATCGTCATATAAAAGATAATGATAATTATGAAATAGCAACTAAAATAAATAATATATTATTATTTGAACCAGCTACATTAGAAGAACAAAAAGAACATTACATGAATAATAACAATACCGATTATCTTCTTACTGCTAACGAACTAAAACAAATTAAATATCGTAAACTAACTAAAAAAGAAATAGAAGAATTAATACTATCACGTATCCAAGAAGATAAATTAAACTATACTGAAGATGATAAAAAAATAATTACTATTTATAACTTAATGAATACCGGTTATTCATATGATAATAAAATATTAAAAGAAAATGTATCAGATCAAGAATGTGCAGATATCAATTCCTTAAATCAACCAGGTTTAACTTGTGAATACACTACTACAAGAAAAATACTTTTCGATTCCGTAAAACAACTTATTGGTACAACTGGTAAAATAACAAAAGAAAATAAAGACTATTATCTCTCACTAGGTTATTCCTTAAATGATACAGTTGGTCTAAGTTATTTAGAAAAAGAATATGACCAATACTTAAAAGGAACACCAGCTACATATCAAGTTAATAAAGATAACTCCCTTACATTACTAACAAAAGAAATACCAGGTAACGATTTATATCTAACACTAGATATCAATATACAAAACGAAATAGATAACATAATAATAAAAAACTTATCAAACAAAGATAAATATCAAAATACTAAATATTATAATTCGTCATATGTAATAGTAAGTAACCCAAATGATGGTAGTATTATAGCTAGTACAGGTATTTCCATAATAAATAATGAAATACATTACAATCCCACTAATGTATTTACAACATCATATACAGTTGGATCAGTAATAAAAGGAGCATCTCATACTGTAGGTTATCAAAATAACTTAATTGAATATGATAAAAAAATATTAGATTCATGTGTTAAACTATACCAAGTACCAATGAAATGTTCTCATAAAAAGCTAGGTTACATTAACGATATTGAAGCTTTAAAAACATCAAGTAACTATTTCCAATTTATTACTGCTATAAAACTAACAGGTAATAAATATAAAAATAATATGAGTATTAATGCAACAAAAGAACACTTTGATACATATCGCAATACATTTAAACAATTTGGTTTAGGTACCTCAACAGGTATCGACTTAGAAAAAGAAACATATGGTATTACAGGTACAACTATAGCTGATGATTTATTACTAAATCTATCAATAGGTCAATATGATACATACACACCATTACAACTAACTAGTTACATTAATACCATATCTACATCAGGTAAAAGATATTCCTTACATTACTTAAAAGAAGTAAAGAATAATGATAAAACTATTTATACATACAAAAATAACTTACTTAATACTATCGAAGATACCGGTTACTTTTCAAGAATCCAACAAGGTTTTAAAGAAGTAGTACATAACGGAACCGGTAGGGGATATACCGATACTAAATACAAACCAGCAGGTAAAACAGGTACTGCCGAAGTCTACTATAACAAAGATATAAATACTATAAATCAAACCTATGCTATGTATGCTCCATATGATAATCCAGCATATTCTATCGTTGTAGTAAGCCCAAATAGTTCGTATAATGATGGAAATAATAACTATATATCACCAATAAATCGATATATTTCAAAAGAAGTAAGCAAGTTAATGTTTGAAAATTTCAAAATATATGATACAATAGGAACGGATTAAAAAAGGAGGGCAGTCTTATGGCAAAAAATGAAAATAGACCTAATATTGCATTAGTTTGTACTGAATGTAAACATGAAAACTATGTTACAGTTAAAAACAAAAAGAATACAACAGAAAAATTAGAACTTAACAAATATTGCAAATGGTGCAACAAACAAACTGTTCATAAAGAAAAAAAATAGTATAAAGGAGTGTAGGTAATCATGAACGGAACATTAATTGAAGTAAGTGAAATTAAAAATGGTATGACTGTTTTCTACAAAGGAAACTTATGCATGATTAAAAAATTCGAAACTACAAAACCTGGTAAAGGTATCTCTTTATACAAAATAACAATGCGTAATATTAAAACTGGAACAACTACTGTTGAAACAGTTCATAGTGATGATAAAATAGAAAAAGCACATATCGAAAAGAAAAAGACTATTTATTCTTATGATATGGGAGATACATATGTATTTATGGAAGAAGATGGAAATCAAATCGAAATCCCAGCAGATACTATTGAAGATGAAAAGAAATTCTTAACTTATAACTTAGAAGTTTCAATCTCTATTTATCAAGGTGAAATAATCGGTATTACATTACCAGAAAAAATTGAATACGAAATAGTAGATACTACTGACGCTGTTAAAGGAAATACAACAAACAATGCTCAAAAAGATGCATATATGGAAAACGGCTTAATGGTTAGAGTTCCATTATTCCTTAAAACAGGAGATAGAATTATCGTTTCTACTGAAGACGGAAAATATTCAAGCAGAGCTTAATAGCTCTTTTTTTTTGCGACAATTCTCTGTAAAAGCACTTTAATTTTCTCTAAAACCCCAATATATATGGTAAAATAGTGATATAAATGATGCAATGTTTGCATATAAATAATAGGTGATATTATGTTCGAATATAAAAATATAAAAGTTAACTATAAAGAATATGGTAAGAAAGGTGCAGAAGCAATCGTCTATCTTCATGGCTGGGGCCAAAACATTCAAATGATGGAACCAATCGCTAATCCTTTTTCTAAAACAAACCATATAGTAATTATTGATCTGCCAGGATTTGGTGAATCTGAAGAACCAAAAGAAGTATGGGAACTAGAAGAATACGTAGATATGATTCATGCACTATTAGAATCATTAAACATTAAAAAACCCAACTTAGTAGGTCATTCATTTGGTGGTAAACTATCACTAATATATGGAATTAAATACGATCCAAAAAGATTAGTACTACTAGCAAGTCCATATAAAGTAAAATTTAAAGAACTTACTACTAAACAAAAACTATTAAGAAAACTTAAAAAAATTCCATTACTATCTGGTCTAGTTGAAATAGCTAAAAAACATATGGGTTCAACTGATTATCGTAATGCTTCACCAAAAATGCGTGAGATATTAGTAAAACATGTAAATACAGATATTAGTGATAAACTAAATAAAATAAAATGTCCTACCTTACTAATATGGGGTACACAAGATGAAGCAGTACCTTATGAGGATGCCCAAGAATTAGAAAAACTAATCAAAGATGCTGGTTTAGTTACATATGAAGGATGTACACACTATGCATATCTTGAAAGATTACAACAAACAATCAATGTATTAAAATCATTTATTAAATAGGAAGTGAAAATATGACATTATTTATAATAAGTATCATAGTATATCTACTAAGTATTACATTACTATCAACTAGAGCGCTACATATGTTACAACAAAATAGATACAATCGTGGATATAGATACATAAAATGGATTATTAAAAATATAAAAGAAACATTAATAAATCATAAATTGCTATTCTTAGTATTTATATTTACTAATTTAACTACAAACTTAAATAAACTAAGTAGCATAATCTTTATAGTATTATTACTATTTAATGATTATATATTTATTACTAATCGTAAAAAACAAAAAGATAAACTTCCTTTAAAATATACAGCTCGTATTAAAAGATTAATGGCTACAAATACAATATTACATTTAATACCAATAATTATTATGTTAGTTACCTTTGATGAAACTAATTTAAGCATATATTACTTAGTACTAGGTATTTTACTAATCATAAATCATTTCATTGTATTACTAATTAACTTTATAAATCGCCCTATAGAAAAATGCGTTGGTAAACATTTTGAAAAGAAAGCATTAAATAAATTACATAGTATGACAAATATGGAAGTAATTGGAATTACAGGTAGTTATGGTAAAACAAGTACAAAAAATGTTGTACACGATATCTTAAATATAAAATATAATGTATTTAAAACACCAGCTAACTACAATACACCATTTGGTTTAATGATTACAATTAATGAACACTTAGATAAATATAATGATTTCTTTATAGCTGAAATGGGAGCGTGTAAACAAGGAGAAATAAAAGAACTATGCGACTTAGTATCTCCTAAATACGGAATAATAACTCGTATAGGCTTAGCTCATTTAGAAACATTTGGTTCTGAAGAAATAATCCAACATACAAAATTTGAACTTATCGAATCATTACCAAGTGATGGTATCGGTATTCTTAATGGAGACGATGAAAAACAATTAAGTTACAATGTCAAAAACGACTGTAAAATAATATGGATAGGTATTGATAATCAAAACGTAGATTGTTATGCTAAAGACCTACAACTTACATATAAAGGAACAAAATTTAAAGTTAAATTTAAAGATGACAAAGAGTTGTATGAATTTGAAACAAAACTATTAGGAAAAAATAATATCTATAACATTTTAGGTGGAATTGCCTTAGGTAGAGAATTGGGTATCAAAATACAAGATCTACAAAAAGCAGTTAAAAGAGTAGAACCAGTAGAACATCGTTTATCAATGACTAAATACTTTGATATTAATATAATCGATGATGCTTATAACTCAAATCCTATGGGATGTAAAATGGCTTTAGAAGTACTGGCAATGATGCCTGGTAAACATATCGTTGTAACACCTGGTATGATTGAAGTAGGTGAAAAAGAATACGAAGTAAATAAAGAATTCGGGCGTCAAATCGCCGATGCAACAGATGAAGTAATCCTAATTGGTGAAGAAAAAACAAAACCAATTTATGAAGGCTTAATCGAAAAGAACTATCCTAAAAATAAAATACATGTTCTTAATGATGTAATGGATGCCTTCCCATTAATGATGAAATTAAAAGATAACGAGACATATGTCTTATTAGAAAATGACTTACCTGATTCATTTAATGAAAAAATAAGGAGTGATAAAAAATGATAAAAGTAGGAGTTATTTACGGTGGTGAAAGTGTTGAACATGAAGTTTCAATCATTACTGCTGTTCAAGCAATGAGTTTTATGGATACATCTAAATATGATGTAGTACCTATATATATAGGTAAAGATCGTAATTGGTATACTGCTGAATGCTTAAAAAATATGGAATCATATAAAAACTTAGAAGAAATTCCATTTATAGCAAAAGAAGTTACATTAACAAAAAGAGATGACCAATTTGTTTTACAAAAAAAACGCGGACTATTTAAAGGTGTAGTTGATACTATCGACGTAGCTTTCCCAATAGTACATGGTAAAGGAGTAGAAGACGGATCGTTATCTGGATACCTTGAAACATTAGGTATTCCATATGTTGGACCATCAATGCTGGGAGCTGCAGTAGGACAAGATAAAGTAGTTCAAAAACAAATCCTACAAGCATCAAACATTCCTGTAGTTGATTACGTATGGTTCTATGACCATGAATACTTAAACGATGAAGATAAAATCATTAAAGAAGTAAAAGGATTAAAATTCCCAGTAATCGTAAAACCTGCAAGATTAGGAAGTAGTGTTGGTATTACAGTTGCGCACAATGAAGATGAATTAAAAGAATCAATCGAAGAAGCAATTAAATATGATGAAAAAATCGTAGTAGAAGCAATGGTTAAAAACTTACTAGAAGTTGACTGTGCTGTACTAGGAAATAGCGAAGACATGGAATGTTCATTAATTGGTGAAATGTTAACAGATAATGAACTTCTTACATTCGAAGATAAATACATCGGCAAAGGTGGCAAAGGCGGCAAGAACGGTGCTAAAAATGCTGGACCAAAAACTGGTGGAGTAATAAATACTGGTGGATTCAAAATCCCAGCAGAAATCGATAAAGAAATCGAAGAACAAATTTATAAATATTCAAAAGAAGCATTTAGAGCTCTTAACTTAAAGGGTGTTACTAGATTTGACTTCTTAGTAGATAAGAAAGCTAAACAAGCTTACGTTAATGAACCAAATACAATACCTGGTTGCTTAGCATTCTTCTTCTATACGCCAAAAGGTAAAAAATACCCAATGTTACTTGACGAACTAATCAAGCAAACAATTAAAGATTATAAAAATGCATCTAAAAAAGTAACAAGTTTCGAATCAAATGTACTAAGTACATACGATGGTTCAAAAGGCGCTAAAGGTAAATTACAACCTTAAGATATGTGAATAACATATCTTTTTCACTGAATATTCACTGAGCAAAAATGGCTATATTAGAGAAATTATGTTATTATTTAAAAAGAGGCGATTATTATGAAAAAAAGTAAAAAATGCCTAGTAATCTACAACCCTAAGAGTGGTAAAGGATTAAAAGCAGACAAAGTAAAAGAATATAAACAAATATTTGAAGATAAAGGATTCGAAGCGGAGTTCTATGCTACAAAACGCAAAAACGATGCAACAGAAGCAACTTATAAAGCTAAAGGTTACGATATTGTCTTTGCAATAGGTGGCGATGGAACCCTAAACGAAGTAGTAAAAGGTAACTTTGATAGAAAAGAAAAAATGACTATCTGCCCAATCCCAAATGGGACATGTAACGACGTTGCATCAATGTTAGGATTTGGTAGTGATCCAAAAGAGAACATCGCAATGGCTCTTGATGGCAAAGAAAAATCATATGATATTGGAACTATTAATGGAACACCATTTGTATATGTAGTAGGTATGGGTAAATTCATGAACATACCATACGACACAAAGAATGAAGAAAAGAAAAAAATGGGTTATTTTGCGTACTTAAAAGATGGTGTAATAGAATTTACTGAAAAACTAAAAAGATATAAAGCAGAAGTTACACTAGATGGCGAAAAACTAGAAGACTACTATTCATTAATAATGGTATCTAACGCTAATCATATTGCTGGAATCAATAAATTTCATAAAGAAGTAGTTCTAAATGATGGTAAATTCGAAGTGCTATTATGCAAAGCATCAAAGAAAAGACATTTAATACTTAATTTCTTAAAATTCCTTTTAGGAAGAAAAAACAAACTAATTTCAACAACAGCTAGTGAAATAAAAATCAAACTATCAGCAAAACCTGATA
This sequence comes from Candidatus Coprovivens sp., assembly GCA_051886175.1. GTDB lineage: Bacteria > Bacillota_I > Bacilli_A > RF39 > UBA660 > Coprovivens. The sequence goes on along the minus strand of JBJEXV010000029.1, from coordinate 68,315 downwards.
AGAAATGGTGTATCGATGGTGAAAAATTCGAATATGATGGAAAAGTATATGACATTAGAGTAGCAGAACAAATGAAATTCCTAACACCAAAAGAAACAGCTAATTCAAAACTATTTAAATAAGATAGAGCAATCTATCTTTTTTTTGTGACATAATATAAAACATTTAGTATAATAAAAAACGCATTTTCCAACAAATGCTTAAAGTCAATATCTATATAATGATATTTACGTTAATTTACACAATTATTTTTATAACTTTGTAAAAAACATTTACAAAGGTGGGGAATTCAAGTATATTTATTATAGACAGTGGTACATTGTGGAGGAAAGTGGGGGATTTTATGTTCATGGGCGAATTTCATCATAACATTGATGAAAAAGGACGACTAATAATTCCAGCCAAGTTCCGCCAAGAGCTTGGAGAAAGATTTGTTCTTGTTCGCGGTTTAGAAAAATGTCTCTACGTATATTCTGAATCCGAATGGAATAATATAGTTGCCAAATTAAAAACTCTACCTTTTACCAAAAAAGACGTCCGTACGTTCACGAGATCCTTCTTTTCTGGTGCCACTGAATGTGATTTCGATCGCCAAGGTCGAATCAACATTACCTCCCCATTGGTTAGTTACGCCGGTATCATCACAAAATGTGTTATTATCGGCGCTAACGACCGACTAGAAATATGGTCAGAAGAAAATTGGATACAAAACTCAATTGATAACGAAAATGTATTAGAAGATATTGCTGAAAATTTATTCAATGGAGGAGATTCTAATGAAACATTATAGCGTAATGCTAACAGAATCAATAGATGGCTTAAACATCAAACCTGATGGAATATATATAGATGGTACATTAGGATACGGAGGACATAGTAGTGAAATACTAAAAACTTTGACTACTGGTCATCTATATTCGTTTGATCAAGATGAAGAAGCAATAGAGTATGCAAATGAAAGATTATCAAAGATAAATGATAACTTCACAATAATCCATAGTAACTTCGCTAATATGAAAGAAAAATTAGCTGAATTAGGAGTTACTAAAGTAGATGGCATACTATTTGATTTAGGATTATCAAGTCCACAAATCGACAATGCTGAAAGAGGCTTTACTTTCATGAATGATGCTCCACTAGATATGAGAATGGACAGATCATGTAAACTAACTGCCGAAACAGTAATAAATACTTATACATATGACCAATTAACTGATATATTCTTTATATACGGTGAAGAAAAGATGTCTAAAGTAATTGCTAAAAAGATAGTTAATGAAAGACAAAACAAACCGATAAAAACAACTAAAGAATTAGTTAATATCATTGAAAATGCAGTAGGAGCTAAATACTTCAACAAACAACATCCGGAAAGACAAATCTTTCAAGCAGTAAGAATTGAAGTAAATAGTGAACTTACAGTACTTAAAAAAGTACTTCCTGATGCTATAGAATTACTTAACGAAACAGGTCGTATGTCAGTAATAACATTCCATTCCTTAGAGGATAGAATAGTTAAACAATTATTTAAAAAAGAAAGTGAAATTGATGAATTGGTTAAAGGTTTACCAGTAATACCTGATAAATACAAACCAAAAATAAAATTAATAAATAAAAAACCAATTCTTCCAACTCCTGAAGAATTAAAAGAAAACTCAAGAAGTAAGAGCGCAAAACTAAGAATAATAGAAAGATTGTGATCACAATGGGAAGCAAGAATCGTACAAAGAAAAAGAAAAAAATGTTTGAACAAGAAAAGACATATTGGATTATAATTTTATTAATTATATTTGCAATTCCTGTCGCAAACGTTTATACTAAAGCTATACTATCAGAAACTAATATAGAATTAGAAGAAGCTAAAAATGATGTTGAAAGGCAACAAAATACTAATGATAGTTTAAGAACTGAAATATATGAACTTGCTTCATTAGATAAAATTCAATTAGTTGCTCAAGAAGATGGTTTACAATACAATAATGAAAACATCATCGTTGTAAAAGATAATTAAGGAGTAATTGCTATGAAAAGAAATAATCAAAAAACAATTAATATTAGTAAAATTATATTCTTTGTTTTAATTATTTCTTTTTTTATGATTTCAGGTAAAACTTTAATAGTAGCATTATCCAAAGAAACTAATGGTATTAACTTAACTGACTTTGTTAAAAACCGTAATACAGGTAAACAAGTTATAGAAGCAGAAAGAGGAACAATCTATTCTGGTGATGGTGAAGCATTAGCTCTATCAATTAAATCTTATACAGTAATAGCTTACTTAGATGAAGGAAGAACAAACAATCCAGATCATCCTCACCATGTAGTGAATAAACAAATGACTGCTGAAAAACTATCACCTGTATTAGGTATTACAGTTGAACAATTAATGAACTTACTTGGAAAAGACCTATACCAAATTAATTTAAAAAGAAATATAACTGAAATAGAAAAAAAAGAAATAGAAGCATTAGAATTACCAGGTATCGACTTTGTAGCAACAGCTAAAAGAACATATCCAATGGGTAGTTTAGCTCCATATGTAATTGGTTTTGCTCAAACTAATGACGAAGGTAAAATAGAAGGCAAAATGGGTATAGAAGCATTTTACCAAGAGATATTAGAAGGTAAAGATGGTTCTAAAACATATCAAAAAGATCCATATGGTTATACTATACCTAATACAAATCCAATTATAGAAGAAGCAGAACAAGGAGAAGATATCTATTTAACAATTGATTCACGTATCCAAATGTTTGTCCAAGATGGTATTGCTGAAGTATCAAAAGACAACAATATGGCTTGGTTAACATTCTCAGTAATGGATGCTGATACAGGAGCAATAGTAGCAACTGGATCAAATCCAACATTTAACTTAAATGAACTTAATATTGAATCATACTTAAATCCATTAACTTCATATTCATATGAACCAGGTAGTACAATGAAAATATTCTCATTCCTGGCTGCTATGGAAAATGGTAAATATAATGGTAGCGCAAAATATCAATCAGGTACTATCCAAGTTGATGATGCAACAATCAAAGACTTTAACACAAAAGGTTGGGGAGTTATAACATATGATGAAGGTTTTGCATACTCATCTAATACAGCTGCTACAAACTTAGCATTAAGTATTGGAAGAGAAAACCTATATAACTTCTATTCTGATTTAGGATTTGGTAAAAAAACAGGTATTACACTACCTGGTGAACTAAAAGGTGATATTGACTTTACTTATCGTACTGAAGTTGCAACAGCATCATTCGGTCAAGGTATTACAACAACACCTATTCAAAACCTACAAGCCTTAACAGTACTAACAAATGATGGCGTTGAACTTCAACCATATATAATTGAAAAAATAGTTAACTCTGAAACAGGAGTAGTATCATACCAACATGAAAGAACAGAACTAGGTCAAAAAGCATCTAAAGAAAATACTGATAAAATGTTAGATTTAATGTATGACGTTGTATATAGCGGTAAAACAGACGCTAAATTCTTTAAAACAGATAACGTAACATTAATAGGTAAAACAGGTACAGCCCAAATTACTGGACCTAACGGAACATACTTAACTGGAGCAAATGATTACGTTCGTTCATTTGCAGGTATCTTCCCATACGAAGATCCTAAATACATTATTTATGTATCAGTAAAACAATATGATGGTAGCTTTAAAAACGTTGCTAGCATGGTATCTAAAGTAGTAGAAGAAATAGCTAAATATAAAAACTTAACAACTAAAGTAGAAGAAATAAACTATTCTAAAATACTTACTATGGATAACTTCTTAAGTACTAATGTTACATCATTACAAGATAATACTAAATTACTATCATTAAACTCAATTATCTTAGGTGATGGTAAATATATAAAAAAACAATACCCACCTAAAAACACAACAATAGTTGCAGGTAGTAAAGTATTCTTTGTAACTAATGGTAATAATTATCTATTACCGGACATAACTGGATGGAAAACAAGTGAAGTTGCAACGCTATGTAAATTACTTAATATAGAATATAAAATAGAAGGTAATGGTAGTGTAACAGCATATAACTATCCAGCTGGTACTAACATAACTGAAATAACTAAATTAGAGATTACTGCAGCGTAATCTCTTTTAAATTCTTAAATATTATATTATAATTTAATTGCAAAGAAGGTGGGCTTATGGCAATTATAGAATGCAAAGAATGTAAACATAACATATCTAATAAAGCTTCATCATGCCCAAATTGTGGTGCCCCAGTTCCTAAAACAAAACAAATAAAAAAAGAAGATTACGAAGAAATAATCATAAAAAAAGAAAGAATACACCCATTAAATACATTAATATATATATCTTTTTTTATAATATTACTAATTATTTCTATATATGACATTACTTTAATAAAAACATTTAGAAATTCATATTCATTAATTGTAGCTCAAAGAGAACCTGCATTTACAAGCATAGCAGGCTTATATTCAAGTCTTATTATTAATATAACATTTATATCATGTATACTAGCTATACTATCTAAAAAGACTTATAAACTATCAAAAATAACATTCTATATTAATTTAATAATACATATAATCTTTTTTATAAATATATATTCATTAAATTTTAGAATAGATATTCAATATTACATACTTTACATAATAAATATTATATATCTATTATTACCTAGAATAAATAAACTACAAGAAATACCTAAAATAATAAAAAAAGATAATACACTAGAAATAGCAGAAAAAAATAAAAAAATAGAAGATTACTATAAGGAACCTACCTATAATAAAAAATATATAATTACGTTAATAGTATCAATAATAATATCTATAATATCTATTTTTATAATATATAACTATAATAAAAAACCTATATACCATGAAACAATAATTCAAACATATAGCGATTACCAAATAGAAATAACAAACGATTTCATTAACGTAAGAACAAAACCAACCACTAACTCAAATAAAATAGGTGAAGTACATGAAGGAGATATTTATAATGTCCTAGATGTAGTAGGTGGAGAACATTACATATGGTATAAAATATCATTTAAAGAACAAATAGGTTACATCTCATCAGGTAGAAAATCTCCGTATCTAAAAGAACTATATGAAGATAAATTAATAGTAAATATATTCTGTGATGATAGTATAGAATGTAATAACTATTATAATAAAGTTAAATTATATAAAGAATCTAACGATATATTCTTAATAAATTACTTAGATATATCAATTAAAGATAATAAAAAAATATATAATAAATTAACTAAGTTCTATGATGATAAAAAAGATCTTCCATATACAACAATAGGTACAGAAAGATTATATAACTACAATGATACAGTGTATTACATTAAAAATCCTGTAGATAAAGAATATAACTTAGTAGATATTATAAAAAAAGATAATGATCTACCTATCTTAAAACAACATATAAATGAAGACGGTTCATATTACGAAGAATAAAAAAGATTCCATATTTGGAATCTTATTTTATTTCTTCAATTTTTAAGAAATTAGTATGTGCTTCTTTTGGTGAGCCACCAACTACTATTACTAAATCTCCTTTTTGTAAATCTAATAATTCTTTAGCAGCTAAAACACCATCTTGTGAAATAGTATCAGTATCGTTTCCAATTGGAACTAACTTAGTATAAACTCCCCATTTTAATGCTAAACTACGAGCAACTTCTTTAGTAGTTGTAGTAGCAACAATTAAAGCATCAGGTCTTAAAGAAGCAATATCTAATGCAGTCTTACCAGTTAGAGTAGAAGCAACTATTGCTTTAATAGGAAGATCCTTACTAGCTTGTGCAGCACATTTTGCAATAGTATTATGAATTTCAGTTCCTCTTAACTTAAACTCATCTAAATCATACATAGTAATTTTTTCTACACTCTCACAAATACCTGTCATTGTTTCAATAGTTTCAACAGGAAAGTTACCAATTGTAGTTTCGTCACTAGTCATAATAGCATCACAACCAGCTAATACAGCATTAGCAACATCTGTTACTTCAGCATTAGTAGGACGTATATTAGTTTTCATACTATACATCATTTGTGTAGCCATAATAACACCTTTACCATACTTATGACATGTATCAATCATCATTTGTTGATATAAAGGTAAATTTTCTACACCAGTTTCAATACCTAAATCTCCACGTGCAACCATAATATAATCAGAAGCTTCAACAATTTCTTCTAAATTATCCATTGCATATTGTGTTTCTACTTTAGAAATAATTGGCATATTAGGTTTACCATATTCCTTACATAAAGCTTTAACAGCGTTAACATCATCTGCACTATTAACGAATGATATAGCTAAATAATCACCATTATTATCACAAGCATACTTAATATCTTCCTTATCTTTATCTGATATATATGGTACATCTAACTTAACCCCTGGTAAACAAACACCACGTCTAGATTTAATTACCCCAGAATTCATAATTCTACAAGTAACACCATCTTCTTCAATAGATTCAACAACTAACTTATAAAAACCATCATCAAGTAGAATAGTTGAACCAACTTTAACGTCTTTTAAAACACCTTTATAATTTAAAGATATTCTTTCTTCATTACCAATTACATCTTCTTCAACAATTCTAATAGTATTACCTTTAACTAATTCTAATCTATCATCTAGAAAATTACATGTACGTAAATCAGGACCTTTAGTATCATATAAAATACCAATATTAGCACCTAATTCTTCATTAGCTCTTCTAACTAAACTTTCATCTAATTGTCTTTCTTCTAATGTTGCATGTGAGAAATTAATTCTTGCAACATTCATACCAGCTTCTACAATTCCTTTAAAATTTTCCCAATTTTGAGTAGAAGGACCGATACTACAAATAATCTTTGTTTTCTTCATTTTAATAAACCCCTTTCAAAACGAACTTGGATATTTTACCATAATTGAATTTGATTGTAAATATTTTCTCAAAATAAAAAATGTAGTAAAACTACATTTCAACAATATCTTCTGGATCTAATTCAATATCTCTTCTAGTTAATATTTCATAACCATCATCAGTAACTAATACAGTATGTTCAAAATGTGCACTATTAGATTCATCATCAGTTAAAATAGTCCAATCATCATCTAGCATATAAATATCAGCACTACCAGCATTTAACATTGGTTCAATTGCTATAACATTACCAGTATGTAATACAGCACCTTTTCTTTCGGTACCGTAATTAGGAACATCAGGAGCTAAATGAACTTTATCTCCAACACCATGACCAACTAATTCTCTAACAACACCTAAGTTATATTTTTTAGCAACCTTAGATACTGCATGTCCAATATCTCCAACTGTACATCCATCTTTAACGGCATTTAAACCGGCCATTAAAGATTCTTCTGTCCATCTAAGTAACTTAACATCTCTTTCAGATTTAGGTTCTCCAACAATATAACTCCATGCTGAATCCCCATGATAACCTTGATAGCAAGCCCCAATATCTAATTTAACTATATCACCATTTTTTAATCTTCTATTACCTGGAATACCATGAACCACTTCATCATTAATACTTATACAAATTGTTCCAGGAAATCCATACAATCCTTCAAAAGAACATGTACATCCTTTACTTAATATAAACTTCTTAGCTAATAAACTTAACTCTAAAGTGCTAATACCTGGTTTTAAAAATTGTTGTAAATACTTATGAGTTAAACCAACAACCTTACCAGCCATTCTTAACTTTTCAATTTCATCTTCAGTTCTAGTAACTATCATATAATCCGCCCCAATTCAAAAACTATTATAACACAATATAAAAAAATATTAAATTATATGATATAATGAATATGGTAGAAGGTGATTATATGTTAGGGGATATCAATAATTACAAAGATAAATTAAATAATATATTAACTAATAAACAATATTCCAAAAAAACACCCCTTAATACATATACATCCCAACTACTAATCAATAAATTTAAATTCAACCCACATCGTACATACATAACAATAAATACATTGCAAAAAAAAATCAAAGATGCAATCCTTTTAGAATTCTTTGAATTCACTAAAATCAAAGATTATAAAAATTATTTTGATATATATTTTAGATTAGATGATAATAATATTAATACAGTATTAGAAACAATAGATTTATATTCGCCAGAATCAATAATGATATATGATATTAATGATATCAAAGAATTCGAACATGCTATAAAAAAAGAAGATTCATTAACTAAAATATGTAATTACAAAATTGAACTAAATTTAGAAGAACAAAGAATTACAATTATTTATGGAAAAGATAACAAAACAGTTTCTAAAATAGTAAAAGAAATAAAAAAAGAATTAGAGGAGTAGATTATATGAAAAAAACATTATTATTAATATTAGCAATTTTCTTACTAACTGGTTGTGGTGGAGAAGATAAACCTAAATCAGTTACATGTACAGCAGGAGAAGAAGTAGGAGAGGGCTTATCTACTAAAGTAATCACTAAGTATCATTATAATAAAAGTGGCTTATTAGTAACTGGTATTGATTATACTATTGAAATAACTAGTGAAAATGACTATAGTCAACTAACTACATCAAAATCATTCTATGAAAACACAATATGTAATACAGCTAATCTACCAGCAAACATAACTTGTAAGATGGAATTAACTGAAACACAATTAAAAGTAATTACACATGAAAACGTTGAAAACAACCAATCAGTATTGTTAAAAATAGGTGACTTATCTAAATTTACATACGATAGTTTCAAAGATAGAAAAGAAGACGGAATTGAATGTAAGTTAAACTAGGAATAATGTGGCATTATTCCTTTTTATTTTGTATAATTATAATGGTGATAATATGAAGATAATAATATGTGGTGTTGGAAAAATTGGACAACACTTAGCAAAAACATTAGCAAAGGAAAACTATAGCGTTACTGTAATTGATAACGACCAATTAGAATTAGAAGACGTAATAAATAACTATGATTTAAATTATATTCATGGTAGCGCACTAGATTCAGATACATTAATAGAAGCTGGTGTTAAAGATGCTGATATATTAATAAGCGTTATGGCTCAAGATGAACAAAACATTATGTGCTCATTGCTTGCAAAAAAACTTGGTGTTAAACATACCATAGCAAGAATAAGAACACCAGAATACACTAAATCAATTGATATCGTAAAAGAAGAACTAGGTCTTTCTATGATAATTAATCCAGAAGCTTTAACAGCAGATCATATCGCAACAACATTAAGTATACCAAGTGCTTTAGAAGCAACTAGATTCTTAAAAGGCAAAGTAGAAATGATTTCTATTAAAATAAAAGAAAATAATAAAATAGTTGGTTATACAATGACACAACTATCTAAAAAACTTCCAAGTAATATTTTAATATGTGCTATCGAAAGAAATGGTGAAACAATCGTTCCACGTGGTAATACTAAAATACATGCTGAAGATAAAATATCAATAACAGGAACACCTCAAAGTATTAATGCTTTCTTAAAATACACCGGCTTAATCGGTGAAAAGACTAAAAAAGTATTAATATGTGGCGGTTCAAGAATAGCAGAACATCTTGCCAAAACAATTGATGCTATGGATATGGATGTAACTATCATTGATATCGATCCTAAAAAATGCGAAGAACTAAGCGAAAAACTTCCGAATGCATTAATTATTAATGCCGATGCATCGGATCAAGATGTTCTATTTGAAGAAGGACTACAAAACTGTGATGCATTAATATCACTAACAAGTAGTGATGAACGAAATATTGTTCTTTCAATGTTTGCATCACAATATAACGTTCCAAAAATAATTACAAAAGTAAATCATATAGAATTAGATGGTGTAGTAGAAAAATCAAACATTGATAATGTAGTAACACCACATAAAATAGCTAATACTCAAATAGCTAAATATATAAGAGCTATGCAAGCAGGTTCACACAGTAGTTGTGAAGCAATCTATAGATTTGAAAATGATAACTTTGAAATGTTAGAATTCAACGTCAAAAAAGACTTTAAAGAACTAAATACTCCAATCAAAAATATTAAATTTAAAGAAGGAATATTAATTGGAGCTATTGAAAGAAAAAAACATATCATAATACCAACTGGTAATGATGAAATAAAAGAACGTGACATAATAGTAGTAATAGATAGTACAGGAAATATCGTAGATATTAACGATATACTAGAATAATGAAAAATAAATTAATATATAAATATGTTGGTAAAGTATTAATTACATTTGCCATCTTACTATTATGTCCAATAATTGTTTCTTTAGTTTATAAAGAAACAATATTACCGTTTATAATACCAGCAATAATAAGCTTAGTATTAGGTGTATTATTAAATAGATTAAAACCTAAAAATAAATATATGTATGCCAAAGATGGTTTCCTTATAGTAGCCATCTCTTGGATACTAATATCATTATTATCTGCATTACCATATGTAATTACAAAAGATGCTTCATTCATAGATGCATTATTTGAATCAGTATCAGGATTAACTACTACTAGTGCTACAATTTTCAAAGATGTTGAAAAATTAAGTAAAAGTATTCTATTCTGGCGAAGCTTAACAGTATATATAGGTGGTATGGGAGTGTTAGCCTTCGTAATGGCTATAATACCATTATCACAAAACGATAAATCTATGCATGTATTAAAAGCCGAAATGCCTGGACCAAATGTATCGAAACTAGTACCAAGTATTAAAAAAACATTATTCTACTTATTTGGTATTTATATAGGATTAACAGTAATAGAAATGATATTACTATACCTAGGTGGTTTAAGTTTCTACGATAGTGTTTTAATATCTTTCTCAACTGCTGGTACAGGAGGATTCGCACAATTCAATGCCGGTTTGGCTAATATCGGGGCATTCAACCAATGGGTTGTAACAATATTTATGTTCTTATTCGGAATAAACTTCAACATTTATTTTCTTTTAATTATGAAAGAATTTAAAACTGCACTAAAGAGTGAAGAACTAAAAATATACTTTATAATGTGTCTCATTGCAGTTGCATTTGTAGTAGCTAATACATGGCATGCATTTAGTACAATAGGTATATCAATAAGAGAAGCTGCCTTCCATGTAAGTTCCGTAATTACATCAACTGGATTCTCAATAGGTGATATAAATATCTATCCAACATCATGTCGTATCATCTTCTTACAATTAATGTTAATAGGTGCATGTGCTGGAAGTGCATGTGGCGGATTTAAAATATCAAGACTTATTATTTGTGTTAAATCAATTGCAAGAGACATCATTAAAACATTCAAACCAAATAGTGTAAAAATTATTAAATTTGAAGATAAAAAAGTTGATCAAGACACAATCAATAGTGTAAGAGCATACTTATTCTTATACATAATTATCTTACTAATACTAGTATTTATAGTAAGTTATGACGGATATAGTTTAGAAATAACAATCAATGCAGCATTCACAACATTTGCTAATAATGGTTTAGCGTTTGGTATATCTTCATTCGGTGATTTCACATGTCTTTCTAAAATATCTATGACTATTGGTATGTTACTAGGTCGTCTAGAAATATACCCATTACTAATACTATTTAGTAAACTAAAAAAATAAAGAGCGAAAGCTCTTTTTTTATCACAAAATTTTCATTTTACAACATATACTTAATAGTGTTAAAATTATTAAAGGAAAGCGAGTGTATTAAATGCTAGAGTTAAAGAAAATTACAAAAACATACGAAGTAGCAGGATTTAAACAAAAAGCTTTAAATAAAGTAGATGTTAAATTCCGCAAAAATGAATTCGTAGCAATTTTAGGCCAAAGTGGTAGTGGTAAAACTACAATGTTAAATATTATCGGTGGCTTAGATAAATATACATCAGGAGATTTAGTAATCAATGGTGTATCTACTAAAGAATATACTGATAGAGATTGGGATACATATAGAAATCATAATGTTGGTTTCGTATTCCAAAGTTACAATTTAATACCACATCAAACTGCCTTACAAAACGTAGAATTAGCTCTAACACTATCTGGTGTAGATGATAAAGAAAGAAGAAAAAGAAGTATCGAAGTTCTTAAAAAAGTTGGTTTAGAAAAACATATGAATAAAAAACCAAACCAAATGTCTGGTGGCCAAATGCAACGTATTGCTATTGCAAGAGCATTAGTTAACGATCCAGATATCTTACTAGCTGATGAACCAACTGGAGCATTAGATTCAGAAACAAGTTTACAAGTAATGGATTTGTTAAAAGAAATTGCCAAAGATAAATTAGTTATTATGGTCACACACAACCCAGAACTTGCAGTAAACTACTCAACACGTATAGTTCAATTACTAGATGGTCAAATAGTTGATGATTCAAACCCATTCGATGGTAAAGAAGAACAAACAGAACAAGTAGTTTCAAAAGGTAAATCTAAAAAAACATCAATGAATTTCAAAACAGCATTATCACTAAGTTTAAATAACTTAATGACTAAAAAAGGAAGAACAATCCTTACAGCATTTGCTGGTTCAATTGGAATCATAGGTATTGCTTTAATCTTATCATTATCAAATGGTATTCAAAAATATATTGATAGAGTAGAAGAAGAAACGTTATCTTCATACCCATTAATAATTCAAAAAGAAACAATTGATATGGGTTCATTAATGATGTCTATGGCTGATTCACAAAACGTTGAAGAACATCCAGATGATGAAATTCATTCAATAAATATTATGGGTGATATGTTTACAACATTATCAGAACAAACTAATAGTAACGATTTAAAGAGTTTTAAAGAATATATTGAAGATAAAGATACTGGTATGAAACAACATACTTCAGCTATCGAATATGGATATAATGTTCAAATGAACTTATATAAACAAGAAGAAGATGGCGAATACCTTCAAGTAAATCCAAACCAAGTATTCAATGCATTAGGTATGGGTATGGACGGTATCTCAAACGTTTATAGTTCTTATTTATCTAACTATGACGTATTCTATGAAATGCTAGATAACGATAAATTAAATAAACAACAATTTGATATAGTAGATGGTAGATGGCCTGAAAAATATAACGAAATGGTTCTATTAGTAGATCAAAATGGTAATGTATCTGATTACACATTATATAGTTTAGGATTACTATCTCAAGATGAATTAGAAGAAAACTTTAATAAAATGACTACTCATCAAGAAGTATCATTCGAACAAGCTAAATTTAAAACAAGCGACATCGTTGGTTTAGAATTTAAATTACTTCTAAATACTGATTACTATAAAAAACAAAATGGTATTTGGATGGATATGAAAAACGATACTAAATACATGAGTAAAGTTATCGAAGAAGCAGAAACAATAAAAATTGTAGGTATTATTAAACAAAATCCAGATGCTATTGCTGGTGGAGCATCATACGGAATGGTTGGTTACAAACCAGAACTAAAAGAACATTTAATTAATAAAATAAAAGAACAAGACATTGTTAAAGAACAAATGGAAAAACCAGAAATAAATGTCTTTACTGGTAGTGAATTCTCATCAAGTACTAAATTTGATTATAGTTCTTTAACACCAGAACAGTTAAAATACTTCCAAAGTATGTCTCAAGAAGACTTAGCAGCATTCATGCAAAGTTATACAGCTAATATGTCTTCTACATATGAAAACAACTTAAAAACTTTAGGAGTAGCTGATTTAGATGATCCAGATACAATTAGTATCTATCCTAAAAACTTTGAAGCAAAAGAAGAAATAACTGCATTAATAGACAAATATAACGAAGGAAAAGAGGAAGAAGACCAACTTACATATACTGATATAGTAGGTCTAATAATGAGTTCAGTTTCAACAATCGTTGATGTTATCTCATCAGTACTAATTGCATTCGTTGCAATAAGTTTAGTTGTATCTTCAATCATGATTGCAATCATAACTTATATTTCAGTTATTGAAAGAACAAAAGAAATCGGTATCTTAAGAGCTATCGGAGCTTCTAAAAAAGATATCTCAAGAGTATTTAATGCTGAAACACTTATCGAAGGATTCGCAGCAGGTGTTCTAGGAATCTTAGTAACATTAGCACTTAACGTTCCAATCAATATAATTATCGAAGCTATTGTTGATATCAAAAATATCTCTATACTACCTGCAGATGGTGCAATAATATTAATAATTATAAGTGTAGTACTAACGGTAGTAGCAGGACTAATACCTTCTAGAATCGCATCTAAAAAAGACCCAGTAGAAGCATTACGTACAGAATAATAAATAAAAGTATAGAGCAATCTATACTTTTTCTATGATATAATATCTAATATAAGGTAGGTGATAAAATGAAAAGACTTATAACATTCATAATAATATTCTTTATATTCATATCATCACCTAAAGCACTAGATCTAACTATAACAAATAATCAAAATGACTATAAAACCAATACCTATACTTACGAATTAAATATATACAATGCAACTGGTGCTTATGAATATAACTATAATAATAAAGACTCATACCTTATATTTGATGCTGCTGGTAATACAACATTTACTTTAAAAAGTAATGAAACTATTATAATTAAAAATGTCCCAGAATCATCATATCAAATAAAACAAATATTAAATAATAACTACAATACGTACATTAACAATAAACAAACTAATATATTTAATTCTAATACTAAAACAAACAATAAAATTACATTCGTTAATAAAGTAAAACAATCACAAAATCCTAATACATCTACACTCCCAATTGCATTACTTATTTTAACTATTATTACAATAATTACACTAATACATTTAAAACATATAAAAATAAAAAGATACATATAATAACGAGGTGATAAAATGAAAAACTTACTTAACAATATTTTATATGGTAGAAACGGTATCGATGAACTAGGGTTGTTTACAATATGGATATATATCATATTATCTATAATAAACCTAGTTACTAATTCCTTTATTGGCGATCTTAGTGCATTACTATTAGTAGTATTAATACTATTTAGAATGCTATCTAAAAACATTACTGCACGTCAAAAAGAAAATAATATCTTTAACAAGATAACTAACTTTATCTTTAAACCATTTGAAAATATAAAAAGAAATATCAAAGATAAAGAACATGTATATAAAAAATGTCCTAAATGTAAAACAGTACTAAAACTACCATTACCATCTAAAAAAGGTATTCAAAAAGCAAAATGTCCTAAATGTAAAAAATCACTAACATTATTTACATTTAAAGAAGAAAAAATAGAAATAATAACTAATAGAAAGTAAACAAAAGTTTACTTTTTTTATATCACTAAATATGGTAAAATAATATAAAAGAATAGGGTTGATATAATGCAAGCAATAATACTAAACTTACATAAAGACATAACATTATATAATGGTGAAACAACTACTGATAGAATAATAAGATTATTAAATGAAAATAACATATCTTATACTATCTCTAATACATTGCCATCTAACATAACTAAACCAACTATAATAATAGAAAATAATCTTATCTTTAACAATCAACTCTTACATAACTATCTTAATAAAGAAGAAACAATCAACTTACTTGAATTAAATAAACATAATACATATCGTATTACAAATAACTATAATAATACATATATAAATACTATTAATGATAATAATAAAGATATATTAAATAAAGAACTACGTATATATGATCTATGTAATCAACAAATAATAACTACAGAAGATTACTACAATACATTAAAAGATATAATTAATAAAAACGAACCAGTATTCATAGTATCTTCTAAATCAATGACACATAACATATCAAATAAAATATCTAATATAACTAAAAATTACATAGTATTTAACGACTACCACCCAAATCCATCATATGAAGATATCATTAAAGGTAAAGAATTGTTTATAAATAGTAAATCAAATACAATAATAGCAATTGGTGGTGGTTCAACAATAGATACAGCCAAATGCATAAAAGCATTTACTAACATAAAAGATGAACAAGATATAATAAATAAAAACTATAAATATAGTCCTATAAAACTAATTGCTATACCAACTACTTCTGGTACAGGCAGTGAATCTACTGAAGTAGCAATAATGTATTATAAAGGAGAAAAACTATCAGTAGATCATCCTTCAGATATACCTAACTATGCAATATTAGATCATAACTTACTTAAATCAGTACCAGATTACCAAAAGAAATGTACTATGCTAGATGCCTTATGTCAAAGTATTGAAGCAATATGGTCTAAAAATAGAACTTCATTATCTAAAAAATATTCAAAACAAAGTATTAAACTCATTATAGATAACTATCAAGCATACTTAGATAATGATGATAATAGTTTAAAAGCTATTCAATTAGCAGCTAACTTAAGTGGTAGAGCAATTACATTAGCTAAAACAACAGCCCCTCATACAATGTGTTATCGACTTACTACAAAATATAATATAGCTCATGGTCATGCTGTAAGTTTAAACCTAATATCTAATTGGAAACTAATAAATGAAAGAAAAGATGACAATACAAAACTTATGTTAGAAGAACTATCTAATATAATTGGAACTGATACTATAGAAGGATCAATAAATAAAATAGATAACTTAATAAAATCATTACGATTACAAAATCCAAATCTAAAAGAAAACGAAATAGATTACTTAGTAGATGGGGTAGATTTAAATAGATTATCTAATCATCCAATTAAATTAGATAAAAAAGATTTATATAACATTTATTTATCAATTATTAATCAATAATATGATATAATAAATAAATAGAGGTGTTAAAAATGAACAAAAAATTAAAAATAACATTAATAATATTAGCAGTAATAATTATCTTAGTAGTGCCAATTAAATCAACTAAAGATGATGGAGGTACAGTAGTATATAATTCTCTTACATACAAAATAATTGATTGGCATGAAGAAAATATTACATACGAAGATGGATATAAAACAGGTAGAGATGTATATTTCTTCCCCAAAAACTTTAAATCAGTAGAATATTATAGCGAATTAGATGCAGCCGAAAGAGAAAGAAACTTCGATGTAGTTCGTATTGTAGATAATTCAGAAGAATGTGCAGTAGGAGCAGAAAAAGAAATGTTCCATAAAGAAGATAATATGGAATACTATTTCCCATGTGAAAAAAGTATGTATGTAGAAGTAATATTCAATGATAAATCAACTATGTTACTTCAAGATGCATTATTAGGTGGTTATGTTGAAATATCTAGATTATCAGCTTATGGTATAGAGTATGAAGCTATAGATACTAAAGAAGACGAAAATATAGAAATTATTCCTGAACCTGAAGAACCTGAAGAACTATACTAAATTTTGACTAAAACAGCGAAATATAATAAAATACTCCCAAGAGAAGGGGGTATTTTTTATGTTCGGAGAAAATCCAATAGTAGGCCAAACTATACTTAAAATAGATAAAACTGATAGAATAACATTACCCTCATTCACAGGAGCCGAGGAAGGCGAAGAAATTTGTTCAATGATTGATCCACATTTCGAAAGATTAATCCTAATCCGTGAAAAAGAAATGATTGAAAAATTAGAATACTATCTAAATAGAGCAAGAACAGCCTATGAATTAAAGCTAATCACTGGAGAACAATTCCGTTGGATGCAAAGATATTTCTACGGAATACTTCCACAAGCGCCAAAAAACTTAAATAAAAAATTGCAATTCTTATTATATAGTAAAAGAAAAGAAAATAGTTATGATGTAAAAGAACTAAGAAGACTTAACTTTAGACCAGATCAAGTATTATCAGTAGGAGTAGGACATACTCTAGAAATATATAAAGATGAAGAATCATATCAATACTCATTAAAAATGGATGCAGAAAGAAAAATAAAACGTGATGAGTTTGATAAAAAGGTTGCTTCAATGAGACAAGGAAATGTATAATTTCCTTTTTTTTGTGCATTTTTTTCACAAAAATACCACAAAACAATAGTATAATGAAATAGTACTAGAAGGAGAATTAATATGGCAGAAAAAACAGAAGAAAAAAAAGTAACAAAAACAAAACCAAAAGTAAAAGATATTAAAGTAGAAGAAATTAAAGAAGAACCAAAAGAAGATATAAAAGAAGAAGTAGAAAAAGCTTTAGATGATATAGAAGAACCTATTGAAGAACCGGTTGAAGTTAAGGAAGAACCAGTTATAGCAGTAGAACCTCTATCATATGACCCTAAAGAAGTGTTAAAAGAAGAAAAGAAATCTAATAAGCGTTCTGCAATTATAGCCATTCTATTATTAATCATTGCAATAGCACTAATCATAGTAGCATTTATGGCAGTAGTAAACTTTATCAACGATAAAGGAAATAAAACTACAGCAGCAGATGTTCAATTACAATATACAGAAACAATCGAAAACAAAGTAGATGGTGTAGTAATTACTGACGTATCAAACGTAGTTGAAAATGTAATGCCTTCAATTGTAGCAATTACTAGTGAAACATTAATTAATTCAGGAATGTTTGGACCAAGTTTCTTTAATGGTGAATCATATTCAACAGGAGCGGGTTCAGGTATCATCGTATCTAAATCAGATACAGAATTATTAATCCTAACAAACAATCACGTAGTAGAAGGTGCTGATAAACTTAGCGTCCAATTTATAAATGAAAAAAGTATCAATGCAACAATCAAAGGTGCATCTGCAGCTAGAGATATCGCAATTATCTCAATTCCATTGAGTGACATTGATGAAGAAACAGCAAACGCTATTAAAATCGCAACAATGGGTGATTCAACTAAATTAAAAGTAGGTAACGGAGTAATAGCAATCGGTAATGCATTGGGTTATGGTCAATCAGTAACAACTGGTGTAATCAGTGCTTTAAATAGAACTGTATCAATCGATAACATGAAAAACGATATGATTCAAATTGATGCTGCTATAAATGGTGGTAACTCAGGAGGAGCATTACTAAATGCATCAGGAGAAGTAATTGGTATTAACTCAGCTAAATACTCATCAAGCGGTTATACATCAGAAGCAAGCATCGAAGGTATGGGATTTGCAATACCAATATCTGATGTAACTGATTTAATTACAAAATTAATGAATGGCGAAACACTACCAGAAGATAAACGTGGATATCTTGGTGTATCTGGTTACATGAATGATGCCGAAACTGCAAAAGAATCAAAACTACCAGTTGGTTTCTATATAACTAATGTAGTTAAGGGTAGTGGAGCAGAAAAAGCTGGTATTCAAGTATATGACATCATTACACAAATAGATGGTAAAGAAGTAACATCATTCGAAGTAATCGAAAACCATTTAACAGATAAACAAGCCGGGGATAAAGTAAAAATAACACTTCTATATGAAAGTAGAACAGGAAACTGGAAACAAGAAGAAGTAACTGTTACATTATCTTCATATAAAGACGTAAATTAAAAGACAAATTCATTTGTCTTTTTTTATTCTATGCTATAATTAAATAGGTGATAATATGTTTAAAGAATTAATTAAATTAAGAGATAAATATACAATATTAAAACAAGAACAAACAAAAAAATCTAATACATTATCAAACATTAGATTAATAATATTTACTATAATACTAATAATCAGTATCAGTATTAAATGCCAATTCTTAGAAAATCCCTTACTAAGTTTAATTGCATTTATCTTACTAACTATCTTCTTTATAGTAGTATTCTTCCATGAAGGTATTATAAAAAAAGAAAATATGTATCAAGAATACTTAGATATCATTAATACATATGAACAAAGAAGAAGTAGTGAATGGAAAGAATTCGATAGTGGAGATAACTTACTAATAAATGATCTAGCTACTGACTTAGACTTAGTAGGTAAAAACTCATTATTCCAACTAATTAACATATCTAAAAGTATTAATAGTAAAAAAAGTTTAATAAAAAAAATAATCGAACCAAATACAAAAGAAAAAGATATATTAACTAATCAAGAAGCAATTACTGAACTAAAAAACAATCCAGAATTCATTCTAGATTACATACGTACAATAAATAATATAAAAAAGATAGAAGAAAAAGATTATACAAAAAGTTTAACTATCTTAAGTGAAGATAAACACATATCTAAAAAAGAATTAATATTCGGTATTATAACTGCTATCATAACAGATATAATTCTATTACTAGGTATATTTAATATAATAAATATAAGATTCTTTATAATAACTTTAATAATTCAATTAATAATATCTTATATATATCAATTTAAATATAGTAACGAATTTAATAATATATCTAAATGTGGAAGAGCATTCATAGATTATAAAGATATCTTTCCTATATTAAATAAATATAATTTTAAAAGTAAAAAAATATCTAAAATACAAAATGAACTATCATCAAGTGAACAAATAATTAAAGAATTAGATAAAACATGTAACTTAGATGGTTTTAGATATAACTTTATTACTAATGTAATCTTAAATGGTATTATGTCACTAAATATAATTACATTATATAAATACAATAAATTAATTACATTAAATAGTGATACATTAAAAACGACAACTAATAATATTACTGAATTAGAAAACTTAATTAGTTTTACCACAATACCATTAATAAAAGATAATGTTACATTACCGATAATATCTAAAGATATAAAACTAAATATCAAAGATATCGCTCATCCATTATTATCTGAATCAAAATGTATAACTAATAACTTTAATTGTAAAGACGATATTAATATAATTACCGGTTCAAATATGAGTGGTAAAACATCATTTATGCGTACCATAGCTATTAACTTAATCTTAATGTATAACGGATCATACGTTAATGCATCACATTTTGAATCAAGTATAAATAAAATATTTACATCCATTAGAGTAACCGATGATATTGAAGCAGGCATTTCAACATTCTATGGCGAACTACTTCGTATAGAAAAAATCTTAGAATACTCTAAATCAAATACAAATCCTATAATTGTCTTTATAGATGAAATATTTAAAGGAACTAACTACAAAGATAGAATACTAGGAGCTAAAGAGATAATTAAAAAATTATCTAAATTAAATTGCATTGTTCTAATTACAACACATGACTTTGAACTATGTGAAATAGATAATAAAAAAGTATATAACTATCACTTTGAAGAACAATATAACGAAAATAAAATATCATTTGATTACAAAATAAAAGATGGCATGTGTACAAAAACAAATGCAAAATACTTAATGAAACAAATAGGTATTATTGATAAATAAAAAAGAAGGAATTAATATGTTAAAAGACAAAGTTGCAATCATCACAGGAGGAACAAAAGGAATAGGTTTTGACATAGCAAAAAATTCTTAGATAACAATGCTGGTGTATCATCAAGAACGCCATTAACTGAACATCCAATTGAAGAATTTGATAAAGTATGTGATATCCGCTTAAAATCAGCGTTCGTATGTTCTAAAGTAGCAGTAGAATAGTTAAAAGAAACAATTGGAGTTGACGGGCTGCTAGAAATTAATATTTAAATTAAAAATTAAATATTGTATAATGTTATTAGAGTAGTGAGTGATAACATGAAGAAAGTATACATAGTTCTAACTAGTACTACAACATACTTAGCTAGAATAATAAGAACATATACAAAAGATGAATATTCTCATAGTTCAATATCGCTAGATAAAGAACTAAACCAAATGTATAGTTTTGGAAGATTAAATCCATATATCCCTTGGTGGGGAGGATTTACCAGAGAATCACCAAATTTTGGAACATTTAAACGCTTCGAAAATGCTGGTGTTGAAGTATACTCACTAACTGTAACAGAAGGACAATATAAAAAGATAAAAAAAGCTATCGCTCGTATTAAAAGACATAAAAATGAATATAGCTTCAATATCTTAGGATTATTTGCAATAGCATTCAATAAAAAAATTAAAAAAAATAAATGCTTCTATTGTGCCGAATTTGTAAAACACATATTAGAAGATTCACAAATAGAAACAGGATTACCAGAACTAATTCGACCAGAAAACTTCCGTACAATGCCTGGAGTCAACTTAGAATATTCTGGCATCCTAAAAGACTATGCAAACATTTATAGAACAAATCTTAATTGATTTGTTCTTTTTATGTTATACTTTACTAGAGGTGAAACCATGTATCAAATACCAGAATTTCTTATAGAAAAAATTAAATTAGAATATCCAAATAATTATGAAGAAATAATTAATGGATATAAACAACAAAGAGTATCATCATTACGTATCAATACATTAAAATCAAACTATGAAGAAATAACTTCAATATTAAAACAAAACAATATTAACTTTAATAATGTAACATGGTACGAATCAGTATTAATAATAAATGATGACCTAAATAAAATAAAAAAATTAGATATTTATAAAGATGGTAAAGTATACTTTCAAAGTTTATCATCAATGCTACCGCCATTAGTTGTAAATCCTAAATCCAACGAACTAATCTTAGATATGACAGCAGCACCAGGTGGCAAAACAACACAAATGGCTGCATTATCAAACAACACTGCTATGATTACAGCAACAGAAAAAAATAAAATAAGAAGCGAAAGATTACAATATAATATCGATAAACAAGGAGCTAAAAAAGTAAGTGTCTTAAAAGAAGATGCAAGACACCTAAATGAATACTTTAAATTCGATAAAATCCTTCTTGATGCTCCTTGTAGTGGTTCAGGTACATTGCTTACTAATGATAAAGCTATGGAAGACTTTAATATTGATTTAGTAAATAGATCAATTAAATTTCAAAAAGAACTTATTACTGAAGCAATAAAACATTTGAATTCAGGTGGTGAATTAATATATTCAACATGTTCTATTTTAAAAGAAGAAAATGAAGAAATATTAAAATCAATTCTTACAGATACTTCATTATCACTAGTACCAATAGCTGAACTAGATACATCTTCATTACCAACATTACCATCTACTTTAGATAACGTAATTACAATCTGTCCAAACGAATATTTTGAAGGTTTCTTCGTAGCTAAAATCCATAAGCAATAATTGACATAAAATACATAAAATAATATAATAACACCCACAAACAAGAGGGGTGTTTTTATATGAATAAATCATTAGAAAAACTATTTAATATCCTAAAAAACAAATATAACCAAGTAGTACCTGATATCAAAAAAGATACATTATCAATGTTAAGAGACCCAAAATGCCAAACTCAAATGGCAGATGCTGTAGTATCTGGAACATTTGCAACATGGTTAACATTTACAAAAGAAGAACTAGAACATAATGTAATCTTTGATAACTTTGCATTCCTATCAAGTCTATTAGAAGAAAAGGGTTTATCAGATAAAGATGTATTTAATATAATCAATTATGTATTAAAAAGAAATATTGGAGCTGCTATATTAAATGATGAAATAATTGTTCAACCGGCCGATTTTTCATTCGATAACTTTAATAAAAATATATTTAGTTTACAAAATATTAAAGAATACGGAAAAGACGCAACATATTTTGAATCATATATTAGAATGCAAAAACAACGTATAGTTTGTGAAACATATGAACCAAATACTAAAGAAGGTTTATACGATAAAGAACTAGCAGAATTAGATAACTTAAAAAAACAACATACAATAATGTATAACGGATACTTAACAAAAGAAGAAACATTTACTGAATATGAAATGATTGCTATATGTGATGCTTTATTACATTTAGGTTTATCATTAGAGGTAACTAAAAAATATTGTAGATACTTAAAAGTAGTATTAGATAAAAGAATAGCTAAAGAAGAACAAGCTAAAAAACAAGCTGAATCAATCTACCCAGTAGATAAAGTAGTTCCAATGATACCTGAAATAAAACCAGTAAATAGAAGATTAATCAAAAAGACATTCAAAGAACTAGAAACATATTTTGATTTTTTCAATATGGAACCAATTCGACCATTATCATATGACGAAATGATTCTATGTCTAGCTAAATTATCTAAGACTGATGTAACAGAAAGTTTATTGAACGAATTCATTGCTAAAATGGATAGATATAACGCTCAAACAGATCCTGTTTTACATGCATCAAATATCTTAAGAAGATTAAAAGCATACCAAGAAACATTTGAAGATAAAGAAAACTCTGATTATAAAGACGTATCAAATGGTATTAAAGTGCTAGAAGAATACTTAATTGAATTTAATGCAACAGAAGATCAAGAAGAAAAAGATATCTGGGCCGAATATATTGTAGATGAAATTCCACATGCATTAAGTTTACTTCCAAAAACAAAATAAGAAACCAACAGGTTTCTTTTTCTTTTACATAACTTTACTATAATATTAATAATTAAATTGAATAATTTACTTTAAATAAATATAATATTCTATAGAAAAGGTGAAACAATGAAAAGACAAACATACTTAGAAGTTAATCTAAGTAATTTCAAACATAATATAAAAGAAATAAAAAAATTACATAAAGATAAAGAAATAATACCAGTAATAAAAGCTAATGCTTATGGTACACATATAAATAAAAGACTAGATATAATAAATGAATTCAATATAGTAGCAGTAGCAATAGTAGAAGAAGCTCTATACTTAAGAGAATTAGGTTATAAAAAAGATATACTAGTATTAAACCAACCATATATAGAAGAAATAGAAGATATTATCTCTAATAATATTACAGTAGGTTTATCAAGTATCGATTTCTTAAAAGAACTAATTAAACAAGATAAACAAGTTAAAATTCATATTGAAGTAGAAACAGGTATGAATAGAACTGGTTTCCAATCATTAGATGAATTACTAAAAACATTACATAATAGCAATAATATTATAGTAGAAGGTTTATATACACACTTTTCATCGGCTGACTCAGATGATGAATATACTAAAAAACAAATAAATAAATTTAAAGAATACTATAATATTTTAATTAAAGAATACCCTAATATAAAATATATCCATACTAGTGCATCAAACGGATTAGTAAACTATAACATAGATATAACTAACGCAATCCGTCCAGGCATTATAATGTATGGCTATCCATCATACGATGAAATAACTAATAAAATAGAATTAAAACCTACAACAAAACTAATTACTAAAATATCTTATCTAAAAGAAATACCAGCAAATGAATCAGTAAGTTATAATCAAACATATAAAACAACTAAAACAACTAAAATAGCTACACTAGGTATTGGATACGCCGACGGCTTACGTAGATCATTAAGTAACAAAGGTAATGTAATTATAAATAATACATTATGTCCTATAATAGGTAACGTATGTATGGATTCAATATTAGTAGATGTAACTCATTTACAAAATGTATCAATAGGTGATAAAGTATATATATACGATAACAAACTAGTTACATTAGAAGATATAGCTAAGATATGTAATACAATAAACTACGAAATATTATCTAACATATCAGAAAGAGTACCTAGGGTATATATACAGGAATAATAATAGATATAACTAAAAGATATACCAATACCCCTTGAATATAATAAAAACATATAGTATATTATTATCACGTTCAAAGAACGAGGGATTAAAAAGGGGTTTCTCATTAGAGAACAAAAAGCATTAGCAATAATGCTTTTTTTATTTATCTTATGTTATAATACATATAGAGGTGTAACTTATGAAAGAAAAAGACTTATTAAAAGAAATAGAATCTATTAAAAAAAGAAACAAAGTAGTAGAACTAAATAAAAAATGGGAAACTTGTTTTACTAGAAAAGCTTGCATAGCTATTCTAACTTATATCGTAGTACTTACATATACATTCCTAACTAATGCAGTATCTAATATGTTCTTAACATCATTAGTACCAGTAATTGGTTTCTTACTATCTACATTGTCATTAAACTTAGTAAGAAAAATATGGGAAAAGAAAATAAACAAATAAGATAACTCTAAAAAGTTATCTTTTTTTATGATATAATTATTAAGGTGAGTATTATGAAAATAAAATCAATAATAAATAGAGATTCAGTAAAAGAAACAACATTTAAATTATTAGAAAATAAAACAAAATTAAAATATCTTATCTTTATTATCTTAATAATTTTATTAATTATCTTAAACATAGTATTTTCTAATACACTAGCAACTATATTAGCAATAGTATTACTTATAACAGAAATACTTACATTCATTTTTCTCGTTAAAGCAAAAGAAGATGTTGCTTTAAAAGTATTTGATAAAACATATCCAAAAGGTGAATATACTTTAATAATTAACTTTAAAAAAGATGAAATCGTATTTGGCAATGATCATTTTAGTAAACTAATTAAAGTTAATTATGAAGATATCGATAAAATAGAAGAAACAAAAAACTATTATATTTTATTATTAAAAAAGAAATCTCATTTTTTAATAAAAAAAGAAGATATAAATATCGAAGAATTAAAAGGTAGAATTGGCGAGGTGACAGAATGCAAGAAATAACAGAAAAACTAAAAGAAGCAATACTATCAATACTACCAATAGCAGTAGTAATGTTAGTATCTAGTGTCATCTTAGATTTTTCTATCCAAACTATAGTATCAGTTTTATTTAGTACATTACTACTCATAGTTGGAGTTACATTATTTACATACGGTTCTGATCTTTCCATGATAGAAATAGGTAAAGTAATCGCATCAACCTTAGTTAAGACAAAAAAGCCAATCCTTATTGCAATAGTAGCATTAATAGTTGGTATTATTATTACAGTTGCTGAACCAGACTTAAAAGTATTAGCTACTCAAATGACTGCAATACCTAGTTCGACATTAATACTATGCGTTGGATTAGGAGTAGGAATATTCCTAAGTATTGCCGCATTAAGAATACTATTCCAAATAGACTTAAAAAAGATAATAGCATTCTTCTACATCTTACTAATAGTATTCTTATTTGTATCAAATAAAAATATGGTACCATTAGCATTCGATTCGGGCGGAGTTACAACAGGACCAATGTCCGTACCATTTATCATTGCAATGGGAATTGGTTTTTCCAAAGCAAGACCTCGTAAAGAAGCAAAAGAAAACAGTTTTGGTCTTGTTGCCTTATGTTCTATAGGACCAATCCTAACAGTATTATTACTAGGTTTATTAATGCCATCTAATATGACATATGAATATAACATAGACCCACAAGTAACATCATACGCAGTATTATTAAAACATTACATACATGAAATAATACCTATATTAAAAGATGTAACAATTTCATTAGCTCCAATTCTAGGAGTATTTGCAATATTTAATATAATAACTAAAAAAGTAAAAACTAAAAATATAAGAAAAATAATTGCTGGTTTAATATTAGCTTTGTTAGGATTAGCATTATTCTTCCTAGGAGTAAATGTTGGTTATATGCCAAACGCTTACTTACTAGGAGCAGAGTTACATGAAAAAATTGGTATGCTAACAATTCTATTTGGTGTAGTAGTTGGTTTTGTAATCGTTAGAGCAGAACCTGCTGTATCAGTACTAACTGAAAAAATAGAAGAAATGACAGAAGGAAGCTTAAAAAAATCATTACTAGTTAATACAATTGCTTGTGGTGTTGCTTTAGCAGTAGCTATTTCAATTACTAGAGTAATGACAGGAGTACCGATTACATGGTTCTTAATTATTGGTTATGGAATTGCATTACTATTAATGATATTTACACCAAAAATATTTACAATGGTAGCATTCGATTCAGGTGGAGCAGTGTCTGGTCCAATGACAACATCATTCTTACTACCATTTATAATTGGTATTTGTTATGCTCACCAAGGTAACGTTCTAACAGATGCCTTTGGACTAGTAGCAATGGTTGCATTATCACCATTAATTACAATCCAAATACTTGGTATACTATATAAAATTATTTCTAATAAGAAACCAGACACAAGTAAACTTGATGAAACAATCATCGACTTTGATTGGAGGGCTCAACATGAATAAATTATCACTTTTAACGATGATTATTAATCATTCCCAAGAAGAAGAGTTTATAGATTTCCTACAAGATAAAAAAGCTGGATTTAAAAACATAATTCGTGCAACAGGTACAGCATCAGATAGTGTACTTGATTACTTTGGTTTAAATGAAATAAAAAAATGTATTATTCTTAGTGTTGTACCATATAACATGAGCAAATACATATTAAAACAATTAAAAGAAGATAAAAAAATAAAAATTGATGAACCTGGTAATGGAATAGCATTTACAATTCCATTATCAAGTGGAACACAATACATGATCGATAGATATAAAGATATTGAAGTGGAGGACATAGATATGAAACCAGCAAATCAACATTTAATAATTACAATAGCTAATGAAGGTAGTGCCGAAACAATAATGGCCTCAGCTAAAAAAGCCGGTGCAACTGGTGGTACTACAATCAATGGTCGTGGTTTAGAACCAAACAAAATAGTTAAAGTATTAGGTTTATCATTAGAACCAGAAAAAGATGTAGTTCTAATACTAGCTCCAGATAACATAAAGAATAAAATAATGGAAAAAATAATAGAAAAATGTGGTTCACATAAAGAACAAGCTGGCTTATGTTTCTCAATACCAGTAGATCATGCTGCAGGAATCAATATAGATATCGAAGACTAGATGAAATTAAATAAAATAACGAATATACTAAAACTAAAACAAGATGTTTAAACGCTATTAATATTAGCTCAAACAAATTTAATACTAATATTCTATAGTCCTTGCAATCCTACTAAAAAGAATATTGAACTAGCTAAAGAAATATTATTAAAATACCGTGGACCAAATCCAATGATCGGAATAGCTAGTCATCTTGGTGAACCAAACGAAAGTGGCGAAGTAACAAACCTAGAACTAATACCTCTAGATAAAATAGATGCCTTCTCCACAATATTTATTGGTAATCAAGATACATACTTAACTATGACTAAAAAAATGGTAACACCATTAACAAAGAATCAAACTTAAAAAGTTTGATTTTTTTACGTCAAAAAGTAAAAAAAATAAATTACTTTTTATCAATCAATGTTATAATGAAAATATAATATAGAATATGGTAAAAGGAGTAAATTATGAAAGAGGGATTTGATCACAAAAAGTATGTAAAAATACAAAGCGAAAAAATTAGAGAGAGATTTAACATGTTTGATAAGTTATATCTAGAAATAGGTGGCAAACTATTTGATGATACACATGCAGCAAGAGTTCTACCAGGATTCAAAAGCGACGCAAAAATAAGTGTGTTAAAAGAATTAAAAAAAGATCTAGAAATAATTTATTGTATCAATGCTGGCGACATTGAAAAAAACAAAACACGTGGCGAGTATGGAATTACATACGATAACGAAGTTATTAAACTAATTAATAAATCTAAAAAGATGGGTTTCAGTGTTAACTCAGTAGTTATCACATTATATAAAAACCAAGTTAGTGTTAATAAATTTATAAAAAAATTAGAAAGAAATGGAATTAAAACTTATATCCATACATTCACTAAAGGATATCCAACTGATGTCGATACAATAGTTAGTGAAGAAGGATATGGTGCTAATCCATATATTGAAACAACTAAAAAACTAATATTAGTAAATGCCCCTGGAGCAGGAAGTGGCAAACTAGCAACTTGTTTATCACAAATTTATCATGAAACAAAAAGAGGTATTAACTCTTGTTATGCGAAATTTGAAACATTCCCAGTTTGGAACCTTCCACTTAAACATCCAGTTAACTTAGCATACGAAGCAGCAACAGCTGACTTAAAAGACACTAATATGATAGATCCATTCCATTTAGAAAAATATGGAGTGTCTACAGTTAACTATAATAGAGACATTGAAATGTTTCCTGTACTAAAAGATATCCTAAAAAAAGTAACTGGTAAAGATATTTATCACTCTCCAACAGATATGGGAGTTAATATGGTAGGATACTGTATTACAGATGAAAATATAGTGGCAGAAGCATCTAAAAAAGAAGTAGTAAGAAGATACTACAATGAACTTAATAATTATAAATTAGGCTTAACAGATGAAGATGCTTGTCAAAAAATAAAACTATTAATGAATGAATTAAAGATAGACGAACATTATCTAGATGTAATTGAACCTGCTCTTAATAAGAGCAAATTAGAATGCAAACCAGTTATATCTATGAAACTATCTTCTAAGAAAATTATTACAGGTAAAGAAACAGACATTCTAACACCTGCTTGTACAGTAGTTTTAAATGCTATAAAAGAATTTTCTAAAATCCCTGATGATATTAAATTAATATCACCAAACGTTTTAGAACCAATGTTAAAAATGAAAAAAGATTTAGATGCTGAACAAACAAGATTAGGTTTAACTGAAGTACTAACTGCTTTAAGTATTACTTCAACAACAAACCCAATGGTTGAAAAAGCATTAAGTAATTTAAAAAAATTAAAAAACTGCGAAGCCCATGCAACATACATGGTTGAAAATGGAGATCGTAAAGCATTAAAACAATTAAAAATAAACTTAACATGTGAACCTAAGTTTAAATCAGATGTTGAAGTAGATAATATGTAAAAAGAATAAAAGGTGAGCTATATGGCTAAAAAGAAAGAATCAAAAAAAGATACTATAATAAAATTCATCCAACAACATTACTTATATTTTATGATGTATGCAATATTTGGATGGTGCTATGAAATATTCTTAGAAGTAATAATCTATAGATGGGGATTCTGTGATAGAGGAGTACTATTCGGTCCATACTGTCCAGTATATGGATTTGGTGCCTTACTATTTATATTCTGCGTAAGACCTCTAATAAAAAACAAACCAAAAAGAAAACAACTTCTAATGATACCTCTAGTATTCTTATTATGTGGTTTAGTAGCAACATTACTAGAACTATTTACATCATACTTATGTGAATGGTTTACTGGTTCATGGCCATGGCAAACATATAGTGAATATGCAATTAACTTCCAAGGGAGAATTGCATTATCACCAAGTATTAGATTTGGTATAGGAGGAGTATTATTCTTATACATTCTACAACCAATATTTGAAAAACTAATAAATAAACTAGATAAGAAAAAACTAAATACAATATTCTTTATAGTACTAGGTTTATTCATTCTAGACTTTATAATATTTCTAATATAAGAACTCAATAGAGTTCTTTTTATTTTTTATAATATAACGAACAAATGTATTGTGATACATAATTATCTATAGTATAATTAAAACAAGATTAGTTACTTGCCAAAAAACTAATCGATAGACAATTTTGACGATAATTTATATATTTAGGCAAGAAAAAATATATCTATTCGAAGGTACTTTTTAGTACCTTCTTTTTTTGTTTAAAGGAGGTGATATACAAAAGTTAAAATCGTCAAAATTGAATTATGAAAAGGAGAAATAAATATGGAAAACGAAATAATATTATTTGAAAATCAAGGGGTTAAATTAGAAGTAAATATGAAAGACGAAACAGTATGGTTAACACAACAACAAATGGCCGAACTATTTGAAAAAGACAGAAAAACAATTACAAGGCATATCCAAAACATCTATAAAGACAAAGAATTAAACGAAAAAGCAGTATGCTCATTTTTTGAGCATACTGCGAAAGATGGCAAAAAGTATCTCGTACAATTTTATAATCTAGATATGATCATATCTGTAGGATATCGTGTAAATAGTAAAAGAGGTTTTGCTTTCAGAAAATGGGCAACTCAAATTCTAAAAGACCATATGCTAAAAGGGTATACTGTTAATCAAAAGAGACTGCAGTATCTAGAAAAAACTGTTCAACTGATAAATATAGCAGGAAGAATAGAAGATGACATATCTAGTACTGAAGCTAAAGAAATAATAAAAGTAATAGATAAATACTCAACCGCATTAGATTTATTAGATGATTATGATCATCAAAAAATATCAAAACCAAAAGGTACAATAAATCAAACTAAAATTACATATGAAGAATGTTTATCAATGATAGATAGATTAAGATTCAATAACGAAAGTAAATTATTTGCTCTAGAACGTAATAAGGGTCTTCAAACAATAATAGACACAATCTATCAAACGTTTGGTGGAGAAGATTTATATCCAACCATAGAAGAAAAAGCTGCCAACTTCTTATACCTAATAATTAAAAATCATACATTTATAGATGGTAATAAAAGAATAGGAGCAACACTATTCATTTACTTCTTAGAATATAACAAAATATTATATAAAGACAATCAAAGAGTAATAGACAATAATACATTAGTTGCTCTAACACTTTTAATAGCTCAATCTAATCCAAAAGAAAAACAAATTATGATTGATTTAATAATGAACTTTTTATGTTAAGACTCGCAAAAGTCTTTTTTACATTATTAGAAAAAATTCGACAAACAAATATGTTTACATAACTTACTGAGGAGGTGTACTTACATATTTAAAAAAACAAATTCAATATACTAAGATTAAATAGGACAAAATAGATTGAGGTAATAATATGTTAGAATTAAGAGAAATAAAAGAATTCATAAAAGATATGGTTGGTTTAGTGTTTACAGTAGTAGCAGTATCAAATAATAACGGAATTATTAAAAGAGATATTGAATTAGTAGCTAATAGTGTAAAATTCAACAACAACGGAAGCGTAACTGGTAATATTATAATCCCACAAGCTTAATAAATAAAAAGAAGAGTCAAAATCTTCTTTTTTTATGCATAAAATTAATAGGTGATAATATGTTTCAAAAGATAAAACAAAAAAGAATTAAAATAGTATTATTAGTAACAATATTAGTGTTGTTTGTAATATTATTTAAGATATTCTATCTTCAAACTATATCAAACAATAAACTATCTAAATTAGCAAACGATTTATGGGAACGTAATCTACCTCTAACACCAGATAGAGGTAGAATACTAGATCGTAACGGAAAAGTATTAGCAACCAATATAACTACAACAACCCTATACGCCGTACCAAATCAAATCGTAGATAAAGAACTTACAGCTAAAGCATTATCAAGTATTCTTAATTGTAGTTATGATAGTATATTAAAACATCTAACTAAAAAAACTTCCTTGGAAAAGATAAATCCTGAAGGAAGACAATTAAGTAGTGATATAGCAGATAAAATAGCAGCACTAAATATAGATGGTTTATATCTTATGAAAGAATCGGTTCGTTATTATCCATATGATACAGTACTATCTCATGTATTGGGATATGTCGGTATAGATAATCAAGGCTTATCTGGACTAGAATTGCAGTATGATAAATATCTAACTGGTACCAGCGGGTCTATTAAATACTTCTCAGATGGTAAAGGGCATAGATTAAATGAATTAGAAAAGTATGTACCAGCAGTAAATGGAATGGATATAACTTTAACTATTGATATAGATATCCAATTAGCTTTAGAAAATGAATTATCCCAAGTTGACACCAAATATACCCCAGAAGAATCCTTAGCAATTGTTATGGACCCTAATACTGGAGAAATACTTGCTATGGCATCTCGGCCAACATTTGATTCAAATAACTATCAAAAATTTGATTTAGAAACAATAAATAGAAACTTACCAATATGGAAAAGTTATGAACCTGGTTCAACATTTAAGAACGTGAATACCATATAGTGACCTTATGTTATAAGGATTTAATATATGGTTTGCATTAAAATAAAGTGGAAAATAATTTTGATAGAACGCTAAGTAATTTACTATTGATATAAAATTAGATAAATTCAAATCAGGAAATGCTGAATCGGGTTATTGCACATAAATACTATTATAAAATGGTATATGAACTTACGGGTTATCATAATATCCAATAATAAGGAAAGGATGATTATATGAAATTAAATGCAATTACGGAGTTGCAATTACAACTTATCATCAATAACAACCTTTACAAAAAGAACATTATTGATGAAAATACATTTTCAAAAGCAAATGAAAGATTGTTGAAAATGATTAAAAAATTACAAGTAATATAAAAGTTATAACAATAAATAGCAAAGGTGGTGGTAGAATACGAACTATTATGACATAGTTAGTGCAATAGCACGTGGTGAGAAGCTTTATAATCTTCCACTACGGGTTACTTATTATTGCCGAGTATCTACTGATAGCGATGTTCAACTAAATTCATTAGATAATCAATTAGATTATTATGAAACATATATTAAGAAAAATAAAACATGGTCTTTCGTAGATGGATATATTGAAGAAGGTGTTACGGGAACACGAGCAGATAAAAGACTATCATTTATGCGAATGATAAGAGATGCTAAACTCAACAAATTTGATTTAATTATTACAAAGGATGTTTCAAGGTTTGCTCGTGACTTAGAGGACAGTATTCACTATATTAGAGAATTAAAATCATCTGGAGTTGGGGTGTTCTTTGAAAATCAGTCACTTAATACATTTGATCTAAACTCAGAACTTACTCTTAATATATTATTTAATATCGCACAAGAAGAATCTAAGAAAATTTCAGCAAGTGTTAAGTTTGGATATCGTAAGGCGATTAGTCAAGGACATGTACTTGGTTCCTCTAATATAACTGGTTATAGAAAAGATAATTGCAAATTAGTTATTATCGAAGAAGAAGCCAAAATGGTGAGAAGAATATTTGAATTATATGCTACTGGTGAATATGGCTTTCATAAACTAGCAGTGAAGCTTTCACAAGAGGGGTATCTAAATAAAAATGGAAGAATATATGATAAAGATTCTCTTAAAGGAATGATACAAAATCCAAAGTACAAAGGATTTTATAGAGCTAAACAATATGAAATTTTAGATTATAGGACCAAGAAAAGAAAGAAAAATACTATAGAAAATCAAGTTATATATAAGTGTATTGATGGCAGTGTTCCAGCGATTGTTTCTGAAGAATTATGGGACAAAGCAAATGAAGTATTAAATGCTAGAGTCAAAGGCTATAAAGACAATAACTATTGGTCCGGTGGAGTTAAGTATCCCTTTAGTTCTAAAATCTATTGTAAGGAACATAATACTAACTTTCAAAGGTCACATGGTAGTAAAAAGAAAAATAGACCAACTTGGAGTTGCGGATTATACTTACAATATAGACTTAGTTCGTGTAGTTCACCTATTATTGGTGAGAAGGATTTATACAATATATTCATGAAAATAATGGATACTATTATTCCAAAAAAGAATCATATTATAGATAATATGTTAAGAATATATGAGAGTATAGATAAATCTAATAAGTATGATGATGAATTAAACGAAATAGATAAACAACTGAAAATTATTGAAGAAAAGAAATCATTGGCACTTGATTTGGTTCTTTCTGGCGAGCTTAAAAAAGATGAACTCAAAGCGCAATTTGCTAACTTCGAGAGTACAATTAAAGAACTAAGTAAGAAGAAATTAAAGATTTTAGAACAGATAAGTATATTAAATGAAAGAGATAGTAATATTGAAAATATTACGAAATCTATTCAAGAAGAAATTAGTGGTGGTTCTTTGGAAGATTTTATAAGAAAGTTTGTTGATGAAATTATTGTATCAAAAATAGATGATGATAGATACAATATAAAACTAGATATATATTTGAATCTATTAGGTAATGAATTACCAAAAATTAAAGGTGCTAGACATATAGGTGGAGTTACTTCTGATGATATCTTATATTTAGAAAATCAAACTTGCGATACTATCGAGATTAAAAGAGCGATAGATAATCCAAATAGATTTACATACAATGTTTATTTTAAAAATATCTAATTATATTTTTTCTTTTTTCTTTTTTGTTTTTTAAAATTATTGTATAATATATTTATAAGGAGGAAAGATATGTTAAAAAGATGTAATAAGTGTGGAGCACTTTTAAAAGTATTGAAAGATTGCAATTGTGATACTTGTGGAATTACATGTTGTGGTGAGCCACTTGAAAATATAAAACCTAATAGTGTAGATGCTTCATTTGAGAAGCATGTACCAGAATATCAAATTGATGGCGAAAATATTAATGTAAGAGTTAATCACGTTATGGACGAAGATCATTATATAGAATGGATTAGTTACGTAGATGATAAAAATGAGCAAATAGTTTATTTTGCTCCAGGTGATGAGCCAATTGCAACATTTAAATATGTAAAAGGAGCAACAATATACTCATATTGTAATAAGCATTCTTTATGGGCAAAAGAAGTTGAATAGATTTAAAAAATATATAATTTTATAGTTAGTATTTATTATAGGAGGGATAATATGTTAGAAGGAAAAGTTGCTGTAGTAACAGGAGGTACTCGTGGTATTGGTTTTGCTACGGTAGAAAAATTTTTAGAAAATGGAGCAAAAGTAATTTTACTAGGCTCTAAAAAAGAAAGCGTTGATAAAGCAATTGATAAGCTTAAAACTATAAATGAAAATTACGAAGTAGATGGAGATTATCCAAATTTAAGTGATTTAGCTTCAGTTGAAAAAACATTTAAACAAATTGTAGAAAAGTATGGAAAAATTGATATCCTAGTTAATAATGCAGGAATGAGTTCAATGGATAAGATTTATGATTATAAAGAAGAAGATTTTAAGAAGATTATGGACTTAAACGTAAATGCTGTATTTAATTGTTCTCGTGCAGTTGTAGAATATATGAAGAAAAATGGTGGTGGAGTAATATTAAATACTTCTTCAATGGTAAGTATTTATGGTCAACCATCAGGATGTGGGTATCCAGCAAGTAAATTTGCAGTAAATGGTCTTACAAAATCATTAGCTAGAGAATTAGGTAAAGATAATATAAGAGTTAATGCTGTAGCACCTGGAGTAACATTAACTGATATGATGAAAGATGTTCCTGATAGTGTTATAGAACCTATTATTAAAGGAATTCCTTTAGGTAGAATTGGTACTCCAGAAGATATAGCAAATGCATTTTTATTTTTAGCAAGTGATATGGCAAGTTATATAACAGGAGTTATTTTATCTGTTGATGGTGCAGCAAGAAGCTAATTGCGGATAAGAAAGTCTTAAGAAATCTATCTTATGGCGTTTATGTTGTAACAAGCAGAGATAAAGATAAAAATATTGGTTGTATTGCAAATAGTATTATGCAAGTTACTTCAAATCCTTCTGTGATTGCAGTTAGTATAAACCATGATAATTATACTAATAAAGTAATTAAAGAAAATAATAAGTTTGGAGTTTAAATATTAAAAGAAACAACTGATGCAAAGATTATAGGAACATTTGGATATAAATCGAGTAAGGATACTGATAAATTTGATGGAATCGATTTTAAAGAAATTTCAGAAATACCTGTTTTAGAAAATACTTGTGGATATATCCACGAAGCTGATGAATTCCCTGATGATTTTAAGTGTCCTATATGTGGTGTTGGTAAAGAATCTTTTGAATTAGTTGAATATTAATTTTATTTGAAAGGATTAAAAATATGTTGTTAATTGAATATCCTAAGTGTAGTACATGTCAAAAAGCAAAAAATTATTTAGTTTCAAAAAAAATTGCTTTTGAAACTAGAAATATTGTTGAAGAAAAATTAAATCAAAAAGAATTACATAGATTGATTCAAAAATCAGGAAAAGACATTAATAGATTTTTTAATACCAGTGGATTAAAATATAGAGAATTAAAACTCAAAGATAAAATTCAAACTATGTCATATGAAGAAAAATTACAAATTTTAAGTACAGATGGTATGCTTGTAAAAAGACCTTTATTAGAATTAGATGATATAGTTTTAATAGGATTCAAAGAAACAGAATGGAATACAATTAAGGAATGTAATTAATACATTCCTTTTTTATTTGCTAATCACCAAATGGTAGGTACGTTCAAAATAATTACACTAAGTGCAGCACTAGAAGAAAAAGTAATAAATGTCTTTGAAGATCATTATCATGATAGCGGTTCAATAAATGTTGAAGGAGCAAAAATTAAATGTTGGAAAAAAGGCGGCCATGGTTCCCAAACATTTCTCCAAGTAGTCCAAAACTCTTGCAACCCAGGATTCGTCGTAATGGGGCAAAAGCTTGGTAAACAAAAACTATACGAATACGTAGAAAAATTCGGTATGACAGAAAAAACAGGCATCGACTTGAATGGTGAAGCAAAAGGGATAATGTTCAAATACGAAAACATTGGACCAGTAGAACAAGCAACTATCAGTTTTGGTCAAGGAATAAGCGTAACGCCAATTCAACAAGTAAACGGTGTATCTGCAGCAATCAATGGTGGTACACTTTATAAACCTTATACAGTTAAATATATAACTGAACCAAATACCAATAATCTTATCTTAGAAAATAAACCTACCAAAGTAAGACAAGTAATCAGCGAAGAAACATCTTCTTTAGTAAGAGAAACATTAGAATCAGTTGTATCTCAAGGTACAGGTAAAAACGCTTATGTTGAAAACTATAGAGTAGGAGGGAAGACTGGTACAGCTCAAAAAGTAAAAGATGGCAAATATATGAGTGGTAATTACATAGTTTCCTTCATTGGCTTTCTCCCAGCAAACAAACCAGAATACATTGTATATGTAGCAATAGATAATCCCAAAGGAATAACTCAATACGGTGGAACAGTCTCCGCTCCTATAGCAAAAAACATAATTAAAAGCATCATAAGTATAAAAGACTTAAAACCTACAAAAGAAGTTACTCCAAGAACATATACTTGGTTAGATATAAAATATCAAAAATTACCAAATGTCATTGGTATGAGCCTAAAAGAAGCTAAAAATACCCTAAAAGGATATAAAATAGAAATATCAGGAACAGGAGATAAAATAATCTACCAAGAACCATCTCCCGATACTTATATAAAAGAAAATAGTACAGTAAAACTAATGCTTAATTAAAAAAAATAACTATTCCTAGTTACTTTTCTAATTTACTACAATACTTATTTAATAACTTAATTACATTAGCTTCATGTAACTTTAAATTATCAATAATTTCATTTAATCTATTTAACTCATCTTCATCATTAATAGATTCTTTTATCTTCTTACTCTTATTTAATAATACTGCTACTTTACTATTAATCATACCTTGATATCTATTAATAATCTGTATCTTATCTTTATTACTCATTAGATCACACTTATTCTTTCTCTATAACCATTATCATTATATTCTTCTAATTTCATATCAGTATCTTTTAATACTTCAATTAACTTAGTTACATTAATCTCTAAATTATTAATAATATCTTCATCATCATTGTCTAACATAATATCTTTAACTTCTTTAAATATATCACTATCTATATCTATATTATCATACATACTTTAATACTCCTTATCTTTAATAAGTATATCATAAACATTAGAATATTTAATAATATTATAAATATAATTAATATATATAATATGTCTAAACTATGTAAATTCATAAAAATTATAATATTAAACCTTAATTTTGTAGTATAATTACAAAAGAAAGAGGTGTTGTTATGCTAATATTAGCAAAAGCAGCAATGGCTATGATGTTGGGTTTTATTCTAGCTCTAATAGCCGGACTTATATTAATACCTTTACTAAAACGATTAAAAATTAAACAAAGTGTAAGTAGAATGATAGGAGAAAGACATTTATCTAAAGATGGAACTCCTACATTAGGTGGTTTAATATTTATAATACCGACATTCTTAGTATTAATATTATTATTGATAAAAGATAGTTTTACTTTATCATCTAACTTAATAATAGTATTAATAGTATTCGGAGCTTATGGACTACTCGGATTAGCTGATGACTATATAAAAATAAAGTTCCATAACAATAAAGGATTAAGTATATTATTTAAATTATTATGCCAAGTATTAATTGCATTAGCATTCTTTTATATCTACATGGTTAATGGTGGTTCACCAACTATTGAAATGTCAGCAATTGGCTTCTCGATAGATCTTAGATGGTTCTATGGCTTATTTATTCTATTCTTACTAGTAGGAACATCAAATGCAGTAAATATAACAGATGGTTTAGACGGCTTAGCTGGTGGTTTATCAGTGATAGCGTTCTTAGCATACGGAATAATAGCTTGGAATACTACTTGGATGGAAGGAAATGAAGCATTAGGTATCTTCTGTTTCGTACTAGTAGGATCATTACTTGGATTCCTAGTATTCAACTCACATCCAGCAAAAGTATTCATGGGTGATACTGGTTCTTTAGCACTAGGTGGTGCTTTAGCAGCTATAGCAATATTAACTAAACATGAATTATCACTAGCAATAGTTGGTGGAGTATTCGTAGTAGAAACATTATCATCAATGATTCAAATGATTGCAATCATTAAATTTAAAAAGAAAATATTCAAAATGGCACCATTACATCACCATTTTGAACAAATAGGATGGAAAGAACAAGACATAGTAAAAATATTCTATGTAGTTGGTTTAATTCTAGCAATGATTGCAATAGCATACGGAGTATGGTTATAAGAGAGTATTAACTCTCTTTTTTATTTGAATAAAACTATTATAAATGATATGATATTAAAGAATAGGGAGTGGCTAATATGAAAAAAATAATATTTTCAATATTTTTATTATTTGTATTCATATCTAATATAAATGCAGTTACATTACCAATCGAAGTCCAATCAGATACTGTAGTATTATATAATATCGAGGAAGAAGAAGTAATATACGAAAAGAATCCCGATAAAGTACAAGTATTAGCTTCCCTAACTAAAATAATGACAGCTTATACTGCAATTAATAACGTTCAAAATATAAAAACAAAAGTTACAATAACAGAAGAAGATATAACTGGTCTTGAAGGATTTACAGTAGTTGGTTTACAAGTAGGAGATATAGTTACTATTGAAGACTTACTATATGCAACTTTACTTGAATCAGGAGCTGATTCTAGTAAAGCCCTAGCTAACCATATTGCTGGTTCTGAAGCTGAATTCGTAAAAATGATGGATCAAGAAGCAGATAACTTATTCTTAAGAAATACAAACTTTGAAGATTCATTTGGTGGGCATGATGACAACATTGCAACCGGTAGAGAAATATGTTTCTTACTTGTAAAAGCATTAAAAAACGAAACATTCAAAAAAATATTTCAATCAACATATTACACTATGTCTAACGGAAGAAGAGTAGTAAATTACACTCGTTCAATTGCAACATTCCATGGCCTAGATGATACATTACTTACTGGTAACAAACCAGGTTACACTGAAGTAGCAGGTTTACTACTTGCATCAACTGCGACTATAAATGGTACAGAATATGCCATAGTAGTAATGAATGCTCCAATGAACCCATACCAAAGTACACATGTATTAGATACATACAAAGTATTAGATTTAGTAAGTACTAAAAACTTTGAAAAACGTACAATTCTAGAAAAAGGTACATTACTAAAAAAGATTAAAGTCGTAGATGGTACAATAAACGAATATCCAGTTTACTTAGATAAAGACATAAAAAAAATACTATCTGATGAAGATTTTGCCAATGTAAGAACTGAATATAATATAGTTGATAAACTAGATTCAACTAGCAAAGTCGGAGACAATGTTGGTTTCGTTGATGTATTCGTCGGAGACGAACTAATAGCAACAGAAAATGTTTACATAAAAGATACAATCTACAACAACAATATTGATGATTCATATAAACATAACTTAATCATCCCATCACTTGCATTAATGGTATCATTCTTTATAGTATCAGCTATCTCAATTAGATTATTCTTTAAATCTAAAAACCAACCTAAAAAGAAAAAAGAAAAAACTAAAAAAGAAAAGAAATCTAAAAAAGATAAAAAGTAGTTTCATAACTACTTTTTTATTGAATTAATCCATTGACAAACTCCAACTTTTATAAGAGAATAAGCAATACAAAAAGGGGAAAATAGGGTGATACTATGCCATCTAACGTAATATTAGATTTATTTTATAATGAATTAGTTCCAGAAGCATCAAAAGGAAGAGTAGATGCCTTCTTTATACTAAACTTAGTATTTAATTTAAATATCAAAAACAAACAAATTACATCAACTACTGATATTGGTAACGAACATGTAATAATACCAACATTAAAAATAACTAATAAAGAATTATTTGATTCTTTATTAGTAGAATATGTAAATAAAGTAATAGAAGTATATGATGAAAAAGAATTTTCATTTCTTAATGATATAGTATTTTTAAATCTTGGAGATAACTTAGAAGAACTAAAACAAAAATACTTAATTAAATATATTATTGCTACTCTAATAGCAAATGCTTCATACGTAGATTTTGAAGA
The DNA here is from genome assembly GCA_051886175.1 of Candidatus Coprovivens sp. Taxonomy (GTDB): domain Bacteria; phylum Bacillota_I; class Bacilli_A; order RF39; family UBA660; genus Coprovivens. The sequence continues at coordinate 26,010 of JBJEXV010000029.1, read as the reverse complement.
TCCAGTTACATTCTTACAAAATAGAATAAGTATGTTAGAACATAACATCTTACCATTAAACGAAACAATTAACTTAGGTTACTTTGAACGTATTGGAGCAACTTTATATGCTAAAGAAGAAATAAGTCCAACGAAATCAGAAACACCATATCGTATAAAAGCTCATTTAGAATATGATGATGGTTATAAATTACTATTGCCAGATATATATATGGGGGAAACTGCAGATAAATATATTATTTATGGTATTCAAAAAACAACACCTAAATCTGACATAGATGAATCTAAATATATCAAACAAATTAGAAAAGGTTTAAATTCTAGATTATATGGAATACCAGAACATTACTTCTTAACTTATATATTATCTTTAGTATTAGCAAACGATAAACCAATTGATATCGTTCCATTATTAATTGAAAGATGGAACGCTAAAGCAATTGCAATATCACATAAAAAAGAAAACCAACAAGAATTAAAAGAACAATACTTAAATTCAACTCAAGAAAACATAACTAATGCATTTTTAAGAGCATACCTTAAAATACAAGAAGTAACTCCCGAAATAATTACATTAGCTTATCCATTTACTATAGATGATCACTTACATTTATCAATGTTAGAAGAACCACACAGCAAAGCAAGTGTAATGAATGATTTATACCATAACTATCAATCATTTAAAAAAGATAATATTACATATACTAAAAAATAGTCTTATGACTATTTTTTTATTTACTTCATAAACTTAATATAGGTGATAATATGAAGATAGATAAAAAACTTCTAATATCAGTACTTATATTATCTATATTTGGTTTATTAATGATATATTCAGCATCTAACATATGGTCAGAATATAAATATAACGATCCCTATAAATTTATTAAAAACCAATTATTATTCTTCCTAATAAGTTTAATAATTATCTATATAATAACTAAAATAGATATTAATTTTATAAAGAAAAACTCAAATAATATATTATTTATATGTTTTATAATACTCGTATTAGTATTAATACCTGGAATAGGAAAAGTACGAAATGGATCACGTAGTTGGTTTGGTATCGGTCCTTTAGGTATACAACCAAGTGAATTTGCTAAACTAGGTTTAATAATATATACCTCTAAATATCTTAGTTCTAATGATAAAATAGTAAAAAATATTAAAACAGGTTTATTACCATTATTCACTATAATACTTATCTTTGCATTATTAATTATGTTAGAACCAGACTTTGGTACTATGATGGTAATAATATTAACTCTATCAGTATTAATATATGTATCAGGACCAAACCTTAAATTCTTTATTAAACTAGGTATGATTGGATTACTTGCCATAACAGGACTTATTATAATAGCTCCATATCGTATGAAACGTATAGTATCTTTTCTTAACCCTTGGAGCGATCCACTAGGTAGTGGATTCCAAGTAATCCAATCATTATACGCCATATCCCCCTTTAGCTTACTAGGTACAGGATTTAATTCATCAGTACAAAAAAACTTCTATCTACCAGAACCACAAACCGATTTCATATTCAGTATTATTGCCGAAGAATTCGGTATTATAGGTTCATTATTCGTAATTACATGCTTTGCATACATATTCTATAGATCAATCAAAATATCTTTAAAACAAACTGACTTATTTAAAAAATACCTATCATTTGGTTTATCATTTGGAATTATTTTACAAGCAAGTCTAAACCTTGCTGTAGTAACTAACCTAATACCATGTACTGGTATTACATTACCATTTTTATCTTATGGTGGTTCTAGTTTACTTATAAGTATGATAAGCATAGGACTAATACTTAATATTAGTAAAAATTGATAAACACACCTTGTTATGCTATTATAAAATAGCGATTGTTAGGGGGATTAACAATGAAAAAAGTAGAAGATAATGAAAAACAAGTATCTACAAGACAACAATTAAGTAAATTAGATGAATATAGAACAAAATTTATAGATACTAAAATACAAAGAAATAAAGAATTTGCTATTGTAGCAGGTGCCGTAGCCGCTGTGTCAGCAACTACTGTATTAGGTAACATAATTGTACCTAACTACCAAATAGCAGCACAAAATTCTGGTACACTAATAGCAATGGTTGCATATTCATTAGGAAACTTCTTAATGTATAGAAAAGCTAAACAAGAAAAAGAAATAGTATTATCTAATCCAGAAGAAGAAATTAATTTAATTAATATATTAAGAAATAAATTAGAATTATTAAAAAATAGAGTAGCTTATGATAAATTACAACAAGCTACTATGGCAACAGCATCAGCTGGATTCATAACATCATTTATTTCTTCATTATTTATGCAACCAACTAATGTCGAAGCGGCTAACACTCTTGCAGTAGTTAGTGCAGCAATGGCTGGAGCTGTTGGTGTAGCCTCAGCAATGACAGCATATAAACAAAATAAACTTATAAATTATTACAAAGAAGAAATAACTGGAACAGAAGCTCAACTAAAATTAGCTGAAGCAATAGAAGAAGCAATTCAAGAACCAATAGTTGAAGAACAAGGAACACAAAAGACTTTAAAATAATCAAAACTTAGGTAGAACCTAAGTTTTTTAGTGTCACAAAAGCGTTTATTATGTTATAATCAATTTATAAAGAATACTTGAGGGAAATATATAGTAGGGGGAATTATTATGAAATTTACAGAAGAACTATCTAAAACAAGAAGAATTCCTACATACAAAATTGAAGAAGAATTAAGTCAATTTGAATACCTAGACGAAAACAAACCTTCATCGAGAATCGCTAGAACCAAAAAAGGAAGAACGGCAATTGCTGGTTTAAAAAGAATTCAAAGAGATCATAACACATCTTGGTATACAGAACTAAAAAAGAGAGTAGAAGACAACCCAAATGCTACAGCTTTATTCTACAGAGGTACTACCGTTACTTTTAAAGAACTATTTGAAAGAGCAGATGAAGCAGCTCACTCACTATTAGCTGCTGGAGTAGAAAAAGGAGACGAAATACCAGTATGTCTTTCAAATACACCTGAACTAGTATATATACTACTAGGAGCAAACATACTAGGAGTAAAACTAAACTTATTTAGTTCTCATTTCGACCAAGAATATATAAAAGAGATACTTGATGGATGTTCAAAAAAAATGTTCATCGGCACAGATGACACTTATGGAGATATAGAAGATGTAGTATCAAATCAAGGTTTCGAACACAAAGTAGTGATATCTCTAACAGATTCATTACCACAACATCCAGAACTATGTGAAGGATACGAACCAACATTAGCTGAATATTATAACTTTCCAAATAAAACAAAAAAATTTAAAGAAAAGGATCCAAGCATAAAAACATATAGTGAATTTGCAAAAATGGGTCTAAACGATAATACTGAATTAATTGATACCAACGATTTGGATACAGATTTTATCGTTACATATACAAGTGGATCTACAAAAGTTGGAAGACCCAAACAATTATTACATTCCAATAGAAGTTTCATAACTATGGGGGTATTCCACGACCCAGAACTATGTGGTAATCCGAGAATGCCAGGTTTTAGAGCACTTGCGCATATCCATACAGATTCAAATACTAATCTAATTACAAGTATTTCAGATTCATTAATGCAACAATGGTCTGTAGCACTAGAACCAGAATATTCAAAAGAAAAAGCGCTAGATTATTTACTAATAAATAAAGCAAATCAAGTAAGTATGACAACTAGTTTTTGGGTACATGCTGCGAAACAATATTTAATTGATAAACGTCATCACGAAAACGGCAAAGGAAGAAAATTACCATTCTTATTTGCTGGCTTATCAGTGGGAGAAATAACATCAAAAGGTGAAGAAAAATTCATCAACAAATTTTTAAGAGAAGCTAAAGCAGGAAGTGGAGTAAAAATCAAAGGATTATCACTACCATTTACATCAATCGGTTTTGGTGGCGGAGACTGTGAACATGGTGGTCTATACTACACATTATGGCATAACTTATATGAGAAACTTAATTACTTGAAACTTCAAAAAAGAGAATACGGGATGGCACCAGTTCCTTTTGCTCAAGTATCTGCGTTTAAACAAGTAGGACCAAATGAATATGTAGAATGCAACTATAACGAATATGGTTTAATAGCAGCTAACTCAGCAGTAAGTCTTAAATGTTATCAAAACAATCCAGAAGCAACTAAACAACTAATAATAAGAGATGAACACGGAAGAGACTGGATTTCATCTAATGTATATGGATATATTGATAACCTAGGAAATGTTCATGTAAAAGGTAGAATTGGTGCAGAGATAGTGCTACAAGACGGAACAATACTATTACCATTTATGATAGAAGAGACAGTAGAACAAGATACAAAAAATGTTCTATCATGTTCACTAAGTAGAACAATGAATAACGAATTTGTGTTAAACATAGAATTCCAACCATTTTCTAAAAAGAATGAAGAACAAATTCTACTATCAATAAAAGAAAGACTTTTAGCTAAATATCCTTCAATAGCTGAACTAAATATTTTAATTAGAATAATGTCATTAGAAGAATCATTCCCACTAACAGGAAGTGGAAAAAGAAACTTCAGAGCATTAGAAAATATGCCAATTGAAGATACAATTTCTTTAGAAGAAATTGGCAAGAAAAAAAGTTATACAAAAACAAAAAGTTAACTATTTAAGTTAACTTTTTTATGATATAATTATAATAAGAAAGTAGTGGTTCATATGATGATAATCATATTTGTATTAAACTTAATATATGCTTTATTAATCGCAGCTATTTACCATAGTAAACAAAAAGTAGAAAATACAGATAATAAATTATATAAAGTAATACTGAATTCAACATTGTTAATAGCAATTATTGATGTTATTCAATACGTAATGATTCTAGGAACTATACCAGAACTAATAATTCAAATTACTAACAAAATATATATGGTATATATGATTGTTTGGATAACAACGTTTACAAACTACGTAATCAACAAATCTAAAGAAGACGCAATCAAAAAAAACAAAAAACTCACTAAAATTATATTTTACATAGTAAGCACAATTGTCTTTTTATTACCAGTAGAAATATTCCATAAAGGTAATATAATCTACACATACGGTGAAAGCGTTGAATTTGTTAGCTTATTTGTAATAATTCAAATTACAATAATGATTACATGTATGTTAATGGATATATTTAAATATAAAACTAAAGAGCGTCACAAATATATTCCATTATTAATATTTGTAATCTTAGGATTTATTGTAACTATATTACAAACAATACACAAAGAACTATTGCTGACATCTTCTATGTTTACATTCATTACATTACTTACTTATTTTTTCATTGAAAACCCAGACGTAAAAATGTTAGAAGAAGTATCAATGGCTAAAGAAACAGCAGAAAAAGCTAATTCAGCTAAAACTGAATTCTTATCTAATATGTCTCATGAAATTAGAACACCATTAAATGCTATCGTAGGTTTCTCTGAAAGTTTAAAAGATGATAACGTACCGGAAGAAACAAAAGGTAAAATAAATGATATTATTACTGCTTCTAATAATTTACTTGAAATAGTAAATGGTATTCTAGATATATCTAAGATAGAAGCTAATAAATTAGAACTAGTTAATAAAGAATATGACATTAAGAGCACACTTGATGAACTAGAGTCATTAACTAGAGCTAGAATTGGTGAAAAAGGATTAGAACTTAATGTTAATATTGATCCTACATTACCTAGAGTATTATACGGAGATAAAGTAAGATTAAAACAAGTTATCCTAAATATTTTAACTAATGCAGTTAAATATACTAAAGAAGGACATATAGATTTTACTGTATCATCAGTAGTTAAAGATGATATATGTCGTTTAATTGTATCGGTAGAAGATACAGGAATAGGTATAAAACAAGAAAATATTAAAAAACTATTTAGTAAATTCGAAAGATTAGATGTTGAAAAACAAATGACTATCGAAGGTACTGGATTAGGATTAGCCATAACCAAAAAACTAGTTGACTTAATGGGCGGTACTATCGTAGCTCAATCAGTATATGGTCAAGGTTCAAAATTTACTGTATCAATAGATCAAAAAATAATTTCAGTAAAACCAATCGAAAAACCAAAACCAGCACTAGAAAGTAAAATAATTGATGTAAGTGGAGCTAAAGCATTAATCGTAGATGATAATGAATTAAATATTAAAGTAGCTTCTACATTATTAAAGAAATATAACTTCACAATAGATAGTTGTACAAACGGTCAAGATTGTATTAAAAAACTATTAGAAGACGATTCATACGATATAATCTTCTTAGATGATATGATGCCTCGTATGAGTGGTAGAGAAGTTATAAAGAAACTAAAACAAGCTGAAGGCTTCAATATTCCAACTATTGCTTTAACAGCAAATGCAATTGAAGGAATGAAAGAAGAATACTTAGCTTGCGGTTTCGATGATTACTTATCTAAACCAATCGAAAAAGTTGAACTAGAAAGAGTTATTAAAACTTACTTAAATAAAATGGTAAACGATAGTGTTAACTCAACACCAACTGAAGGTATTCAATCAGCATTATCTTTAAGTATTGAAGTACCAGAAGAAACTAAAAAGAAAAAACTAAGATACACAAACTGTACCGGAATGAACTTCTTACTAGTAGATGACAGTGAAATAGAACTTAAAGTAACTGGCAACTTACTAGAAAAGAATAATTGTAAAATAACTAAAGTAAGAAGTGGTTCTGAATGTATCGTTAAAGTAATCGATAAACCATTTGATTTAATCCTTATGGATGATCAAATGCCAAATCTAAATGGTGTAGAAACAATCGAAAATATAGAACAAATTGATGGATTTAAAACACCAATAATTCTATTAACAAATGCAAAAGATAAAGACTTACAAGATAAATTATCTAAGAGCAAAAACATAATTGGTTATTTAAGAAAACCAGTAGATAAATACGAATTGAATGAATTACTAAAAAAAGTAACTAAAAAAGGAGACAAATAATATGAAAGATGCAGAATTTTTAAAACAACATAACGTAGACCTAGAAAAAAGTCTTGAACTATTCGGAGATATGGAAACATACAACGAAACAATTAAAGAATTCCAAACAGGAATTCCTAAAAAACTATCAGAAATAGAAAAATACTATAATGCTAAAGACATGGAAAACTATGCAATATATGTTCACTCACTAAAGAGTGATTGCAAATACTTCGGATTCATGGAACTAGCTGATTTAGCATACGAACACGAACTTGCAGCTAAAGCTAATGATTTTGCTAAAGTAGAAGAAAAATATGAAACATTAATGTCTAAAGCATTAGAAGTAAAAGATATCGTTAACGAATACTTAGGAGAAACAGAAGAAACTAATAAAGAAGATGAAAAACTAATCGATAGAGATATCATCGTAGTTGCTGATGACTCTGAAGTAATTAGAATATTCGTTAAAAAGATATTCGACAAAGACTTTGATATTCAATTTGCTACTAATGGAGAAGAAGCATTAGAAATAATCAAAGATCATGAAAATGATGACTTAATTAAAGCAATCCTACTAGACATAAACATGCCTAAAGTAGATGGCTTTGCCGTATTAGAATACTTAAGAGAAAAAGACTTATTTAGAGAAATGCCAGTTACTATAATTAGTGGAGATTCATCAAGTGATGCCATCAATAAAGCATTTACATTCGATATCGTAGATATGATCACTAAACCATTTAGTGAAGAAAAAATCAAATCAGCAGTAGAAAAAACAATTGCAATAAATAAATAGTTAGTTTATCTAACTATTTTTTATTACATAAAAAAAACAACTATTAAGTTGTTTCAATTTCGCCATAATTCTTCTTTATATATAAATTAACCATATCTCTAAGTAAACAATGTCTTACAGTATAATCATACACCTTTAAATTACTTATCTTAGCTTCTTCAAAATCAATATAAGCTTCAGTTAAATTATAATCTAATACTTTATAAGCATCAAACCCTAAAGTATCATCAATAGATTCCTTTAATTCATTTACATTACCATTTAATAATACATCAGTAATCATATCTTTAAAACTATCTATATTATATAATCTTCTAAATATATTTACTAATACATTATTACCTGTATATGTATATTCATCACTATTAATTACTTTAAAACTATTTAATATATTTCTAATATTATCACATTCAATATTATATATTCTTAAATCTAATATTAACTTAATAATCTCTTCTGATTGTAATATATTAAATACTTCATTAATAACATTGCCTTCAATTTTAATAACTTTATCATTATGAAGATATTCTTGATATAAACCACTTCGTTTAATTTGACATCCATCTTCAATAACATCACTATTATATATACTATTTAATAATTGATTGAATTCCTTAACTAATAATTCTAAAAACAATATTCCTTCTAACTTAATATCATCTTTAATACACATTACATAACTATCATTATCTTTATCATAAAAAGTCATTACTTTAACTTTATCTTCTTTAAATACATCATCTTTATTATATCTTTTAGCAACCTTTAATACATCATTATACTTAGTTACTATATTAACTTTACTAATTAAATTAAATATATCATCCTTAATATCTTTATATTTCAATATTAAACCAATAGTAACTAAATAAACATAATTACATATATCTTGCTTTATATCTTTCTTAGATAATATATCATTAGTCTTATATACTATATCATTAATAAATGGGTTGATTGTATTAGTATTATACATAAGGAATTCCCCCTTGATTGGTTTGTATACTAGCACTTTATATTAATAAAATCAAATTTTCCTACCATTTAAATATATATAATTTTATGGTATTTTTTACCTAAATTTTAAATATATTTTTATAGGATAAAGTATCCTTATTTTACGTATATAAGTAATATTATTAGCAAAAAAATACCATTTATATAGTATAATTGTATTAGGTGATTAATAATGAAAATTATTGTATCAGCAGGAGGTACTGGAGGGCATATATATCCAGCTCTAGCTATTATTAATAAGTTCAAAGAAAAAGAAAAAGATTTAGAAGTATTATATATTGGTACACATAATAGAATGGAAAAAGACTTAATACCACAAAGAGGTATTAAATATGAGTCTATTGAAATATATGGTTTTTCTAAAAAAGATATACTATTAGATATCAAGAATATATTCTTAATAAATAAAGCTTATAAAAAATGTTTAAAAATAATGAAAGAATTTAAACCAGACTTAGTAATGGGAATAGGTGGCTATGTAACATTCCCAGTTATTAAAGCAGCTAATAAATTAGGAATTAAAACATTTATTCATGAACAAAATAGCATTTCAGGTAAAACAAATAAAGCATTAGCTAAAAATGTAGATCTAGTTGGTGTTTCATTTAAAGAATCAATGAGTGATTATAAAAATTGTAAAGGTGAAGTATTCTATTCTGGTAATCCTTGTGGTGAAAATGCTTTATCATTAGAACCAATGGATAAAACTAAACTAGGTTTTAAAAAAGATAAAAAACTAGTTGTAGTAGTAGCAGGATCACTTGGATCTGCATCAGTTAATAATAAAATGAAAGACTTCTTACATACAGTAGATAATAAATCTAAATACGAAGTATTATATATAACTGGTAAAGCATTATATGAAGAATTTATTAAAGATGAAAAATTTAGCGATTCAGTTAAAATATTACCATACCTAGATAATCTACCAGCATTACTAAAAAATACTGATCTAATTGTTACTAGAGCAGGTGCTTCCACAATGGCAGAAATCCTTTCATTAAACCTTCCTGCTATATTCATACCATCTCCATATGTTGCTAATAATCATCAATACTACAACGCTTTAGAAATAAAAAACAACAATGCTGGTGAACTACTTGAAGAAAAAGATTTGACATCTGAAGCTTTAATTAATAAAATTAATGAAGTACTAAACGATGATAAAAAATATCAAAATATGAAAGACAACTTAAAGAAAATGAGTATGAATAACAGTAGTGATGTTATTTATAAGAAGTTAAAGGAATTGATAAAATGATAAACACGTTAAAACAATATGGTGAAGTTACTGAACATGCATCATTAAAAAATATGAATACATACCATATTGATGGTAAAGCTAAAGTATTAATTGAGCCTAATTCAATTAATGACTTAGTTGAAGTTATTAAAACATTAAGAGAATATAAAGAACCATACTTTATATTAGGAGCCGGTTCTAATATTGTTCTAAACGATAAAGAAATAGATGGTGTAGTAATTAAATTTACTAAACTAAATGGTATAGAAGTATATCCTGAAGAAGGAACTATCTATGCCGAGGCTGGAACAATGCTTCCTAAAGTAGTTATAGAATCAGTAAACAATGGTTTATGTGGTTTAGAATTTGCAGCAGGAATACCAGGTACTATTGGTGGAGCTGTATATGGTAATGCTGGAGCATACAATGCTTGTATCATGGACTACGTAAAATCAGTTACAGTACTAGATCAAAATAACGAAATAGTTACATTAGAAAACGATGATATCTTCTACGAATATAGAAATACTATGTTTAAACAAACTAAAAAATACATTATCTTAGGAGCTAAATTATACCTAAGAGAAGGAAATAAAGAAGAATCAGAGAATATTATGGCAGATAGAAAAAGAAGAAGAGTAGAATCACAACCACTTGAATTCCCTAATGCTGGTTCAGTATTTAGAAATCCAGAAGGTGACTTCGCTGGAAGATTAATTGAAGTATGCGAACTAAAAGGATATAGAATAGGTGGAGCAGAAGTTTCTACTAAACATGCTAACTTTATCATCAACAAAGAAAACGCAACAGGAAAAGACGTACATGATTTAATATTACATGTACATGACACAGTAAAAGAAAAAACTGGAGTAGATTTACTTATCGAACAAGAATTTGTAGATTGGGAGTAATTACATATGAACAAAAAAGGGCGCAAAATCAAAAAAAGAAGACTAAGAATTAAAGTAGTTCTAAAAATACTGCTGTTTTTAGTAGCTATCGGCGCTCTTTTTGTATACATAAAAGAGTTAGATACTAAGAATATAATAATTAATGGAAATGAATATATTAAAGATGTTGAAATAATAGAAGCAGCTAATATAAAGGACTATCCTAAAATATATAAACTAAATCTAAAAAAGACAGAAAATAAAATAAAACAAATACCATTAATAAAAGAAGTAAAAATAAAAAGAGACTTACTTGGTAAACTAACTATCGAAATAGAAGAAAAAGAATTACTATTCTATTACAAATACAATCAAAAATTTATAACTAATGACAAAACTGAAATATCTGAAAATAATAATATAATGGGATATCCAACATTAATTAACTTTACACCAGATACTTCATTTAAAGAATTAGTTAAAGGATTAAATAAAATAGATCCTAATATAATAAAAATGATTAATGAAATAGAATATACACCATATAAAAATAGTAATGGTCAAGTAATAGAAGAATCAGCTTTATATACTAACGCAAGATTTACATTATATATGAATGATTCAAATACAGTAATAATAGATACAGTAAATATTAAAAGATTAAATAACTATCCTAAAATATATACATCACTTAATATGGATGTAACAAAAGGTATATTAGAATTAGATACAATCAATGATAAAACAGAAGAAGATGGGGAAACAATACTATTTAGAAGTTATGAAGCAGTAGCAGCTTCAGAAGCAGCAAAAGCAGCTAAAGAAGCACAAAACGAAGGGGAATAATATGAATTATAACAAAGAGATGGAAAACATATTAATGGAGCTTAAAAAGGCTAATAAAGTACCTAGATTACTACTACATAGTTGCTGTGCTCCATGTTCATCACATGTTATATCAGTACTAACTGAATATTTTGATATAACAATACTATATTACAACCCTAATATCGAACCATTTGATGAATATGAAAAAAGAAAACAAGAAGAAATACGTTTCATAAATGAATTCCCAAATACTAATAAACTAGATATCATAGATTGTGATTATGACAATAATCTATTTAAAGAAATGTCTAAAGGACTAGAAGATGCAAAAGAATGCGGACCAAGATGTATAAAGTGTTATCATCTAAGATTAAATAAAACAGCAGAACTAGCTAGTCAACTAAACTATGACTACTTCGCAACAACGCTTACAGTGAGTCCACTAAAAAGTAGTGAAAAACTAAACCAAATCGGCTTATTACTACAAGACGTATATAACGTTAAATACTTAGTATCAGACTTCAAAAAGAAAGAAGGATACAAACATAGTATTGAATTAGCCAAAGAATATAACTTATATAGACAAGATTATTGCGGTTGTATCTATTCAAAACAACAAAGAGAACAAGAAAAAGCTAACAAAAACACTGAAAACTAAACATTTCAGTGTTTTTCTATTACCAAATTAATTTGTACCACAACATCATATATCTATCAAAATACTTTTTCTTTTTGTTTTAATATCTAATTCTTTTCTTATACTCAGAATATTCTGGTTTCAATGTTTGTTCTATTCTAGGAACATCCATTGTTTCAGTAGCTAATAATTTAACTCTAATCTTTTCTTCTAAATCCATATCAATAGATTCCTTATACATAACACCTCTTAAATATATTTGATTTAGAATATTTATAATAGCTTGATCATCAAATGTAGGTTGACTCAAGTATTCAACTAATTGTTTCTTATATGTAGCTAACTCTCTTTTATGATTGTTATCAAATCCTGTTAAATCAAATACACCACTAACAACTACCTTTTTATGATAATCTAAAATTTTATAAGTAGAACAAGATAAGAAATATAATAACGCTTCTACTATTAGTCTTTCGTTAATTCTAGCTAACTTACTTCCTTTTTTAACACCTTTATTTAAAAATATAGTTCTATTATTTTTTAAAGACATTGCGAAACAAACAGCTTTTTCTACTAAACTTAACTTAGCACCATTTGGATCACTCATCTCAATCATAGTAATAAGTTTCTTATAATCGAAAACTAATCTTTCAACATATCCATTACTTACACAAGAACTAAAACTTCCATAATCTTTTTCATCTACATCATTAATTACAGATACATAAGCTCCATGATGAATAGTATTTAATTTTCTTTTTTCTTTATCAGCAATAGTCATCTTGCTTCCCATAAAAAAACACCCCTTAAAAGTACGATTATCATATATCAATAACTATAAAAAGTAAAGAAAAAAGAGAATCTATTCTTGATTCTCATAAAAGTTCTTTAAATACTCTTTATATGCTTTATAAGCACTAGTATCTTTATTAAATTCTTTTAATTTAAATTCCTTAACTTCTGCAATTCTTTCTATCAAATAATCACAAAAATGTGGATTTCTAACAAGTAGTGGACCGAATAAATAAGTACCATAGAAGTTATTTTCAAAAACACCTTCTTCATTAACATTAGGTTTATAACCACAACCACTAACTACATTAAATAGGGGAGCATGATACTCACTCATAGTACATAATCTATTTTCAAATCCTACTATTGGATCTTCTAAATATTTAAACTTATATATTTGTTCTCCAACAATTCTCATACCATCATCATTACAAACAAAATCGAATAATTCAGTCATTTGTAATGGTTCTTTATCAATGTATCTTATTTGTCTTCCAAATAATTCTAAAGCATTACCAGTAACTAAGAAGAACTTACCAGCTTTATAAGCTTTCTTTAAACTATCTTTATATTTTAATAAATCATTTAATACTAATAATTGATTTTCTTCACTACCACTACCAATATAATACATATCATATTTATTAAAATCTATTTCATCTTCAATACTTAAGAATGATACTTCAACATTAATATCTTGTTCTTCTAATCTATTTTTTAAATATCTAATATTACCATTCTCACCATATAAATTCATTAAATCATAATATAAATGTGCAATCTTAAATGTTTTCATGATTTTCCTCCTTAATTAATTTAAGTAAAATAGCTGTCATATCAAAACATACCATAGTATAAATATCTCCTAAAGACTCTTTCTTTACTTTCTTAATTACAGTATCTAAATCATCTATTAATACTAATTTTTCTTTATCGATATTAGCAAATTCTAATCTAGTTAATACATCATATCTAAATCTACCTATAATAAATATCTTATCTATAGTCTTATCATTTAACATTTCAAAGTCTACATCCCATAACCAAGATAAATCATTAAATCCATATCTTCTAGATACATTATCAAATCCTAATATTATTGTTTTCTTACCCTTCTGATTCTTAATAAATTTCATTGATTGATAATAACTTAAATTATTTTCATTCTTAGATTCCAACATAGTAATCTTTCTACCATCAATCTCTTGTACTTTACCACGTTTACTTTCAAATTTATTTTCATTCATTACTTTAACAATTTCATCATCACTAATTCCCATACTACGAGCAATAGAGTAGGCACATACTATAGAATATACAGCATATATTACTCCTTTATTTAGATAAACTTTTTTACCATTAATCTTCATAGTATTTTTACTATAATCAATATCAGTTACATCATAATCTACATTACCACGTTTAAATTCGCAACTAGGACAACTGTAATTACCAATATGTCCATAATGATAATATTCATAATTTAATTTTTTATGACATAATGGACAATACATATTGTCTAAACAATTTAAACTAGATACTTTATAACTATCATCATTCTTTTCAATACCATATGTAACAACTTCATTTTTTCTTTCATATTTTAACTTATTTAACATTGGATCATCTGAATTAATAATTAATGTACTAGTATTATCTAAAGCACTTAATATATCTTTAAATACTATATCTGGATGACCATTTCTAGCAGGTTGATCCCTAGTAACATTAGTAATAGCTAAATGAGTCATCTTATTCTTACCAAATATTAATTTTAAATGTCTTTCATCACATTCTAATAATAATACATCATGTTTAAACTCACCTTTAATATTACAATTATTTAATATTAATGTAGTAGCAGCTAAAACACCATTGCTTCCATTCTTGTTATAACATACATCATAACCACACTTAGTTAATATATTATATAAAACTTGAGTAGTAGAACCTTTACCAGAACTACCTGTAATAGCAATAACATACTTCGGATATTTAACCGATTCTAATACTTTCTTTTGTCTTAATACATCATATATTATAAATCCAGGATAAACAGAACCATTTCTTCTAAATAGTTTACATACCCATGTAACTAACTTATTTATCATAATTAAAATACTTAATTTCATTTAAATCACCTAGATAAATTATACCAAATAATTAAGTAGTAGAGTATAAATATGTATCTTTTTTCTTATTTTGTCGAATCTATTTTATTAAAGTATATTATTTGTTAAATTATACTTGGTGATAATATGGAAATGACTTATACAAATAATATACTTTATATTAATATTGAAGATAGAATTAACTTTAGTTTAATAAAGAAACTAAAATATAGATTATTTTATTTAATAGATTCATATGGAATTGATGAAATAATCTTAAATATCAATGATGATCATTACGATACCTCTTTAATATTAGAACTAATAGATGAATATAACATGAAATATAATGGAAAGTTAACTGTCAAGTAACATAAAAACCTCTAGGTAATATAAGACTAATATTGTATAATATTACTGAAAAAAGAGGTGGTATTATGACTAGAATTATAATTAGTTTAACATTTATTCCATGGATTCTATACCTTGTATCCTCTTCATCAAGAGTAATAAAAGAATTCCGTGGTCAAAAAATTAATAAAGAATTCCTAAAAAACAATTTATTTAATCTATTTAGACTAGATACAATAATATTAGTACTAATATTTATATTCTTTTCTATAACTTATCCTAGTGCAGATCAAATATGGTTAATTAGAGTATTACTATTCATCTCAATTAACTTATATCTATTACTAAATAGTATTTATGATAAGAAAAACAAAGAAAAACTATTAAAAAAAGAATATAACATAATATTCTTATTAGTAATTCTAATGCTAATACCAATAGTTTTCTATTTAATAAGTAAAAAGTATACAACTGCATACTACATAATGTTCGGATATAGTATTTTAAATGGTTTAATAGTACTTCTATGTTCTATTATTAATAATAAGATTAATAAACTTAAGAAAAAACATGAAAAATATCTATAATATCGAAAAAATAATAGATAATTTGTATAGCAAAGGCTATACAAATTTTATTTCTCCAAAAGAATTATGGGAAATAAATAGAAAACTAAAGAAAAATACCTTTAATATATATGAACTATATCCAGAATCTAATAAAGTAATACTTTATGATAAACAAGAACCAAACATATCATTATTAAAGATTAAAAATAGCACTAATTTACGTCATCAAGACATAATGGGTGTTATATTTTCTCTTGGTTTAAAAGAAGATACATTTGGTGACATAATCAAGTATAAAGATGAATTCTATATCTTTGTATTACCTTCGTTAAAAGACTTTATTACCTATAATATTACTGAAATTAAGTCAAATACAGTTGAAATAGAAGAAGTTCCAATAGAATTAAGTCATAATTTTGCTCAAGAATACATAAAAAAGGAGATAATTGTCTCTTCATTACGTATAGATAACGTAATTTCGACCCTTATAGGCACTAGTAGAAATGAAGTATTAGAAAAGTTCAAAAACAAAGAAATTATCTATAATTATAACGAAATAACTAAACCAACGTACCAATTAAACATTGGAGACACCTTTTCTATACGAAAATATGGTAAATATAAGTATAATGGTATCCTAAAAAATACTAAAAAAGGCGGTTTTATCATCGAAATATTAATGTATAAGTAAAGAAAAATTTGCACAATTCCATATATTGTGGTAAAGTTAAAACACCGAATTAAAGGGGGACTATAAAAATGTCAGAAGCAAAAAAACAACAAACAGTTATAGAAGTAGAACAAGATCCAATAGAAAAATCTACTGGAGCTAAAAAACAAAAAGGTAAAAAAGTAGTTACTTGGTTACTAATCGCATCATTAGGTATTGGTGGAATAGTAGGTGGAGCTATCGGATATAAAAAATTATCTGAACATATAGCTTATACTGAAGCTAAAAAGAATACTACAGGTATCGTATCAATGTATCAATCATATGATGTATGTTCATTAGATGAAACTATTTATTCTTCAATGAACTATGATACAAAAATCTGTGATGGTAGAGTATTAGTTCAAGTACTAAACGAAAAAGGCGTTAAATATTGTGAAATATTAGATGAATATTATACAAACGATGGTCGAAATATTGCATTAGTTACTGTAGAAGTAACTCGCGATGAATATATCGATCCGACAATAATTAACGACGAAGTTAAAGGATCATCTGCATCTTATTTCACATTACCAGAAGGTTATGTATTAAAAGGTGATAAAGGTTACAGACAAGTTACTGAAACTGTAACAGTTGTTACTGAAGTAAGAAAAGATGGAGATTATTCTAAAATAGCTGTACCAGGTGGAACAGGAAAAATTACTAAAGTAGTAGATACTAATGTAGTTGGAACTAAGCCATTTGATGTTATAGCTGCATCAGATTTCGTATGTGATGTTAACGACGATTTCGCTGCTAATAAAAACGGTGATTTATCAGTTGCTACTTATACAATTAAACCAAAACAAAATTAATATAAGAAAATAACTAAAAGCACTTGTTAAAAGTGTTTTTTTTTGTTACAATATTTGCGGCTTTAAAAAGCAAATAAACATGTGTAGTGGACTTATATCTCGAGTGCCGAAGAGGTGAGGTATAAGGAAGAAGCTCGCAGGTGACATAACGAAGGAGGGAATTTTTATGGCCGTAGTTTCTTTAAGTTATTTATTAGAAGCTGGAGTTCATTTTGGACACCAAACAAAAAGATGGAATCCAAAAATGAAAGAATACATCTTTACTACTAGAGATGATATTTATATTATCGATTTACAAAAAACTTTAAGTAAAATCGAAGAAGCATATGCAGAAATTAATAAAATTGCTGCAAATGGAGGTACTTTCTTATTTGTAGGTACTAAAAAACAAGCACAAGAAGCATCAAGAGAAAATGCAGAAAGAACAAATTCTTTCTATGTTACTGAAAGATGGTTAGGAGGAACATTAACAAACTTCCGTACTATCAGAAGTAGAATTAAAAGATTAGAACAAATTGAAAAAATGGAAAAAGACGGTACATTCGAAGTATTACCTAAAAAAGAAGTTATTGAACTTAAAAAAGAATATGATAAGTTAAATAAATTATTATGTGGTATTAGAGAAATGAATAAATTACCACAAGCTATGATTATCGTTGATCCTAAAAAAGAAATCAATGCAATCAGAGAAGCAAGAAAATTAAATATCCCAGTATTTGGTATCGTTGATACTAACTGTGATCCAGATGACGTTGACTTTGTTATTCCTGGTAACGATGACGCTGTAAGAGCTGTTAAAGTTGTTTTAGGAGTATTAGGAAACGCTATCGCTGAAGCTAACGGAGGAGAAATTATCGACTACGTTACTGAAGAAGATAAAAAAGCTAAAAAAGAAGACAAAAAAGAATCAAAAAAAGAAGAAAAAGTAGAAGCTCCAGTTGCTGAAGAAGTAGTAGTTGAAGAAGTTACTGAAGAATTAGTTGAAGAAGCAACTGAAGATTTAAGTGCTAAAACTTTAACTGAATTAAAAGCAATAGCTAAAGCTTCTGGTATCAAAGGATACTCTACAATGAAAAAAGATGAATTAATCGCATCTTTAAGTGAATAATATAAATTTTTTAAGTAAGAAAGAAGGTTACATTATGATAAGTGCAAGCTTAGTAAAAGAATTACGTGAACAAACTGGTGCAGGTATGATGGATTGCAAAAAAGCATTAGCTGAATGCGATGGAAATCTTGAAGCTGCTGTAGATTGGTTACGTGAAAAAGGTATCGCTAAAGCTGGTAAAAAAGAAGCAAGAATTGCTGCTGAAGGTTTAGCCGATATATTTATAAAGGGAAATAAAGCTGTTATGATCGAAGTAAATGCTGAAACTGACTTCGTAAGTAAGAATGAAGAATTTACTGAAATGATCAAAAACATTGGTGAAACTATTTTAAATAGTGACGCTAAAACATTAGAAGAAGCTAACCAATTAGCTTTCGAAGATGGAACAATCAAAGATTACGTGATTGCTAAAACTGCTAAAATCGGAGAAAAATTAGATTTCAGACGTGTTGCTGTTATCGAAAAGAATGATGATGAAAACTTCGGAAAATACTTACATATGGGTGGAAAAATTGCTGTTTTATCAGTAGTTAAAGGTGCTAATGAAGAAGTTGCTAAAGATGTAGCAATGCAACATGCAGCTATGAAACCTAAATATGTATTTAAAGAAGATGTTCCTGCTGAAGTAGTAGAAAACGAAAGAAAAGTTCAAAAAGAACTTGCTATGAATGAAGGAAAACCTGCTGATATAGCTGAAAAAATGGTTGAAGGTAGAATTAACAAATTCTATAAAGAAATCTGCTTAGCTTTACAAGCATTCATCAAAGATGGCGACTTAGATGTAACTAAATACGTAACTAACAATGGAGGAGAATTAGTTAGTAGTACAAGCTTCGTAGTAGGTGAAGGTATTGAAAAACGTCAAGACAACTTCGCTGAAGAAGTAATGGCTCAAATTAATGGCTAATAAAAAAGAACCTGTCAAAAGGTTCTTTTTTTTCTTCGAATAAAACATAATCATGATATAATTGTTATTAGGAAGTGAACATATGAGAAGAAAAGGATTATTAAGAAAAGCAATTTACTTAGTATTATTTATAGCATTAGGAGTATGTTTCGTGCTCATAAGCGAAAAATACAAAGACAATAGTAAACCAGATATTATTGAAATAAGCGATTACTACGAAGGATTAAATGATAAACAATATACAGTAATTGGTGGCGGAAAATTCATTAACTTACTAGAAAACGATGGTAAACACTTAGTAGTAATTGGAAATCATAAATCAGAATGGTCAAAGTATTATGTAGAAGAACTAGATAAAGTAATTGAAGTATCTGATATTAAAAATGTATATCATTACGATATCAATAATGATAAAGCACAATTAAATTCTAATTACTATGCAATAGTAAACTTACTTAAAGGATCACTAGTAACTACTGATGGAACTGATTCCAACTTACTAGCTCCTTCATTCTATATAATCAAAGATGGTAAAGTTTTATACTATAATACTGATACAGTAGCAATGAAAAATACTGAAAAACCATCTAAATACTGGACTGAAGAAAAAAAACAAGAATTTAATGCAGGAATAACTAATGCAATTAATAAATATTATTTGAATAATAAATAATAATGCTTTATAATTAATTTGAAAGAAAGAGGAGAATATATATGATAGATGAAAGTATTGAACTAATGATGATGCAAGCTCTAGAAGTAATGGATAATAGATTATCTAGTATTAGAGCAGGACGTGCAAATCCAGCAATTTTAAACGGAATTATGGTTGAATACTATGGAACACCGACACCAATCCAAAGTTTAGCTAATATTACAGTTCCAGAAGCTAAAACACTTATGATCAAACCTTTTGATAAAGGATGTTTAAAAGATGTTGTTAAAGCTATCCAAGAAGCTAACTTAGGGATTAATCCTACAGATAATGGAGAATGTGTCATTTTAACTATTCCTCAACTAACTGAAGAAAGAAGAAGAGAATACGTTAAACAAGCTAAACAAGTATCAGAAGACGCTAAAGTAGCTATTAGAAAAGTTCGTCAAGAAGCTAATGATGATATCAAGAAAGACGAATCAATTCCAGAAGATATCGAAAAAACTATGTTAGATGAAGTACAAAAATTAACTAACGAATATACTAAAAAAGTTGACGAAAAATTAAAAGAAAAAGAAGATGAATTATTAGCAATTTAAGCAAACTAAACGTTTGCTTTTTTCTTTGTATTAAATTATAATATATACTTATACAAAAACAAAAAGGGTGAATTTATATGGCAACAAATGAGTATGGTATAAGATATTTTAAAGCTCAATTAGATGATACAACTTATATTCTAATACCGATCAACTTAGTAGAAGGATATTCAGTAAGTGGATGTTTCTATTCAGATAGAGTCTACACACATCCAATTACTGATGTAGATTATAAAGAAAATCGTACAGTGGTAGATAGTATAGTAACTGAAGAACAATTAAAAGCTATGTATAATATGGAAGATGTTGAATTCTTAAAACAATACTATTTAACGGAAGAAAAAGATAAAGTAATTATAGTTGAATTATTAAAAGATGGAAAAATAAGAAAAAGAAAATATAATATTAGTACAGTAAAATCTGATAATCCAAGAGAAACATATGAACTACATAATGAACAACCTGCAGTAGTACTAAATGAAGATGCCTTATCATTATTATTATCTATAGATACACCACAAGAAGTAAGAGCAGAATTACTTAGATTACAAAAGAACATGCGTTCAATAGAGAATGTTTATAAAAAAGATGGTGTAACAAGTGTTACATTAGAACAAGGAAAAATAGTTAAAGTAGATACAGAATGTCCTGTTAAACCTCTAATAGAAGGCAATCACGATGTAAAACAAATACCTAGCACACTTCCTATAAGAACATCAGAAATAAGTGTAGAAGGTTTAGAACAATACTTAAAAGAAAGAATTTTTGGTCATGATGATGAAATAAGTGATATTGCTACTATACTTACAATGAATTATTATTCTACAAAAGAATTTGGTACAGAATCAATTCTAATACCTGGACCTACAGGTACTGGTAAAACAGCAACATTTAAAGTGGCAGCAGAATACCTAAATCTACCATTTGTATTCGTAAATACAATTAACTTAGTACCACAAGGTATTAAAGGAACATCACTAGAAGATGTCTTATATAGCTTAATAGTAATGTGTAATGGTGATTTAAATAAAGCTCAAAAAGCTATGATAGTATTCGATGAATTCGATAAAATAGGTAATGTTGGAACAGATACCAAAGAAGATCTAAAACAAATAATGTTAAAATTTATTGAAGGTGAACAATTCCAAATAGATAAACAACAAAAAGATTATAATTTCGATACGTTCATGTTATCTAAAGTATTCCTAGGGGCATTCAGTGATGTATTTACAGCATCAAAAAAATCTATCGGATTCTCTTCACCTGCAATAGCAGAAACCAAAGGTACATTCAATATTCAAAAACTATACGAATCAACTGCATTCAGTAGAGAACTTATTACTAGAATACCTCATATAATCCCTTATTACGAATTAAGTAACGATATTAAAAAAAGAGTTATTCTAGAATCAAAAATAAGTGAATATTTACTAAAAAAGAAACGTTACCAAGCACAATTTGGTGTAGAACTAGTAGATTCAAAAGAATATATCGATGCATTAATCGAACATTTACAAACACACGAACAAAGTATGAGAGATTTAAATAACTTAATATCAGGAAGCTTAATAAAAGCCGAAAATGCAATGTTAAGATACAATGGTAGAGTTAAAAAACTAGTATTAAATGGGGATACAGTTACAAATCCATCATCTTTTGACTTATCATAAAAGAAAAGATAACAACTTTTCTTTTTTATGTGGTATTATATATAATATAAGGAAGTGTAAAAAATGAAAAAAGAAATTGTATGTCCTAATTGTAAAGAAAAATTAAATTTACCAATAGATAAATGTAGCAATTGCGGTTTTATATTTAAATTCCATACTTTAAAACCAGTAATGCCAGTAGAAGCAGTAGAACCAATTGAAGCTGTAGTACCACTAGATTATGATCCTAAAATAAAAAAAGATAATCTAGAAGAAACAAGTATAATTCCTACAGTAGTAATATATGAAGATGAAGATAAACCTACTAAAAAACAAAATTTAGAAGAAACAAGCGTAATACCAACTGTTGAAATATACGAAGATGTAAAAACAGAAGAACAACCAAAACCAGTTCCTCCAAAAGAAAGAAAAAGAGTAAAAAAACCAATTGATTACGAAATGATTAATCACGAAAAAAGATTAAGTTTTGCCCTTATATTCGTTTTAGTAATGTGTTCACTTACACTAAACACATATAGTCTTCCATTATTCTCAGTAATATATGAACTCATAAATACAACCGAAATTCCATCAGAAATATATGATATATTAGCATTCTTAAACTCATTTGGAACGCTAATTCTTATCGGATATTACATTCTAGTTGGAATCCTAAGTATCGATAAGAAAAGAGGCAAAAGACTTACAGCACTAACATTAACTATAGTATCTATAATAATGCATATAGGTTTCATGTTAGCATTACAATTTATAAGCATGAGTGCTGGTATTACAAACTACATAGTATTAGTTATATTAATAATATGGTGCGCAACACAAACAGTACTATTAAACATAAAAAGAGAAGGGTAAAACCTTCTCTTATTTATTTAAATTAACCAACAAAAAAACTGTACTAAAAGTACAGTAATTTTTAAAATGGTGACCCCGAAGTGATTCGAACACTTGACCGATCGCTTAGAAGGCGATTGCTCTATCCAGCTGAGCTACGAGGTCGTAAAACTCACGGAACAAACTAATTATAATACACAAAATTAAATAATGCAAGTATAACTTAATATTTTTAAAAATAAATTTCAATATTACTGACATCTATATCAAAACTATCAGCAAAAGACATAACTAACATATATTTAATTTCTTCTTCTAATAAACTATCTTTCATAATACTTTCCAATTCTTTATTAAATAACACATCCATATTACCACCATTAATATCATAACTAACTACATCTACATTACTAGTTAAATGAGTTAATAAACTACTATTAATTCCATTATTCTTTAACTTCCTAACAATCATCTCAACTACATCATTATCATTATTCATTACATAAGTAATAGGAATATAATAATATTCATCTTCCTTACCTAAATAATATACATTAAAACTAACAGTATTACTTATACTATCTATATCAATAACCTTATTAATTCCATAATCTCTATCTAATATAGTCGGCAATACATTATTACTATTAGGTAAATAATTTAACAACTTACCATCAACAAACAACATAATTTCATCAACACCATCAATACTAGTAAAAGAATAAACTAACATCTCAATTAACTTAACTTCATTTTCTAAACTTACATTATAAAACTCCTTACTAAAATTTAACTTCAATAAACTTCCATCAATACTATAACTAATTAACTTAGTTCCATCAGGAATATAACTAACAAAACTACTATGCAACTTACCATTACTAATACACTCAAATACTTCCTTAACTTTATCTTTATTATTACTACAACTCACATTAACTAAAGATACATAATTATTCTTATCACCCAAATAAACCTCCTTTACATAACTATCTTCAATATCCTCACTATATACTAAATTATCTGGATACTTATATAACAAAACACCTACAAATAAAAATAAAGTACCAATAACAAACCTTCTTAAAGAACTATTATAAATCATCAAATCACCATAATTAATTATATTAATAAACATATAAAAAAGTCCTCTTAAGGACTTTAAAACAAACTAACTTCTTTAACCTTCAATAGTTCAATAATTGCTTGTGATCTACTACTAACACCTAATTTCTGTATTACATTAGATATATGATTCCTAACTGTCTTTTCACTAACACCTAACTTAATAGCTATATCACTAGTACTATAATTAATTACTAATAAATCAAATATCTCTTTTTCTCTCTTAGTTAAAATACTCATACATATCACTTCCATCATCAATATATTATATGAGTATTAAAAAATACTGTTAATTAAACTTAACAGTTATATACTTTTCATCTTCATATTCTTCTTGTATCCTTCTAATTATCTTATTAGCATCTTCGTAACTATCCTTATCAGCATCAACTACAACAGTAATACCATTAGAACTTATCTTAACAAAAGAATCTACTTTAAACTCCTTAGATAAAATACCTTCTAACTTTTCTTCTTCACCTTTAATATTAGATAAAACTAACAACTCATTATAAGCATCATTCTTTTCTTCAATAGTAGCAACATCACTGAGCAGAGTATTCTTAAGTTCATTCATCGTATTTTGTACTTCCTCATCACTAGATATTCTTAAACTAACTAATTCAGTACTTTCACTAATAACTAAACTACTATCATCAGTGACAATATCTTCATTAACAAATTCTTTAACATTATCTTCACCCATACTTACATAAAATATACTAAGTACTAAAATAATACTGAATAACATCGTAAACCACAAACTTTGTTTATTAATCATATAATCACCTAATAAAGTATATTAAAAGTAAAATAAAATATACTTTATTTACTATTTATTCAAAATAGTTTATTATATTAATAGGTGATAAAATGACAAAAGTAGTAAAAAAATATAAGAATATCTTACTATTACTAATCTTTTTAGCATTATGTATAGCACATCCAGTATTAGCTAAAACGGTAGTAGATTTCGATATATGTGAATTTAGAGAAACATTACAATTACTAAAGTTATTAGGCATAGTACTTATTATAGTTAAAATCCTATTACCATTACTATTAATATTTATGTGTTTAAAAGAATGTTATAAAGCAGTAGTATCTGGTAAATCAGAAGACGTATCAGGTATGGTACCAAAATTCTTAAAAAGATTTGCAGCTGCTGCATTAATATTCTTCATGCCGACAATAGTTTATTGGGCAGTAGATAACTTAATAGATGCTTATGATGATTCAGCATTTAGTGAATGTACAACTTGCTTATTTGAACCAGACGGTTGTACAATACCTGAAAAGAATCCAGAATTATACGAAGAAGAAAAGAAAGATTAATTT